>JYOD01000006.1:123264-142569 GCA_000955785.1 Burkholderiaceae bacterium 16
GGTCGCCCCCCGCAGGGGGTGAAACCGCCTTTGACTTTAAGCCTTTGACGTTAAGCTTTTGAATTTAGGGTTTTTATAACCCGCCGCCAGCAACAGCAACAGCAAAACATCACCTAAAACTAACCGTAATCTGATTCGACTGCCCCAACAACACCGGCATCAGCGCCCCCCGCCCAGGCACCTGAAACGCAAACACAAACCCCTTCGCCGCATCATCCCCGCTAAACGCCTCGGTAAGTCCCTCCGCCCCCGGCAGCAACACACAACGCTGCGCATTGCACAAATAAGCCTGCAGCTCATTAGGCGGCGTAGTAGCAAAACTATATCGCCAGCGCACGGTGGTAATAGCCCCCTCCGCCTGCGGCAAGTAACCGGTAGGCAAGATCGGCGGCGACATCGTCCGCAACCCTTTGCCATGCAGCGCAGGCCCGTTCACGGAAGCCGACCAGGAATGAAGCGGCCCGGCGGGCGCGGCCCAGGCCGCGCAGCAGGCTACGGCCAGCACCGCAGCGCCAAGACGGTGGCACCAGCCCCTCATAGCAAGCCGCGCAACTGCGAACGAAGCCGCGTAATAGCCTGGCTGCGAATCTGGCAGACCCGCGACTCCGTCACCTCCAGCACCGCCCCGATCTCGCGCAAATTGAGCTCCTGGTCGTAGCACAACGACAGCACCAGCTTTTCCCGTTCCGGCAGCCGCTCGATGGCACGGATCAGCGCTTCGCGCATGCCGCTTTCCATCAGCACGGTGAGCGGGTTGCCATCGTCGCTGACGCTCAGGTGCCGGTCCAGGAAGTCCTCTTCGCCGGAGCGCTCGAAGTCCTCGTAGTGCAGCAGCTGGCAGCCATAGACTTCATTGAGCAGTGTCTGGTATTCGTCGAGCGGCAGCTCAAGCTCCTGTGCCACTTCGGAGTCGAGCGGCGCGCGGCCCAGCGTTTGCTCCAGGCCGCGCACGGTGCGTTCGATGCGCCGGGTGAACTGGCGCAGGCTGCGCGACTGCCAGTCGTTGGCGCGCACCTCGTCAAGCATGGCGCCGCGAATGCGCTGGCTGGCATAGGTCTCGAAACGCGCACCGTGGGTGTCCTCGTAGCGCTTGGCGGCGTCAAGCAGGCCGATCATGCCAGCCTGGATCAAGTCATCGAGCTGCACGCTGGCAGGCAGCTTGGCTGCCAGTTGCAGGGCGATGCGACGCACCAGCGAGGCATGCGCCGTCACGGTGTCGGTCTGTTCGAGCTTTCCCTGAATCGTGTACATGGTGGAATTCTCGTGAGTCCTGGCTGCAGGCCGCGGCGTTTAAGCCAGGGCCGGGGCTGACGGCGCCAGCGGCGCCGTCGGGGTTGAACGGGAATCGGTGGACAAGGGCCAGTTGGCAATGCCCGTGGCGATGCGGCGTAGCGCGGCGGTAGCGGGCGAGGCGGGAAAGGCCTCGACCACGCAGCGGCCTAGTGCCCCGCTGCGTTCCACCAGCGGGTCGTACGGCAGGCTGCCGGCAGGGCTCGCCTCGACGCCGAGATACTGGCTGGCGGTGCGCGCCAGGTTGCCCAGCACGGCACTCGCGGCGGCATCGCCGGCGGCCGCATTGATCACCAGGTGGAAGCGCCGGCAGGCGTACAGGTGATTGAGCCGCTTGATGCAAGCATAGGCGGCCTTGATCGAGGCCGGCTCCGCGCGCAGTACCACAACGAGGTTGTGCGCCGTGCCGGCTACCTGCGACAGGCCTCCGTCCGCGTCGCTGCGGGCATCGGTGAGCACGGTGCGAAAGCCGTTCAGCGCCTGCAGTCCGCCACTGGCCTGCGAACTGCCAGGCAACACCGCGATGGTGCCGGCCGGGCGCTTGCCCAGCGCGGCTTCCAGCGTCACGGTGCCGCCCAGCACGGCGGCCAGGGTGCCTTCCGGCATGGCGCCGGCAAGGCGGGTCGCGCGGGCGCCGAAGCGGTCTTCATCGATGAGCAGCACGCGCTCGCCTTGCATGGCGAGTGCGTTGGCCAGCCCCAGGGCTACCGTGGTGGCGCCCGCACCGGCATCGCTCGCGACCACCGCGATGCGGCGCGTGGCGCGGGGCGCCAGCAGGCGCCGCAAGCTTTCCGCCTGGTCGGAGGCGAGTGAAGTCACGTCTTATTCTCCCTGCGTCAGCGTTTGCAACATGCGGCTGCCGTTCATGCTCGCTTCGAGCAGGCCGCCGGCGTCGCCGGGATGAAAGGCCTCCTGCGGCGCTAGGTGGGTAGCGGACGGCGTGGCGCGGCCGCCTCGGCCGGGGTAGTTCTCCAGCACGTCGAGCAAGGCCAGCAAACGGCCGAGGCCTTCCACCAGCACGGCGGCGGCCGGCATCTGGCGGGCGGGCGCGCGGCCGGTCAGCCGCGCCAGGAACGCAGCGGCGCTGTCGTCGCACGCTTGCTCCAGCCGCAGCGCGGCTACCGCCATCTGCAGGGCGAGCAGACGCGCGCAGGCTTGCGCTTCGGCCAGCGAGGATTCGTTGCTGCCTGCCTGCCCGCCTTGCCCCAGGTGATCCATTGCGTGGCGCAGCGTGCGCAGTTGCGCTTCGCCGGCTTCAGCCCAGCGGGCCCAGCGGGCCAGTTGCACGCCCTCGGCCGACAACGCCGGGTCGCACAGCAGGTAGTGAACGGCTAGCGTCTGGCCGTTCTCGCGATCGACCACGCGCGACACCAGCAGGCCGGCCTCGATGCCGCTCTCAGCGGCGCCGCGCGTGCCACGTGCCTGCCCCTCAAGCACGCGCACCGGCGTTCGCGCGATCCACTGCACGGCGTCGCGGCCGCGATAGTCCATGTCGTCCACCGCGTGGAAGGTCAGCGTTTCGGCCAGCGCATCGAGCTTGACGGCCGCGCCACCGCTGACCACGCGCGTGGTCTTGCGCGCGGTGGCAAGCCAGCGCTCGCCGGCTTGCCGCCAGCGCGCCAGCGTGGCGGCGGCGGGCATGGCATCCAGCAGATTGACCACGGTACGGGCGGCGGCGATGGCGGCGCACAGGGTGGCAGCGTCGGCTTCCCATCCGCCTTGCCCGGCTTGCAGCGCCGGGCCCGTGCGGCCGGCGGGCGCGGCGGCCGCCGCCAGCGGCAGGCCGTCGCGGTCCGCCAGCCAGAGCGTGTGTTGCCACGGGCGCGGCGCGCGGCGCCCTGCCACCGGCGCGGCGACCGTGGCGCTGAGCGAAAGCACGAAACGATCGCAATGACGGCTCAGGTCGCGGCAGGCGGCTTCGCGCACCTGCTGCGCCATCAGGCGCGGCGAGGGCGCGTTCTCGGCGCGCTGCTGCCAGAGCGAGCGGACCAGCTCGAAGCTGTAGCTGCCAGCGTTCAACTGCTGGACGCAATCGCCCACCGCGTTGGCGTTGTCGGTCAGCGAGCGCAGCATGCCGTCGGCGCCGCCGGCGCTGGCCGCGCGGGTGGCGTCGCCATCGTCCTGCGCGGGCATGGCACGGCGCGCGGCTTCCGCGTCGGCGAATACGGAGCCGCGGCGCGGCGTCTGGAACGCGCGCTCGACCAGGGACGCCCCGTTGGCGAGTTCAAGGTGCTCGGGCACGCGCTGGCCGGTGGAGGCGTAGTAGACCGGCAGGCGGTGCCGGATCACCACGTCGAGCACGGAGCCCAGGTGCGTGGCTTCATCCAGCTTGCTGACGATACAGCCGTCGATGCCGCCGTCGGGCGTGGCATCGTGGCGGTAGGCGTGCACGACTTCGTTGAGGGTGTCGCCGTGGCTGGCGCCGTTGAGCAACAGGATGCGCTGCACCGGCGCCTGCACGCCGGCCAGCATGGCGATCTGCTCTGACAGGTTGCGGTCGCGCTGGCTCATGCCGACGGTGTCGATGATCACCAGGTGCTTATCGGTCAGCGCCGCCAGCGCGAAGCGCAGGTCGGCCGCATCCTTGACCGCGTGCACAGGCACGCCCAGGATGTCGCCGTAGATGCGCAGTTGCTCGTGCGCACCGATACGGAAAGTGTCGGTGGTCAGCAGGGCCAGGCGTTCCGGGCCGTGCTTGAGCACGAAACGCGCTGCCAGCTTGGCCGTGGTGGTGGTCTTGCCCACGCCGGTGGGGCCGACCAGCGCCAGCACGCCACCCTGGGCGAACAGCGCATCTTCGTCGTTGAGCACCGGGACCTTGCGCGCCAGTTCCTGGCGGATCCAGGTCATGGCGGCGGGCCGGTCATGACCCAGCGGCAGGTGGCCGAGCAGCGATCGCGCAAGCTGTCCGGAGAAGCCAGCAGTCACTAACCAGGTGAAGAGCGAGTCGCGCAGCGGATCGCCGCCCAGCGACGGCAAGCTGTGGGTGCCCACGCCGGAGAACTGCCGCTCCATCATGGCGCGCATGGTCTGCAGTTCGCCGCGCAGGTCGCCGAGGGCGCCGTCGACGGCCACCACAGCGGCGGGCGGCGGCGTGAATACTGGTGCGCTGCTGGCGATGGCGCCGAGATCGGTGTCGCGCATGGCGACAATCTCCACGCCGCCCTCGACGGTGCGGTTGGACAGCACCACGGCGTCCGGTCCCATTGCCTCGCGCACCTGGCGCAAGGCCTCGCGGCCATTGGCCGCCACGAATTTAGCTACGCTCATTTTGCGAAACCCCTCACGCTGCGCCACCGATCATGGCGGTGATCCTGATATTCCTGTTGTCCGGCACCTCGGCATGCGAGAGCACCTTGAGCTGCGGCATGGTCCGGCGCAGGAAGCGCGCCAGCAGCGGGCGCAGCGGATGCGGCACCAGCAGCACGGGATCCAGCCCCAGGTGTTCCTGCCTGTTCACCGCATTTTGCGTTTGCTGCAGCAGGGCATCGGCCAGGCCAGGCTCGATGCCGCCGCCGTTAGTGAGCGCTTGCGACAGCACGCGTTCCAGCCCGGCGTCGAGGCCGATGACCTGGAGATCGGCGCCGTTGGGGAACCACTGCTGCGTAATGGCACGCCCCAGCGCCACGCGCACCAGCGACGTGAGTTCGTTGGGATCGCTGATCTTCGGCGCGTGCTCGGCCACCACGTCCAGCACGGTGCGCATGTCGCGGATCGGCACGCTCTCGTCCAGCAGGTTCTGCAGGATCTTCTGCAGCGCGGTGAGGGTGATGACCTTGGGCACCAGGTCTTCAGTCAGCTTGGGCGATTCCTTGGCGATGCGGTCCAGCAGCGACTGCACTTCCTGGCGGCCAAGCAGTTCGGCCGCGTGCATATGGATCAGGTGGTTGAGGTGAGTGGCCACCACCGTGCTGGCGTCCACCACGGTGTAGCCGTAGATCTGCGCCTGCTCCTTGAGACCGCCCTCGATCCACACCGCCGGCAGGCCGAATGCCGGATCCTGGCCGGGCGTGCCCGGCAGCGGGCCGGAGACCTGGCCGGGGTTGATCGCCATCCACTGCCCGGGCGTCGCTTCGCCGCGGCCGATCTCCACGCCCTTGAGCGTAATGCGGTAGGCGTTGGGCTTGAGTTCCAGGTTGTCGCGGATATGCACCACCGGCACCAGGAAGCCGATCTCCTGCGCCACCTTCTTGCGGATGCTCTTGATGCGGCCGAGCAGTTCGCCGTTCTGCGCGCGGTCTACCAGTGGGATCAGGCGGTAGCCCACTTCCATGCCGAGCGGGTCCACCAGGCTGACGTCGTCCCAGCTGGCTTCGGTCGACTCGGGCACCATCGCGGGAGCGCGGTCCTCGCGCTTCTTCTCCTGCGCCTGCGACGCGTCACGCCGTGCCACGTAGCGGCCGAACCACACCAGTGCGCCGGCAAAGGCCAGAAAAGCGAAGTGCGGCATGCCGGGGATGATGCCCATCATGCCGATGATGGCGCCGGTCAGGTACAGCACGCGCGGATTGGAGAACAGCTGGCCGGTCAGCTGCTGGCCCACGTCCTGCTCGTTGGAGACCCGCGACACGATCACACCGGCGGCGGTGGAGATCACCAGCGCCGGGATCTGCGCCACCAGGCCGTCGCCGATGGTCAGCAGGGTGTAGTTGCGCACCGCGGTGGCGAAGTCCAGGTCGTGCTGCACCATGCCCACCACCATGCCGGCGCCAACGTTGATGAACATGATCATCAGGCCCGCCACGGCATCGCCGCGCACGAACTTGCTGGCACCGTCCATGGCGCCGTAGAAGTCCGATTCCTGCGATACCTCGGCGCGGCGCTTCTTGGCGCCGTCTTCGTTGATCAGGCCGGCGTTGAGGTCGGCGTCGATCGCCATCTGCTTGCCGGGCATGGCATCGAGCATGAAGCGCGCGCCAACTTCGGCGATACGCCCCGCACCCTTGGTGATGACCATGAAGTTGATCACCACCAGGATGGCGAACACCACGATACCCACGGCGAAGTTGCCGCCCACCAGGAAGTGGCCGAAGGCCTCGATCACCTTGCCCGCGGCGTCCGGCCCGGTGTGCCCTTCCATCAGCACGACACGGGTCGAGGCCACGTTGAGCGACAGGCGCAGCAGCGTGGTGAACAGCAGCACCGCCGGGAAGGCGGCGAAATCCAGCGCCTTCTGCGTGTACATGCCTACCAGCAGCACCATGATCGACAGGGCGATGTTGAACGTAAACAACAGGTCCAGTACGAAAGGCGGCAGCGGCAGGATCATCATGCCGAGGATCATGATGATCAGCAGCGGGCCGGCCAGGGCCTTCATCTGGCCGCCTCCCCGCCCGCCGGGCAGGTTGAACAGCGAGGTCAATGCGTTCATGCTTGGCTTTCCGGTACGGCAAACTCGTCAGGCACCGGCAACTCGGAGGGTGCCTCCGGGTGCGGGCCGTTGCTGTGGTGCCAGTGCTTCAGTTGATAGACCCAGGCCAGAACTTCGGCCACGGAGGTGTACAGGCCGGCCGGGATTTCCTGGCCCAGCTCTACGTGACGGTGCAGCGCGCGCGCCAGCGGCGGCGCGGACAGTAACGGCACGCCGTTCTCGACGGCGATCTCGCGAATGCGCGCGGCAATCGCCTCGCTGCCCTTGGCCACCACGCGCGGCGCGCTCATGCGGCCTTCTTCATAGCGCAGCGCCACGGCGAAGTGCGTGGGGTTGGTCACCACCACGTCAGCCTTGGGCACCTCGGACATCATGCGGCGCTTTGCCATGGCGCGCTGCTGCTGGCGGATGCGCGCCTTGATATGCGGGTCGCCTTCGCTTTCCTTGTGCTCCTGCTTGACCTCTTCCTTGGTCATGCGCAGCTTCTTGTAAAACGTCCAGTACTGCCAGGGCACGTCGATCGCCGCCACCAGCACCAGCGAACCCGCCACCATGGCGCAGCCGCTCAGCACCATCTCCAGCATGTGCCGCGGCGCCTCGTGGATCGGTGCGCTCATCAGCGCGACAGCCTCGGGCAGCCGCCGCCACAGCACCCAGCCGGCCACGCTGCCAACCAGCAATGCCTTGGCGATGGCCTTGGTAAGTTCCACCAGCGATTGCGAGGAGAACAGCCGGCCCAACCCCTTGAGCGGCGAGAGCCGGGAAAAATCGGGGGCGAAAGATTTGGCGGAGAACAGCCAGCCGCCCAGCAGCATGGGGCCGGCCAGCGCCGCCACGCCAAAAAGGAGCAGCAGCGGCAGGAAGGCCAGCAGGCCTTCCCAGACCGTCATGGCAAAGTGCGACATCATGCGCGACGTATCGAAGGCAACGGCCGGCTCGAAGGCCAGGCCGGCGTGCAATACAGCGTCGAGCTTGCTGGCGAGCGTGCCGCCCAGCATCGACAGGCCCGCCACGCCGCTCATCAGCATGATCAGCGTGGCGAGTTCCCGCGAACGCACGACCTGCCCCTCCTCGCGCGCCTTTTCCAGGCGCCGCGATGAGGCAGGTTCGGTTTTCTCGAGATCGCTTTCTTCGGACATGGCCGCTCCGTTACGAAGCGGCATGCGGCCGTTCGTCAGGGACGATTATCGGAGCGGGAAGCGGCGGGCATTAGGGGGAATAGGGCGGGGATTCTGGCGCTGTTTGCGGGATGGCGCCGCCCCGGGCGCGGCGCGGGCGGATGCGGCGCGCCACCCTCCGCCATGGCGGCGGAGGCTTTACCGACAATGCGCCGGCAAATCCGGCCAGGCCGCCGCGACGCCACGGCAAGGGCGCCGCGGTGGCCTGGACAGGACGGTCAGAACCCCAGGCTGGCGAGGAGGTCGTCCACCTGCGACTGGTCGGAAACCACATCGGCCTTGCCTTCCGGGTTGACCTGCGGCCCGTTCATCAGCGTAGCCGGCGCCTCCACCCGACGATCGGCCGGCACGTTATCAATCAGCACCTGCAGCAATTCCTGCTCCAGGGAATGGATCATGTCCATCATCTTCTTGATAACCTGGCCGGTCAGGTCCTGGAAGTCCTGCGCCATCATGATGTCGAGCAGGTGGCTGCCGGTTGCGCGGGCCTGCTGCGGCACGTCCGTCAGGAAGGCACGGGTATCGAGCACCAGTTCACGCGCGTCACCCAGCTCCACCGGCTTGTCGAACCAGGCTTCCCAACGCTTGTCCAGCGCCTCGGCCTGCTTCTCCATGCCGGCCTGGATCGGCTGCGCCAGCTCCACCGCGGTCAGCGTGCGCTCGGCAGCCTGCTCGGTCATGGAGGCGATATAGCTGAGCCGGTCGCGCGCATCGGGGATGGCCTGGGCGGCACGCTCGATTTCCTTGTCGAGCCCCAATTCGCGCATATTGTCGCGCAGCATCCGTGTCAGGGCGCCAATGCGCTGGAACAGCTGCTCGGCAGATTCGTTGCTGAGAGTCGGAGTCGTCGACATATCGCCCACCTTATGCCCCTTCCTTCGCCAGTTTCTCGAAGATCTTGGTGATTTTCTCGTCGAGCGTCGCTGCCGTGAACGGCTTGACCACATAGCCGTTCGCGCCGGCTTGCGCCGCGGCGATGATGTTTTCCTTCTTGGCCTCGGCCGTCACCATCAGCACCGGCAGCTTGGCCAGCGGCCCTTCGGCGCGGATCGCCTGCAGCATGCTCAGGCCGTCCATGTTCGGCATGTTCCAGTCGGAAATGACGAACTGGAAGCTGCCGTCCTTGACCTTCTCCAGGCCGGCGGCGCCGTCTTCGGCTTCCTCGACGTTGGCAAAGCCCAGTTCCTTAAGCAGGTTGCGGATGATGCGACGCATGGTGGGGAAGTCATCGACCACCAGGATCTTCATGTTCTTGTCCACTCTAACGGCTCCAATACAGTTGTGGAAAGTTGCTTCAATACCTGCGCCTGCCCCTCCGGTATGCGGCCGGGCAAGCGCTTGTGCCCCGTCAAACCCGCTGCGCGCGCGTCCCGAAGGTGGCCAGGCGCGCCATCACGCGCTGGCTCATCGCGTGCAGCGGTACTACCTCATGCACCCCGCCGGCGGCAATCGCCTCCTTGGGCATGCCGAACACGATGCAACTGCTTTCGTCCTGCGCCAGGTTGTAGGCGCCGGCCTCGCGCATGCGCAGCATGCCTTGCGCCCCGTCCTTGCCCATACCGGTCAGCATTACGCCGATGGCATTCTTGCCGGCATGCTTGGCCGCGGAGTCGAACAGCACCTCCACCGACGGCCGGTGGCGGTTGACCGCCGGCTCCTGCGACAGGTGGGCCACATAGTTGGCCCCGCTGCGCGCGAGCAGCAGGTGCGAGTCTCCCGGCGCGATATAAGCGTAGCCGGGCAGCACGCGTTCGCCGTGCTCCGCCTCCTTGACCGTGATCCGGCACAGGCCGTCCAGGCGCTGCGCGAACGAGCGCGTAAAGCCGGCCGGCATGTGCTGGACGATCAGCACCGCCGGGCAATCCGGCGGCATCGGCATCAGGAATTCCTTGATGGCCTCGGTGCCGCCGGTGGATGCACCGACGATGATCAGCTTTTCCGTGGACAGCAACGGGCTGCGCAGCATCGGGGCCGCAGGCACTGCCGCCTCCGCGCTGGCCGGCGCGGCGCTGCGGATGCGCGCGCGCGAAGCCGCGCGAATCTTGTCGGCGATGGTGTCGGTGTAGTCCATCAGGCCGTCGCGGATACCGAGCTTGGGCTTGGTAACGAAATCCACCGCACCCAGCTCCAGCGCGCGCATCGTGATTTCCGAACCGCGCTCGGTCAGCGACGATACCATCAGCACCGGCATCGGCCGCAGCCGCATCAGCCGCTCCAGGAAATCCAGGCCATCCATGCGTGGCATTTCCACATCAAGCGTGAGCACATCCGGGTTCAGTCGCTTGATCAGGTCGCGCGCCACAAGCGGGTCGGGGGCGGTACCCACCACCTCCATATCGCTCTGGCTATTGATGATCTCCGTCATCAGGCTGCGTATCAGCGCGGAATCGTCCACGCACAACACCTTGATCTTGGCCGCGGTCATGTCTTGAAAAAATCCTTATCGGTTCAGGAGACGGCAGCCGATGGCGTGCGCCGTGGAAACAGTTCCGCGCCGCCCTTCTCTGGCGCGGTGCCGGAGCTGGCAATGGCGCGCGCCAGGGCGCGTTCGTTGCGCTCGACCACCACCTGGTCATCCTGGCGTGTGAGCCGGCGCACCAACGCCAGCCCGGTAAGCGGGAAATAGCTGACGCGGCGAGCATGCGGGCCGCGCAGGTCCTGGGCGGCCACGCGGATCTCCTCGGCCTTCAGGTACCTGAGCACGAACTCGGCATTGCGATCGCCGATATTCAGCGTGGTCATATTGGCCAGCACCGCGCCACCGCCGAATACCTTGGCTTCGAGCCGCTCGCGGCGCGCGCCCATCTTCAGCAATTCGTTGATCAGCACTTCCAGCGCGTAGGAGCCGTAGCGCATCGATGCGGAGAGCAGCCGGTCCGCACCCGCGCCGTCGTCGTCCGGCAGCATGAAGTGGTTCATGCCCCCCACCCCGGCCTTCTCGTCGCGGATGCAGGCAGCCACGCACGAACCCAGCACGGTGGTAAGCACCACGTCCTCGCGCGTCACGTAATACTCGTTCGGCAACAGCTTGATGGCCTGCTTGCCGAACTCACGGTCGAAATAGCTGCGAGTGGCGATCGCTTCAGGCAACTGGGGGGTGCGCATCACGAACCTCCCAGCCGGGCCGAAGGCGGCGCCAGTTCATACACGGTCTGCCCGCGCAGCTGGAACGCGCGCGTCACGTAGGAGAAATTCTCCGAGTGGCCCGCGAACAGCAGTCCGTGCGGCTTGAGCAGCGGCACGAAGCGTTCCAGGATCTTGCCCTGGGTGGGCTTGTCGAAATAGATCATCACGTTGCGGCAGAAGATCGCGTCGAACTTCTCGCGAATCCCCCAGTCCGGCGCCAGCAGGTTGAGCGGCTCGAAACTGATGGTGCTTGCCAGGTCCGGCTTGACCTTGACCGCGCCGGCGCGCTGGCCGGTGCCCTTGAGGAAGAAGCGTTTGAGCCGTTCCTGCGAAAGCTTGTTCACCTGCTCGGCGGTATAGACCCCGGAACGGGCCTTGCCCAGGACCTGCGTATCGATGTCCGTGGCGAGCACGGTGGCGGCACGCTCGCCCAGCGCTTCGGCCAGCGTGATGGCGATGGAGTATGGCTCCTCGCCGGTCGACGCGGCCGAGCACCATACGGAGTACGGCCGCCCGATCTTCTTGGCGTGCTCCGCCAGCAAGGGGAAATGATGCGCCTCGCGGAAGAACGATGTCAGGTTGGTGGTGAGCGCGTTGGTAAAGAACTCCCACTCATCGGAGCCATCGTCGGCATCGAGCATGGCCAGGTAGCTGCCGAAGTCGACGAGCTGCAGCGTGCGCAGGCGCCGGGCCAGCCGGCTGTACACCATCTCCCGCTTGTGGCTGCCGAGCGCGATACCCGCGCGGCGATGGATCATGGCGCGGATCTTCTCGAAGTCGCGCTCGGTCAGCAGGAAGTCACGCGGCTCGTCGCGCCGCATGGAAGCGGGCTGCGCCGATTGCGGGCCGGCGGCAAAGGCGGTTGGGCGAGGCTGCGTCATGTGTTGCGAGGGCGGTTGGCCGTGGTCTTGCTAATGCGCGCTTTTGCGTGCTTGTGCGTGCTTGCGCGTGCCGGAATGCGGGATCAGGCGAACTCGGCTTCCACCAGTTCCATTTCCGGGCTGGTCATCAGCTTTTCGATGTCGATCAGGATCAGCATGCGGCCGTCGACGGTACCGAGGCCGGTCAGGTGCTCGTTCGAGACCGAAACGCCGAACTCCGGTGCCGGCTTGATGGCTTCGCCGGTCAGGGTCAGCACATCCGAAACGCCATCCACCACGATGCCGACGACACGTCCGGCGATATTGAGGATGATGACCACGGTCTGGTGGTCATAGCGCACGTTGCCGAGCCGGAACTTCAGGCGCAGGTCGACGATCGGCACGATCACGCCGCGCAGATTGGTCACGCCCTTGATGAAGTCAGGCGCATTCGCCAGGCGGGTCACCGCGTCGTAGCCGCGGATCTCCTGCACCTTGAGAATGTCGATGCCATATTCTTCGCTCCCCAGCGTGAAAACCAGGAATTCCTGCCCGGAGGCTTCGCTCCCCGGGGTATCGATGTGTCCGATGCCGGCCATGATGTCTTGTTCTCCTGAGCGTTAAGCAAGCGCCGGGTCTTGGCGGCGCACACCGGTGCGCTGCAGCGCACCGACGTCCACGATCAGTGCCACGCTGCCGTCGCCGAGGATGGTGGCGGCGGAAATGCAAGGCACCTTGCGGTAGTTGGTTTCGAGATTCTTCAGCACGACCTGGTGCTGGCCGATCAGCTGGTCCACCAGCATCGCGAAGCGCTTGCCTTCGGCCTGCAGGATCACGGCGATACCCTGGGTCGGCTCATGCACGGCATCGGCCACGTTGAACACGCGATGCAGTTCCAGCAACGGCAGGTACTCGCCGCGCACATGCATGACGCGGTCGTTGTTGGCAGCCGTGTGTACGTCTTCCGGCTTGGGCTGCAGCGACTCCATCACGCAGTTCAGCGGCAGGATGAAGGTCTCCGCGCCCACCTTGACGGACATGCCGTCCAGGATCGCGAGCGTCAGCGGCAGCACGATGCGGGTGGTGGTGCCCTGGCCAGGACGCGACGTGACCTCGACGTGGCCGCCCATCTCCTGGATGTTCCGCTTGACCACGTCCATGCCCACGCCGCGGCCGGACAGGTCGGTCACCGCTTCGGCGGTGGAGAAGCCCGGCGCGAAGATCAGCTGCCAGACTTCATCGTCACTGATGTTCTCCGACACCGGCAGGCCGTTCTGCAGCGCCTTGGCGAGGATCTTGTCGCGGCGCAGGCCACCGCCGTCGTCGCTCACTTCAATGACGATGTTGCCGCCGTGGTGCTGTGCCGACAGGATCAGCTGCCCGGTGGGCTCCTTGCCCGCGGCAACGCGCAAGTCCGGTGTCTCGATGCCGTGGTCCAGGCTGTTGCGCACCAGGTGGGTCAGCGGGTCGATGATGCGTTCGATCAGGCTCTTGTCGAGCTCGGTGGCCTTGCCGAAGGTGACCAGGTCGATCTGCTTGCCCAGCTTGCCGGCCAGGTCGCGCACCAGGCGCGGGAAGCGCGAGAACACGTAGTCCATCGGCATCATGCGGATCGACATCACGGCTTCCTGCAGGTCGCGCGCATTGCGTTCAAGCTGGCCCATGCCGGAGAACAGGCGGTCGAACAGCACCGGATCAAGCGCCGAGGCCGTCTGCGCTAGCATCGATTGCGTGATGACCAGCTCGCCCACCAGGTTGATGATCTGGTCGACCTTTTCGGTCGGCACACGGATCGAGCCGGACTCCTGTGCGTGGGCTGCTGCGGCGGGCTGCGCCTTGGCCTTTTCCTTGGCGGGAGCCGGTGCGGCGGCTGCGGGAACCGGAACCGGAACCGGAGCGGGAGCCGGTGCCGCTGCTGCCGGGGCAACCGGCGCGTCCGCCGCTTCCACCACGATCTGGTCGCCATCGACGACGAAGCAGCACACGGCGATGATGTCGTCGGCGCTGCACTGGCTCTGCAGCCAGACGGTGAGATCGCCGCCCTGTTCCTGCTGGCCCGTGATCTCGCCCAGGTTGGCGAGCTCTTCACGCAACAGCGCCTGGTCGGACGGCGATACCTTGATCAGCGTCACCTTCAACCCGCCGCCCGCGGCGGGCGCCGGCGCCGGCGCGGCGGCTGCCGCCGGAGCCGGTGCGGGGGCCGCTGCCGCGGGCGCACCGCCCGCAGCCTCTAGCGCCAGTTGCTGAAGAACGGCGCAGATACGCGCCAGCGTTTCCGGATCGGGTTCCGTACCATTACGGTAGGCGTTGAGCTGATCTTGCAACACGTCCTTGGTTTCCAGAAAAGTGTCGATGATGGTCCGGGACAACGCCAGTTCCCGCCGCCGCGTACGGTCGAGCAGGTTTTCCAGCAGGTGCGTGGTTTCGGTCAGGGCGGCGAAGCCGAAGGTAGCGGCACCGCCCTTGATAGAGTGGGCTGCGCGAAAAATCGCATTCAGCTCTTCCGCGTCGGGGGATTCGAGATCCAGCCCGAGCAGTAGCTGCTCCATTTCCACGAGGAGCTCTTCAGCCTCTTCGAAGAAGGTCTGGTAGAACTGTGTGATATCGATATCGACAGACATAACCGTCCTGGCTCACTGAAATTCGCTGCGAAGCCCGCTGCCCGCATGGCAAGCGGTCTTCATTGAACACTGCCCGGCTTGGCCGGGGCCGCGGCGGCGTTGCCCTGCGCAGCGGCCGCCGATGCGGCCGGCGCTGCGGGGGCGGAGGCGGCCGCCAGGCCTGCCTGCACTTCCTGGCCGGCTGCGCCGGCCTTTGCCGCCACCGAAACTTCGGCGGCGCTGGCATTCTCTGCCTCGATCCGGGACTGCGCGCGCTGGTTCAGCACCACGATGCTGATGCGGCGGTTGACCGGTGCCATCTCGTCCTTCTTGTCGAGCGGCATGGTCGCGGCCAGGCCGATCACGCGCAGCACCTTGCCCTCGTTCATGCCGCCGGCTATCAACTCGCGCCGCGAGGCATTGGAGCGGTCGGAGGACAGTTCCCAGTTGCTGTACGTGCGTTCGCCGTTGGAATAGTTGGCCGCGTCCGTATGGCCCGACAGGCTGACCTTGTTTGGCATCTCGTTGAGCACCGGGCCGATCTCACGCAGGATGGTGCGCATATACGGCTCAACCGCGGCGCTGCCGGTGCGGAACATCGGCCGGTTCTGCGTGTCGAGGATCTGGATGCGCAGACCTTCGCTGGTGATGTCGAGCAGCAGTTGCGGGCGGAACTGGCGCAGCACCGGGTTATTCTCGATGATCTGCTCGAGCCGGTTCTTGAGCGCGCGCAAACGCTCGCTTTCCTGGCGCTCCTTGGCCTTCTGCACGGCATCGTCGGGGGTCTTCCTGACTTCCGCGTCCTGGCGGGTGATATCGAGGCCACCACCCGGGATCACGCTGGAGGACAGGCTGCTCTTGTTGCCGCCCGCAATCGCCACCTTCAGCGGCGTGCGAAAGTACTCCGCCAACTGCTGCAGATCCTTGGGGGTCTGTGCCTTCAGCAACCAAAGCACCAAGAACAGCGCCATCATCGCGGTCATGAAGTCCGCGTACGCGATCTTCCATGAACCACCATGATGCGCGGCGGCGCTTTTCTTGATGCGTTTGATGACTATGGGATGCGAACCGTGCTCACTGCTCATCGCTGCCGCTCCTCTACGTCAGGTAATGCTCTTGACTTCGCGGACGTGGTCGTCCAACTCGAGGAAGGATGGCCGCTCAGTCGAGTACAGCACCTTGCGGCCGAATTCCACGGCCACCAGCGGCGCATACCCGTTGAGCGAGGCGAGCAGCGTGACCTTGATGCACTCGTACATCTTCACGCTCTCGTCCACCTGGTGCTCGACACGCGCGGCCAGCGGCGAAACGAAACCATAGGCCAGCAAGATGCCGAGGAAGGTGCCGACCATGGCGTGCGCAATCAGCGCACCGAGTTCGGCCGGCGGCAGGTCCGCCGAGGCAAGCGCATGCACCACGCCCATCACGGCGGCGACGATGCCGAAGGCCGGCAGACCGTCGCCGACGCGATGCAGCGCGTGCGCCGGCACCTCGGCCTCGTGGCGGAAGGTCTCGATCTCGTGGTCCATCAGGGCCTCGATCTCGAAGGCATTCATATTACCGTTGACCATCATGCGCAGGTAGTCGGTCAGGAACTCCATCATTCCCGGATCGGCGAGGATGCGCGGATACTGGCTGAACACGCTGCTGGCCGCCGGATCCGCGATTTCCTTTTCCAGGAACAGGATGCCTTCGCGGCGGGCCTTGGACAGCAGGACGTAGAGCAGCGCCATCACTTCCATGTACAGCGCCTTGCTGTACTTGCTGCTGCGGAACAGCGCCGGCAGCGCACGCATGGTGGCCTTGATTGCCTTGCCGTTGTTGGAGCTGATAAACGCGCCGACTGCCGCGCCACCAATGATGACAAGCTCTGCCGGTTGATAAAGCGCGCCCATATGGCCGCCGGTCATGGCGTATCCACCAAGCACCGCCGCCATTACGACAACAAAGCCAATTACAACTAGCACGATTGATTCCCCGTCAGAAAAACACGCGTCAGGCACGCACAAGGGTCGCCCTCCGGGAGAAGCGGATTTACCGCCTGCCCTGGCAAGACTCACCAACCACGCAAACCGCCCTCGGACCCGAGACCCAGTGACCTGAAGGCCCAGTGATCTGGAGTTCTGAAGCCTTGCAGTCTTATGACTTAACGACGCAAGACGGCAAGACTTGAAGACTTATTGACCCGGCATCGATGATCTTCCAACGCGGGGACCGGCGATCCGGCGAATAAGCTTGGGTTTCCTTCCGAGTTCCCGCGATGGCCCTGCCTGAGCGTTGGTACGCTTAGCAGGCTGCCACGGGAATACGCGTGGATGCCGGGTACTTCCGGCATCCACGGCGCACGGCGGCAGGATTCCCAACGGCAGCCCGGGCATGTGCCCGGACTATCCGCTTGGTAGCGTCTCAGCCGAATCGCTTCAGTCAGGCAACAACTTGCGCGGGAGCGATGTTCTTCGAGAGCTTCTTCGCCTTGCCGGCACGTGAGGGCGGTCGGCACAGGCTGCATACGAAATTCGCATGCGGCTCGTACGCGTGTGTAACGAACTGCCCGCCGCAGCACGTGCAGCTGGAAAGCTGCAGCATGTTGCTCTCGAAAAACCGTACTAACGTCCAGGCACGGGTGAAACTTAAGACAATTTCGCTTTCGAGCAGCGATACGTGCTCAAGATAGAGCCGATAGCTCGCCACCACGGCGCGGATGCCAACCGTCTCGCCTTGCTGGACCATGAACTGATAGGCCGAGAAGAACAGCGAGGAATGGATGTTTGGCAACCAGGTGGTGAACCAGTCGGTCGAGAAGGGGAGCATGCCCTTGGGCGGCGAGGCGCCGCGCAGCTCCTTGTAGAGGCGGATCAATCGATCGCGCGAGAGCGTGGTCTCGGCTTCGAGCACCTGCAGGCGCGCCCCCAGGCCGATCAGCTCGATGGCGAGCTGGGTCTGGTTGGCGTCCTGCAAGACGCTCTTGCGATTGGGAACGGGAGTGGCCGTGGTACTCCGGACTGACGGAGCCTGAAGGAGCGCGGTCAATTGAGCGACTCCACGGGCTGCCGTGCGAGCAGGATCGCAGCATGGATCTGCTGCATATCATGGCTCTTGGCCGTATGGGTGAGTGTCGACAGCAAGGCATGGTCGTCGAACCGGAAACGGCACAGGACCATGTTTGATGCTGCCAGCTTGACCAACTGGGCCGGTGTCAACTTGGCGAGAATGTCGGCAATTTCCTTGCTGACGCCAAGCCTGAACATGGCTTCCAGATGATTTTCTCGCACCAGGCGTTGCGCGAGCAGCAGATAGGCGAGATTGACCTCCCTGATCTCCTGGAGAACTTCACTGCTTTCCAATTTTTCCCCGCTACCAAAAACCCTTCGACCGCTTGTCCGGCGCTTACCCGCAGCCGAAGGCTGAAGGCGACCAGATCGTTTGAGTGCGTGTTCGACGGGTACTGCGTACGACTAAGGAACTGCGCTTGGTCAGACTTATCCGAAACGTTACAAGTGTTACAGAGTGTAAGTGCGACTGTGGGAGTTATATCGGCAATTCAACCGGACTGCCAATCCCCTCTAACGTTGGGGTACGGCAATGTCGCACGAAACATACATGGGAGACGAAGTTTGTAACAAGTCATGCCTTTGTAATGTGATTTGCATCAAAACTGTTACGTTTATGTAACAGAGCAAAGGCTCTAAATATGCCTCTTGGATCACTCAAATCCGAAGTGCACTAATCACATTCCTCTATTGACGAAAGGGACGTCACTGCACTAGCACGCGGCGCAGCCATGCGGCGACCCTTGCGAGCAGGTCATTGGGCTCCTCGCTGAACAGGTGCGGACAGGTTTGCTCCACCTGCTCCATGACGCGCGCTGCCTCTTCGGCACTCACCGTGCCATAGTCCATGGCCAGTGCCACCACCGCTCGCAGTTCTCCCAGCCGCGAGCGGGCAGTGCCCGCGATGCGTTCAGTCTGCACCATGTACATGAGGTCGTAGACCCGGCGCCGCAGGCTTTCCGCCACTCGCCACGCTGGCGTCTGCATCTGCTCTTCGAGCGCACGGATGTCCACCGCCGAGGTGGCCAGCTGCGACGCCAGGAGCTCGATGAAGGCCAGGTCGGCCCCCGCGTCCTCCAGGATCTGTCGGGACCAGTCACGGGCGTGTGCAAGGCGTTCCTGCGGCGTCCATTCGTAGCGCGTCGCCAGGCCGTAGCCAAAGCGCTGCGCGTCGCGCATCAGGGTCGCCATGGCATTGGGCAGCTGTTTGTTGAACACACGCTTGGCCCATGCGTACTCCCCGCCCGACAGCAGCCGCGTAACGGCGCGCTCGGTCAGCGGGCCGTCATGCTGAAGCAGGCGCGCGCGCAGGAAATCGTCAAAGCTTGGCGGGCTGAATTCGCTGTCCAGCCCGGTGGAGAGTTTGACGAAATGTTCGAACTCGGAGCGCAGCTTGGCCGCGGCTTCCTCGGGAAGCGCCAGGGTGATGTCGGTAGTCATGATGTGCGGTGCTGAGTGATGCTAACAGCGAGCCACCGCCGGCCCCCGGGGCCGGCGGCATAGCCCTTGCGCTTGACGTCAGAAGGCGCTCCAGTCACCGTTGTCGGACGTGGCAAGCGCGGCGGGACGGGCAGTGCGGGCCAGGACGGGCGTGCTCGCTTCACGACCTCCCTCACGACCTCCCTCACGTCCACCCTTGTCCGCCGGCGCCGGCTCGGCGGCCTCGGCGTCTTCGTGGCGGGCGGCATGCGTGGACGGTTCGGTCCGTGCCGGCCTGGCCGCGGCAATCACCCTGGGACGCGGCGCTTCGACGCGCGAGCCGGCAAAGGCATCCGCCGGCGCCAGGCGGAAGCTGGCCACCGAAGTTTGCAGGCGCGTGGCCTGGTCTTC
>JYOD01000060.1 GCA_000955785.1 Burkholderiaceae bacterium 16
ACCCCGTCCCCTACTCGATTTTCGAATCATGTGCCGCCGTTCTATGCAAAAAATAGTTGTGAAGGCGTTGACAGGACCAGAAGGCTTTCCTAGACTTTGCACTCAGTGGGGAGAAAGTCTGGTGCACCTTTATCGGGGTCCCGGCAACTTCCGCAAAAGCCAGGACTGCAATCCTGGCTTTTGTTTTTTAGGGGGATCTGTCATGCCAGCCCCGCCTCCATCACGAAGCGCGACGTGGGGTTCTTCTTGGCCGTACTGAGTGCGAGCCAGTCGCGGGCGCGTGTCATGCCAACGTAGAACAGGCGCCGTTCCTCTGATTCGGTACTGCCTTTCTCATCTGGGATAACTGTCTCCTCTACACGGATGACAACAATCCCATCCCATTCGAGGCCCTTTGACGCGTGGATGGTGGTGAGCACCAGTGCGTCAGGTGTCGGCTCGTTGTTCTGTCGGCGCAGGAATTCCAGCCGCTCGGAGAACGTGCCATTGAGGCGAGAGAGCACGTCATAGGTCGTGGTAATCGCTCGCCTGGCTGGGTCTGCCTTGGCGTGTTGGGCCATCCAATCATGCACGCCTTCGAGGACCAGCGAGTAGAACTGCCGATCGCAGAGGGTGCGCCATTCGGCCAGCCGCTTCATCAGGTCGCGGTATCGGTCGGCGGTTTCCTCCGACACACCGAACCCGACCAGTTCCTTTCTCTGTCGTTGTTCCAGCGCCGGCCCCATCTTGCTGTGCAGCAGCCGCAGTTCCTGGGCACCCACGCCGGCGAAGCCCAGCAACGCGTCCAGCCCGTTGCCCTTCACCTTCTGGATGATTTCCAGCAGGTTGCACATCAGTGCCGCCTCGGGGCGGTTCAGGATCGATTTGCCAGAGGCGCGGTAGTACTTCACGCCATGCGAGCGGCACACGGCTTCTACCGGGTCGAGAATGCGGTTTGTGCGCGCCAGGATGGCGGCAGATTTCCCCGCACCCAGGGTCGGCGCCAGCGCCTCGATGGCGGCAACGGCCTCATCATACTCATCGTCGTAGCGATTGAACTTCACGATGCCGCCGGGACCTTTCTGCGCCACCAGAGTCTTCGGGATGCGGTCGCGATTGTTCTGGATGACCTTGTCAGCAGCGGCCAGGATCTCAGCCTTGCACCGATAGTTGCTGCCCAGCACCACGGGTTGCGCATCGAACTGACGGATGAACGATTCCATGCCTCTGTAGCCGAGTGCAGACCTGAAGCCATAGATCGATTGGTCGTCGTCGCCCACCACCGTCACGATCGAGCCGGCTTGTGCGTGCAGGGCGACCCATTGGTATTGCAGCGGGTCGGTGTCCTGGAACTCGTCGACCAGCAGATAGGTGAAGGGGTAGGGCTTGAGGGTGCCACGCTGCAAACCATCCACCGCCAGCCGCAGCATGTCCTGGAAGTCAATTTTGGCGTTACGCTCCAAGGCGTGCTGGTAGGCCCGGTACAGGCGAGCCTCATGCGTGCCGTCCTGCACGTTGCCGAAATTGGTCTTGATAGCCTCAATGGCAGCAATCGCGTCCTCGATCTTCCAGTCCAACTCGGCTTCTTCCAGCGCGTGGACCACCAGCACCATCCGGTCGCCGTCTGTGGCGATATCCGGGCGCTCAGCGCCATCGCCGCACAATTGCTTGTACGACAACGAATGGAAGGTGCCAGCCACCAGACGCCGCTTGGCACCTGCGCCCGCCAGCGCCAGAATGCGGTCGCGTAACTCCACCGCGGCATCCTTGCTGAACGTCACCGCGCCGACCGTGGCATTGGGTTCGGCCAACAGAATCGCGGCCTTGGTGGCAATGGTTTTGGTCTTGCCGGCACCGGGGCAGGCGACGGCGACGCAATGCCGGCGCAACTCCACCACTTCGCGCTGGGCCGGATTCAGTTCATCAAGCATGGGAAGTGCGCTCGTCGGGACGCTCAATGACTTCGATGTGTTCATCGACGCCTCGCCAGTGGATACCGTCGTCGTCGCGGATCACGAGACGGCCGTTGCTGCTGTCATGCGCGATGACAACCCCTTCGCCGAACGAATTGATGTCGGTCTGGAATTCCACCCGGGCGTTCGTCAAGTCCATATGGTTTAGCCTTTCAATCGGTCGGTGTTTCGGGATGGATGCCGCCCCCGAACAGGAGAGGCGGCACGTAACGTTCAGACGCCGCGCACTGTGGTCATCAACTTCAGGTGGGTCGTGTAGCCGCGCAGCCCGAGCGGGTGGAAGCTGCGCAGGAAGCGCGCCACCTCGTCGTTGATGTCGGTCTGGTCGCGAATGCCATTCCACACCATGAAGTCGAACTGATCCATCGTGCGGTCGAACTTGGCCAGCACGCCCAGCACGCGCATCGAGAAGCGAGAGTAGGCTTCCACCGTGAGGTTCAACGATGGCAGCGTGACCGAAGGCTCGAACACAATGTCGTTCTTCGCTCGCATCTCTGCTTCACGCTGCGTGCGCAGCGCTTCGGCGACGCGCAACTGCTCGTCGACGTAGTCCTCCATGCGCGACAGGGCGCGCTCGAAGTACTCTTCCACGGCGGCCAGCTCGGCCTTGGCATAGGTGGCGCTGCCAAAGCGCTGCAGGTTGATGCTCATGCGGTTCATGAACGGCCACCATTGTTCAAACAGCGGACGCAGGCGGGTGTGGTTGAGCTTGATGGCGACTGGCACGACCGCAGCGCCGGCCAGTTGACGGGTCAGGATCTGGACGCCGATTTCGCGACGGCGGCGAATGATCGCAGCGCGGTCCTCTGGCTTCAGTTCGCGAAAGCGCTTGCGCGTGTTGTCGACCTCAGCTTTCTTGTCAGCGGCCTCCTCCAACGAGATCAAGCCCTCTTTGCGCAGCGTTTCGGCCGCCGCATCCATTTCTTGCAGTTCGCGTTCGAGCGAACCGTCGTCCGCGCCTTCGGTGATGCCGGTGCCGGGAGCCATGTCGGCCAGCTCGATAGCCGGGCCGCTTGCGGCCAGGCTATCAGTTGCTGCGTCGAGTGGCGCATCGTCCAGTGCGGCGACAACGGCGGTGTCAGTGTTGGTGGTCATGCGGTTCTCTCCTGAATGGACCCCCACAGTTGGGCGATCCGCGTTGAATGGTTGCGTTGTGGTTGATGTGTGTGGCTACCGGTTCGAATGGAAGCTGGCGGTAAGGCGCCAGGCGAGGGCACCGATGCAAGCGGCCGCGCCCGTCCACACGACGGCCGGCAGCGACATAGGCAGAAGCAGGGCTGAGCCGCTGACGCCGAATGCGACTAGCAACCCGTGTGCCGCGAGGTGGAATCCCACGGGACTGGCCACCCCCGCCGCAGCGGCCCGGATGCGGCGCTGCACCGCACCGTCGTTGAGCATGGCTGCCATGAAGAAGAGCGTGCCCCACACCCAGTTGCCGGCGACCGCGGCCCGATAGATCGCGCGGTACAGTTCCATCCAGAGGTGCCGGATCCAGCTCGAGGCGATGCCGGCTGCGCCCCCGTCGCTGACAAGGGTCTGGTTGGCGGAACCAGCGTAGGAGCGACCCATCGCGCCTGAGTCGACGAACCACGCGCGGAACCGCTCGTTGGCCCGCATAGCGAGAGCTTCAGCCTGATCTGCCCCGAACACGGATTCGACCGAAGCCTGCTCAGCGGCATCAATTTCGAAGTGCCTGTCATCGGGCAGCACGGGCGCGAGTGTCGCCAGTAATACGGGCGTGACGACCAGCCACAGGCGCATGTGCGAAGCGAAACGACTATTGGACATATCAGCGCAGCAGGGAATGAAGGACCAGGCACGGAATCGCGATGAAAGCGAGAAGGCCACCCCAAAACTGTGCGGGGCGATCCTGTTCGAACTTCACCAGCGCCATCGCGAAGGCGTGCCGTCCCTGGGTGAACCCTTCCGGTACCGGGGCATCGGCGTCGTTGGCGCGCACCCAAGCGCGCATGTCCGCGACCTCATTGGGCGCGAGGCGGGCGAGCTTAGCGATGAGCGTGTTGGCTACTGGCATCGTATTCCTCGAAATAGCGGCGGAAGGTCGGTCCCTTGAGGACGCGGGCAGCCAACTGAAAGGCGGCGCTGCGCGGCGTGATCGGTTCCGGGCACGGCTCATCGACCATGCGGCAGACATAACCCGGCAACTGCCGCGCTTCGAACAACGGGATCGGTTCCAGGAACGGGGCCCAGACGTTGTACTTCTCGCCCTTGAAGGCGGCATAGCGCTTGGCATACAACTCGTGCGATCGCGCAAAGAGGCCGCGCATGAACGCGACGTTGCCGTCGCCGGCCTTGCGCTCGACCTTGTAGCCGGCGAGCGCGTCCATCAGCATTTCCTTCACCAGCGGCTCGTCGCGCACGATGAAGTTCAGGCCGATGAAGTCCACGAGCCGGGTGCAGACGTCATCGAGCTCCGGGAAACAGAGGAAGACGGGAGACAGTTTGGCCGACAGCTTGTGCTGCTTGACGATCTGGCGAAACAGGCTGGACATGTGCGAACTTATCCTTCGATGATGGGGATGCGGCCCTGGTAGACGGCGCCACCGGAGACCCGCAGGAAATACTGGAGGTTAGGCAACTGCGTAATCAGCCGAACCGGAATCAGGGGCACCTTTTCCAGTTGCCGGGAACGGGACACCGAGCCGCTGAATTCGCCCACGTGGGCTTCACTGCCGGTGCTGGTGGTGCTGGACTGGACGATGTTGGTGATGCCGGTTTCGCCCACCTTGTCCGAGAACCACTGCGCCGTGTCGGTGTCTTCCAATCGTAAGATGATTTGGTTGTTCAGGTTCGCCAAAACCTGCAGCATTTTTGCTGCGTTACCGAGTTTCGCCTCCAAATCGGACCGGCTCTGGAAGGCGACGAAGGCCTTGAAGCCCGCACCGCGGCCCTTGTTGAGGATCTGGATCACTTGCTCATTGATCGCCTCGGCCACCTCGTCGATGATGAGCACGACCCCTGGCGGCTTATCGTAGAAGTTGTAGATCGTGCCGGCCACCGATGCGATGTCGGACAGGATCATCGAGGCGATGGCCTTGGCAACGATGCTGTTGGACATGGAATCGAGCCCGACGCACAGCACGGCCTTCTGCTTGATGATCTTGTCGATGTCCCAGATCTCCCGGTCGTCCTCGAAGTCATCGGCCTTGGGGGCCAGCATCAGGCCGGTCTCGCCGGTCGCCAGCATCTGCAGCAGGGGCAGGGCAGACGCAATGATGCGCATGTAGTGCTCGCGGTCATGCGTGAAGGTCGAAACCAAGCCGTCGAGTGACTCGTGGCCGCGCCCGACGTTGGCGAAGCGTTGGAGGTAGAGTTGGACCATGCCGTCGAGCAGGGTGGCGCCGCTCTTCTGGCCAAGCTTCTGCATGAAGCCGTTGACCTCGTCCTCCCAGTCGGCCATACCGGACTCGGGGAAGAAGCGCTTGAGGCAGCGTTCCAGCAGGCTATTGATGCCGGACTGTGCGTAGTTGAGGATGGAGCGCAGGTTGGGCTTGTCGCCGACGTACAGTTCCCCCTTGACGGCGCGGTCGATGAAGAGGAATGCGAAGTCGCGGAACGGGCCTTCCTCCATCAGCTGCGCGATGCGGCTGGGGATTTCCGAGGGCTGCGACCAGTTTTCCAGCGGGTTCAGGCGGATCGACTCCGACGGCGCGGCCTGTTTCCAGTACAGGAACTTGCGCCCGGTGCGCTCGCATTCTCTTTTTATGCGATCTTTGAGATCGCGGTCATTTTTGGGGTCGATGACGATTAAAACATCTTCGCCATTATGTATCACTTGTGTCGATATTATCTCATAGGTCCGGGTCTTGCCAGCGCCGGTTGTGCCTCCCACCGCCGTATGACCGCCGAGCGCCTTGTAATGCAGAGGCACGCGAACCTTCTTGGGTTCCATGCCGTGAATCCACGATTGGCCCTGCGGGGTACGATCCGGAATGCTGTTCGCGGGGGCAAACCTGGCCTCGATGGCGCGGGTAATGTCCGTGGGCAGCCAGCGTGGCAGGCCGGGGATCTCCGACGTCGGCATGCGCAGGATGTCGTGCGCGATCTGACAGTGCTTCTGCGTCCATTCGAAGCCGGTACCAAGATACATGGCATCGTCGCGCTCGCGCAGCTTCACGCTTTCATCGAGCAACTGGTCGATGCGGACCTTGGCGAGCCACTTGGTCGAGATGGCCATCCGGAAGGCCAGCGCCCGCCAGACCTGCGTGCCACGCAGCAATAGCATGATGGCGCAGAGGACGGCGAAGTAGCCCGCGTGCGGCATCCCCGAGGCGGAGATCAGCACCAGGCCCAGCGCCCAGCCGACCGCGGCGCGGGCCTCGAACATGGGGCGGAAGTGATTGATGTAGCGAACCATGGAATCAGGTAGGGTGGTTGGGGCGCGGCAGGATCAGCGTGCCGATTCGCTCCGCGAGAACGAGGTCGGTGCCCTGCAAGGCGTACAGCAAGCTCTCCTTGCGCAGCTTCTCGATCAGCGTGTCGCTCGCGATGCCGTAGTTGCCAAGCACCTTCTTGGGTAGGACCAGACCCTTCTCGGCCCACGCAACCTTGACCTTGCCGGCGGTGACGTCCTGGGCGAGCGCCCGGAAGAACTCGCTCATCATTCGCGATCCGCCCAGCAGCACGGTGAATGGGTCCTGCGTCTCGCGGCGTGCCCGGCCGATGGCGGCGGCATCGATGGCGCCTGCTACCGGCGCGGTCGGTGGCGGGGCAGGCGGGATGGTCGTTGCTACGGGCTCTGCCGCTTCCGGCTGGCCGGTGGCCGGCGTGGGCGCAACTGGCGCGGTGGCGGATGGCTGGAACAGGGAAGCGGCGCTCGCTGCCGCGCTCGGCGGCGGGTTGACCGGTTCCGCCGGCTTGGCGGCCGGGCCGACCTTGGTGGTGGCTGCAGGCGCTCCGGGGGTGGGCGCGGCGGCAAGCTGTTCGGCCGACGGCGGCACGGTGGTGTCCGGGGAGAACACCGCTCGGCGTGCCTTCTGCTCGTAATCACGGGTGGCTGCGACTGCCTGGCGCACAATCTTGTGCAACTGTGCCTCGAACCCGGTCGGCATTGGGGCTGGGTTGATCGCACCGAACAGCTCCGTCAGCACGGGGCCGTCCAGCCACGACAGCGACTCGGCGCCAAGAATCGTGCGTGCCAACAGGGCGCTGCGCATGCGTTCCACCGGCAGCGGCGCCGCCAGACGGATCACGCGGTAGGGGTTGCCCGCAAGCCACGGATGAAACGCGCCGTGCGCGGCGGGCACCCACTGCTCGCCGGTATCCTCGCGCACGAAGTGAAAGTGCCGGCAGGGTTCATCGAGCCAGGAACAGCATGCCGCCAGAAACAGCGCGTACAGGTACTGGGGTTCGAGGCGGCGGCGGCGCTCAGAGGGCTGGTCGGCCGCGAACTTCTGCCCGCCCGACAGGCGCATGGCGAAATAGACCACCTCGACCGTGGCGCGGAACGCGCTGCCGGGCTCAGCATGTTGTTCCGGTTGCAGCGGCATGGACGAAAACCAGGTTGCGCAAGAGCGCAGTACGGCAAGCCATTTGCCATCGAATACGGCGGGGTCAGCCTCGTTGGCGTACCGGCGGATCAGCGCAAGACGCCCGCCTTGCGCCGCCAGCAGCACGTCGGGATCCATTGGCACGTGTTGCGTCATTTCAGGAGCTTTCCAAGCTTCATGGCACCCTTCGCCGCGCCCGCAACGGCACCGCCGGAGATGCCACCGCCTGTGCCGAACAGCGAGCCGGCCAGCTTCGGAATCTCGAAGGAGATGAGGAGTACCAGGACGGACAGGGATGCGGCCTTCCAGCCGGCTGCGGCGGTGGTTGTTCCTACGCTAGCGACCTTCTGAACGGTTTCGCCGGTGGCCGCCGCAACCAGGTTAGCGATGATTGCCGACGTCACGATATACATGGATGCGGTGACCATGAAATCGAACCACGCCCAGAAGTACTTCCGGGTGTATTCAGAGAAGCCCAAGGACACAGCGATCAAGCCTACCGCCAGGCCGACGGCGGCCTGCAGTTGCCCAATCATGATGTAGTAGGTGTAGACGATTGCCGCGATGGCAGTAAGAAGAAAGGCAATCAGCAGGCCCAGGCCCGAAATGATTGCGTCCATCTTGTTGTACCAGGAGGCGATCTTGATCGCAGCGATGAACGAATCCAGAAATTTCCCGGCGGTATAGGCGAGGACTGAGCCAGTGCCATAATTGCCGCCGCTCATGGCACGCGCGATTTCATCGAACCACTGGAAGATGCCTATGCCAAATGAGTCGAAGCTGAGATAGATCGCGGAGAAGATGCCGAGGACCGTCAGTGTTTCGAGGAACTCCACCCATGCGCCGACAGGGTTTCGATGCGCCATGAATTGGATGGCGGCGATCGTGAGGGTGATCACGGTAAGTGCCCATGCGAACTTGCCAGCCTCCGGCGCTGTGGTGCGGCTCAGCGCGATGCCGCCGCTGAGCAAGCCATCCCGCAGTGCCATCAACTCTTTGACGGTGTCCGACAACGCCTCGCCGGTTGAGCCAACGGCGGGCATGGGAACAGCCGAACCTCCAGACGGCGCTGACGACGGCGACGGTACTGGTTGCGCCAAGGGAGGAATCGAGACCTCCGACTGCGCTCTTGCCGGCAAGGAGACGAGGGAGAGCAGCGCCAGTAGCGCCAGTAGCGCGGCAACGGCGGCGCGGAGGATCGTGGTTCGTTTCATGTCAGCTTACTTTCCGAACGATGTGCCGCGATTGAACACGGTCTGTCGGAGCTGCTGTAGTTCCGCTGCCTGCTGACGGGAAAGCGCCTCCGCTGCGGTGGTCTTCTCGGCGGTGTCCGAGTTGGCCTTCTGGTCTTTGATCGCGTCGGATTGGGTCTTTGCCCCCATCAGCTGCAGCAGGTCTGCATTTTGGCTGGCCAATACATCGAGCATCTGGTTCGTGAGTTGGGCGGTAGCTTCGCTCGTCTGATTCATCTCAAGGTCTGACTGAAGCTGCTTTCGGCGTTGCGCGAGCTTTTGGTTGTTCGCGGTGACGTCATTGCCGAGGCTGAACAGGCGCTTAGCCGTCTTGTCGCCTGTGTCGAGCAGCGTGCGTTGGTCCTGGAACCATTGGTCCGGGGTCTTGCCGGACTGCACGACCATGCTCTGCACGCGGGAGAGATAATCGGCGTTGTTGGCAAGGCCACCGTAGAGGTCCTGCAGCGTCTGACCGTACTGCTCGTGCCTCTTGATATCGTCCTTGATCGAGCTAGCCTGGGCCAGCATGGAGGCCGAGTCGAGCCCGACCGCCTGCTGCAGCTGGTTGAGCATCATCTTGTACTGGTAGGTGATATTGGTGTTTTCGTACACCTCGGTCTTCAGCGCCTGCGCCGCTGTCATCGTGTTCTTGATGAAGTTGGCCGCGTCGAATACCGGCATTGTGCCGGCGTGCGCCCACGACGAAGCGCCCAGGGCGGCACTGACAAGCAGGGTTGCAACGATCTTTTTCATCGGGACATTTCTCCTATGTTTGAGCAGGATCCGCGTTAGCCGCGGGCAAGGACTTCTCGGACGTAGCGGTCTTGCCATTCGGGGTGCCCGGAGGCGTAGTGCCGGTCCAGCACTTCCTGGGCGTAGCCGTCGGAGCGCAGCATCGCGACCATTTCCTTGCTGAACGCGGTCTGCAGCATCCGGGTCTGGGCCTTGGTGGTCCAGAGGTAGTCCCGGTTGGGCACCGCCTCGGCAATCATCTTCACCTGATCGTTGGTGAGGCCGAACACGTCGCAATACAGGTCCTTGCTGGTACTGGCCTGGCTGTTGGGCAGGTAGAGGATGTTGGCGATGTTGTCCTTGAGGATTTCGAAGTCCGCGACACGTGCGATCTGCTGCAACGATTGCGTTGCCATCCAGATTGCACCGTTGAGCTTGCGGATTGTCACGATCCAGGTCTCCAGCCGCGCATAGAAGCGCGGATTGGTGAAGAAGAAGCCGGCTTCCTCCACCTCGATGATGGTGTAGCGCGTGCCACCCATCGACTGGCTGATGCGATAGAACGCATAGTCCATGAAGAGAGCCGCGGCGCGTGGGAAGGTCATGAACAGGTCGCCCATCTCGATCGACAGGTCGTCGCTCACCTCGAAGGCGTCTTCCACGTGGTCGAAGAAGTTACCGTACTGGCCGCCCTTCACCCAGATCTGCAGGCGCTCGCGCAGCGAGGCGTGCAGTTGCGTGCAGAGATTCGAGAGCGTCCAGTGCTCACGCGAGAAACGCGAGAGGATCTGCACGGCCTGATACAGGTCAGTGCGTTGCTGCGGCGTGACCCGGAATTCATCGTCCTCGATGGCGAGCACCAGCCAGTCGGTGACATAGGCATGGTTGTCCGGATTACCCAGCAACGACAGGGGATTGGTCTGCGTGGCCGCCTGAAAGCGGCCGGTCACGTCGACGAATTTGCCACCGGCCAGCAGCGTCGGAATGCGCGTCGATCGGTCCTTGTCGAAGCGGATGCGTCGTGCTCCCTGGCGGCCCGCCTGCGTGACGAGGAAGTTGAGCATCACGGACTTGCCGGCGCCGATGGGGCCGAGTACGAGCAAGTGGCCGTTGCCGCCCGGCTGGTGCATGTCCACCCGTTGCGCAGTGCGATGACGGGTCGGCAGGCAGGTGAGAGGGGGCGTCTCCACCCCAGACATGTTGGTGAGCCAGTTGTTACGGGTCGGACCGGGGCGCACGGAGCGCAGCGGGGCGATGTCGGAGACGGCCGGCGTTTCCACGAATTGCAGCCGACGCTGCTTATCCCAACGGCCGGGCAGCGTGCTGTTCCAGGCGGGTAGCAGGTTGGCCTTCTCGCGGATCGGACCGAAGCCGGCGTTGGTGATGGCACCCACGACGTCGCTGACGGCATCCTCGCACTCGGCTTCTGAGTCCCCATAGACGATGACCGAGATATTGACGAAGCCGTGCTGCTGGCCTTCGGCGGTCAGGCGGCGCAGCGCGTCGCCCGCCTCGGCGGCCAGTTGCTTGCGGCCCTCGTCGTTCTCGGCTTCTTCTTTGGCCGCCGCCTGTTTGACGATCGACCAGAGGTTGAAGCTCGCCATTTTGTAGAAGCGGCGAATCTTCTCGATGTAGTTCGTGGCCTTATGGGTGTCGAGGAACCGATAGAGAATGCAAATATCCAGTTCGACGTCGAGTTGCGTGAGGGCGTCGAGCGCCGCTTCCTGGAAGCCCATCCATTCCTTGACCGCCACGACAGCGGCGTAGCGCTTGCCGTGTGCCGATTCAAAAAGCAGCTTGTCGGAACCGCTGGTCACTTCCGACTCGGTCAGATGGGTGTCCAGCAGCGTCACGGGGAAGCGAATCCGGCGCGGTGGCACGGTCGGGTTGGCGGTTTGGTGCAAGGCCGCCAGGCTGTCCTGCAGGGACAGGCGCGTGAGGCCGAGCTTGGTGACGCCGCCTGCGAAGGCGTCGAGCATCGATTCGAAGCGCTTGGCGTCGGCCTCGGTGCGTTGCAGGTCGAAGGCGAACGCGTTGCGGGCCAGCAGCACGTCCTTGGCGGTCTCGAAGGCTGCCACGACGAAGTTCTTGCTGCCGACCGTCATGTGGTACGCCATACGCTCGAAGACCTTGTCGATGCCGTTTTCAGGCGTATAGGCAAGGGCCAGCGAGTGCGTGTTGTGGAAGTACTTGCCGCTCGCCATATGGTCGCGGTTGAGGGCGTCGATCCGGGCGTCGGACGCGGCGGGGAAGGTGCCGCCGATGTACTCGCGGGTGCGCCGGTGGCGTAGCCGCCACCACGCCGTCACACGGCTGTCGAAGCTGCGGCAGGCCTGGTCGAGCTGGTCGCGGGCGGCCGACACGTCGTGCGTGTTGGGGCTGTCCGCGTCAATGCCGTTGAAGTCATAGGTCGCCAGCAGCGAGCCGTCCTTGTTCAGCACCAGGTCGGGGGTGACGAGTGTCATCCATGGCGCAATCTCTTGCATCGGGCGGCGTTTCAGCATGGCAGGTCGCTATCGAAGCCATAGGGGCGGCGGAAGCGCGGGCTGAGCTTGCCGTGCCACGGGGTGGGTTCGTACACGTCGCCGTAATGGTTGTAGACGTTCAGCACGAGGTTCCACCACGGGTCGCTTGTGGTGAGCCAGCGCAGGAAGAGGTGCGCGCACAGGCCGACCAGGAAGAAGCCGGCCACAGTCCAGATGCCGCCCGAGTAGGTGGCGTAGCACAGCAGGGCCGTGATGGTCCCGTTGGCAATCGCAAGGCCACGGACAGCACCCCCCATCATGCGTGGCAGGGACAGTGACCGGCTGACGGTGTGCTGGCGCATGATCAGCAGTACTGGGTGAGACCGAGGTTCTTGGCAATCGGAATCGCGGCGGCTGCCAGGCCGATGCCGACGATGGCCGTCATGACGACCTTGACGATGGTCGATTCGGAGTTGGCAATACCGATCGCACCCAGAATGATGACCACCACGCCGATCACGAAGAGGATGGGGCCGCTCACCAGCGCTTGGATCGAGCAGATGATGTTGGTCAGGCCACTGAAGATGCCGAGGTCGGCGGCGAAGGCGCTCTGCGCGCACAGGAGCAGCGTCGCGCCCAGCACGAGGGCGGTCTGCTGCGAACAGGTCCGGGCGGCGTTGAACTGCATCCCCTCTGGTCGGTTGGAACGGAACATGGTTTGTTGAACTCCCAGTTAGAAAACGCGATTGGCGACGTAGTCGCCATTTTTGAATCCCTGAATTTCCAGGATTTCCGACACATGCCGCATCTCGCCGGTGCGGCGCAGATGCAGGACGTAGTGGAAGCATTCGGCGATGAGCTTGCGCATGTCGTCCAACTCCCAGCGGGAGCCGGTCGGGATGCCGAGCATCGCCAGACTTTCCAGCCGAGACAGGGCGGATCGGGCGTTGTTCGCGTGCAGAGACGCCATGCCGCCGTCATGGCCGGTGTTGAGCGCCTGCAACAGGTCGAAGGCTTCGCCGCCGCGCACCTCGCCAACGAGAATGCGGTCGGGTCGGAAGCGCAGTGACAGTGCGACCAGTTGCTGCGTGGTTACGCGGGTGTCGGTATTGGATAGCAGGCGCACCTTGTTGGGCACCGTCAACTTGAGTTCCATCGTGTCTTCGATGGAGAGCACCCGTTCGCTGTCCGGAATCTCCGCGACCAGCGCATTGAGCAGCGTGGTCTTGCCCGAGGATGTACCGCCGGCGACCAGGATGTTCTTGCGCTGCACGACCAGTTGGGTAAGGGCTGCCTTCAGCGCCTCGTCTTCCACCAGTCCGTCGAAGATCGGCTTGTCGTCGGTGGTGTTGCGCGCGACACGCGAAGAGAACGCGCCCATCTGGACATAGTCGGTCAGAGACAGGTTGGTTTCCCGATGGCGGCGGATGCTGAGCGCGTTGCCGTCGATGGCAGTCGGCTGCATCACCGCGGCAATCCGCATGCCCTTGTAGCCTGCGTTGATGATGCCCTGATCGGTGCCGCGGACCGCGGATTTCTGCACCGAGGCCGCCAGCGCCCGCACGGCGCCTTCAACCATGGCCGGTTCGAGGCGGATATCGAGCTGACGCAGTTCGCCATGTCGCTCGATCCAGATGCTCTCGGGATGGTTGATCATGACTTCGGCAATGTCCGACGCCTCGACGAAAGCCTTGATGGGGCTAAGCGCCTCGAAGAACATGGCGACCGCGCTCGCTTCGAGCTGATCGAATTGCAGGGTGGGGTGAGCGGCTGGTGCAGACATGCCGCTATTGTTCTCGTTCGGCGAGCACGTGCGCGACTGAAAGGTGTGCGATTTCGATGAGCTTTCGCAAGTTACGGTCAGCGCATCCGTTGGACGACGGCGGGTGCCGGGCCGTCGGGAGTAATCGCTATCTCCGCTCCAGTCCTACGCGTAGGACTGGCATTCCCGGAAAGACGACAAAAAATGGTGAGCTTTCGGGGTTAGGGCGGCCTATTGGCCTCGTGGCGCCCGAGCAATGGCATGGTCCGCGTTGAGCGTGGGCGATTTGCCATTATTGGAACCGGTGGGTGAAACCAAGAAATCTGAAAGCTGTCGAAGATCGTATAGCTTTCGCCGGGCTGCGAGGGGCGTTTCGCTGGTTCAATTAGCGGCATCCAAACAGGTGCCCTAATGCCACTGTTCTCCCGCCGCAACGAATCCAAGAAAGTCCTTTCCCCTGCCCCCGGTATGTACGCGGGTGAGGACGTCACGCAGTTCCTGTTCGACCGCACCGCACGGGTGGTGGTCGAGCGCAATCACTGGAAGCTGGCCGCGCTGGTGGCCGCGCTGGTGGCGGTGGCGGCAGTGATGACGCGCCAACCGCCCGAGCCGGTCGTGCGTGTGGTCGGCGTGTCGGCCGACGCCAACGGCAAAGCGGTGGCGCGGGAACTGGATGCATATCAGCCCAAGGCGCTGGAAATCCAGGTCGCATTCCGCGACGTGGTCACGCGCATGTTCACGATTGAGCCGGTCTTGACGGCCGAGATTGAGGACTCGCGCATCTTCCAGAATATCAACGCCGTGAAGAAGCAGATGGTGGGCGCCGCGCGCAAGCAGTTCGAGGACTGGCTGGCGGAGGATGCGCCGTTTCGCGCCATCGCGCAAAGCCCCACGCTGGTCCGCGAGGTGCAGGTCACCAACATTGCCTTGCTGCCGGACAACACCGTCGCGGTGGAGTTTGTCACGTCCACCCGCGACGAGGGCACGAAGCCGCGCAAGCAGCGTTATGCGATGACCTTCCGCTACCAGATTGATCCCCCGAAGAGCGACGCGGCTCTCTCTGCCAATCCATTTGGCATCTATCCCGTTTTCTTCAGCATCCAAAAATCCGCCGCCTGAGCCATGTCCCACTCCTTGCGTTCCCGTTTCTCCGTCGTTGGCCTGACAGCGGCCATCTGCCTGATGCTGTCGGCAGGCCCCGGCTTCTCGGCTGACAAGTCCTCGCGAAGGGCGCCGCCGCCGCTGCCTGCACTGGGCATTGGCGACATGGCCGACGCCATGAACCCGATGAATCCGTTTAATGGCGGGGTCGAGCCGGTAGCCTTGCCTGGTGACTCCCGCCTGGTGGTGTTCCCCTACAGCGCGGATCAGATCTTCCGCGTGCTCACCGCCCCGTTGAAGACGACGACAATCGAGTTCGGTCCCGACGAGCAGATCGTGGGCGATCCGGCCTGGGGCGAGAACATCCGCTGGAGCTTCGACACGGACGGCGCGAACCACCTGTATGTGAAGCCGAACGGGCCCGGTCTGGTCAACACGCTCTCGGTCAATACCAACAAGCGCAGCTACGAATTCACGCTGGTGTCCTCGCCGCTGGGCGGGATCTTCTACCAGAAGGTGCGCTTCCGCGTTCAGGCCCCATTCGGCGCCAAGTCAAAGGCGCGCGCCGATCAGTCGGGGGCGTCGGAAGAGCGCGATGGCGGCGCGGCGCTGCCCGATGCGGTTGCGGTGTCCCCCGACAAGCTGAACTTCGACTATGGCGTGTCGGGCAGCGCGAGTTTCAAGCCCGAGACGGTGTTTGACGACGGCAAGGCAATCTGGATGCGCATGCCCAAGGCCGCCGATTGGCCGGTGGCGCTGGTCAAGGACGGCAGCGACTACGTGGTGGCGAACTTCATCCGGCGCGGCGACTTCCTTGTGCTGCAGCGTCTGGCCGACGAGGTCGCGCTGCGCTCGGGCGATACCGAAGTGACGGTGCAGCGCGGCAAGCGCCGCATCCTTGGCCTGTTCTGAGCGAGGCGCGCACCGTGAAGCAGCCCGTGACTGACGTTTCCGACGCGAAGACGCGCCTGACCAGCGGCAAGGTGCCGCGCAGCATCGTCACCACCCTCGGCGTGGTGGCGGCGGTGGCGGTGGGCACCCTCGGCTATTTCTACCAGAGCGGTATGGAGTCGGAGCAGGCGAAGGAGGTCGAAGCGAAGAAGGCCAAGAAGCTGCAGGAGCGCACCAGCAGCCCCGACAGCGGCGGACTGGACCAACTCATCCGCCAGCAACAGGAGGAAGCGCGCAAGCAAGCTGCATTGCAGGCGGCGTCGGCCACCAAGCCCGAGTCTCCCAGCAAGGCCCCGGTCATGACGGCAAAGGATTTCGTGCAGCCGCCCGCGACGCCGGCCACCGGTGAGCTGGCCAAGGCGAATGACACGGACACCGTCATGTCCTCGCCGATCTTCAAGCAGGACGGTGGCCGCATGCGCCGCGACGCGGGCAAACGCCAGCCTGATCTTGCAGGCGTTGTCGACCCGGCCCAGATGCGAAGCCAGCAGCAGGTCGCCGCGGGAGGCATGGACGGCCTGGGCGGCATCGGCGCGGGCGCACCGGGCGGCGACACCGCGCCCATGTCGAGCGACAAGCAGTTTCTGCGCGGGGCCGCGGCCGCGACCTTCACCCGCACCGGGTTCGCCGGCAAGCTCGCGCCGTGCACGGTGAGCCAGGGATTCGTGATTCCCGCCACCTTCGTTGGTGGCCTCAATTCGGATAAGCCCGGCGAATTCCGTGCCACCGTCACCAATGACGTCTATGACACGGTCCACGGTAACTGCAAGGCGATTCCGGCTGGCTCAACGCTGGTGGGCACCTACAGCAGCGACATTGCCATCGGCCAGGAAAGGATTCTTGCTGCCTTCGTGCGCATGCAGTTACCCAATGGCAAGTGGGTGCCGCTGCTCGGCATGGGCGGGGCCGATCCGAACGGCTATGCGGGTATCAGTGGCGACGTCAACAATCACTTCTTCAAGATCTTTGCCGGCGCTTTGATCATCGGCGTGCTGGAGCAACGCTTTAACGATACCGCAACCGCGACGACGGCCACTCCTGGAGGTATCACGACCTACGGCAATACCGCGGGCCAGGTCGCCGCGCAGACGGCGCAGACGATCCTGAACCGGAACCAGAACATCCGCCCGACGATCGCGACGAAGCCGGGCCAGAAGATGATGGTGCAGGTCAAGCACGACATCGTGCTGGAGCCCTACCGTGATTAAGGGTGCTGCCGCGTTCCTGCTGGTGCTGGCCGCGACGGGCGTGGGCGCGCAGACTGTTGAGGCAATGGTGAGCCCGACCACGCTGATCGTGCGCGACAGCGGGGGGGCGCGCATTGTCTCTCTGCCGGGCAAGCCTGTGCTCTTTTGCGGGCTGGATCCGTTCGTGGGCTGGTCGGCGCGGTTGATTGGCGCGACGCTGCGGATGGAACCCGGCCAGCCGCCGGCGGTCGAGTCGCACGGGCGGACCATGTCGCTCACGGCGCTGCTTGCACGCGACGGCTGGCTGCGCCCTGAGACGCTGGATGAGGGCGCCCAGGTGGCGCTGGTCGAGCGCCGTGGCGGCTGGGCCTGTGCACCGAAGACGGAAGCCTTTGCGCAGATGAGCGCGCGCGTCGATCCGCAGATCCTGGCCAGCATCGCCATGAATGAATCGGCGTATCGGGGCCGACCCTGGCCGTGGACCCTCAACGTGGCCGGTCGCGGCATGTACTTCGCCACCCGGGAAGACGCGCATGCCGCGATCAACCAGCTGCTTTCTGAGAAGCGCTGCAATTTCGACGTTGGGATCATGCAGATCAACTGGTGTTACCACGGCCAGCGGTTCGCCTCGTCGTGGGATGCGCTGGCGCCGGCGACCAACATCCGCGTGGCCGAAGCCATCCTGACGGAGAACCTGCAACGCAGTGGCTCCGCGATGAAGGCGGTGGCGTGGTACCACAGCGCCGACCCGAGCCGCGGCGGGCCGTATTTGGCTCGATTCATGAACCACTTCAAGCAAATGGATAGCAGGGCCCAATGAGCAAGCATCTTCTTTACGCCGCCGTCGCCCTCTTGATCAGCGGCCCGTTATCCGCGGCGCCGACCGATCCGTTCGACTTCGACTATCAGGTCGTGGCGAAGGCTAGCGACCGGCCGGCGATGATCTTCAACGACGGCAGTAGCACCTACATCCAGCCTCGCGCGGGACAGCAGATTGTCGCGGGCGGTGGGCAGCAATCTGGTCCGTATATCGTGCTGGACGGCGTGCCTGATGTCGTGCGCTACACCACGAACGGGAACGAGGTGGTTGCGCGCTGGACGCGAGCGAACGGGTTCACCGGCGAGCCCGCGAATCCTGCCGGCGAGTTGCCGCGCGGCTTCAGCGGCTTTAGCGGGCGCATTGCCTTGATCGGCAATCACAATGGTCTTGCGCTGGTGCGCCCGAGCGACACAACGATGCCACTGGCGCCGTTGATCAAGACCCTCGCGCCGGCTGGCTGGACCGGCTCGGCGCAGAAGGATATCGCTCTGAGCCAGGAGATGCGCTTCGCCACGCGCGCCGGCGAGAACTGGGTGCAAGCGCTTGAGCGCCTGCTGGCGCAGCGTGACCTGTACGCGGAACTGGACTTTGAGCGTCGGAACATTGCACTGCGGGCGACGGCACCGAAGTCTCTGGCGGTCGCCGGTACGGGTGTGGCGTCCCCTGCCGGGTTGGCGCCGGTCAATGCTGCCCCACAGATGATTGCAGCCTCTGCGGGAGAGGCCGCTGGCGGCCCGACTGGCGGCCTGACCGAAGGAGATGGCTCCGCCCTGGGCGATGCGTTCGACGCGCAAGCCATTCGTGACACCAAGGCCGGCCGAATCGAGATCCGATTTGAAAAGAAGCCGACCGGCCTGGTGGTGCGACGTGACGGTGGTGAGGAACTGGACACGACCTGGAACGAGGACGAGAGGGTGCTGTCGTTCCGCACCGCGGATCGTTTCACGGTAAGCGGCGGCGGCAAATCGGTTGAGGTCGCCCGCGTGCCGGGGATCGCCTATCTCTTCCCCCAAGACAACCCGGCTGGGTTGGCGCGCGTCTTCGAGAAGGATGGCGCTACCTACCTGAGCTTCCGCCAGTCGTTGGTGCAGGTCTCCGTCTTCGACGAGAGCAACCGGTCCAATGGGGAGCACAAGGACCGGTATTACAAATACAACGGGATTAGCGCTCGCCTGACGGTGATGGCGGACGGTAAGGCGGTCACGGTGAGCAGGCAGCCTGAGGTCCGGTTCTACGAGCGGGCGGCGGTGCTATGAGTTTCCTGCCACGGCTGAGCATACCGCTTCTAGCTATCGGGCTTGCCCTGGGGGCGACGGGTTCCGTCATGGCGGACTGCCTGGACGATGCCGCCGTCTTCCACCAGGTGAGCCCGGTGCTACTGCGGGGCATTGCGCAACACGAGTCGGGAATGCGCGCGTATGTGATCAATCGCAACACGAACGGCAGTGAAGACATTGGCCTCATGCAGATCAACACGGTGCATCTGCCCAGGCTTGCCAAGTACGGCATTACGCGGCAGTCGCTGTTCAATCCTTGCGTCAGTGCCTACGTCGGTGCGTGGATTCTGCGCGAGAACATGGACCGATACGGGCCAACCTGGGACGCGGTGGGCGCGTACAACGCGGCCTCACCGGATAAGCGCCTCAGGTACATCAACCGCATCTACAGCACGCTGCAACGCGGCGTTCCGGCCAACCAAGCAATTAGATAACCGAAGGTAACAAGTCATGCTTCACATTCATCAGATGCGCCGGTTGAGCCGGACTGTCCTTGCCATGAGCGCGCTGTGCGCGTGTGTTGCGGCCCAAGCGGCGGTACCGACCGCCTCGCCCTTCGGTATCGAGTCAACAGGCAACTTCGAGCCGGCGGCGCCGCTCAAGGGCGATGGCTGGCAGCGCCTCGCTGCAAGCAAAAAGGGCAGGTCTGTCGCAGCAGTCGAGCTGCCGAAGTCCGCGGTGAGCGATATAGCGCCCGCCTCTGTGTCTCCGGCCCCGGCCGCATCGCAACTCGCGGCAGCGCCGGCTGGCATCGCACCGGTCGTCGCGAGCGCGCCTGCTGCGCTCGCAGCCTGGACGGTGTCGCCGGCCGATGGGACTTTTCGCCAGTTGATCGAGGCATGGGCGCCGCGGGCGGGATGGACGGTCGCGCCGTGGGAATTGGAGAAGGACGTGCCGATCGTCGGCAATGATTCGATCCCGGGCGACTTCAAAGCGGCCGTGCGGCGGGTCCTGTCTTCGACCGAGATGACCGACTACATCATCAAGCCCTGCTTCTACTCGAACAACGTGGTGCGCGTGGTGAAGCTGACCACCAAGTGCGACCTGACCCAGTGACTCCTATGATGCACATGAACCGATTCCTTCGACCCGCCGCTGGCGCCTTGCTCGTATGCTCAACGCTGGCCGGCTGCGTCTCGCCGCGTCTTCTTGAAGACACCAGGCAAGCTGTCGACGATAGTCGCGCGCAAGGTGATGCGATGACCGGCGCGCTCTATGCCCGGATGCGCCGCGACCGCGCGGCTGTCGAGGCAGAGCAGGAAGTCTCCAAGCCCTTCCTTGTGGGCAGAGCCGTGCCTACCGCGCGAAACGTCACCCTCCCGTTGGCACTGCGCAATAACGTCGACACGTGGGTGGTCTTCCCGGAACGCGTCATGCCGCTGGCAGTCGCCGGGCAGCGCATTACCATGGCGACCGGGATCCCCGTAAAGGTTGAATCGGACGTCTATCTCCCGGCCAACATGTTGCTCCCGCGCAGCATGGCGGCGCAGGCCGGGCAGCAGTCGCGCAATCAGCAGGCTGGGGGTGCGGTGCCGCAAGGCATGCCGGCGCTGGGCCAGGCCCCAGCCCTCGGTGCGCCGCTTCCGACCAGCCTCGTCGGCGGTGCCGGCAGCATAGCGCAGGCGACCCCGCTGGTGGAAAGCGCCTTGAGCGTGGAATTCAAGAACAGCGAGAAGATGCCGCTCGCCAACATGCTCGACCTGATTGCGACGCGCCTGGGGATCAACTGGGAGTACAACGCATCGAAGGGCGTAATTCGCTTCTATCGTCTGACCACGAAGACTTGGCAGTTGCCGATGAAGGCGGGCACCAGCTCCTTCACCACGGAGTTCAAGGAGAGCGCGCGCGGTTCGAACGGCAGTTCGGGCGGTAGCGCAGGCCAGACAGCCAAGATCGATGGTGCGGTGAAGTCGGAGAGCAAGGACGTCAACGACATCGACGGCATCAAGAAGAGTATCGAGCCCGCCATGTCGATGGTGGGTAGTGCCGAGATCAACGCCGCCACCGGCATTCTGACGCTGCGTGATACCAAGGAAGCGGTCGAGGCGGCCGATGAGATCGTACGTCGCCAGATTGCGATCTATTCCCGGATGGTCTACTTCAAGTTCCAGACGGTTGACTTCACGGTCACGGATAACGGTGAGGCCGGGATGGACTGGAATGCGGTCCTCACCAAGGCACTCGAGCACGTACCGGGCTTCACGTTCACCGCGCTCTCTCCGGCTTCCTTGGTCTCACCCAGCGCCGGCACTTTCGGCCTGGGGATCACCTCGGGCGGATGGAATGGCACGCAGGCGATCGTGTCTGCGCTGAAGCAGTACGGGACAGTGACAACGTCCGTTGCGGTGCCGCTGGCGATGCGTAACCGGCACGCTGCGCAGTACAACAACCGTCGCGAGTTTGCCTATGTGTCTGCCACCACACCGGCGGCGTCTACGGTCGGCGGCACTGGCGGCACCCCTGGCATTACCACGTCCACGGGCACCGTCGGCTTCAAGCTCACGGTATTCCCGGATGCGACGTCACGCGACGACGTCAACCTGACGCTGGCATTCGACCAGTCGGCGCTCGATGGCCCGATCCAGACGTTCACCTCGGGTACCGGCGCGAATCAGCAGTCGGTCCAGGTGCCGAAGACGATCGCCAAGGGCATCCCCGCGCAGGACCTGATCGTGCGCAACGGCCAGACGGTGATCGTGACGGCGTTCGACCAGACCGATACGCAGATGACGCATCGCACGCTCGGAGATTTGCTCCCGACTATCGCCGGCGGCTCCCTGACTGCCACGAAGTCCCGCACCTTCACGTTGGTACTGGCCACGGTGATGATCGAAGATCAGGGCGAGGCCGCGGCGCAATGATTCTCGACATCCACGGCAAAAAGCTGGTATTCGGCATGCAGTGGCGCACGCTGACCGGCAGCGGTGCGCCCGCGACGCTGGCGGCCAATATTGCGCGGGAGGTCAAGGCCGCGCGTATCTGGCACGAGGATCAGTCGCTGCACATGGGCTATCTGGACGCCGCGGACGGCCAAGCCAAGATCAAGGACAAGCTGTACTCGGGGGCGGCCACGTTGGCCCGCATCCCCGACGTCGTGCCCAATGCGTTCTTTGTGTTCCGCCTGGACGCGCCTGGCCAGCTACCAATCTATCTGGTCTGCGGCATCGTCAAAGGCCGACCCCGCGTGGGCTTCGACCAGGTGGTGCACGACGAGAAGACGCTCGCCCAGCTTGCGGCCGATTTCCCGACGAAGTGCGACGGCGACTTCAAGCTGGTGGGCAACGCGCCGGAACTGATGGCCTTGTTGCCGACCGACCGCCGGATCACGCACCTGCCGTTTGCGCTGGAAGCGTTGGCCGCGCAGGCCGGGCCCGGGGCACTGCTGAAGAAGCCCGGTGCATCTTCTCAGCGCAAGCGGTTGCTGCTGCTTGCGTCGCTCGCGGTGGTGGGGGCTGTCGGCTGGAAGTACGGCAAGACCGAGTACGACGCCTATCAGCGCCGTCTACACCCGCCACCACCCCAGAAGACGCCCGCGGAACGCTATGCCGAGGACCTGGCCCAGCGAGCGGCAATGCCGGTCGCGCCGGTGGGCACCGCGATGGCGGCATGGTATCGCTGGTTTGCCGATGCGGTGCCGTTGCAGGTCGGGGGCTGGACGCTCGCGGCCATCGCCTGCAACGACGTTGCCACGCCGGAGACGACCTGCGTGCTGACCTATGAGATCCAGCAGGGCGCCAAGGGGCTGACCAACCAGACGTTTCTGGCCGCGCTGCCGGACCACTTCGGTGCGCCGACCTTCTTGGCCGGCGACACCAAGGCCGCGGTGCCGGCCCAGGTGCCGATGGGGGCCCGGAGTCCCCTCGCGACAGTGCTGGAGAAACTGCCGACGGCGATGGACCTGCGCGTTCACTTCGGCTCTCAGCTGCAGACCCTTTGGCCGGTCGCGGCCAAGGCCGAACTCAAGGACGTCGCGATCTTTGGCACCGTCCCGCCAGAAGGGGCGGCCTCCCTGACGCATCCGGTTGTCTCCGGTGCCTGGGAAATCACCGGACCGCTGCGCAATCTGAGCGAATTCAAGGGATTCGGTCCGCAGGTCGTGGTGAAGACCATCGAACTCGCCGTGAACCTGAACGCCGCTCCCGACCTCAAGCAATCGAAATTCATGTTGACGGTCAAGGGCGATGCCTTTGCCCGCAACTGAGAAGGAAGACTGAAATGCGTGCTTACCCGATGACAATCCGCCGCGCGAGCGTGGCGATGGTCGCACTCCTTGCCTGCGGCGCGGCGCTTGCCGATGACGACAAATCGATCACCCAGAAGCTGATCGAGGCCGACAGCAAGGTTGCGCTGCAGAAACTGGAGCAGGATCTTGCCAAGACCGCCCCGGCTCCGGCCTTGACCGCCGCACCGGCTGGCGCCACGACGGTCAAGGCGCACGAGCGCTCGCCGCAGACGATTGCCCTCTATGGCGTCGACGGCCGCGCTGCCGGCGGCGCTGTGAACCTGCGCAGCTACGTCAGGTGGGGTGATCAGGTCTATCCCGCGCGCGTTGGCGCAAAGTGGCGCGGCTTCACGGTGGCCGACATTTCGGAAGCCGGCACCACCTTTGCCCGAGGCAAGACCAAAGTGTTCGCCCCGTTGGTGCAGGAGGACGCGGCCGTGCTACTGGAGTCTGGGCGAGCGGGTGGACCTGAGGCGGCAACAGCCCGGCCAGCCGCGCCGCTGCCAGCACAGGTCCCAGCGATGACGCCGGGCTTCCCGACGGCGCCGCAGATGCCCATGCCGCAGCCAGCATTCCAGCCTCCGGTCCCGACGCCGCCGATGGCAGCGCCTGCGTCCGTGGCACAACGGTGAGGGCCGCCGCGATGGCATTGTTCAGCAGACGCGAGCGCGCGGACGCCAACGTTGCCGGAGTAGGGGGCGTGACGGTGCTCACCGGCGCGGCGCCGGCCTTTGCGGCGTCTGCGCCCTCGAAGCCGGCGAATACTGGCGCCGCCACAATCGCTGCGCCGGCGGATGAGATCGGCACGGTGGACGAGCTTCCCATCTTCATCAAGACGCTCTACGACGAGTTGGACATGGCGCCATCGCTGCGGCATGGGATCTGCCCGGTGCTGGTTGAAGCTGCGGGTGGGCCGGGCGTGCGCGGCAAGTTCGCTCTGGTGGTCTCGCGGGAGATGGCCACGTCGGACGAGGCTGAGGAAATCATGCGGCAGGCTCGCCTGCTGTATGACCAGGCCGCACCGGCCACGCATCTTGCGGCCACGCAAGTCATGGTCGCCCTTTCCCGTGGCAGCGTCGATCCGCGCGGCGGGGTCGAGACCGACTACGTCATTGTCCGCCGACGCCCGGCCAGCGCGCTTTGGAACAACTTCGAGGCTGCGGCGCGCTTTGCGTTGCGCGAGAAGGCCTCGGATATCCACTGGGAGGTGGAAGATCAGGGGACGCATTCCCAGATCCGATTCGCCATCGACGGCTATCTCGTCGCCCCGGCGGAATTCCGGATGGAAACCGGCGTGATGCTCGATACCCTGTCCCATATCTGGCAGAAGGGCAAAGGGGGATCGCAGGGGGTGTTCAGCCGGGTCTTGCCGCAGCAGACCAGCATTCGCACGCGCATCGACGGCGAGGCACTGGTGTTCCGCTGGGCATCGATGCAGAGCGCCACGGGCCATGTGACGGTCATGCGGATGCACCGCGAAGAAGCCCAATCCCTGGAAGTGGACTTCGTCAACGACCTCGGTTACTTCGAGCAGCAGGCGCAGCTGCTCGACCGAAACACGATGCACCTCGGTGGCGGCACTGTCCTCGTTGGCGTCGTTGGCTCGGGCAAGACCACCACGGCCCACGCGATCATGCAGCGACAGCCGGGGTGGATGAACAAGATGGCCATCGAGGATCCGGTGGAGCTGCTTGCCAAGGGCACGCACCACTTTTCCGTGTCGCGCACGCTCGACGGTGCGAACCGGGATGAAGATCCCTTCATCGCGGCCAAGCGCCAGATCAAGCGGATGAACCCGCATTTTGTGATGGTGGGCGAACTCCGGGATCACGAATCGGCCGGGCTGTTTCGGGACGTGGCGGGCGCAGGGCTGCGCGCGCTGACGACTGTCCACGCGCCGAGTGCGCTGACGGCGGCGGACCGGCTCTCGGACGGTGAACTGCGCATTCCACGCAGCGTCCTCGCCACGCCCGGCTTCATCAATCTCTACGTCTATCAGGCATTGATGCCGAAGACCTGCAGTTGTGGCCTCCAGCACACGGCGATGAAGGAAGCGCTTGGCGCGAGAAAGCTGCAGCAGATTGAGCGGCTCTTCGGTTTCGATATCGAAGGCATCCGGCTGCGGAACCCGCTAGGCTGCGAGCTTTGCCAGCGTCCCAATCTGCCGGAGCTGAACGGCGCCCGCGGCCGGACTGTGGTGGCCGAGATGTTCGAGCCCGACGAGCAGGACCTGGCCTATATCCGCGACGCCAAGAACATCGAGTTGGCGGCTTACCAGCGCAGCAAGCGCCAGGTCGGATTCGACGTGCCGGACAGCACCGGGAAAACCGTGTTCGAGGTCGCCATGTACAAGGTCTTTGCCGGCGTGGTGGACCCGCGTGAGGCGGAGCGCCTGTGCTCGCTAGACGCCTACGAAGCCAGACTTGCCCGCCAGCGTGCGCGTGGCGAAAAGCACTGAGAGGATCGGCATGTTCAACAAACTAGCACAGTGGCTGGTTGGGCTGGCCCAACGCAAGGTCGGCGGCCCGATGCTGAAGGCAGGCGATCAGGTGTTCATGGATCGCCTGTTCTGGGCCAAGTATCGCTTCCGCAGCATGCGAGCGACGTACTACGGCGATCTGGCGAAACGGATTCTCCATATGCCGGGGGAGCCGGTTTCCAACCATTTCGCCAAGGATGCGGCGCGGCGGGTCGGCGAGCCGGTAGGGGTGCTCGCGGCGCACTGGCTTGCTCGGTCCGAGGGGATCGACGGGCAGATGCAGCGCTCGCGGCTGACGGAGATCTTCCGGGGCACGATTCCGGACGAGGACATTCCCATCCTCGCCGTGGCGGAAGAGGGCGGCGACATTCGGGACGGCCTGGAAACGCTGTCACGCAACCTTACCGCGCTTGGCGAGGCACGCGCTGGCATTGCCATGACGCTGGCCGGCGTGGTCATGACGGTGGTGATCCTGCATGCCTACCTGGGCGCCCTGGCGTTTCTGATCGGCCCGGCCATCGACAAGTCCTTCAGCGCAATGCTGGATGTGAGCCAGTACGGTCCTATTGCATCGACCTTCCACCACGCCTCGACGTTCCTGCGGCACTGGGGGTGGTTGCTCGTGATCGCCGAAGTCGCCGCCGGCGTATGGGTTGTTCGGGCGCTGACCCGCTATGTGGGGCGCTACCGCGGTTGGCTCGACCGCAAGATGCTGGCCTTCGATTTCTTCCGCCGATTCCAAAGCGCACAGTTTCTGGCCGGTCTCTCGGCGGTGACCAAGAAGTTCGGTGGGGACGCACGCAACCTGCTGGACGGGCTGGTGCTGATGCGTGCCAATGCCTACCCGTACCTGGCGTATCACATCGAGCGCATCGAGTTGAACCTGGAATATGCGCCGAACGAGGGGGGGAAGGTGTTCGATACGGGTCTGTTTGACCGCGATACCAGCTACCGGATTCAGGACATCGCCGAATACGAAAGCGACCTGTCGAAGATGCTTCACACCGTGTCGGAGGACCTGCTCAAGACGACCCCCCAACTCATGCAACAGCGCGCGTCGCGCTTCAATCGTCGCGCAACGATCATCCTGATCGTGATCATCACCGCGCTTGCCTTCATGCCTGCCTTCATGGCGCAGGAGATGAAGTCCCGCACCGCTATGGCGGCGATGGGCGGCAAGCGCCCGATTTCCCCCCAGACGCAACAACCCTAATCCAACGAGGAATATCAACATGAACGCATTGCAGAAAGACACGAGCTTGGAACAGGTAGAGATGGACAATCCGGGCGCGGCGGAATTCGGCGTGCAGCCGGTGCGCGATGTGAGCCGTATGCTGGAGGGCAGCCGCAATCGCCGCACGCGCCGCCAGTGGGGCGGGGTGCTGGATGAGTATGGCTTTACCTGCTGCTTGCAGGCCTCGCGCTGGTGGCCATCCTGGTGCTGTTCTCGCGCAACCAGACGGATACCCAGGTCCAGCAGTTGACCACTGAGCTGAACGGCGTCATCGGGAAGGTCAAGACCAGCTACCGCGGCCAGTACAGCAAAGTCAGTATTTCCGCACTGATGGGCAACGGTGTATTCAAGGATCTGACCACGATGACCGAGACTGGCTCCGACATCATTCTGCAGCCCGGTGGTGGCAAGTTGACCGTGACCGCTGCCCAGTTGCTCAGCGCGAACGACTCGCTGCAATGGTCCGTCCCGCAGCAGCCTGACGCCGCTTGCATCGCCATCGTCGCGTCATACCAAGGCAGTGCCGGCAAGATCGTCGTGAACGGGACGACCATCAAGGCCGTGGGCGGCGCAGTCGACCCGAGCAAGGTGTCATGTTCGGGCGGTAGCAACACGATCGACCTGTACATCGCCTGACCGGTGAAAGGCATAGCGTTTTGGTGAGTTTATGCCGGTCAGCGACACCGGCTTTACTGGCATAGTTGTTGGTATTGCCGCCGCCCTGCTTCGTGCAGGGCGGCGTTCCACTTGGAGATAGGCTAGATGTTTCTGACCGAAGCGGCGCTTCAACTATCCGTCGCGGCGATTGGCGCTGCTGTGATGATTCATAACACCAACAACCTCATTGACGACGCGTTGGCGACCGGTACCGGTCAGTACATGTCCAATGTGGCGAGTGCCGTTAATACGTACGTCTTCGACAACATGACGGTGCTCGCCGCCAGTCCGACCGGGCCGACGACGATTCATGCAGGCAGCGTCTCGGGGACCGTCGCTAGCCCGCTTCACCCCACGGTGCAGGATCTGATTAACCTGAAACTGCTGCCGATCGGGTTCAGCGACACTAGCCCGCTCGGGCTGTCCTTTCGTGTGGACCTGGTGCCGACCAACTGCAGCGCGGGTCTGACGAATTGCACCATCCCTGGGAGGATGTACTCGACCACGGCATACCGTGATGCCAGCGGCAACATTCGTACCGACCAGATGGCAACGGTCGTCGCGGCCGCTGGCGTCGATTCTGGCGTGTCCTACGCGGAGAGCCCTGCGGTCATCACTGGGATGGCCGCGAGCTGGTCTGCACCCAATCCGCTTTCGGGCGCGGACGCCGGTGTGCTAATGATGCAGGTGGGCAACTCGTCGCTCCTGGCGCAGAGCATGAACCAGTTCTACAAACGGGATGGGTCCCTGAACCTGACGGGGCCGATGGATGCGAACAATCAGGCCATGAATGCCGTTGGGAACTTGCAGTCAAATGGGGCGGTATCAGCAAATGGCACCGTGACCGGAGGAGCCCTACGTTCTAATGGCGATGCTTCGGTCGCTGGGAATGCGAGCGCAAATGGTGTGTACGGAAACTACGTGCAGTCCAATGGAAGTGCGGCAGTGGCGGGGAATCTCTCTGCCGCGGGCGTCTACACAAACAGCGTGCAGTCCTATGGCGATGTGGCTTCATCAGGCTCCGTTCGTGCCAGCGGCTATCTCTATGCCGCAGGTGCTGTCGTGCCTTCCACCGGAGGCGGCGCGCAGGTCTGGGATGGCTGGGGCTGCGGCGATCCGCAGGGCGCGATCCGTAGCGATCCGAACGGGAGGATTCTCTCGTGTCAGAACGGCGTGTGGCGAAGTGCTGGAGGGCCGGCTGACGGTTCAGTGATCCGCTTTCAGCAAGTTCCGGCCGGTGTTGTCGACGGCTGGGGGCATTCCGGAATATGCGTCGTCAAGGCTGGAAACTATAACGAGTGGTGCGGCGCGAACGCGACATGGGTGCAGACTGACGGTTTCACTGGCGCCGGCGGGGGCGGTTGAGATGCGAAAAAAAGAGCCACTTAGCGGCTCTTTTGCAATCTACGCCGTGCCGATTATTGGCACTTGAGGACGACCACGCCGGTCACGTCGCCGCTGGACGGCGTGGGCATGGCGTAGCCGATGGCGAGCAGCGGCTTTGTTTGAGAAGTACCCATAGTTTCAACGTGACGCATGAAGCCTTGGGATTGCAGAACTCCTTCTAGCGCAGTAGCGGTCGCGTTTGCGGTTGCGTGGGCGTCCGATCCGATTGCCAGATCGATAGAGAGTGAGTCTAGCGAAGCAAACTTCAGGCTGACGACGGCAGTTGCTGAATTGACCTTGCCGGGTGCGAAATTGCCGCTAACAGCAGTCGGACTCGTACTCGCAATCAGAGAGCAAGTGGCCTTTGTATCCGGGATCAGCGGGTTGAGATCCGGAACCAGCTTGAGGGGCTTGCCCACGACATAGTGGGCGCCCTGGTTCACGCTGAAGCTCCCGATGGTGCTTGAACCGTCCGTCCAGCGACCAATAGCGAAGTCACCATTGCCGGCCACGTCCACGATCTTGCCGGTCGTCAGCGAGATCAGGCTGTTGGCATCGATCCCGATCTGCTTGTAGCCGCCTTCGGCCGTTGCCTTCTGCAGCGAGCCCGGGAAAGTGTTGGAGGCAATGGACTGAAGCACCGACTTGGTAGAAGTCTCGGTTTGCGGCACGAAAACGACGGCCATCGGGTCCGCGGTGACAGTAGGTGCGGAGCCTTGCACGACGATGGTCGGGGGCGGAGGCGCCGGGGTCGGTGCCGGCGTGACTGCGGCCGGGGTCGACGAGCCACCACCGTCGCCACCGCCACCGCAGGCAGCCAGTGCGAGGAGCGAAGCGACCGAGATCGCGGAGAGAGTCAGTTTGATCTTATTTTGCATTTTTCTTCCCTTCTGAATATTGAACACTGCGGCCCGCCCCCGGATCGCATAAGTCCATCCTACTTGCGCCACGCGAAAGTCAAGGGCGCGTGCGCGTCTAGCTCCATGCGTTCAGCGCGGCGTCAATTTTCTTATTCGTCTTGTACTGGCTGAGCGCGTAGGTCGACCAGATTGCGGCTGGAATCCACCCGATCAGCGTGATCTGCAAAAGCAAGCAGAGGATGCCGGCAATAGGGCGACCGATGGTGAAGAACTGGACCCAGGGCAGAAAGATGGCGAGGAATAGGCGCACTCGTGAATTCCGTTGGATGGCAAATGGGTATGGTTGACGCAGGGGCGCCTCGGTGGCACATCCCGACATTTCGCTGTAACGGCAGTGTCGGACCTTACTTAACCCCCCTAGAGGTGGGGGGGCCATGTGGCGTAGGTCCGTTGGAATTGCCGCCCGGAAGCGGTCGGGCGCTTAGCTGCTATAAAGATGGGTGCCGCAGTGATTGCAGAGGTGCTTAGTCTCATGGCCGATGAGACCCCGGTGTACCCAGAGGCGGATACTCTTGGATCCGCAGACAGCGCAGGAGATCCCCTTCCCCGTTGCGCATTGTGGGTACTGCGCGAGATATTGCTGCAACGTTCGCTTCCGCCGCCGACACACAAATAGCAGAGCAGCGCAAGCAAACACATGGCAGAGGAGCCCGGCGAGGCCCCAGATCCATGGATTGCGGCCATGAACCTTGGCGTACCATGCGCAGGCGGCTGCGGCGATCACGTTCGGAACGAAATATTGAATTTCCATTAGATGTGCCAAAACCAACGGTAAGCGAAACGGTTGCCAAATTATCGCAGATTGGCCTGGCGCCGGCGGGTCGGCGTCATGCTCAAGACGCCAGAGCACGCAGGGCAAGCATACGAGCGACTGAGTTCGATGCGAGGCGCGCTATTTGCGATGAGGTAATCCGTGCCACAAGAGCGACACGGAGCGAGAGAGACCTCGGATTCCACTGCCATTGTCCGAGCCAAGTAGCTGGCGCGATCGGGTGTCAGGCGCAGGTCAGGCCCAAGGGCCCTTTCGGTGACGTTATAGGCCGCGATCAGCGCTTCCGGCACGTTGGCCTCCATACTGATGGAGATCCGGTATAGCCATAGGAACAGCGTTGACTGTACCCGAGAATTGGCCGACTCGAAATGCCAGGCCACCGAACTCGGCATCTGGCCGCAAGGCGAGGACTGGCCATGGTTCTCAATGTATGCCTTGCGTGCCTTCGCTGCGTTGATGTTCAGTAAGGACGCCACGCTCGAAGCGCGGCATCCCATGCCGGTCAGCAGAGAGCAATAAACGTCAGAGCGCAAGCGGTCCAGGCGGAGATGCGTCCAGTCTTGGCGGCCTTCCAACTTCTCAATGCGCAGTTGAGAGAATCGCATGAAGTAGTGGCCAAGCAGATCGTATGACATGCGATCTGCCGCGTACTCGATGAGAAAGACCGGGTCGGCAATTCGCCATCGGAAGATTGGGAAATGAATCCGGCTGACGGCGATGTCGAGCTGATGCTGCGGGAGTTCCCGCAAATAGTTGGCCAGTTCAAGGCTAATGCCAAGCAACGGGGCAGCGAGAATGCTGGCATGGAGCAACTCGACGAGAAGCCAAACGTAGGCCCGATTGTTGTAGTAAAGGAGGATCTTGTCGACGCTATCCAATGATGGGGTCTGCTGACGGACCTTGTCGACCGCAATCGTGGTCGTGCCGCCACCGATCAGGGACTTCCAATCCGCGACGTCGACTAAGGTCGGAGAAACGACCATGAATGGTGAGCCCATCAACTTGCGGAAAGATGGCTCGTTCTGTCGCAATGTCTCAATGTCTTCCTTCTTGAGTCCGAAGGTCTGCGCGAATGATTGGTGGCGGATTAGCGCCTCCTCCATGTAGTCTGTGAGATGGTAGTTGGTCGAGCGGATTCGCTCCGCAGACACCTTTGACAAACCGAGCTTGTCGAAGTCCCCGCGCAAAATGTCAATTTTCATATGAAACTCTCGGCGTTGTAGTTCTAATTTTTCGAAAGGAGAGGCGAGCCGGGCAGGCCGGCTGTGCATCAGTAGTTCAAGTTGATCGCGGCGTTCAGTTCGCTGTGGTACCGGTTTACTAATGCAGCCATGGCCTGCAGCTTCGGGCGATACTCATCAGCGTTGTTCAGCATGAGGATGCGGAGTTGGGCGCGAGAGAATTTCGCCACCATCGTCTCAAAGTGCTCGGTGAGGTCGGCCCAAAGCGACGTGGTTTCAGCGTCGACGTGGGCGGTATTGGTGCTGTCGATTGTGGACTTGGCTGCGGTAAGGCGAACCATCTCTTCGTTCAAGCGCTCCAACTTCGCTTCAGCCGCCGCTATGGCTTCCTCGATCGTGGCAAAGCCTGCAGGCGGAACCTCGCGCGTGACTTCCTTTGTTTCGACGCGCGCCTTGGCATTTGCCAACTGCTCCGCGAGCCGGTCACGCTCCAGGGTGAGATCGTCGATAGCTATCTGCAACTCGCTGACGGCTCCGTTGCTGCGTGCGAGGTTCACCTGCGCATCGGACAGGGCCGCGCGATGGCTGTCCCTTTCTGTGGCGGACTGATTGGCCTGGGCCCGCAATTGCTTGATCTCGAACTCAAGATCGTGCTGGATCGAGACGGACTTAGAGAGCTCATCGCGGGTCGACTCCAACTGTGCCGTGGTTCCCAATAGTTGATCGTCCGTTTCTCGCGCCTGGCGCAAGAGTTCGCGAATGTCCTTGCTGGTGAGCTTCTGGTTCTTCTCCTTCTCCTCGATCACCATAAGTAGAGTGCTGTTGGAGACCTTCTTAGAAACTAACGCCGCAAGCTCCCCGACGTTGAACAAGGTGACGGCCTTGTGGTCGTGCAGGAAACGCCGATAGATCGACATATGCAAGAACATGGTGGACCGGCTGATGTCGAGAACTCGCTGGGAATACTCGATGAGGAGTGCAGTCGCGTTGCGCCGCGCTGTGCGCCTGTTGTCGCTCGCAGCCTCAAACTTCGAGAAGATGATCTTGTCGATCTGAACGAGTCGCGAGCCGATTGCCATATGTTCCGTCTGGATGCGGTCCTTGCTCAGAACAATATCCTGGCTGGCTTGCACGATTCGGCCGATCGACGCCGCATCGAAGTGTTCTGAAAGTGTGGCGCGAGCGAGGTTAAGCAGCTGCGGTGCTTTGCTGTCCAACGGGTCGTCAGGGAGGTTTGGGATGTCGCTCATTCAAATGTTCCTGTCTCTGATGTGAATACCGATACGTTGCTCGGCGGATTTACCTTACACACGAGTTTTCGATGTCAAGGGACTGTGCCGGCCATTAAATGAAATGGAGCATCCCAGCGATCAAAACGAAGGGTGCGGGTGACATGGCGAGAATATCCGCGTCTCTTCAGAAGCGACGTCCGGAAAGACGACGAAAAAGAGGTGGCTTTCGCGAGGCTACCCAGTAAAGGCTTGCACCATTCACTTACGGCGACTCCTCACGTTACTTTAGGGTATACCCGGATTCTTACCCCCAACGTGGGGTGTCGGTAGCCCAGAACAGGGCCGTCGGGAGGGGGCAGCCAGGTGCGACTCTCGACTGCCGGGCCCGTCAGTCCTACGCGTAGGACTGGAAATCCCGGAAAGGCGCCTATTTTTGGTGAGCTTTCGGGCTACCGGAGCGTTCTCAATGGTTTAACTTGATAGGCACCCGCGCGTCTTAGACGCATCGATTCGACCTGGCACACGCTTGGTCCGCAGGCTTCTGACTTTCCGCCCTTTCGGCAGCGCTCTTACTTGGTGCATGAGCATCACGTAAGCGCGTTGGCGCCTCAAGGATTCCTTGCTCTGCTGAGCATCGAATAATCGCCCGACCTTTCTGTCGGGAAATCCCATTTAATGTTTTCAAGAGAGAGAAAACCATGGAATCCTTGGCCAACCTGATGCGCTCGCCTATCCGCCTGTTCTTCACGCTGATGGCGGTCTACGTGGCATCACAGTCCGTTGTTTGCGCTTTGTTCCTCGTGCTAGTTGCGGGGTCGTGGGTATTTCACAAGTTCATCGGTCGTTCGCACGTTGTGCCGACGCCCCGTGATGCTGCGATGCCCAAGGCGCAAACTGCTTCCGCAGAACCTGAGCCATCGCCGGTGCCCCAAGCGCCTGCGTACGCGAAGTCCCCTGTCGTTGTTCCATTCAACCGTCAGGAAGCAGCACGTCGCCGCGCCTGACCCATTCCGCCCTCACATGAGGGCGGCCCTATCCACCTGTCGTGGGAACCTCGTTCCCACCGGCAGGTGGGCAATAGGGTTCCCGCTCGGAGAACCCTATGGAAATGAAAACCGCCGCCTGGCAACTCGATTTCTTCGGGGAAGCGGCACCTGTCAAGATCGATCCCCCAAAGCGCGACCCGCTGCCTGATCCAATGTATTGGAGCGAGGCGGTGCGCGAACAGATGATCGACGCTCTCATTAGTCTTGCCTGCGACAGCCGTCGTGGAGACAACCTTCCCGAGTCGCTTGCTGACTGCGCCGACCTGCTGCGCGCGCGCATGCAGGGCAAGGCCGTGGAGAAGGACGACTTCGATATGACGCTTGGCTGGATCTTCGGCTACTGGGACGGGGCGTTGCCCTATACCTATGTCTGCGCCGTCACCGGCGTGAATCCCGAAGTCCTGCAGGACATCATCCTCAATCACGACCGCCTCAAGCGCGATCTGGACGAAGTTCGCCGGATGCACTGCGGCACGCTTCTCTAGGAGTTGCCGTGGCTTTCATCCAGCGATTCCTTGGCGCGTTGCAGGACGCCCTGCTGCCTCGAGCAGCTGAACCCGATTCGGCCAACCAGCAAGCAGTTGGTACTGGCTCGGGCAACGAGGTCCACATCGAGATCGGCGGCGTGCCGAATCTCTTCCGTGGCGAAGGCGAGCGCATCGTTCACTTCGTTGCTGCTTTCGAGGCGCGACCGACCGCGACGCCCTTCGGCCAAAAGCTGCTGCCCGATCCAGTGCCGTATTGGAGTGTGTTGGGCGAGCATCCCGGCGAAACGCTGTCCACCGTCATCTCCGCAGCGATTCGCGCACACGCCACGCCGGCGACGCGCGCCGCAGTGCCGAGCGACGACGGCGCAAGCCAATCCCGCCCTGAACCTTCCCGCGACTTCCAGCGCGCCGCACCAGCGGCTGCCGGGACGATAGCGCGGCGCGAGTCGGGCACCGCAGTGCATCGGGGCACGATCACCTTCTGGGGGGAGGCCGAGTTCGCCGACCGCAAGCGAGTCGGACGCACCTACACGTCGTTTGCGCTGAAGTTGGAAACGGCGACTGGCATTGAGACGCTGCAAGGCGAGGGGCTGAAGGAAGCCATCGCAGAAGCCCGTTGCCAGGTAGGTGACCCCGTCGAAGTGCGGCGGCTGCAAAAGGTCAAGGTTCCGGCTTTCCACCGCAAATCGGGGAAGCCAAAGCTCGACGAGAACGGTCAACAAGTCTTGTGGGACAAATGGCTGTGGTCGATTACCCGTTCACATTGATTCGAAAGGAAATGTTCTATGGCATCCATTAACAAGGTCATCCTGGTTGGCAACCTTGGGGCCGACCCTGAAGTGCGCTATCTACCGAGTGGCGACGCCGTGACGAACATTCGTCTGGCCACCACCGATCGCTACAAGGATAAGACCAGCGGCGAGATGAAGGAAACCACCGAGTGGCACCGCATCTCGTTCTTCGGCAAGCTCGCGGAGATTGCCGGCGAGTACCTGAAGAAGGGGTCTTCCGTCTATATCGAGGGCCGCATCCGCACCCGCAAATGGATCGACCAGTCCGGTGTGGAAAAGTACAGCACCGAGATCGTTGCCGATCAGATGCAGATGCTTGGCAACCGCCAGGGTGGCAGCGCCGGCGACAATGATGGCTACGACCAGCAGCCGTCGCGTCAGTCGCAAGGCCAGCAGCCTGCCCGCCAGTCGCAAGGCCAGCGGGGCGCACAGCGGCGCGAGAGCGCGCCGCCGCGTCAGCAGCCTGCTGCTTCGGGCGGCGGTTTTGACGATTCAGACGATATTCCGTTCGCGCGCCCGGCGGCGCTGGACGGGATTCCGTTCCGCTACGACGGTGCGCCGATGCACTAATCGGCAGTAATCGCCCGTCTCGCCTCATCCTCACGCTTTATAGCTACTGCTGCCGGCCTTCGCCGGTGGCAGTAGCCCCTTCGTCTCCCAGCCCGGCTCCGGGCATCCCATCCCGACTCCCTCTCGCGATTCGCCATGCTGAAAAGACCCTCTGGCTCGGCCGGGGTGTCCTTTGAGCAAGCGATTTCCCCGCCTGTCTCAGGCATCGACCAACCATTCCGACCGGAGTGCATCCAATGAAAATGAGTAGCTTCACGAAGAACTGGACGCCAGACCAATGGGACGCTCTGGTCTTGCAGTACCTGCCGGAGCAGTTCTTGACCGGCAAGCCAGGCCCATGCCCGATGTGCGGAGGCAATGACCGCTTTACCTACGACAACAAGAGCGGCCGTGGCGATTGGGTATGCCGGCAGTGCGCCAATGGCAACCCGATGGCGGGCGACGCCATCCTGCTCATTTGCCGGTACACCGGCATGTCCTTCCTCGAGCTAGCCCATGTGGTGGAGGGTGGGCCGGCACCGGCGAATGTCCGACCGGCCCATCCACCTATTCGAAGTCGTGGCATGAGTGAAGCGGCCAAGGCCGAGCGTATCGAGCGCATCTGGTCGAGCGCCAAGCCGCTGGTGCCTGGAGACGCCGCGATGCGGTACCTCGCCGCTCGCGTGCCTGGCCTCGTTGCGCCTCGCCCGAGCGCGTTGCGGCTTGCGATGATGGACTACCGCCACGAGGGCGCTGTGCTGGGGCGCTATCCCACGATCGTTGCGCAGTTCACGCTGCCGGATGGTCGCATGGCGACGGTGCATCGCACTTCCCTGGATCCGGCCAAGCCGGGCAAGGCGGTCATCGTGACGGCTGACGGGGAAATCCTCCCAGCCAAGCGCAATGACGTGACGGCGCTGCCCCTTGCGGGCGGTGCGGTCCGGCTCATGCCGCCGCGTGATGGCGTACTGGGTGTTGCCGAAGGACTGGAGACGGCCTACGCCGCGCACATGCTCTACGGCGTGCCGACCTGGAACTGCCTGAACCGCGTGCTGCTGCATCGGTTTGTGGTGCCGCAAGGCATGGGCATCCATACGCTGCACATCTTCGCGGACTTCGATGAAGTCGATCCGAAGACCGGGAAGTCTCCCGGCATGGCGGACGCGCTGGCTCTAGCCAAGCGCGTCCGCGGCGAAGGGCTGACCGTTCACGTGCATCGCCCAATGGTGCGGGGCACGGACTTTTGCGACCAGTGGCTGACCACCAACCGGTTGCAAGGCATTGCTGGCAGGCGCGCAGTCCACGCTTAGCCATTTTCTCTGCATGCCGCCTCTCGGGGCGGTACCTGTTCTCTCTCTGCCCTGCGGGTTCTGCCCGCCGGGCAGAACCCTTGCGGCAGCTCACTACTTGGAGTTCTGATATGTCGTTCAAAGGGTTCAATGTCATCGTGGGTCGCCTGCAAATCTGCGCCATGCGGGAACTGGATTCGGGCGCTGTCCCGGCGTGCCAGTCGGACGCCGAGAGCTACCATGTCTATCTGCGCAATCCCGACGGTTCCGCGCAGCTTCAACACACGGAATTAGATTTCGATTCCGCCTTCACCTATTGCACTGGTCGGCAACGACCGACGCGCCACTGAGCGATCACTCCTAACGAAAAAGCCCGGCATACCAGCCGGGCTTTTTTTTTCGTCCATTTTTTTCAACGGCGGCGCACCGCCATGTATAGCGTCAGCGCGCATTCCCACAGGCTCCAGCAGATGCCAAACGTCAGCAGAAACTTGAAGAAGCGGATAACTTCGTATTCCGTCATGGTATGACCTATCCTGGTTCGTTGCGGTTGATTCTACTTTAACGAATGCAGCGAAATGTCAAGACACGTCGCGACGTTCAGAAAAAGCGGTCCATGGCGGAATTCAGGTGGAGAGCAAATAGCGGCGAGGCGGCATCGGCGTGCGCCTCCGTTGCGGTCGCCTCCGGCAAAGCGCCAGATGCTGATGGCGCCGGCGAGGCTGCCTGCGTGACGGCCGGCGCTGCCGGCCGCCGGACGGGCGGTTTGGGACGCGAGGTGGGTTGGCTGGCCTCGCTGACGGGCGAGGGCGGTACAACCGGAGCCACCTGCACAATGGGCTGACGGCTGGCCGCGATCGGACCTGACGCCGTTGTGCCCGTCGTGCCCAGCCCAATCTCGGCGAGTTGCCGAAGCCGCTCTGAGCGGTGCTTCGGGCTCTGGATGGATGCCAGGTATTGAAGCAGCTCCGGCGACGTAATCGCGTTGATCGTGATCTGTATTGAGATCTTGTCCATCGCCGGGAACCGGTTAAGCGGCGGCACGCTGTTGGCGCGACGAACCGATGTCGTAGAACCCGCGGACATTCGCGAAGCAGGGCGAGTCGAGAATCTTCATCGGCGTGCGAGGGAACGCCGCGCGGATGGCTGGTGCATAGAGCGAGCTGCCGCCACCGCTGAGGATGATCGAGCGGATATCCTCGCTGCGGCCCACACGGGTCTGCATCTCTTTTACCGTCCCTTGGCAGACTGCGCGCGCTTGCTCAAGCAACGGCTGCAGATTGATCTCCTTCTCGTAGAAGAGCAGCGAGGTCGCGTCACGGAGCGCCTTGTCGATTCGCTCAATGCCCGATACCGGCTCCCCCTCTTGGGCGGCGATGAGGTCCGCGATCTCCTGGTAGATCCGCGATGAGCCGCCAGGCACGCCTCCGCTACGGGTGTCATCCATGGTGAAGCCGCGGGCAACCACCCAGTCAGTGGTGAAGTAGCCAACATCGATTACCAGATGGGCGTTGTTGCCGTCAAAGTCCTGGCCGGATTGCCTCATAAAAGTGACTAGCGATCCGAGGGGTTGAGGAAGACCTGCGACGCTGTGGACGCGAATCTCGCCGTTGCCGAAGTCGAGGGTACCGGTGAAGCGGTCGCGCAGGAAGGTGGCGTACTTCTGCGTGGTGTGTACGGGCAGGCCAAGCACGAGTTGGTCGATCTCGCTGGCGCCTGTGTAATGCAGCGCGCCGCCCAGCAGGGCTGCATACTCAGGCGTGGTCGCGAAGTCCTCCGAGAGGGTTCGGCCCGTGTTTCCATAGGCTGCACTGATAGCGACATCCGGGCCGACCTCATAATGCGACCCTTCAACCTGGATGGTGATCACGTCGCGGGCCTTGAAGAAGCCGCCTCCGTAGCCGGTTAGATTCGAACGCGAGGCCGGTGGCGCGAGTGAGGGAAACATGCTCGTGACGACCTTGCCCCCCTGCGGAAAGGCTGACTTGGTATTCCCGTAGCCGACGTCTACTGCGACCGTGCTCAATTTCATACTGCTGTTCTCCTGTTCGTGCGGCGATGCCGCGCTTGCGGTTACTGGTTCTGTCCTGCCTCCGGCCTACGGCGGATGACGGACGTAGGTGTCACATACGTCCGACCTATGTCCGACGTAAGTGCCACATAGCTGGGCCGCGCCCCACGTGGTACATATGTGGCACGTACGTCCGGCGTACGTGCCACGTAGGGCTGTCGTCAGTGCCGCGTGGGCCGGGACAACTCCAAATGTACCGGCAAAGCATCGAAGTCAAGTCGGCGTAAGCTCACGAATTTGAGCCACGAATCGCGGTTTCGCGGGGGTTGCATGTGTGTGCCTGGCTCGCTATCCTTGTCGTACTTCTCGCGTCCCCGACGCATCGACCTGCCGCCACGTTGGCGGCCATCCCAAGCACCGAAAGAGCCCGAAATGGGTTGTCGGTCGCCTCTATGTACAAGCCGGAAATTGATCCGGTTTTTTTTCAATCAAATCAAGCGGACAGTGTCGGATAGTGAGGACACCGGACACCGCGATACCAAGCCGATTGGCGGTCTGTTTCCGAAAGTAGACCGAAGTGAGGACGATTCCGAAGCCGGACACCGGACAGTGTTCGAGGAATCGCCACCGATAAGAAACGTCCCTTCAGCCACAGGCTGGGCACGGATCACGAAGCCCGACACACAGCGGCGGAGATGATCTGGCTTCGGGGCGGGGAGCCGTTTGCGGGTCACGGACGTGACTGACGCAAGCTCTTGAGAGCATGACGATCCGGGGGGCGCCACCGGTACCAGAACGGCGCAACAGGAATCACCCACTACGGCAGCAGCCACGAGCGCGAGGACAACAATCCTGGCGAACGAGGGCTGGCATCAAGACGATGCACCGGGTGGATGGCCGCGCAGCGGCACGCAAGGCAAACGCCGGCGTGTTCGCATAGCGGACAGTCAGGACGCATTGCTTCCATGCTCAGGGCTGATCGGTTGGCATCGCTAAAGGACAGGAAGAAGTGGACTCCGGCAAGGTGGCCGGTTAGCTGGATGTGGTAGTCCGGTGCACCAAGAGGTGAGTGTCGTTCGGGGCGGCAACTCACTGAGCGGAGCAAGTCGCCGCTAGGCGCACTGCAGGCAATTCGCGATGGCGAAGAGCACCTGTGGTTGGAGAGAAGACACAACGATGAGCAAGGGCATCAACCTGCGCGCGGTCCTGGCCGCATACAACCTCCCCGAGAGTCTGAAATCGGCGTTCGCGGTGCTAGCCGCGGCGCACCTGCATTCGCCGCACAGTACGACCCGAGTCAGTGGTCGGTCGCTTTCGCAAATGTCGCAACGTCAGCGCGCACAAGCGCTGCTAAAGATGTTTGTGGACCTTCGCGAGGGCGGCTTCGCGCTCACAACGCCGTATAACCTCAGACAGAAGCACATTCAGTGGCTGGTGCGTTACTGGGTCCTGGAGCAGAAGCTGAACGTCGGAACGGTGGAGCTGCGGCTGACACACTTGCGGGCGCTCACCTCGTGGATGGGGAAGACCAACATGGTTGGATCGCTCGACGACTACGTGGAACGGCCGGCAGACTACAAACGGAGCTACATCGCGCGCGAGGATCGTTCGTGGGAGGGAAACGGGGTGGACGCCGTGGCGAAGATCGCGGAGATTGCCGGGACCGATAGGCACGTGGCGCAGCAACTCAAGCTGGAAGCGGCGTTTGGATTGCGGGCGAAGGAAAGCTGGCGCTTGCGGCCGATCCAGGATGTGCTGCCATCCGGGCATCTCCACGTCGTGGATGGGACCAAAGGGGGCAGGTCACGCAATGTGAGCCTTGAATTCACTTGGCAGTACGATCTGCTGATCGAGGTCGCCGAGCTGGCGGCGGAAACGAACCCGAAGTACGGGACGTTGATACCGCGGACGTACACGCAAGATCAGTGGCGACGGCACTTCTATAGTGTGCTGGAAAAGCACGGGGTCACGAAGAATGGATGCGGCGTGACTGCCCACGGATTGCGGCACCAGTACTTCCACCAGATGTATGAGCGCACGGCTGGCCAGGCGGCGGCCATCAAGGGCGGCGGGAAGGTGATAGATCGGGCGCGGCACGAGGAGGCAATGCGCAAGATCGTCGCGGCGGCTGGCCACAGCCGGCAGACGAAGGCCAACGCGTATCTGTCTACCTATTCAGTCCAGGCGGCTGCGTCGCGCCCGGTCGTTACCCCGGAAATGGCCCAGCAGGCGGTGTTGGAGGCCGGTGGGGTCAAGGCCAAGGCCGCGCAGGCGTTGGGAATCACGCGACAGGCGTTGTACCGGTTGCTGGCGAGGCTGCCGGGTTCCGACAAGGAGTCGTCGTGAGTCAGTGGCTCAGGGACGGGGACAGGGAGGTTAGTGTTGCGCCGCTGTAGGACGCAGTCGCTGCGCCGTTGGGAGTGGCAGTCATGGTCGCACTGATCCGACTGGGCGTGTCGTGGTCGGTTGGGATCATCGCGGGTGCTGCCGTTTGGCTTCTGGTGAAGCTGGTCGGCTACGGCTACACCGCCAAACACCTCAGCGGCGATGCGGACCCGCACTAGCGTCACATGTCCTGGTCAGGCGTGATCATGAGGGACGGGAGGCGCGATCGGCAGGCTGGTCGACGGCATTGCAAGGCGACGAGGCCAAGCGGCGTATTGTGCCCCGATTCACCTGTGCGCAAAGGTGGCGGAAAGAGATGGGAAATCACGCGTCTTTCCGTCAATAGGGTGGACTCATGTGCTCGGGGTCCCCTTGTGTTCCGGCTTGTTGCGCCGCAGCTGGTCCTGCGGTGAGCCCCCTGCCGAGGATCACCGCAGGAAGGAAGGCAGGTACGGGGAGTCGTCCCAGTGACCTGTCGCGCCCCACCAGCAGAGGAACAAGATGAGGGCGATGACGAAAATGACACCAGATCGGGCCTCCTCGTCGGTGCGGAAGGTATGGATGATCTGCTTGAGGCGTTCCATATAGTTCTCCTAGCTAGTTAGTACCGGGCGCCGGCGGCGCGAATGAAGGGCAGGGTATCCGACCTGACAACTGGATACCGAGCGGCGATTGCGGCGAAAAGCACGAGGGGGCGCAGCATGGGGATTCCTGGAGGTGGGGTATGACCAATCTTGCCAAGATTTGGCCGATGTCAAGGCCGCGTCTTACCCCCAAAAGGCGAGCCATTTTCATCGCCTTTCCGGAGATTCCAGTCCTACGCGTAGGACTGAGGCTCGTCTGGCCCCAGATCGCCAGCAGCTAGGTCGTCAGCCACCTCGGCTAGCGCTCCGTGCGCTTCGAACGGCGTGACGTAGATCCAGGGCCGGCCATCGATCTGGAGGATCCGGGCGCGGCGTAGAAGCTGGCGGTATCGGCTCGCATCCCTAAGCATGGTCTCTGGCGGCATTAGCTCCTGGACAGGATGTTCTTGCCGAAGTAGGCGGGCGGCCATCGCTGCAAACAGAGGGCCGTGCTCGGCCCAGTTGTCTTCGTTGTTTGCTATCAGCGCCAAGACGCTACCGAGGTCCGCGCTGGTCAACTCCTTCCGGACCAGCCCGGATAGCTCATGGCGGTCGGAGGGCAGGGGTCTGACGCGGAGTTCCCATATTCCACGGAGTACCGCGTAGGCCTGTTCGTGGCCGGCGTCAAGGGATTGTGGTGGAGTGGTGATGCCGCAGCCGGTGCAAGCGATAACCGCCTCGAAGCGATTGGCGATGAATCGAGGCTGGCTGTCGCAGTGGGCGCAGTTGAGTAAGTCTTCTGACATTGTTTGGGCGGGATCGCGGGAATCTGGCGATGCATTATGCCAAGATCCGCGACCCACCCGGCCGGCGCGGTCGGGCGCTGAGCGGTCGAAGCTGGAGGTACTGCTCGGTCTTCGCGAGCAAGTCGGCGATGGCGTGTTGCATGGATGGGGGCGAAGGTAGGGAGATCGGCGTGCCGGGTGCAGCGTCAGTCATGGCTATCGGCAGGCACCTGTGCATTCTCAAATCGCGCCTGATAGATCCCGTCGATGCCCTCGACGGCGCGCTCGAGGGCGTTGATGTGGTCCTGAAGGTGAGAGGATTCGTCGCCAACCATGCGCTGGAACGGGGCAATCGCCTCGCGCATCGTATCGGCGGCGTTGCGGGCCATATGGCCTATTTCCCAGAATTCGGTCAGCCATGATCCGTCGGGCGGCTTGGGCCCGCCCTGGCGGCCAACTGCAATGGCTCCGCGGATTGTCAGCACGGTGTCGGGTTGGGGGAATTCTGCGTCGAGGTTTGCTTCGTTCATCGGGTGTAGAGATCTTTCATCATAGATAGGGATTGGGCCGATCAGTTCGATTGTCCAGAGGCGGCCAGTGTGCTTCGTACCGTGCCAACCCATGACGGCGTCGCGCTCAGGCACATTGCCCCTCTCGTCCGCGTGTGAATGGTGCAGGCGATTGCGCCGTTCTTACTCATCGGTAGCGCTTTGAGTTTGAGGCTGCGCGGTGGCGTCCATCTCCCCATATCCGTAGACCATTGCCTCGAATCGGGCTTTGTCGTCTGGTTGCGGGCCACCCTCATGGTCTCCGACCTGGGCATGTCACTCGTCCGGTGGGCGCGGCTCCTTGCCACGCTGCACGTAGTCCAGTAACGCATGCTTGAGACCGATCTGTCGCACTGCCTGCGCGTCGAGGGGGCTGCGCTCGCAGCTCAAGAGGACGTCGGTGACGAACCCATGCAAGGACTTCAGCTCACTGGCGAGTGGTTCGGGCGCATACATATAGAGCCCACCTGGCATGGTACGCACGAACGTGGTTTCGCGAACCATGCGGGCCAGTAATGCGCGCGCGGGCTCGTAGCCGACGCGCAGATAGCGCTGCACCAGCGAAATCGAGGCCGCGCGGTGGGTGTGGACCAGACGGATTGCTTCGGCGTAGGCGGCATCGAACGCCTCGGGAGTCGTAAGGGGCAGGTCACGTAGTGTGGCGGTGCCAGTCATGCTTGGCTCGGATGTGTAGTTGGGTTAGGCGCGGTGAGCAGGTGGTCTGGATCCAGTTGGGACGAGGTGGAGCGGATGTAGCGCACTAGCATCGCGGCACACCCAGCGTATCGCGCTGCTAGCGCGCCGTAGGTTCCTGCCAGTTGCATCTGGCGCGCGTCTTCCGAAACGATCTCCGCGCAGCGCATGTCAACCTCGCGCGCTATGTCCGATAGTGCCCTGCCGGGCGCCTGCTGTCGAGGGGCCGCTGCGGGGTACGGTCGCGGCATCCAGTGCGTTGCGGCTGCGGCCATCTCAGTACGCGCGTCACCGCCTTCCGGGCTGTTCTCGGTCGGCGTCGGATATAGGTCGTCGGCCTTGATGTCGAAGAACTGCTCGCCGGCGAAGTCCGCGCCCTCGGCGTAGACCAGCACACGCTCGCCTGTGTCATACGGCGGCAGGCAGACGTTGACGCTGACCCATCCATCCCCGCTGCTCGCGGGCTGCGCCTGTTGCGCACTGGCGATTTGCTGGCTCGGGCCAGCTTTGGTTAGGATGGCGCGCTCGATGTTGGCGACCAGATCAAGCAGCTTTACCTTGGGGTTGCTGCCGGCCGCCAACCAATCGATACCACCGTTGCGGCTCAGCGCCCATCCTGCCTGCTCTGCCAGTGCCAGACTTTCCGCTTCGGTCAGCGCCTGTGCCACCGGTGCGGATTGCGGCGGGGCAACGCCTTCGGGAAATGCGGCCTGGAACTTGTTGGAATCCCGCTCGCCGCCCGGGATCTCGTTGGACAGCCAGCGCAGATAGTCGCCACGGTTTTGCTGTCTGTAGTAGCCAATGCCGACCACTTCGTCGTACACCTTGCGGGCGTCGGCGAGCAGCGCCTTCTGGCGGTCCGTGGTGAGTGTGCTGAAACCGTGATCCAGGCAGGTCGCGATGCTGGCCAGCAAGGCGACGTCGGGCTCCGCATGGTGCACGGCGCTCTCGGGCGCTGCAGTCGTCGCACCGGCGAAGCATCGCTTGGCGTCCTGGAAGCCGTTGGTATAGGCGGTCGTGGCCGCGCGGCGAATGACAGCCTCGCCGGAGGCCGTGTGGTGGGGCAGGCTGTGATAGAGCGCAAGCGCGTCCTGCGTCTGCTCCGCGGTCAGCGGGCCGAGGGGGAAGGGATTGGCGTCTGTCAGGGCGCCTGACTCAGTATGGGGGGAATGGGAAGACATGCTCACTAGTAGAAGGAGATGGTGGGCGCTGGGCGGCCAGCGCGTTGGGACTGGTCCAGGCTAGCGCCCTAACCCAGAAGTCAAGTCGCAGCAGTTGTGGTCTTGGACTGACGTCGCGTTGCAGGCGGCAGCTTGGCCTGCTCCAGCGCCTGTATGCGCGGCGTCCATTCAACGAGCGGAATGCCCGCCTGCTGGTAGTGGGCGCGCTTTTCCGCTATGCGTCGGTCATATTCCGGGTCGCCGGCGAGACCAAGCACCTCGATCACGGTTGGCGGCGTGGTGTCGGTGAGCCGTCAGGATGCACCGGAGTGCGATCGACGTGTCGAAGCGGCTTCTCGAAGGCACGGCCTTCGGCGATCAGGCGGTCGGCCATCGCCGCCTCGTAGGACGAATCGCAAGGAATGAAGGCTGGGTTGGCCAGCATGGCGGCAACGTCTGTCACGTTCAGATAACCCTGGCGCGACTTCTCAAACGCGAGCGCGGCGACGCAGCGAAGGTCCTGCCTGCCGATTCCTGTGATTGCTATCGCGTATCTGCGCTGGAACTGCTCGTACGGTTCCTTGGAGAGAAAATACCAGTGGCTGGCCTGGCGGAGCTTGAGCCGGCCGCCGTGCGGGCTAGGCTTCAGGGCGTCGAGCTCGGCGATGATGAGGCCGCGCTGGTAGCAGTCCTTGTCGGCGCTGGCGCGGTCGTGAAACGCCTCGAGTTCCCCCGTCAGCTCGGTCTTACGGGCCTCATCCCAACGCTCCATCACGTGCAATACCTCGCTGCCGGGCCGTCCATTGATCTTGCAGTCGGCGAGTTCGGCCACGAGGCGCGACCAGCAGGCATTCCAGCCGCGTCGGCCATAGCCCGGCCAGACGTGCAAGCCTGCGGACTGCCACGCATACTGCAGGAATGCCAGCAAGGGAGCGGCTCGGCGCTGGCTGCGCGAGGTGGATGCAGACGGTTGCCGCCTGCTGGTGCTGGCCTGCCCGCCAGCGGCGACCGTCAAGGACACATCGAGCCGGATGTCATGAACGCCGCCGGCGGACCGGAATGCGTCGTGATCGGTCGGCGCCCCGTTTCCGCGCGAGGTCCGGTCATGGAATGGGCAGCCGTTCCGGTGCGGCCGCGGGTCATCCGGCCAGCGAGCGAGGATAAAAATCTTGCCGTAGCGGCGGATCACTAGCTTCGGACGCGGCGAGGCCATGCTGCAACCGCATTCCGCGTAGCCCAGCTGGGTCTTGGCGCGGTCCAGTGCGCGGGCATGGTCGGCGGGCGCCTCCGGCACCTGCTCCAGGTTGTGCTCTTGCCTGCCGATTCGAACTGTAATCATCGGTTTCTTTTCTCCTATATATAGTCAGACGCCGGCGTCGCGGAATACCGCCTGCAGGCTTCGGTCGATCGCGGAAATATCCAGCGTGCCCTGCGCGCGGGTCATGGCGACGTAGAGCAAGCGCTTCTCGTCCGTCGGAAGCGTCTCTCTGCCGTCGTCCTCGCGTCGGAAGCGGAAGTCATCTGCCAGCGTCACGATGGGCCATTCCAGTCCCTTCGCCTTGTGCACGGTAGACACCACGTAGTCGGCGGCTTCCTCGGGGGCGATTGCGGCCAGCAACTGACGCAGGTAGGTCGGCCCCTGCTCATCAATGAGTTTCACCAACGGCTGCAGGTACCGGCCGGCGAACGATTCCGCGTACTCCTGCACGTCCAGCCAGTTTTCGAAGAGAGACAGGGCGGCCGGATAGTGGGTACGCTGGCCGGCGAGCAGGCGCTCGGTGCCGTCGATGAAAGCGACCAGTTCCTCCTTCTTGGTGCGGGCAGCGACCTTGTGGCCGCGCTGAAGCCCTTCGGCCACCTTGGCGAGCAAGGTCGTGTTCTTGCGGCAGAGAATCGCGTTTGGCCGGATCTCGCCGGGGGCGGCATGCCGTACGACTCGCGAGGCGATGGCTGCCTGGCCACGCACCGGGACTTCCTCGTCCATCAGGCGCAACATGCGGCTCGCCAGGCTGGCAATGGCCGGCCCGAAGCGAAACGACTCGGTTAGCCCCTTCTCGGGGGCCTTAATATGGTCCATCGCATTGACCGCACCGCGCCACTCGTATATCTGCTGGTACGGATCACCCACGTAGACGACCTGCGACGACTGGGCGCGCAGCACCGACAGCATCAGGCCGTCGGCGTCCTGCGCTTCATCGAACAGGATGAAATCCGCAGGAATGCGGGGGCGGCTCAACTGCCATGCCTTGACGTAGACCGCATGGCTGATCGATGCCATCCCGTTCGGATCCGTGCTTTCCCGCCAGAGCGTCTGGACGTGCGGCAGCAGTTCGTCGCGCAGCGCGTCGGCCAATTCTTCATCGATTAGAGGATCGACTGAGATGTGCCACGCCTGCGCTTCGGCCTGTGCGGAGGAGCAGAAGCGAGCCATGCCGTCCATCACCATGCGGTCAAGCTTGCCGGTGGTGAGTTCTACGGTCTTGCCGATAGTGGTCGGCAGGCGCAATGGCCCGATGCCATAGCGGATCGCCAGATTGTCGCTTGGCTCAACCGGGTACCTAAGCTTGCGGGTAATGTCGGGCGAGGTCGAACCGAAGGCTAGCGAGTGCACGGTGCGGCAGCGCGTGTTCGATGGGAACTTGCGCTGTGCCTTCTGGGCAATGTCCTTGTTGAAAGCCAAATAGAGGCCGCGCGAGCGCGGGCGTGCCTCGGACGCCATCCGCAGGAAGGTGGTCTTGCCCGCGCCGGCGTACGCCTTCACCTTAACGGGGCCGCCAGCGGTGACCGCAGCCACGGCCTCCTGCTGCTCTTCGGTGGGGAGCATACTTAGACCGCCAGCCGCTCTTGCACTGGCAGGGCGCCGCGTGCCGTGCGCGCAGCGGCATATTGCGCCTCGCAGGCGGCAACGCGGCGAGCCTGGTTGCCGCTCTCCACGTCGACCAGCCATGCGAAGTAGGTCGAGGTAGTCGGGCCGCGCCATGCCGCCCACTTGGCGCGGATCTCGGCGCGCACGGCTTCGGACTGAGCGAAATAGATCTTGCGGGCGTCGCGCCAGCAGCGGGCGTTGAGAGCGCGCATCCTGTGCTCGAACGAATCCGCCCTGACCGTGCGGCGCGCAATCTCTTCGTCCATCGTATGCTGTTCCGCGGCAATGTGCTCGCTGAAGAGCGGATAGCGCTCGCGCTCGCGTGCCTGCTTACGGGCGAAGGCGGCGTGGCGGCGAGCATTGAAGTCGATGGCGTTGTGGCGTTCGTAGCGGGTGAAGCGCATGGTCTGGATCTAAATGAGTACTCTTTTAATCCAGCATACGGGTCCCTACGCGAAGTCAAGGTGGCGGCCGGGCCCATTGCGGCCGACAATATTGTCGGCGCGAATCCGGGCGAATGAGCCGGCGAATGACGTATCATTTTGCGTGTCTTATGCCGGATCGCCGGCCAGCCACCCCTCCCGACGACCAGACGACGACAACACAGGCCATGATGGAAATCTGCCTTGGCACCCGGCCCCGCGATGAGCGGGCATTCGCCGCTCCCGGCGAACCGTACTACCGTGAGCTGGCCACCATCGACGCGCTGGCCTATCGACGGATGCTGGATCGGGTGTTCTGGTATCCCCCGGCCGATCTCTTGCGCTTCGAAGTACAGGCCACGCCATCGGACAAAGGGAGCGAATACGCCGTCGTTGCGTACATGCGGGGTGCGGGTATGCACTGGTTCGATGCCGATGCGATCCCTGGTCGTTGGGACACAATTGCCACGTTTGAGCTTTCGTGGTCTGTCTCGCAGTTACACGCCGCACATCACGGCCTGGATCCCTGTGGCTTTGAGAAGCCCGGGGGCAAGCCGGGGCAGGAGCGCATGCCGGACTACGCTGCCATGCAGGACCCAGCCGAGACGGCGCGCTATCGGGCGAGTGTCGTGAACCGCTTGCGTAAGGCTGGCGTGCCCCGGGAAGCATAGGGCTTTATCAGCGGCACGCTTTGCGGTATCCTGCGGGCTACTTCAGCGTCTCCGACGCATCGACCCTTGCCGAATTTCCTCGGCATCTGCCATAGAGGCTTGTCCTCGATGGGCAGGCTCCACATCCAACTCTTGGTGTCTGTCCCATGCTCAGGTCTGCTTGGCCTTTCAGGTGCAAGCAACGCATCTTCTTTCCGTCTAGCGGTACGGTGATCTTCGGCGTTCCTCGTCGCTGGTCTAACCGCTTTTGTCTTTCCATCGATCCGGCCAGCGCATTGCGCTGACGGAACCTCACGCCATTTTTCCACCCTTCGGGATACACATCCCGCAAGGGGGTGTTCCCAATCTTTGGAGCACCGCCATGCAAGCACTTTCCCAACAAACCATTCTGAATGCACGAGTCGTAGCCGACCAGGCCGCCATTCATGCCGAATCGCGTAGCGCAGCAAAGGAAATCGTTAGGCGCTTCCTGCTGGCCAAGCGCGAGCTTGAACGCCAGCCCGTGAGCGCAGTGGTCTTGCGCAAGAGCTTCCTCTTCGGGGACTCGAATCGTATGTGTGCCACGAGCATCGAGAACATGCGTTGTTCGTTCGCGGCACTCGCTCAGTTCGCGGGCGCTAGCGGCCTTGCAGAGTTGGCGGTCGCGATTGAAGGACTGGATCTGACCTTGCCGTACTCGCATTTGTCGCGGCAACTCCCTGGCCTTCGTATGCTGTTCAACAAGGGCTGGTGCGAGTTCCGCTTTGACGCAGAAGAGGGCGAGAAGCTGCTCTCCTTTGCCAATGATCACGGCGCTACCTTCCGGTTTGATCATTGCTGACCATTGGCCTTTTCGCCGCGTCCTTTCCACCCCATGGGGCCACGTCCCCATGGGGCAGGGCTCCATCTTCATTCTGAGCCATCATGTCTATTCTTGAGACCCGTGAAACGGCCCTCGCCACTGCTGCGTTGGTCGTCCTGCTGTTTGCTGCCCTGTTCTTCATTGTCACGACGGCAAATCTGTCCCTGCTAACGCTGCAACTTGTCTCGTGCCTGACTATCGCGATGTCGATAATCGGCGCCTGGACCATCGCGTCTTTCAACCAGCTCTCCGATCGGCGGGGCTAAGGCCGCGTTAGCGAGCCGCATCCTCCCTTTACTCTTGTCGTGCGATCCCTTGTCCGGGCTGTCATTCGTCGGGATCTCTTGGGATTTCGCAGGTCGGCATGAGGGCTTTGACCGTTGGTGGTTGCAGCCTGCCGGCGGCGGCGTCGCGGCCACGCGTCACACATTTCTACCCAGCGGGGGTCGCCATCCCGTTGGGGCGGCTCCCTCACATCTAGTTCAGGAAGCCCACATGTTCCATTCTCCTATCCCCAAATCGACGCGGCACCGCCAGCGTACCCATTTCTGCGTACAACGGCGGACGACCCATGAGTAATCGGACCGCGCAAAAGATGTTCAATCGGACCGCCGATGAACACCAGAAGGCACTCGTTTCCCTAATCAAGGCGTTTGGCTACCGACACACACTAGACGAGGTGTTCGCCGATTTCGTGGAGCTTTCGGCACTGGCAGTGAGCAACGCAGTCGACAAGCACCATTTCCAGGCACGGGAAGAGCGGTACCTTGCGATCGTGAAAAAGTACGATCCTGCAGACTTCAAGCGATTCCCACAGATGCTTGGGGCATTGACGGCTTGCTTTGAAGACCGCGTGCAGCGGCTAGTTCCAGGCGGTGAGGGGTTGGCCGATGTGCTGGGCCAGACCTACATGATGTTGGAGCTTGGGAGCAGTAGGGCGGGGCAGTTTTTTACTCCCTACTCCGTTTCTAGGATGATGGCGCTGATGAACGTGGGGGACGGTAGCCCGCACATACAGCGCGAGGGCTACGTGACCGTACACGAGCCCGCGTGCGGCGCTGGCGGGATGGTTATTGCCTGTGCTGACGCTTTCAATGACGCTGGTCACAACTACCAGGACGTTATGCACGCGACTTGTGTCGACATCGACCCGCGCTGTGTTCACATGACGTACCTACAGTTGGCCCTACTGCATATTCCTGCGATCGTGATTCACGGTAACGCACTCAGCAATGAGTCATGGAGCCATTGGTTCACGCCTGCCCATATTCTGGGTGGATGGGGACCGAGGCTTCGGCGGCGAAGCCGAGAAGAGGCGGTCCCAGAGCATGCCGAGCCGACAGCGACCGTAGGTGCTGACACGGTTGTACAAGGTGTGGCACCTGTAATCGTACTGCCATCGGGCGGGACAGATCCGGAGCCTCGCCCGCGAATCTGCGTTCGAGAGGACCAACTGGCGCTGTTTTGATTTTCCACGACGCTCCTGAGAAACAAAATGGGAACGGCGGGTTTTTAGGGCGTTGGGGTTGGGGCTGTTGGGGTGATTTGGAAGCCCAGAGTGGCGGCGCGGCGCCTGAGGGCGGCGATGCTGCGCTCGCGTTGCTGTTCTTCGTAGCGCTGCTGGCCCTGATCGACGAAGGCTTCGCCACGGGTCAGCATGAAGTACACCAGCCGCGCGAGCTTGTGGGCGACGGCGGTATTGGCGCGCGGCTTGTCCATGCGGCCACACAGCCGCCGATAGAACGCGCCGAGCGCCGAGTCGTTACGCGCCAGGCTCATAGCGGCTAGCTTGAGCGCCTGGCGCACCCGATTGGTGGATCGCCGGGTGCGCGCGCTGAGTACCTTGCCGCCGCTGACCTTGGTGCCGGGACACAGCCCCAGCCACGAGCAGAAGTGCTTGACGTTGGCAAAGCCTCCCAGATCGGGACCGATCTCCGAGAGAATCGTCATCACTGTGGTGACCGCCAGGCCGTTGATGCGCGTCAGGTCGACCCCAGCCCAGCGAGCCAGGGCGGTACGTGCATCAAACTCCGGGGTATTCTTGCTGCGTCGCTTGGCCGGCCCGCTCAGCGCGACCTCGTGACGGCCCAGCGGCGCCAACAATGCCTCGATCTTCGCCTCGCACTCGAGCACCCGCTGCGCCAGGCTGTCGACCATCGCCAAGGCCTGCCCGAGCACGAACAGGTGCTCCTCGCGCCAGTTGCCGCTCAGCGCACGCTCGATGTCGTGTTCGCTGGCTTTGACGCGCCCATGGCGATGGCGCGCCAGCGTTTTGGCGTCACGCTCGCCCGCCACAATCGCCCGCACGATGGCCTGCCCGGTCATGCCCATCACGTCGCTGAGTACCTCACTGAGTTGCAGGTTCATCTGCACCAGCGCCTTCTGCATGCGCTGCACCCAGTTGGCCTGCTCGGTGAGCAGCACTTCGCGCTGACGCACCACGGCGCGCACCACGCACACCTCGTCGCCCGGGCGCCAGGCCGCTCGCAGCAGCCCCAGGCTCATCAGCTTCTGCAACCACTGGCAGTCCTGCACGTCGCTCTTGCGGCCCGGCACGTACTTCATCTGCCGCGCATCGACCAGCCACGCCGTCAGGCCGCGCCGCTCCAGCACCTCGTACAGTGGGATCCAGTACACTCCGGTCGACTCCAGCGCCACCGTGTCCACCCCACACGCCAGCAGCCAGTCGGCCATGGCGTTGAGGTCGTCCGTCATCGGCCCGAATTCGCGCACCGGCTCGCAGCCGGCTTGCTCAGCCAGATGCCGCGGCACCGCCACCCAGTGGCTGGACCCGCCCACATCGATCCCCGCCGCGTTCGGAAACACCTCATCGTCGTCTCGCTTGCGCATCGCCATGGCTTGCTCCAAACTGGTTAATGGACGGCAGCGCCATGGGAAGCGTCGAAGTTGACTCGATCTCCTGAACGGGATGCGCATCGCTGCGCTCACCACTGTCGCCGACGAATCCCGGACCATGCTCTCACGCGGGCTCACTCATCGGCGTGCATGCCGTGAGTGCGCACCATTGGTCTGTCGGTCATCGCAGCGCTGCCGTTCACCGGTATAGCCAATCTCTGTTTCTCTGCCAACGCCGAGCCCGCCGCGGGGGGATTGGAATGCTCTCA
>JYOD01000061.1 GCA_000955785.1 Burkholderiaceae bacterium 16
TGCTCGGCACACACAAAAAACCGCGCACAAGGCGCGGTTTTTTGTTGGCAAGACTGCCCGAGGCGAAACGCTTACGCGGTTTCGCGCGAAGCACGCTTACGCTCGTGCTCCTTCAGGTGACGCTTGCGCAGGCGGATGCTCTTCGGCGTGATCTCGACCAGCTCGTCGTCGGCGATGAATTCCACGGCGTATTCCAGCGACATCTGGATCGGCGGCACCAGGCGCACGGCTTCGTCGGTACCCGAGGCGCGCACGTTGGTCAGCTGCTTGCCCTTGATCGGGTTCACGACCAGGTCGTTGTCGCGGCTATGGATGCCGATGATCATGCCTTCGTAAAGCGCATCGCCCGGCTTGACGAACATGCGGCCGCGGTCCTGCAGCTTCCACAGTGCGTAGGCCACGGCATCGCCGTCGTCCTGCGAGATCAGCACACCGTTGTGGCGCTCACCCAGGCCGCCTTCGCGCACGGGCGCGTAGTCGTCGAAGATGTGGCTGATCAGGCCGGTGCCGCGCGTCAGCGTCAGGAACTCGCCTTGGAAGCCGATCAGGCCACGTGCCGGAACGCGGTACTCGAGGCGGGTGCGGCCCTTGCCGTCCGATGCCATGTCGAGCAGTTCACCCTTGCGGCGGCCCAGTTCTTCCATCACGCTGCCCTGGTGGCCGTCTTCGACGTCCACGGTCAGCAGTTCGTACGGCTCGTGCTTGACGCCGTCAATTTCCTTGAACACCACGCGCGGGCGCGACACGGCCAGCTCGTAGCCTTCGCGGCGCATGTTTTCCAGCAGGATGGTCAGGTGCAGTTCACCGCGGCCCGACACTTCGAAGATGGTGTCGTCGCCGGTCTCGGCCACGCGCAGCGCCACGTTCGACTTCAGTTCGCGGTCCAGGCGCTCGCGCAGCTGGCGGCTGGTCACGAACTTGCCTTCGCGGCCTGCCAGCGGCGAGGTGTTGACGCAGAAGTTCATGGTCAGCGTGGGCTCGTCCACCTTCAGCATCGGCAGCGCGTCCTGCGCGTCCGGTGCGCACACGGTGCAACCGATGCCCAGTTCTTCGATGCCGTTGATCAGCACGATGTCGCCGGCTTCGGCTTCCGCCACGATTTCGCGCTCCAGGCCCTGGAACTTCAGCACCTGGTTGATACGACCCTTGATGGGGTTGCCTTCCGGGCCGAACTTGACCACCACGTCTTGCAGCGAGCGAGCGCGGCCACGCGAAATGCGGCCCACGCCGATCTTGCCGACATAGCTGTTGTAATCGAGCGAGATGATCTGCAGCTGCAGGGGGCCATCCGGGTTGTCGTCACGGACGGGCACCTTGGACAGCACCGTCTCGAACAGCGGCTTCATATCGCCTTCGCGCACGTCGTCGGTCAGGCCGGCGTAGCCGTTCAGGCCCGAAGCGTAGATCACCGGGAAATCGAGCTGTTCGTCGGTGGCGCCCAGCTTGTCGAACAGGTCGAAAGTCTGGTTGATCACCCATTCCGGACGCGCGCCCGGACGGTCGACCTTGTTGATGACCACGATCGGCTTCAGGCCCAGCGCCAGCGCCTTGCGCGTGACGAAACGGGTCTGCGGCATCGGGCCTTCAACGGCGTCGACCAGCAGCAGCACGCCGTCGACCATCGACAACACGCGCTCCACTTCACCGCCGAAGTCGGCGTGGCCAGGGGTGTCGACGATATTGATATGGGTGCCGTTGTATTCGACAGCGCAATTCTTCGCGAGGATGGTGATCCCGCGTTCCTTTTCAATGTCGTTCGAATCCATCACGCGCTCGACCACTTGCTGGTTGTCGCGGAAGGTGCCTGCCTGGCGCAGGAGTTGGTCGACCAGAGTGGTCTTGCCATGATCGACGTGAGCGATGATGGCGATATTGCGGATGGCGCGGGTCATTGCAGCGTCTCGCTTTGGGGGCTGAGCATCAAAAGATAACCCGAAATTATAGCATGCTGCGGCGCAAAACCCGAGGCCGACATTCGGAGGCTTCTTACCCACCCCGCTCGACTAGATTTGGATTATTGCGTCATTAGCAATAACAAATTGCCCTCCTTGCGATTAGCAAATCGTGAACATATAGTTGCCACGACAAACATTGCAGCGACAAGCACCCGAGCGAGATGTCCGAGCAGACCCAATCCACTCCCGATGACACCCACCCCTTCGACCCGGCCGAATACTCCATGGGCGAAAGCGTGGGCTACCTGATGGCACGCGCCAAGAACGTGTTGTCGCACGAGGTGGAGCAGGAGGTGACCGGCCTGGACATCACGCATGCCCAGGCAACCTGCCTGATGATGCTGGCCGCTGGCCGTGGCAGCACGGTGACCGACCTGGGCCGGGAACTCAACACTGACATGGGTTCGGTCACGCGCCTGCTCAGCCGCATGGAAAAACGCGGCCTGATCGAGCGCCAGCGCAGCGATGCCGACCGGCGCGTGGTCGACCTGTCGATCACTCCCGCCGGCCGGATCCTGGTGGACGAGTTGCCCCGGATCTACTGCCGCGTGCTGAACCGGCATTTCAGGGGCTTTTCCGAAACCGAGTTGCAGACCTTCCGCTCGATGCTGCACCGGATCATCAGCAACAACAGCGGCTAGCCAGCGTAACAGGCGCGCCTTTGCCAAGCCTCCCGTCCACTGCCGTCCCGACCTCTCGAATAAAAGAACAAACAATAAGGCTCTGTCGTTCCGCACCCAGATGAATCAAGCTCTCTCCTCTCTCGCCCTGTCGCCGCGCGCAAGCGCGGCGGGCCGCCGGGCCGGCACGCTGGCGCTGACGGCGCTCGCGGCCGCGGTTCTCGCGGGTTGCGCCGCGTTCGGCAATTCGCACAGCACGCAGACTGTCACCGCCCCTGGCACTCTTGCCAGCGCCCAGTCCCTGCCCTCGCAGCACGGCCAATGGCCCTCGCTCGACTGGATCGACCAGTTCAAGGATGCGCAGTTGCGCGGCCTGGTCGACGAGGCGGTAAAGGACAGCCCTGACCTGCAAGCCGCCTTCGCCCGCGTGGAAGCCTCGCGCGCGATGGCCGACGCCACCCGCAGCGCCCTGTATCCGCAGGTCGACTTCCAGGGCAGCCTGGTACGCCAGCGCTTTTCCGAGACCGACCTGTTCGAAGGCACGCCGCTGGCCGGTTCGTGGCAAAACCAGACGCGCCTGCAGGCTGGCCTGTCGTACGAGTTCGATTTCTGGGGCAAGAATCGCGCGGCGCTCGAAGCCGCGCTGTCCGACGACCGCGCCGCCGAGGCCGAAAGCCAGGCCTCGCGCCTGATCCTGACCACATCCGTGGCCCGCACCTACGCGCGCCTTGCCGCCTTGTACGCGCAACGCGATGTGGCCGAGCGCGCCATCGCCCAGCGGCGCGGCCTGACCCAGTTGTCGAGCGAGCGTCTCAGCGCCGGGCTGGATACCCAGGTGGAAACCACCCAGGCACGCGGCACGGTGGCATCGGCGCAAACCGACCTGCTGCGCGTGGACGAAGACATCACGCTGGCGCGCAACCAGCTCGCCGCCCTGCTGGGCAAGGGCCCGGACCGCGGCCTGGCGATCCAGCGCCCGACCATCCTGGCGCAAGACACGCCGCAACTGCCGGACAACCTCACCATCGACTTGCTGGGCCGCCGCCCCGACCTGGTTGCAGCCCGCTGGCGCGTCGAGGCCAGCAGCAAGGATATCGAGGTGGCGCGCGCGGAATTCCTGCCCGCCGTCAGCCTGTCCGCCTTCGCCGGCGTCGCCTCGCTGGACCCCGCCAATCTGCTTATGAGCATCAGCCGGACCTTTGGCATCGGCCCGGCCGTCCGCCTGCCGATTTTCGAGGGTGGCAAGCTGCGCGCCAACCTGAAGGGCAAGTACGCGCAATACGACCTCGCCGCGGCCAACTACAACCAGACGCTGGTCGACGCGCTGCGCGAAACCGCCGATACGGTCGCCAGCATCCGCAGCGTAGACACACAGATCACGGCCCAGCGCGAAGCACTCGCCCTGGCCGAGCGGGCTTACTCGCTGGCCACCATCCGCTACAAGGCCGGACTGGGCACCCAGCTCACCGTGCTCAATGCCGAAAGCAATGTGCTGCAGCAGCGCCGCCTTGCCACCGACCTGCAGGCGCGCCGCCTGGACCTGCAAATGGGCCTGATGAAAGCGCTCGGCGGGGGCTACCAGGAACAGGCCGAAGGCACGCAAAAGCCGGCCGAGGCACGCGGCTAAGCCCGCCCCTCGCAGCGCAGGCACAGACAACAAGAACAGACCAACGGTACCGACAGCATTCTTCAAAGACGATCATGAGCGATAACAAGCAAGCGGCCCAGACTCCCGCCTCCCAGGCGGCCCCCGTCAACAACAACGGCAAGCGCAAGCGCCTGCTGCTTTCCCTGACCGCCGCGGTAGTGGTGGCCGGCGTGGGCTATGGCGTCTACTGGGGCCTGTACGCGCGCCATTTCGAAAGCACCGACGACGCCTATGTGGCGGGTAATGTCGTGCAGGTTACGCCGCTGGTGGGCGGCACCGTGATCTCGATCGCGGCCGACGACACGCAACTGGTCACTGCCGGTCAGCCCTTGATCCAGCTCGACCGCGCCGACTCCCAGGTCGCCCTGGAACAAGCCGAAGCGCAGCTGGCGCAAGCCGTGCGCGAGGTCCGCACCCTCTACGTCAATAACGGTTCGCTGGCAGCCAACGTGGCGATGCGCGAGGCCGATGTGGCCAAGGCGAAGGAAGACCTCAGGCGGCGCATGGCCATCGCCAACTCCGGCGCGGTGTCGGGTGAAGAGATTTCGCACGCCCAGACGGCGCTGACGGCAGCCCAGTCGGCGCTGTCGGCAACACGCGAGCAACTGGCGTCCAACAAGGTGCTGACCGACCAGACCACGGTGGAGAAGCATCCCAATGTGCAGCGTGCCGCGGCCAACCTGCGTGCCGCCTACCTCGCGTTCGCGCGCTCGACCCTGCCGGCGCCGGTGACGGGCTACGTGGCCAAGCGTTCGGTGCAGGTGGGCCAGCGCGTGGCACCGGGCGCGCCGCTGATGGCCGTGGTGCCGCTGGACCAGGTGTGGATCGACGCCAACTTCAAGGAAGTGCAGATCACGCATATGCGTGTTGGCCAGCCGGTCACGCTGGAGGCCGACCTGTACGGATCCAAGGTGACTTACAACGGCAAGGTGGAGGGTTTCTCGGCCGGTACCGGCTCGGCCTTCTCGCTGCTGCCCGCGCAGAATGCCACCGGCAACTGGATCAAGGTGGTCCAGCGCCTGCCGGTACGTATCGCGCTGGATCCGAAGCAACTGAAGGACCACCCGCTGCGTGTCGGCCTGTCGATGAACGTGACCGTCGACGTGCGCAAGGAAGAAGGCGCTGCGATGTCCAACACCACGGTCGCCCGTCCGATGCAGACCGACGTCTATGAAAAGGTCGCGCAGGACGCCGACGCGCTGATCGCCCGCATCATCACGCTGAACAATGGCGGCCGCCAGGCGGCCGAACCCATGGCAGCGCCGGTTGCAGCCCCCGCCTCGGCCAAGCCCGCCAACACCTGAACATGGCCACTTCCATCCCCGCGCGCGACGGCGCCGCTCCCGACGCCCCGGCGCCGGCTGCGCGCACTGCGCCAGTACCGCTCTCGGGCGGCAAGCTGATCATCGGCACCATCGCGCTGTCGCTGGCCACGTTCATGAACGTGCTCGATTCGTCCATCGCCAACGTGTCGATTCCAGCGATTTCGGGCGACCTCGGCGTGGCACCCAATCAGGGCACATGGGTCATCACCTCGTTCGCGGTGGCCAACGCGATCTCGGTGCCGCTCACAGGCTGGTTGACAACGCGCTTTGGGGCGGTACGCCTGTTCATCACATCGATCCTGCTGTTCGTGCTCTCGTCGTGGCTGTGCGGCGTCGCGCCCAACCTGGAAGTCTTGCTGGCGGCGCGCGTGCTGCAAGGCGCCGTGGCCGGGCCCATGATCCCGCTGTCGCAATCGCTGCTGCTATCGAGCTATCCACCGCAGAAGAGCACCATGGCGCTGGCGCTATGGGGCATGACCACCCTGGTGGCGCCGATCATGGGACCGCTGCTGGGCGGCTGGATCTCGGACAACATGACCTGGCCGTGGATCTTCTACATCAACATCCCGGTGGGCGTCGGCGCTGCCTATGCCACCTGGGCGATCTACCGCGACCGCGAAACGCCCGTCAAGATCCTGCCGATCGACCGGATCGGGCTGGCGCTGCTGGTGATCTGGGTGGGGTCGATGCAGCTCATGCTCGACAAAGGCAAAGAGCTGGACTGGTTCCACTCGACCTCGATCGTGGTGCTGACCGTGGTGGCCATTGTCGGATTCCTGTTCTTCCTTATCTGGGAGAGCTATGAAAAACACCCGATCGTGGATATCACGCTGTTCAAGGGCCGCAATTTCAGCGCTGGCGTGGTAGCCATCTCGGTCGCGTATGGACTGTTCTTCGGCAACCTGGTGATCCTGCCGCTGTGGCTGCAAACCATCGTCGGCTATACCGCGACCAATGCCGGCATCGTGATGGCTCCGGTCGGGATCTTCGCTATCCTGCTGTCTCCGTTGATCGGGAAGAACCTGCCGAAGATGGATGCCCGCTGGGTCGCCACGGTGGCCTTCATCACCTTTGGCGTGGTCAGCCTGATGCGTTCGGGATTCACCCTGCAGGTCGACACCCGCTCGCTGATGATCCCGACGCTGATCCAGGGTGCAGCGATGGCGATGTTCTTTATCCCGCTGACCTCGATCATCCTGTCGGGCCAGCCGCCGGAGAAGATCCCGTCGGCCTCGGGCGTCTCCAACTTCGTGCGGATCACCTTCGGCGCGATCGGCGCTTCGATCTCGACCACTATCTGGGAAAACCGCACGGCGATGCATCACGCGCAGCTGGTGGAACAGGTCAATCCTTACAACCCGGCCTACGCCGACCAACTGAATCACCTGATGCAGTTGGGCATGAGCCAGGCCCAGGCCATTGGCCAGATCGAGCGCAGCATTTCGCAGCAGGCAGCCATGCTCGGCGCCAACGACATCTTCTGGATCTCTGGCGTGCTGTTCTTCGTGCTGATTTTTTTCGTCTGGCTAACCAAGCCGAAAAAGGGAGGCGACCTTGACGCCTCCGCCGCCGGAGCGCACTAAGCCAAGCAAGTGCTTCGCGCCCCCGGCGAGGCCGGTGCCCTCGCAGGCATCGGCCTCCCGCCCCCCCAATCGCCAATCGCCGGCGTACCTGCTCGACCCTCCCCCCACTGGTTCAGGCCGGCAGGATTTCCTGCACTACGAATTCGACTGACTGCGCACCATCGGAGATGGGCAGGCGGACATGCCATCCAGCCGGCGCCCCTAGCAACGCCATGCCGGCGGGCGACAGGATAGATAGCTGTCCGCGCCGGAAATCCGCCTCATCGGGGTAGAGGATGCGCCAGACAAAGTGCTCGCGGTGCTGCGCCTCAATGCAGAGAAAAGGCGCATTCAGCGTGACCACCTCGCGCGGCCGGTTGGCGGAGGCGCCGACCACGGCACGCCCGATGACTCCGCGGATGGACTTGCGCTGGAGCGCCGCCGTCCGTTGATCGGCGGCGAGCGCATTCAGGCGTTCGATATCGCAGGGGGTGAGGAAGACTGTCTTTCGCATGCTGACTCCCGGTGTCAACGCGCGCGACGTGGTCACGCGTGTGGCATTTGGCTTCTGGGGGGAGCGAGGTTCGGCCCGGTGCGCTGCGCTTCGACCCGCCTTGGGGGCGGATCAGGCAGCGTACCGGGCGGCAGCGAGCGAGGCGGCTGTTGCCGCGCGTAGGAGCAGGACGAGGCGGTTCACGAAGGCTCTGCAGTCGTGCCGCGTGTGCCCGGACGCAGGATGCGCCGGTTTCCGCGGAAGATATTTTATATTTAAACAAATATCTGCCACAAAGGAAAGGCATCGCGCCAGCCCTGCGCGCTTTCGCCGCGGTTCTCGTTATTTGAAGCGGCCTTCTTGCGCGATGCAACACGTTGGCAGCGACAAAGTCAGGCCGATGCGCCATTCGGGGCAGGGCCGGGCGCCCCGCCTCCCTATAGCTTGACCAGCCGCTCGGGACGGAGCGCCCCTTCGCGCATGCGTGCCACGCCCAACAGGCGCTGCGGTGCATCGCCATAGACGCGGGCGAGGTCGCCCTCCGCCAGCGCGGTGCCGGCGGGCAGGTCGCGCTGCGCAATACGCTGCCCCTGCAGGAAGCGTCCCATCGCCGCCGCGTCGAGCGTCACCGGAACGCAGCGCTGCAACAAGGCATCGACCGGAGCCAGCAACGCCGGGCGTTCGTCATCGCTGCGCTGTTCGATCTGCTCAAGCGTGACCGCGCCGGCCAGGCTCAGGTCGCCAACCGCGGTGCGGCGCAAGCCGGTCAGGTGCGCGCCACAGCCAAGCGTCTCGCCGATATCTTCGGCCAGGGTGCGGATATACGTGCCCTTGCTGCAGGTCACGCGCATGCTGAAGGTGGGCGCCTGCGGCAAACCGCAATCCAGCAGCGTGATCTCGTGAATGGTGACGCGGCGCGCCGCGCGCTCCACCGTCTGGCCCGCGCGCGCGTACTCGTACAGCGGGCGTCCGTCTTTCTTCAGCGCGGAATGCATCGGTGGCACCTGCTCGATTTCCCCCGCGAAGCGCGTCATGGCTTCTCGCAGCGCCTCGATGTCGCATGTCACCGGGCGTTGCGCAATCGCCTCGCCTTCGGCATCGCCGGTGGCGGTCTTGATCCCCAGGTGCACGGCCGCCTCGTAGGTCTTGTCGGCCTCAAGCAGGTCCTGCGAAAACTTGGTCGCCTCGCCGAAGCACAGCGGCAACAGCCCGGTGGCAAGCGGGTCGAGCGTGCCGGTATGGCCGGCCTTGAGCGCGCGCAGCAGGCGCTTGGCACGCACCAGCGCATCGTTGGACGACAGGCCGAGCGGCTTGTCGAGCAGCAGTACACCATGCACCTCGCGGCGGGGCTGCCGGGGCGGGCGGTTGTTTTTGGGATCGGTCATGACGGGAGCAATGTGGCGCCGGCGGGATTCTGAGCCCTGGCGCGACAAACGGAAACAAGACAAGCGGGAACAAGAAAACGGCCCGTAATCACGGGCCGTCTTTCAGTCTCCTTTTGCGCGAGTGGAGTTCGCTTCTTTGATCAGCTTGGACATCTCGATCGCCTGTTCCACCGAGGTATCGTGGAAAAAGCGCAGCGTCGGCACCGTATGGATATGCAGCCGCTTGTAGAGCAGCGAATGCAGGTAGCCGGACTTCTCGTTGAGGATGCCTTCCACTTCCGCGGCGTCGGCCGCCAGCACGGTGAAGTACACCTTGGCGTGCGCGTAGTCGGGGGTCAGTGTGACCGACTGCAGTGTGACGAGCCCCAGGCGGGGATCGCGCAGCTCACGCTGGATCATCTCGGCCAGGTCGCGCTGGATCTGGTCGGAAATCCGGAGATTACGGGAGGAGATACTGCCTTTCTTGGCCATTCAATACGCTTCTGTCGAGAAGGGCAGCGGCGGGCCAGTTGGCCCGCCGCCCGCAACACGCCTTACAGCGTGCGCGCCACCTCGGTGATTTCATACACTTCGAGCTGGTCGCCTTCCTGAACGTCGTTGAAGTTCTTGATCGACAAACCGCACTCGAAGCCTTGCTTGACTTCCTTGACGTCGTCCTTGAAGCGCTTGAGCGAATCGAGCTCCCCGGTATGGATGACCACGTTGTTGCGCAGCACCCGCACCAGGGCGGTACGCTTGACCATGCCATCGGTGACCATACAGCCAGCCACCGCACCGATCTTCGGCACACGGAATACCTGGCGCACCTCGACCGTACCCAGCGTGACTTCGCGCTTTTCCGGAGCCAGCATGCCCGACATTGCCGCCTTGATCTCGTCTACCGCATCGTAAATGATGTTGTAGTAGCGGATATCGATGCCGTTGTTCTCGGCCAGCTTGCGCGCGCCAGCATCGGCACGCACGTTGAAGCCGATGATGACCGCCTTCGAGGCCGTGGCCAGGTTGACGTCCGACTCCGAGATGCCGCCCACGCCGCCGTGCACGATCTGCACGCGCACTTCTTCGGTCGACAGCTTCTGCAGCGATTGCACCAGCGCTTCCTGCGAACCCTGAACGTCGGCCTTGACGATCAACGGCAGCGTCTGCACTTCGCCTTCGCTCATCTGCTCCAGCATGGTTTCCAGCTTGGCTGCCTGCTGCTTGGCCAGCTTGACGTCGCGGTACTTGCCTTGGCGGAACAGCGCGATTTCGCGCGCCTTGCGCTCGTCCGGCAGGACCAGGACTTCTTCGCCGGCGGCCGGCACTTCGGACAGGCCCTGGATCTCGACCGGAATCGAGGGACCCGCTTCCTTGGTCGGCTTGCCGGTTTCGTCCAGCATGGCACGGACACGGCCGTATGCGCTGCCAGCCAGCACCACGTCGCCACGCTTGAGCGTGCCGCTGGTGACCAGAATGGTCGCGATCGGGCCCTTGCCCTTGTCCAGCTGGGCTTCCACCACCAGGCCCTTGGCCGGGGCATCCACCGGGGCGCGTAGCTCAAGCACTTCGGCCTGCAGCAGCACTTGCTCCAGCAGATCGTCGATGCCTGCGCCGGTCTTGGCGGACACCGGAACGAACGGCGAGTCACCGCCGTACTCTTCCGGCAGCACCTGCTCGGCCACCAGTTCCTGCTTGACGCGGTCCGGGTTGGCTTCGGGCTTGTCGATCTTGTTGATCGCCACCACGATGGGCACGCCCGCCGCCTTGGCGTGGGCGATAGCTTCCTTCGTCTGCGGCATCACGCCGTCGTCGGCCGCCACCACCAGGATCACGATGTCGGTTGCCTTGGCGCCACGGGCACGCATGGCCGTGAAGGCCTCGTGACCCGGGGTGTCCAGGAAGGTGATCACGCCGCGTTCGGTTTCCACATGGTAGGCACCGATGTGCTGCGTAATACCGCCGGCTTCGCCCGCCGCCACCTTGGCACGACGGATGTAGTCCAGCAGCGAGGTCTTGCCGTGGTCGACGTGACCCATCACGGTCACCACCGGCGGACGCGGCAGCTGCTCGGCGTCGGTGTGGTCTTCGCCACCCACCACCAGCAGTGCTTCCGGATCGTCCAGCTTGGCGGCAAACGCCTTGTGGCCCATTTCTTCCACCACGATCATGGCGGTTTCCTGGTCCAGCACCTGGTTGATGGTCACCATCTGGCCGAGCTTCATCATCTGCTTGATGACCTCGGATGCCTTGACGGCCATCTTGTGGGCGAGATCCGCCACCGAGATGGTTTCCGGCACGTGCACTTCGCGCACCACCGGTTCCGTCGGCGCCTGGAAATTGGTGCCGCGGTCATCCTGCTGGTGACGGTTGCCACGACCGCGCGGACCGCCGCGCCAGCCGCCAACGCCACCCGACGAATCGCCACGAGTCTTCAGGCCGCTGCCCTTCTTCTTCGAGCCTTCGTCCTGCCAGGTCGAGGAAGTACCAGCCTTCACTACCTTGCCGGTCTTCTTGTCGACGGTGGTGGTGGCGGTGGTGGTCGTCGTCGTTGCGGGCTTCTTCTCGTCTTTCTTGACTTCGGTGCCCGGTGCCTTGACCGGCTTGTGCAGCGTGCCGGTCTGCTCGGCCTTTTTCTCTTCGGCCTTGCGTTCCGACGGCGCCTTGAGCACGCGCGCCGGCGCATTCAGCATCTGCTGAATGGCTCGCGCCTCGGCTTCGGCGGCCTCGCGGCGCTTGCGCGCTGCGTCCTGCTCTGCACGCGCCTTGTCGGCAGCCTGCTTGGCATCGTCGGCGGCCTTCTGCGCGGCAGCGCGCTCGGCGGCCAGACGAACCTTTTCGTCCTCGGCCTTCTTGCGCGAGTCGTCGTCTTCCGGCGCCTTGGCGGTAGCGGCGGCGCGCAGGGCAGCGGCTTCCTCTTCCGCCTTGCGGGCGGCGAGCTCAGCCTGGCGGCGTTCTTCTGCCTCCAGTGCTTCCTGCTTGGCACGGCGCTCGGCTTCCTCGCGTTCAGCCGCCTCCTGGCGTGCCTTCGACTCGGCTTCCTGGCGTGCCAGCAACTCGGCCTGCTGACGATCGTCCTCTTCCTGGCGTGCCTGCTCGGCCGCATCGACCTGCAGCTCGACCACGTCGTGGCCATCGGCGCCCTCGGGCGAAGCCTCGTCGCGCTTGATCAGGACGCGCTTCTTGCGCACCTCGACCTGCACCGTGCGAGTCTTGCCGGTGGAATCAGCCTGGCGGATCTCGGAAGTCTCACGCTTGGTCAGCGTGATCTTCTTGCGCGCGCTGTCATCGGCCGCCCCGTGCGAACGCTTGAGGTAATCCAGCAACTTGGTCTTGTCGGATTCGGTGATGATGTCGTCAGGCGTCACCTTGCCCACCCCAGCTGCCTGCAATTGTTCCAGCAGGGCAGCTGCGCTGCGGCTCAGTTCTGCGGCCAGTTGGGCAACTGTTGTGCTTGCCATTCAAACCCTTTCAATGCTCGGTTTATACGTCGGGACAGTCGTGTGCGGAATGCGCGCTCAGGTAGCCTGAAAAAGCGTTACGTGAGCGTGTCCCTCAGTTAAACCAATGTTCCCGTGCTTTCATGATCAGCGCGCGGGCGTCTTCCTCGCCGAGACCAACCATGTCGACAAGTTCGTCGACGGCCAGCTCGGCCAGTTCGTCACGCGTGTGGATATTGCCTTCGGCCAGCTTGCCGATCAGTTCCGGGGTCAGGCCGTCGAGCGAACGCAGATCCTGCGACACCTCTTCCACCCTTTCTTCCCGGGCCAGTTCCATCGTCAAGAGCGCATCGCGTGCGCGGTTGCGCAGCTCGTTGACGGTATCTTCATCGAAGGCGTCAATCTCCAACATCTCGCTGATGGGCACATAGGCCACTTCTTCCAGCGTGGAGAAACCTTCGTCGATCAAGATGTCAGCCACTTCTTCGTCCACGTCCAGCTTGGCCATGAACAACTTGCGCACCACGTCGCTTTCCTCGGCCTGCTTCTGCGCCGATTCTTCCTGCGTCATGATGTTGATCTGCCAGCCGGTCAGCTCGGACGCCAGGCGTACGTTCTGACCGCTGCGGCCGATGGCGACGGCGAGGTTTTCCTCGTCCACCACCACGTCCATGCTGTGCTTTTCCTCGTCGACAACAATCGACTGTACCTGTGCCGGCGCCAGCGCGCCAATCACGAACTGCGCAGGGTCTTCCGACCACAGCACGATGTCGACCGCTTCGCCGCCGATTTCGTTACGGACCGCGGTCACCCGCGTGCCGCGCACGCCGACACACGTCCCGATCGGGTCGATGCGCTTGTCATGCGCCACCACGGCGATCTTGGCGCGTACGCCAGGGTCGCGGGCAGCCGCCTTGATCTCCAGCAGGCCCTGCTCCATCTCCGGCACTTCATTCTCGAAGAGCTTGATCAGGAACTCGGGCGCGGTGCGCGACAGCTCGATTTGCGGGCCGCGTGCGGTGCGATCCACATTCAGGATATAAGCGCGCACACGGTCGCCGGTGCGCAGATTTTCCTTCGGAATGATCTGGTCGCGGGCCAGCAGCGCTTCCACGCGGCCGGACTCGACGATCAGGCCCTTCTTGTCGGCACGCTTGACCGTACCGGTCATGACCTTTTCGCCACGATCGAGGTAATCGTTGAGGATCTGCTCGCGCTCGGCGTCGCGGATCTTCTGCAGGATCACCTGCTTGGCGGCTTGCGCACCGATACGGCCGAACTCGACCGATTCGATCTGCTCTTCGATGAACTCATCCAGCTCGATGTCCGGATTCTGCTCGCGTGCCTCGAACATGAGGATCTGCTTGTCCGGCTCCTGCAGGCCCTGTTCATCGGGGACCACAAGCCAGCGACGAAACGTCTCGTGCTCACCGGACTCGCGATCGATGGCGACGCGAATGTCCACGTCTTCCTCGAAGCGCTTCTTGGTTGCCGAAGCGAGTGCCGCTTCCAGCGCACCGAATACCACATCCTTGTCGACGTTCTTCTCACGTGCAAGCGCATCGACGAGCAACAGAACTTCGCGGCTCATTGCTTGTTCCCTTTTTTCTGATTTCCTTTGAAGTCGATCACCGGCACCAGGCGTGCGCGATCGACATCGGATATGGCGAATTCCAGCAGTGCCGTGCCATTCTGGCCTTCGAACTCGAGGCCGACCTGCTCCCCCCCAGGCTCACCGGTGGGCGTCTGCAGGATGCCGACGAAATTCTTCTGGCCATTGACCGGCAGGCGCAGCGTGACCCTGGCTTCCTGGCCCGCGAAGCGAACGTAGTCAGCCAGTTTCTTCAGCGGCCGGTCCAGCCCCGGCGAGGACACTTCGAGGCGCTCGTAGTCGATATTCTCGACGGTCAGCACGTGGGTAAGCTGGCGGCTTACCTTCTCGCAGTCCTCAATGACGATGCCGGTTTCAGGCTGATCGATATAGACGCGCATGAGTCCGCCCGGAGCGCGCTCGAGCTCAACCAGCTCGTACCCCATGCCGTTAAGGGTGGTTTCGATCAAATCTGCCAGATGCACTGTATTCCCGAATAATGGCCATCAATACCGTGGCAGACCCAGCCCACCGGCACGGCCGCCTTTGTTGGCGGCTTGCAGCCTGCTTGCCTGCCAGCCATCCCGACCGGCGCGCCGTGAAACACGGCAAGCACACGAAACGGGCGAAGCAAAAAAAAATGGGCGCAATGCCCATCATTCGCCCACCCTTTTACAGGATGACTTTTGAATAGACTTGGATTATACGCTGTCGCGATGCAAAAGGCAAAGGCGCCGGGACTTGGCTTGCCAGGGGCGCGGCTTTGGCCGCGCTTTTCCTTGCGTGGCCAGCCCCGCGCGCACTGCCTTCCCTCGCTTTAGCGATTGCCGTCGCGGCCACCGCCGCCGCGAGGACGGCGATTGCCACTGGGCTTGCCAGCCTGCGGCATCACATTGCCGTTGGCTTCACCACCGCCGCGACGCTGGGAACGGCCTTGGCCGCCACCCATGCCACCCATACCGCCCATACCGCCCATCGGGCCCATGGGTCCGTTCGTGCCTCGGCTGCCCCGGCCACCGCCGCGCCCCGGACCACCAGGACCACGCGGGGAACCCGCCGCGCCACCACCAAACTTCGTGGTATGCGAGGTGAGCAGCGTCGGGCCGCCGATATAACCCATCGAGGTCTGCATCGGATCGGGCTGACCCCGGCCTGCGCCACTACCGCGCGGGCCATTATTCCTGTTGACGCGCGGCAGGCCATCCATGCCGGTCGGCATCGGCATGCCGGCAATGGCTGCCTCGGTGCGCTGCTGGCGGCCGCCCACCTTTGTGCCACCTCTGGGGCCGCCTTCACCCTTGCCGGGTGCCTTCAAGCCGATGGACGCCATCAGCGCGCGCACGTCATCCGCGGCGAGTTCTTGCCAGCGGCCGCGCTTAAGGCCGCGGGGCAGCAGGAACTGACCGTACCGGGTGCGAATCAGGCGCGACACGGTCAGGCCGACGGCCTCGAACATGCGGCGCACTTCGCGATTGCGGCCTTCGGTCAGCGCGACGTGATACCAGTGGTTGATGCCCTCGCCACCGCCGTCGGCGATGCGCAGGAAATTGGCTTCACCGTCGTCAAGCTTGATGCCGTGCAGCAGGCGCTGGCGATCCGCCTCCGCCAGTTCGCCCAGCGTGCGGACCGCATACTCGCGCTCCACGCCGTAGCGCGGATGCATGAACTTGTTGGCGATATCGCCCGAGGAGGTAAAGATCAGCAGCCCTTCGGTGTTGAAGTCCAGGCGGCCCACGGCCACCCATTTCCCTGCCTTGATGCGCGGCAGGCTATCGAACACGGTCGGACGGCCTTCTGGATCCGACTGGCTGACGATCTCGCCCGCCGGCTTGTGGTAAAGCAGCACGCGCGGCGGCTTAGTCGACACACGGCGATGGATCAGCTTGCCGTTGACGCGGACCTGGTCGGCCGGCAGGATGCGTTGTCCAATATGGGCCGGCAGGCCATTGACAGAAACGCGCCCCTGCAGGATCAGTTCCTCCATCTCGCGGCGCGAACCCAGGCCACCCTCGGCGAGCACTTTGTGCAGCTTGGGCGCATCGTCATCGGCCGAGAGCTCTCGCACCGGCTTTACCTTGGCGCGCGCACCGCTGGTATCTTCCTGGTCGTACTGGCCGGAGATGACAAAACGGAACAGGTCTTCGCCACTCGCGGCCGCAGCTGCGGGTGCCTTCTCGGGCACGCCCGGAGCCTGGCGCTGCGCGCCGCCCCTGCCTTTGTTTCCCTTGCCTGCCTGACGCGGACCACCCTGCTGCCCCTCGGCACTACCGCGCCTGGCCGCGCCCTGCGGCGGCTGGCCTTGCTGCGGCTTGCGCTTGCGCGCTCCGTTGGGGTTGGCGCGGGCACCGTCGCGCTGGCGCTCGCCAACGGCTTCGCCGCCGGCTTCGCTCGCGCCTTCGGCAGTGTCGCCGCTGAACGCGCGGCGGCCTCGCGGCGCCGGGCGTTCGCCCTGCTGCTCACCGGCCTGCACGGACTCGCCTTCGGCGGGCTTGCGCTTGCCGCGCGTACGCCCCTTTCTCACGCCATCACCACGCCCGGCTTGCGCGTCCGGTGCGGCTCCCGCGTCCGGACCACCAGCGGAGGCAAGTGCATCGCCTTCCGCGGCACGCCCGCCGTCGCGATCCTGCGTAGCCTGGCGGCGCGTGGCCACCAGATTGCGCAGGCCACGGCGCAGGCCCTTGCGGCGCGGCGCGCCTTCGGCGCCATTGCCGGCATCGCCGGCCGGCGTATCCGCCTGGCGGACGTCTTGATCAACAGAATCGGACAAGGTATTCACATTCGGATGTTGCATGGTGTTCAGTTGGACACGCGCTCGTCGTGCTCGCTGGGGTGCGCCGGATTCGTCTTGGACGCCCCCGGGACTTCGGACTCCTGCTCGCCGGAGGCCACTTGCTTGTGGTAACCGTTGGCGGGTGCTTCCGTTTGCTCATTTGCTTCGCCGTCATCGACGGCATCCTCCACGGCCGCGCCGTCAAGCCGCGCCCCCATGGGCTCGGCGGACACCAGTTCGCTCTCCGGATCATCATCCGGGTCGGGCACCGCGGGTACTTCAGACTCGGGCACGGCTTGCGCTTGCACCGAGGCTTCCTTCTTTTCAAATGCTGCTACCAGTTCGGCGATGCCATCCGTGGCACCAGCATCGAGGACACCAGGGACGGACCGGGTGAATTCGCCAGCATCAGACACATCGGCGAGGGCCGCGCCAGCGTCGCCCGCAGCCTCCACGCCGGCCTCGGTTTCACCCCCGCCGGCATCCGCGAACGCTTCTTCGTCGCTTCCCGCCGGCAGACCAGGCACGGTGCCCAGGGCCTCGAAATCGATGGGCTCCTGGTTCAGCAGCGCGGCTTGCGTCTGCGCCTGGACATCCTCCAACGGCGGCAACTCGTCGAGCGTGCGCAGGCCAAGGTCATCAAGGAAGTGCTTGGTGGTGGCGTACAAGGCCGGCCGGCCCGGCACGTCGCGGTAGCCGATCACCTCGATCCAGCTACGGTCCTCGAGCTTCTTCACGACTTCGGTGCTCACCGCAACACCGCGGATTTCCTCGATATCGCCCCGGGTGACCGGCTGCCGGTAGGCGATGATCGCCAGCGTCTCCATGACCGCGCGGGAATATTTCGGCGGTTTTTCAGGATTCAGCCGGTCCAGGTATTCGCGCATGACGGGACGGCTCTGAAAGCGCCAGCCGCTGGCCAGCGCCACGAGTTCCACGCCGCGCTGCTCCCAGTCGCGGCGCAGCTCTTCCAGCAGCACCCGAATGGTGTCGGCACCGACGTCGTCGGCAAAAAGCCGGCGCAAGTCATTGACGCGCAAGGGTTCCTGCGCACAGATCAGCGCGGTCTCGAGGACGATCTTCGCCTCTTGGGTATTCATGTGATTGCGTGCAGCCTGTCTTTGCACCTGCGCCCCGGACAAACCCGGACGCACTGGAGATTGCGGGTTCAGCGGTTGGAATTGCCACCGCCATCTGACCGCGCAGCCAACCGCAATGCTTGATGCATGCCGTCGTGCGCTTTCTTTTTTGCATCGGGTGCCGGACCTGCCCGGCAGGAGATCGCCCGGCCACCGGCTTTACCTGCCGGTCGACGGAGCCCTTGCGTCGCGCCTTCCCCCTGATGTGGCGGACCTGTCCGGCACGACGTCCGTCGCTCCGGGTGCAAGAAAAATACGGATATCGGGCCTGCTTGGCCTATTTCACCCCGCCCTGCCGTGGCTGGTCTTTTGAACCAAATAATCTTTTGAACCGGACGGCGGATTGGGAACGGTCCCTGGCGGTAATACGTGCTCGAGGGTTCCTGGCATGCATCCCTGAGTGCGAATGCTACCTGACGATGCCACGATGAAATACGCTGCGCGATATCGCTGTTCTTGCGATTGTATGGCATTCCATGGCAAACCTGCAACCGATTAGCACAGGCATCTACCCGGCAAAGTGCGCAATGCGCCATGAAGCGGCGTATCAGAAGACCAGACAGAAGCCGTGCGCGGCCAGCGTCTCCGGCAAAAGCAGCGCGCGCGCCACCCCGACGACACCAAAGGCAACCACCGCCAAACCGGCAACGGTACGTACCGCCGGGCGGCGCGACCACTGCCTGAGGTAGCCGGACAGGCCCGAGATAACCAACAGGTTTGGCAAAGTGCCCAGTCCGAATACAGCCATCACCAGCGCCCCCGAAGGGGCGTTCCCGGCCAGCAGCGCCATCGCCAGGGCGCCATAGACCATGCCGCATGGTACCAGCCCCCAGGCCAGACCCATGCCGTAGCGGCGCAGCAGCCGCCCCTGTGGCAGGCCCATGGGCGCCAGGCGCGCGCCCACGGCGGCAAAAACCCGGAGCAAACCGCCAGCGCCGCGCGCGGCAAACCGCTCCAGCCAGGCAGCCCCCACGACGCGCCCGCGCAACATCCATAAGCCCGACATGACCAGCATCATGCTGCCGATCCCGAACAGCCAGCGCTGCAGCGGCAGGTACTGGGCCTTCCAGACACCCGCGCCCAGGGTACCCAGCAAGGCGCCCAACAGCGCATACATGCTCAGCCTCCCGGCGTGCATCACCAGGAGTTCGAGCAGCCAGTGGCCTGGCCGGCGCAGGATGGTGGCCGGCACACGGGCCGTGCCGCCCTGCTCGGCGGCAAGCGCAATCCCGCCGCACATGGCCGCGCAATGCACACCGCCTAGCAAAGCCAGGGTAAATACGCTGAAGAGCACGCCTACGGTCAACTTCTCCTCCCAATCACATCCCCTGGCGCGGTAAAATGCGCCCTACGCGCCCCCGCGACTCCAAGAGGCGCTATCACATGAAGCCCAGCGCCCGCGCACATCCGCGCAATCGCAAATCATGACGACGGGCACGGCAGGCGGCGCCACGCAGATGGCAGGCCCCGCCAGACCCGCGCCAGGCTAATGTGGATAGCGCTTCCAACCGACAGCTCTCAACGTCAAGCTTTCAACTCAATGCGCCTGCCACACGCGCTTGAGTGATTGCGCTAAACCGACAGGCCCCAATTGCTAACATCCATTCCCATTACCGAGATGTCGCCCCGCTGCTCCACTTGCTCGCTGGGACAGATCTGCCTGCCCGTCGGCATGTCGCAGCAGGACCTCGAAAAAATGGATTCGCTGGTGCAGGAGCGCGTGCGCGTACGCAAGGGCGAGACCCTGTACCGCCTCGGCGATCCGCTCACCGCCGTCTATGCGATCCGCTTCGGCACGCTCAAAACCCACCTGACGATGGAAGATGGCCGCTCGCAGATCACGGGCTTCCACCTCCCCGGCGAAGTCGTCGGGCTCGACGGCCTTGGCGAAATGCAGCACGCATCCGACGCCACCGCCCTTGAGGATACCGAAGTTTGCGTGGTGCGCTTCGGCGACCTCCAGTCGCTGTCCGGTGCGCTCCCGTCGTTGCAACACCAGTTCATGCGGCTGATGAGCAAGGAAATCTCGCAGGACCAGGTGATGCTGATCACGCTGGGCTCGATGCGCGCCGAAGAGCGCCTTGCCGCCTTCCTGATCAACCTTTCGGAGCGCCTTTCCGCGCGCGGCTATTCGGCCTCCGAGTTCGTCCTGCGCATGAGCCGCGAGGAGATCGGCAGCTACCTCGGGCTCAAGCTCGAAACCGTCAGCCGCCTGTTCTCCCGTTTTGCGGAAGCCGGGCTGATCCAGATCCGCCAGCGGCACGTCAAGCTGGTCGACATGACAGGCATCAAGCAGATCATCAACAAGTCCTGCTAGTCCGGCAGGCATCGACCGGCCGCGCGGAGCTTCCCGGCTCCCGCGGCATTGGCGGCCGCCTTGCCTTCCTTGCGTTGTGCCAATGCCACGCCGCGCCGGCCTGGCCACGGCACCCCTGCTCCGCCGCCCCCTGCCCCGCAGCGCGAAGACGCGCATCGCGCTCACTCCAGTTCGTCTGTCTCCGCCAGCCGCGTGGGCATGGTGTAAAGCGTCAGGCCACTCGACAGCGAACAGAGCACCCACGCTATCAGGAAGCTCACTGTGTAAACCGCCTCCCGCGACGCCTCGACCGGCTGTCCGAAGAAGCGCAGGTCGCCGGGATCGACCACCGAAAACACCAGAGCGGTCGTCAGCCCGGCTACCAGGAAGCCGGGCCATAGCACCCACATCAGCCAGCGCAGTCTCATGGTCACCTCGCCTGCGCCGTGGCCGGCACAGCTTGCCGCCCGATACCGCTACCCGCCTTCTCGACCACCAGCCCGTGCCGCGATACGCCATCGACAATGGGCGGGTCCGGGTGCGTCATGGCCAGCCAGATCGTGACCCCGCAGGCCACCATCGCCAGCAAGGGCCCGCTCATCAGCAGCCATGGCCAGGGTTCCTTCCACCAGGGATTGCTTTGCTGCATCATCAGGCCTCCTCTAGATTTCTAGGTTCAAAGATTGCGCGGTACGATGAAGCTGGTGCCCTGGCTGATTTCCGCGCCGCCCCCACTGTCATCTCCTGTCGCAGTGACCGTCACCTGGATCTTGTGGGTGCCCTGGCCAGCGGCTTCGATCGGCACGCGCACGCGAATCGGAATCAGGCGGTTTGAGGTGGGCTCGAGATTGCCTGCAGCGTGATCATATTCCACGGCCAGGCCCTTCAGGTCATCACTGCCCGCGCGAATGGCCACATGCATCGGCGCCTCGGTCGTGTTGATCAGTTGCAGGCGATAGACGTTCTCGATCCAGCGTCCCTCCACTTCCCTGCCCAGCGCGCCGCGGTCGCGGATGATATCGACCTTGAGCGGCGTGCGCATGGCCAGCGACACCGTGAAGCCGGCAACCAGGGCCAGCCAGATCACGGAGTACACCACCGTGCGCGGCCGGAACAGACGCTTGCGCGCCTCCGCCTCGGGCAGCACGCTGCGCATGGCGTTCTCCGAGGTATAGCGGATCAACCCGCGCGGATACGCCATCTTGTCCATGACCTGGTTGCAGGCGTCGATGCAGGCGCCGCAACCGATGCAGTCGTACTGCAGGCCGTCGCGAATATCGATGCCGGTGGGACAGACCTGCACGCAGATGCTGCAGTTCACGCAATCGCCCAGGCCGGCGGCCTGGTGGTCCACCTTGCGCGAGCGACTGCCGCGCGGCTCGCCGCGGCCCACGTCGTACGTCACCACATACGTGTCGCGATCGACCATCACGCTCTGGAAGCGTGCATAAGGACACATGTACTTGCACACCTGCTCGCGCATGAAGCCGGCGTTGCCCCAGGTGGCGAAGGCGTAGAACAGCATCCAGAACGTTTGCCACGGCCCCAGCGACAGGCTGAGCACGTGGCCGCCCAATTCGCGAATGGGCGAAAAATACCCTACGAAGGTAAAGCCGGTCCACAGCGCGATCACGATCCAGAGCGTGTGCTTGGTGGCCTTGAGCCGCAGCTTGCGCGCGCTCCACGGATCGCCATCCAGGCGGATGCGGGCAAAGCGATCGCCTTCCACATGCCGCTCGATCCACATGAAGATCTCGGTGTACACCGTCTGCGGACAGGCATAGCCGCAGAACAGGCGACCCGCGATCGCCGTGAACAGGAACAGCGAGAGCGCGGAAATCACCAGCAGCACGGACAGGTAGATCACATCCTGCGGCCAGAGCACCAGGCCGAAGATGTAGAACTTGCGCGCGCCGAGATCGAACAGCATGGCCTGGCGGCCGTTCCATTGCAGCCAGGGCATGCCATAGAAGAACAGCTGGGTCAGGACCACCATCCAGACCCGCCAGCTCGAAAACGCACCTGTGACCGAGCGCGGATAGATCTTGCGGCGGACTTCGTACAGGGTTTCATCCGAGGTTTCCCCATCCCCCGTGGCGGATGCGGGCTCCCGCAGAGGCCCCCAGGCGGCTCCGTGCTTTCTCAGCGGTTCCGGTTCCGGGGCATTCATGGGCGATCACCCCCAGCGGCACGCAGGCTCCACATGCAGGCGTCGCGGTTCATTGCCCGCTCCCCGCGGGGGCTGCCCCATTGTTCGACAGTCCCCAGACATAGGCCGTCAGCATGCGGATGCGCTCCGGCGTCAGGATTTCCTCGTGTGCCGGCATGTGGTTGTTGTGACCCTTCAGGATGGCATCGACGATGTTTGCCTCCGAACTGCCGTACAGCCAGACCTTGTCCGACAGGTTGGGCGCACCGAGCGCCTGGTTGCCCTTGCCGGACGAACCATGGCAAGCCGCGCACGTGGACTTGAATGTGCTTTCGCCACGCGAGGCGCGAATCGGATCGGAAGACAAGCCTGACAGCGAACGAACGTATTGCGCCACGTCGCCGGCCAGCTTGCCGTCGATAGTCGAAGCGAATGACGGCATCACGCCGTTACGGCCCTTCGTAATGGTCTGGGTGATGGTGGCGGGATCGCCGCCATACAGCCAGTCGTTGTCGGTCAGGTTAGGAAAGCCGCGGCTGCCGCGCGCGTCGGAGCCATGGCATTGCGCGCAGTAGTTGAGAAACAGGCGCTGCCCGATCTCGCGCGCAGCCGGATCCGCGGCCACCTGCTTGACGTCCATTTGCATGTACTTGCCATAGACATCGCTCTGCACCTGCTCAGCCGCCTTGCGATGCGCCTCCAGCTCGACCCGGCTGGAGGTCTTGAGCACGCCGGCGTAGGAACCCAGGCCGGGGTACAGCACCAGGTAGACCAGCCCGAAGAGGCAAGCCAGCAGGAACATCCACATCCACCAGCGTGGCAGCGGATTGTTCAGCTCGCGCAGGTCGCCGTCCCACACGTGGCCGGTGTCTTCGGTAGCGCCGGCCACCTTGACCACCTTGCGTTGGGAGAACAGCAGCCATATGCACCAGACGATGCCTACCAGCGCGATGGCGGCAATGTAGTAACTCCAGAAATCCGTGAAGAAGTCGCTCATGACTCAGTGTTCCTGCTTGGTGTTGTTTGCGCCGCCGGCACGATGGCGGCCGTCGTGGTTCGCGGCCAGCGGCTCGTCGGGCAAGGCGAATGGCAGCATGGCCGACTCCTGGTTGGCTGCCTTGCGGCCGGACGACCAGGCCCACCAGCAGATCGCGAGAAACGCCACCATCGAGATCACGGTGGAAAACGCAGTGATCATTGCCATGGCTTACTCCTTGGCCGGCGCGGCGGCGGGCTGAGCCGCGGCTGCGGTGTCCACACGCACATTGCGCTTGCTGATGCCAAGCTCCTGCAGGTAGGCGACCATCGCGTCCTCTTCGGTCTTGCCTGCCAGCGTGGCGGGCGCCTGTTCGATCTCGGCGTCGGTATAGGGCACACCCAGCCGCCTCAGCGCGCGCATGCGGTCGCGGATATCGTTGGCCTGCAACGGAGCCTTCTCCAGCCACGGGTAGGACGGCATCACCGACTCGGGTACCACGTCGCGCGGATTGCGCAGGTGGATGCGCTGCCAGTCATCGGAATAGCGGCCGCCAACGCGCGCCAGGTCGGGACCGGTACGCTTGGAGCCCCACAGGAAGGGATGGTCATAGACCGATTCGCCAGCCGTCGAGTAGTGGCCATAGCGTTCGACATCGCCCTGCAGCGTACGCACCTGCTGCGAATGACAGCCCACGCAACCCTCGCGGATATAGATATCGCGGCCCATCAGGCGCAGCGGCGAATACGGCTTGATCCCCGTGTCGGGCTCCGTAGTGGAGTGCTGGAAGAACAGCGGCACAATCTGGACGAGCCCGGCGATGCTGACCACCAGGATGGTGCAGATGATCAGCCAGCCGATGTTCTTCTCCAGGGTCTCGTGCGTAAAGAAGCTTCGTTTTTCAGACATCGTTTCTATCCTGGAATGATCAATGGGCGGAGGCACCAACGCTGGTCGGGATCGGCGCATCCACCGCGGGCTTGCCGATGATGGTCCGCGCCACGTTGTAGGCCATCAGCAACATGCCGGAGAGGAAACACAGGCCACCCAGCAAGCGGATCAGGTAGAACGGATACTTGGCCTTGACCGCTTCCACGAAGGCGTAGGTAAGCGTGCCGTCGGGCTGCGTGGCCCGCCACATCAAGCCTTCCATCACGCCAGCGATCCACATCGAGGCGATGTACAGGACCACGCCGATGGTGGCGATCCAGAAGTGCAGTTCGATCAACCGCACGCTGTACATCTCCTTCTCGCCAAACAGACGCGGGATCAGGTAATAGAGCGAGCCGATCGAAATCATCGCGACCCAGCCCAGCGCGCCGGAGTGCACGTGACCGATGGTCCAGTCCGTGTAGTGCGACAGCGCGTTGACGGTCTTGATCGACATCATCGAGCCCTCGAAGGTCGCCATGCCGTAGAAGGACAGCGCCACCACCAGGAACTTGAGGATGGGATCGGTGCGCAGCTTGTGCCAGGCACCCGACAAAGTCATGATGCCGTTGATCATGCCGCCCCAAGAAGGCGCCAGCAGGATCAGCGAGAACACCATGCCGAGCGATTGCGCCCAGTCGGGCAGCGCGGTGTACTGCAGGTGATGGGGGCCGGCCCACATATAGGTGAAGTTCAGTGCCCAGAAGTGAACGATCGACAGGCGGTAGGAGTAGATCGGGCGGCCGGCCTGCTTGGGAATGAAGTAATACATCATGCCCAGGAAGCTGGTGGTCAGGAAAAAGCCCACCGCGTTATGGCCGTACCACCACTGCACCATGGCGTCCTGCACGCCGGCATAGGCCGAGTAGGACTTCCACATCGTCACAGGCATCTCGACGTTGTTGACGATATGCAATATGGCGATGGTCAGGATGTAAGCGCCGAAGAACCAGTTGGCCACGTAGATATGGCGGGTCTTGCGCTTCATGATGGTGCCGAAGAACACGATGGCGTAAGCCACCCAGACCAGCGTGATCAGGATGTCGATCGGCCATTCGAGTTCGGCGTATTCCTTCGAGCTGGTGAAGCCCATCGGCAGCGTGATGGCCGCGGCGACGATCACCAGTTGCCAGCCCCAGAACGTGAACGCGGCCAGCGGGCCGCAGAACAGCCGTGCCTGGCAGGTACGCTGCACGATGTAGTAGGAGGTGGCAAACAGTGCGCTGCCGCCAAAAGCGAAAATGACGGCATTGGTATGCAGCGGACGCAGGCGCCCGAAGGACAGCCATGGCGTGTTGAAATTAAGCTCCGGCCAGATCAGCTGTGCTGCGAGCAGCACGCCGACGGCCATACCGACGATCCCCCAGACTACCGTCATGACGGCAAATTGCCGCACGACGCCGTAATTGAAGGTGTCGGCGCGAGAATACGCGGCGGTGACAGCCATTCAGACCCCCAGATTGGATAAATATGAATTGATGTTGTGACTGTAGGAAAACCGCGCTCCGGGCGTCTTGATCTGTATCAAGCGCACGGGAAAGCATGGGAACTAAGGCGCAACGGCGTCTCGCATCCGCACACATGCGCGTCGCGCGTGGGCGAAGACGGCCATTCCTGCCGCGGCACGCGGCGGCGAAAAAGGGGGATCTCGATGCGGGGCGGAGCGCGGCCGCGATGGATCAGGGCTTGTCGTTATCAAGCAGGATGGCCTCGCCGGGCCGGTCGAGGTCGTCATATTGCCCTGCATGCAGCGCCCACCATAGCGCGCCGGCGATCACGGCCACCAGCACCAGGCTCATCGGCACCAGCAGGTAGAGCATGTCCATGTGTCAGTCTCCGGGCTTGCCCGAGCGCAGCAGGCGCCAGGCGTTGGCCACCACCAGCAGCGACGACACCGACATGCCGATGCCCGCCATCCAGGCGGTGACATAGCCGGTCGCCGCCAGCGGGATGGCGATCACGTTGTAGGCAAAGGCCCAGCCGAGGTTCTGGCGCACCACACGGCGGGTGCGGCGGGCCGTCTCCAGCGCGTTCGCGATCTCGGCCACACGGCCATGGGTCAGCACGGCATCGGCGCCGGCCTGCGCCAGCGGGGCGCCGCTGCCGATGGCGATCGAAACCTGCGCCTGCGCCAGTACCGGCGCATCGTTGATGCCGTCGCCCACCGCCAGCACAACCGCACCGGCACGCTGCAGGTTCGCCACATACTCGCGCTTGCCTTCGGGCGTGACGCCGCCCTCGCGGCGCGCGATCTGGAAATGATCGGCCCACCAGCCGACCGAGGCCGGCGTGTCGCCTGACACCAGGTGGCAGGTCACGCCGAGCGCACGCAACGCAGCAAGCAATCGCGCCGACTGCTCGCGTTCAATGTCGGCGAGCACGAACACGGCCTGCGCACCCCTCGCACTGCCCAGCCACACCAGGGTGGCCCCGCTGCGCTCGCTGGCTGCCAGCGCGGTGGAAATACCTTCACGGTCCGATCTTGCATTCCTACCCAGCGCCGCCACAAACTCGCGCCGCCCCAGGCGGTAACGCTGCCCGTCCACTTCAGCCTCCAGGCCCTGCCCCGGCACATTGCGCATGGTACTGACGGCGTGCACCCCGTCGGCAAGTCCCTGAGCCTGCGCTGCCTCGAGGATGCCCCGCGCGATGGGATGCTCGCCGGAGCGTTCCATGGCCGCGGCCAGTTGCAGGCTGGCATCGGCGCTGGCGTCGCCCAGGGCCAGGATTTCGGTCAGCGCGAAGCGGCCTTGCGTGAGCGTGCCCGTCTTGTCGAGCATCACGTCGGTTACGCCTGCGAGCGTTTCCAGCGCGTGACCGCGCGTCAGCAGCAGCCCGCGGCGCGAAAGTGCCGCCCCGGCGGCGGCCAGCGCGGCGGGCGTAGCCAGCGAGAGCGCGCACGGGCAGCTGACCACCAGCACCGCCACTGTCACCAGCAGCGCGCGCGACGGGTCGATCCAGGCCCACCAGACCACCCCGGCAAGGGCGGCAAGCACCAGCAATATGCCGACGAACCATCCGGCAACACGGTCGGCCACAGTGGCCAGGCGCGGCTTCTCCGCCAGCGCGCGGTCCAGTACGGCGACGATCTCGGCCAGCCGGGTCGCCGCCCCTACCTTCGACACGCGCAGCTCAAGCGGACTGGTGGTATTGAAGCAGCCCGCCAGCACCGGATCGCCGATACCACGCGGCACCGGACGGCTCTCGCCGGTCAGCATGGATTCGTCCAGCTCACTGGCGCCAGCAACAATGGTGGCATCGGCCGGAACCACCTCGCCTGCCTTGACGCGGATCAGGTCGCCCGCGCGCAAGCGCGCCACCGGCACCCGCTCGCCCGCCCCGCCCTCGCCCCGCAGGCGTTCGCACGTGGCAGGCAACTGCCGCGCGAGCATCTCCGCGCCGCTGCGCGATGCCTGACGCACACGCAGTTCCAGGTAACGCGCCAGCAGCAGGAATGCGACGAACATGGTGACCGAGTCGAAGTAGACCTCCCCGGTGCCGCGCAGCGTGGCCACCGTACTGGCAAGGAAGCCCGCGCCGACGCCGATCGCCACGGGCACGTCCATGCCCAGGTGGCGCTGCCTCAGGCTGCGCCACGCCCCGGCGAAGATCGGCGAAGCCGAGTACAGCACCACTGGCAAGGTCAGCACCAGGCTGGCCCAGCGCATCAACTGCAACTGGCCGGGATCGATCGTGGCTTCATGGGTGTAGATGGGCCATGCGTACATCATCACCTGCATCATGCCCAGCATGGCTACCGCCATGCGCATCAGCAGGCCACGGCGTGCGTGGCGATCCTGCCGGTCGGAGCGTGAGACCTCGAATGGCCACGCCAGGTAGCCGATGCCGGCCAGTGCCGCGAGCAAGGCCGAAACCGGCTGCTCGGCCGCGCGCCAGCGCACCACCACGCGGCGGGTCGCCACATTGGCGATCACCGATTCCACGCCAGGCAGGCTGCCGAGGTGCTGTTCGATCAGCCAGGCACAGGCCGCGCAACGGATATTCTCCGGCGCCAGCGTGATCTCGGCACGGCGTTCGTCGAGCGGGCGCACGAACTGCGTCCGCAATTCCTCGGTGTCATAGGCGGCCCACACGGGCTCGGCCTCGCGCCGCGCCGTCTCGTCGATGGGGCGGGCAAAACGGGCTTGGTCGCCATAAAGATGCCCGAACCCGGCGGCGTGCAGGGTCTGCGCCAAGGCCTGGCAGCCGCCGCAGCAGAAGGATTGGTCCTTGCCGCCGATGCTGGCATGCAGGGAGGGCTCGGCGGCTGGAAGCGGCTGTCCGCAGTGAAAGCAGCCTTCCTGCACGACGGTCGCCGGCGCGCCGCTTGCGCGTGCAAGCGGCGAATTGGGCAGATCGGGCAGGGAATAAGCAGGAGAAGGCGGCATCGGGACTCTTTTTTACCAACTGCATGGTAAGAGCCCAGGCTGCAAGCCGCCTTGATACAGATCAAGCGTGCGGCGGGATGGCCGCCTCAGGTCAGCGAGGTGTCGACAGTACGCCGCGGCGCTTCGAGGTATTCGCGCGACTGCATCTCGATAATGCGCGAGACCGTGCGGCTGAACTCATTGGCCATCTGGCCTTCCGTATAAAGCTCATCGGCAGGCACTTCCGCGGAGATCAGCAGCTTTACCTTGTGATCGTAGAAAACGTCGATCAGCCAGGTGAAACGCCGTGCTTCGGAGGACATGCGCGGCGTCATCTTCGGCACATCGGAGAGAATCACCGTGTGGAACTCGGTGGCCAGTTCGAGATAGTCATTCTGCGAGCGCGGGCCGCCGCACAGCGTATTGAAATCGAACCAGACCGCCCCGCCCGCCTTGCGCAGCGCACGCAGTTCGCGATGCTCGATATGCAGGATGGGCGACTCGTCGGCCACACCGGCAATGCTGGTGAATGCATGGCGCAGCGCCGAACTGGCCTCGGGCCCCAGCGGCGTGTGATAGGCCTCGACCTGTTCCAGCGCACGCTTGCGATAGTCGATGCCGGCATCCACGTTGAGCACGTCGAGCTTCTGTTGCAGCAGCGCGATGGCCGGCAGCACGCGGTCACGGTGCAGCCCGTCCGGATACAGCAGGTCGGGCCGGTAGTTGGAGGTCATCACGAACTGCACGCCGTTCTCGAACAGCTGCTGCAGCAGGCGGTGCAGGATCATCGCGTCGGCCACATCGCTGACGTGGAATTCGTCGAAGCAGATCAAGCGGAAACGCCGTGCAATCCGCTTGGCCAGTTCGTCCAGCGGGTCCGGGCGGCCGCGCAGCTCTTCAAGCTGGCGGTGGACCTCGCGCATGAATTCGTGGAAGTGCAGCCGTGTCTTGCGCACCACCGGCACACAGGTATAGAAGCTGTCCATCAGGAAGGACTTGCCGCGCCCCACCCCACCCCACAGGTAGACGCCCTTGGGCACATCCGGGTGCACCAGCAGCTTCTTCAGCGTGCTGTTGCGCCGGCTCTTGTAAGCCACCCACTCGTCATAGCACTGCTGCAGCCGCTCGACGGCACGCAGTTGCGCCTCATCGGACGTGTAGCCGCGTTGCTTCAGTTCCTGCTCGTAGTACTCACGGACGTTCATGCTGACTGCTTGCGCTGGATGCCGGGAGGCTCCGGCTTGAATGAGGATCGGGACGCGTGACAGGGCAAATAGCCCCTGTCACCCCGAAAGCGAAAACGGCGCGCCGCTGGAGCGGCGCGCCGGTACTCAACAATACGAAGGCTTGTGCCTTACATATTGAGCTGGCGCTTGTCCACGGCGAGTGCGGCTTCGCGCATGACTTCCGACATCGACGGATGCGGATGGCAGGTGCGGCCGATGTCTTCGCTGGCGGCCTTGAACTCCATCGCCACCACGGCTTCGGCGATCAGGTCCGACGCGTTCGCGGCAACCACGTGCACGCCCAGGATTTCATCGGTCTTTGCATCGGCCAGCATCTTGACGAAGCCATCCGAATGACCCATGCCCAGCGCACGGCCGTTGGCCATGAACGGGAACTGGCCGGACTTGTACTCGCGGCCCTCGGCCTTGAGCTGCTGCTCGGTCTTGCCCACCCATGCGATTTCCGGGAAGGTGTAGATCACCCACGGAATGCAGTTGTAGTCGATGTGCGGCTTCTGGCCGGCGATGCGCTCGGCAACCGCCACGCCTTCGTCCTCGGCCTTGTGCGCGAGCATCGGGCCACGCACCACGTCACCGATGGCCCACAGGCCCGGCACCTTGGTGGCGCAGTGGTCGTCCACCTCGATAAAGCCGCGCTGGTCGGCAGCCAGGCCGATGGCGTCCAAACCGAGGTTGTCGGTGTTGGGCACGCGGCCGACCGACACGATCAGGCGATCGACTTCCAGGGTCTGGGCAGCGCCGTCCTTGTCGGTGTAGCTGACGGTGACGTTGTCCTTGCCGGTCTTGACATCATTGACCGTCACGCCCAGGCTGAACTTCAGGCCCTGCTTGGCCAGCAGCTTCTGCGCTTCCTTCGCCACGCCTTCGTCGGCGGCGCCCAGGAACGCCGGCAGCGCTTCCAGCACGGTCACTTCGGCACCCAGGCGGCGCCATACCGAACCCAGCTCGAGGCCGATCACGCCGGCGCCGATCACGCCCAGCTTCTTCGGCACGCCGGAGAACTTGAGCGCGCCTTCGTTATCGCTGACCAGCACGTTGTCCACCGCGATGCCCGGCAGGTGACGCGCCTTGGAGCCCGTGGCGATGATGACTTGCTTGGCGGTCACGACTTCGGCGCCGGCCTTGCCGGCGATCTCGACCTGGAAGCCCTCGGCGGTCTTGCCGACGAACTTGCCGTAGCCCTTGAGCAGCGTGACCTTGTTCTTGCGGAACAGGAACTCGATGCCCTTGGTCATCTTGCCGACGATATCGTCCTTGCGCTTGAGCATCTTGGCCACGTCGACCTTGACGTCGCCAACCGTGATGCCGTGATCGCCCAGGTGATGCTGTACGTTCTCGAATTCTTCCGAGGAGGCCAGCATTGCCTTGGAGGGGATGCAACCCACGTTCAGGCAGGTGCCGCCCAGGCGCGGTTCGTCCTTGGGATCGTCGTAGGCATTGCCTTCGCAGCAGGCCACGTTCAGGCCCAGCTGGCCGGCACGGATGGCGGCGATGTAGCCGCCGGGGCCGGCACCGATGACCAGCACGTCGAATTGTTTGCTCATGGAAATTCCTTTTGCAGCCCGGGCCGGGGCAACATCGCCCTCCAGGCCGCCTTCAACTCTTCGGTCCGTCATGCCCGCCCGCGCCGCGTACATCTGCGGGCATGGCGGGCAAGACCTCAGTCAATGCGGATGATTACAGGTCCAGCAACAGGCGGGCCGGATCTTCCAGCGCGTCCTTCATGGCGACCAAGCCCAGGACGGCTTCGCGGCCGTCGATGATGCGGTGATCGTAGGACATGGCGAGGTAGTTCATCGGACGGATCACGATCTGGCCGTCTTCCACCACCGCGCGGTCCTTGGTGGCGTGCACGCCCAGGATGGCCGACTGCGGCGGGTTGATGATCGGGGTAGACAGCATCGAACCGAAGGTGCCGCCGTTGGAGATTGAGAACGTACCGCCAGTCAGCTCTTCCAGCGACAGCTTGCCGTCACGCGCCTTCACGCCGAATTCAGCGATCTTCTTCTCGATATCCGCCAGGCTCATCTGGTCTGCGTTGCGCAGGATGGGCACCACCAGGCCGCGCGGCGAGCCCACCGCGATGCCGATGTCGAAGTAGCCGTGGTAGACGATGTCGTTGCCGTCGATCGAAGCGTTGATCAGCGGGAACTTCTTCAGCGCGTGCACCGCGGCCTTGACGAAGAAGGACATGAAGCCCAGCTTGACGCCGTGTTCCTTCTCGAAGCGGTCCTTGTATTTGGCGCGCAGGTCCATCACCGGCTTCATGTTCACTTCATTGAAGGTGGTGAGGATGGCGTTGGTGGATTGCGATTGCAGCAGGCGCTCGGCGATACGGGCGCGCAGGCGGCTCATCGGCACGCGCTCTTCCGGACGGTCGCCCAGCGCGGCGAAGTCCACCGGGGCGGAAACCTGCTGCAGCGCCGGCTTGGCGGCGGCCGGAGCCGGAGCAGCCTTGGCGGCAGGCGCGGCGGCCGGAGCAGCGGTCGCGGCCAGCACGTCGCCCTTGGTGATGCGGCCATCCTTGCCCGTGCCAGCGACCTGGCCGGCCGACAGGCCACCTTCGGCCATCAGCTTGGCTGCCGAAGGCATGGCAACGGCGCCGGCTGCGGCGGGCGCAGCGGCGGCCGGGGCGGCAGCAGCGGCGGGTGCCGGGGCGGCAGCCGCCGGAGCGGCGGCGCCTGCGGTGGCTTCGGTGTCGATCTTGGCGATCACTTCGTCGGCGACCACGGTGTCGCCATCGTTGCGGATGATCTGCGACAGCACGCCGGCCGACGGGGCGGGCACTTCGAGCACGACTTTGTCGGTCTCGATTTCAATCAGGATTTCGTCTTGGGCAACGGCTTCGCCCGGCTTCTTCTTCCAGTTCAGCATGGTTGCTTCTGCAACCGATTCAGAGAGTTGCGGAACCTTGACGTCAACAATAGCCATGGTTGGTATTTCCTTGATGTATTCGTATGTGCTTCAGGCAGCGGCAAAAAACATGGCGGTGCGCGCTCTTCACGCGCGCCGCCATGCCGGCCACGATCATTTGGTCAGGACAAAGCCCTTGAGCTTGGCGAAGGCCGCTTCAAGCAGCGCCTTCTGTTGCTCATTGTGCTTGGCGTAGTAGCCCACCGCCGGCGATGCCGAGGCGGGACGACCCGCGTAACCGAGCTTCTGGCCTTCCGCCATGTTTTCCATGATGAAGTGCTGGACGAAGAACCAGGCACCCTGGTTCTGCGGCTCATCCTGGCACCACACGATTTCATTGGCGTTCGGGTACTTCTTCAGCTCAGCTGCCACTGCCTTGTGCGGGAACGGATACAGCTGTTCCAGGCGGATGACGGCGGTGTCGCTGGCACCGCGTTCCTTGCGGGTATTGACCAGGTCGTAGTAGACCTTGCCCGAGCACATGATCACGCGCTTGACCTTGCTGGCGTTCAGTTCTTCGTGATCGGGGATGACCGTCTCGAAGTGACCCTTGGCCAGGTCGGACAGCGGCGAGACCGCATCCTTGTTACGCAGCAGCGACTTCGGCGTCATGATCACCAGCGGCTTGCGGAACAGACGGATCATCTGGCGGCGCAGCAGGTGGAAGATCTGAGCCGGCGTGGTCGGCTGGCAGACCTGCATGTTGTGGTCCGCGCACAGCTGCAGGAAGCGCTCGATGCGCGCCGAGCTGTGTTCCGGACCCTGGCCTTCATAGCCGTGCGGCAGCATCAGGGTCAGGCCCGAGGCGCGGCCCCACTTCACTTCGCCGGAGGAGATGAACTGGTCGATCACCACCTGGGCACCGTTGACGAAGTCGCCGAACTGGGCTTCCCAGATCACCAGCGCGTTCGGCTCGGCAGTGGAGAAGCCATATTCGAAGCCGAGCACGGCCTCTTCCGACAGCACCGAGTCGATCACCGTAAACGGTGCCTGGTTTTCCGACACGTTCTGCAGCGGCACGTAGCTGCCGGCATCCCAGCGCTCGCGGTTCTGGTCATGCAGGACCGAGTGACGGTGCGTGAACGTACCGCGGCCTGCATCCTGGCCGGTGATGCGCACCGGGTAGCCCGAAGCCACCAGCGACGCGAAGGCCAGGTGCTCGCCCATGCCCCAGTCGAGCGCCTGGTCGCCGCGGCCCATGTTGGCGCGATCCTTGACGACCTTCTCGACCAGCGGGTGCAGCTTGAGGTGCTCGGGGATGGCGGTAATGCGTTCGGCCAGGCGCTTGAGCTCGGTCACCGGCACGGAGGTGTCGGCGGCGTCGGTCCACTTGCGGTTCAGGAACGGCATCCAGTCCACGGCGAACTTGTTCTTGAAGTTCGACAGGACGGGGTCGACCGTGTGCTTGCCCGCATCCATGGCGGCGCGGTATTCCTTGACCAGCTGTTCGCCGAAGTCAGCGGGCACCAGGTTTTGCGCGGCCAGCTTGTCAGCGTACAGCTTGCGCGTGCCCGGGTGCTGGGCGATCTTCTTGTACATCAGCGGCTGGGTAACGGCCGGAGTGTCCTGCTCGTTGTGTCCCAGCTTGCGGAAGCAGATGATGTCGACCACGACATCCTTCTTGAATTCCATGCGGAATTCCACCGCCAGCTGCATGGCGAACACCACGGCTTCGGCATCGTCGCCGTTCACGTGCAGCACCGGTGCCTCGATCATCTTGACGACGTCGGTGCAATACAGCGTGGAGCGCGAGTCGCGCGGGTCCGAGGTGGTGAAGCCGATCTGGTTGTTGATCACGATGTGCATCGTGCCGCCCGTGCCGTAGCCGCGGGTCTGTGCCAGGTTCAGCGTTTCCATCACCACGCCCTGGCCTGCGAAGGCCGCGTCGCCGTGCACTTGCACCGGCAGCACTTCCGCATGGCCTGCGGGTTCTCCGCGGCGTTCCTGGCGTGCCTTGACCGAGCCTTCCACGACCGGGTTGACGATTTCCAGGTGGGAAGGATTGAAGGCGAGCGACAGGTGGATCGGGCCGCCTTCGGTGGAGACGTCGCTGGAGAAGCCCTTGTGGTACTTCACGTCGCCGGCCGGCAGGTCGTCGACGTGCTTGCCCTCGAATTCGGCGAACAGGTCAGCCGGCATCTTGCCCAGCGTATTGACCAGCACGTTCAGGCGGCCGCGGTGGGCCATGCCGATGACGATTTCCTGCACGCCCTTGCTGCCGCTGTGCTGGATCAGTTCGTCCATGGCGGCGATGAAGCTTTCACCGCCTTCGAGCGAGAAGCGCTTCTGGCCGACGTACTTGGTATGGAGGAAACGCTCCAGGCCTTCGGCGGCCGTGAGGCGGTCGAGGATATGCTTTTTCTTCTCGAGCGTGAACACCGGCTTGGAACGCGTGGTTTCCAGGCGCTCTTGCCACCAGCGCTTTTGCGCCTGGTCGCTGATGTACATGAACTCGGCGCCGATGCTGCTGCAATAGGTTTCGCGCAGGTTGTTGAGCAGCTCGCGCAGGCTCATCGATTCCTTGCCGAAATACGTATTGCTGGCGTTGAAGACGATATCGAGATCGCTTTCCGAGAAGCCGTAGAAGGCCGGATCGAGATCCGGCAGGGGCGGACGTTCCTGGCGCTTGAGCGGATCTAGGTCGGCCCAGTGCGAACCGATGTTGCGGTAAGCGGCGATCAGCTGCGTGGCAGCGACGCGCTTGCGCCCCATATCGGAGTCGGCCGATGCAACGATGGTTTTGATCGGGCCCGCCTTGGCGCGCTCGGCGAACGAGGCGACGATGGGAGCGTGGGGGATGTCGCGGGCGTTGGAGCCATCGACGGCCGGCACGTTCTGCATCGCGTCGAAATACGCGCGCCAGTTATCGGGAACCGAAGTGGGATTCTGGAGGTAGGCCTCGTACAGTTCTTCTACATAGGGGGCATTGCCGCCGAAGAGGTACGAATTGCTCTGATACTGCTGCATCATGGGGCGCTCACTATTATCCGGGAATGCCGGAATAAAGCGGGTTTATCAACCTTCCGCGACACGGCTTGACCGGTTAGCGGATTGCAAACAACTCTTTAGGGGCAGCAACCGAAACATATTCATGCATCATTATGCAAACGGCACCACAGCGGGTGCCGAACTGTTCAGTCGCCCTGAAAGGGTCAGTTGTGCGTGGAAGGACCTAAGTCTTCACCCGCATAAGGATAGCACGTTTGACGCATAGGCCGGGGGAATTTTGCCGCACGGCCCTTTTGCGGGCGTGCCATGTTGCGTGGAGGCCAATGCCCGCAGCCGGCAAGGCAGTGAGGCCTGCCGGTTCGATAGCATGGACAGGAATCCAAAACCAATGGAGCGCTCGGTGTATTTCTCACAATATGTACTCCAATCCGGCGCAAACGGCAGCCAATAATGCCCGCTCCCACCATCAACGCCGCCGCGCCGAGCGCTGCCCCCGCCACATGGCGGGCAGACCTGGTGGCCGGGCTTGCCATCGCCGGTCTGTTGCTCCCCGAAGCCGTGGCCTATTCCGGTATTGCCGGACTGCCGCCACAAGCCGGGGTGATCGCGCTCTTCGCCGGCCTGTTGGTCTACGGCATGCTTGGCAGCAGCCGCTTTGCCATTGTCTCGGCCACGTCATCGTCGGCAGCGGTGCTGCTGGCTGCCACCACGGCTGCGGCAGAAGGTGACATGGGACTGCGCATCGCGCTTGGCGCCGCGGTCATCCTGCTGGCGGGGGTGTTGTTCCTGCTGGCTTCGCTGGCGCGCCTGGGGGCGATCTCCAGCCTGATCGCCAAGCCCGTGCTGCGCGGCTTTGCATTGGGGCTGGCGCTGACCATCGTGCTCAAGCAATGCCCGAAGATCCTGGACATTCATCCGGCGCATGGCGACTTCCTGCGCCTGGCCTGGGAACTGCTCGCCGGATGGCGCCACTGGAACCTGGCAGGCGCGGCGGTGGCCCTGGTGGCGTTGGCGCTGCTGCACGTGTTCGCGCGCTGGCGCGCCATGCCGGGCGCGCTGCTGGTCATCGCCGCCGGCATCGTGCTCGATCTCAGCGGCTGGACCCAAGCGCACGGCGTGGCGGCCGTCGGCAACATCGCCTTGCAGTTCTCGGCGCCGCGGGTGCCGGAACTGACCCCGACCGACTGGATGCGCGTGGGCGAACTGGCCGCCGCGCTGGCACTGATCCTCTACGCCGAAAGCTACGGCTCGATCCGCACCTTTGCCATGCGCCATGGCGATATCGTCTCCCCCAACCGCGACCTGGCGGCACTGGGGCTAGCCAATCTCGCCTCGGGGCTGTTCCAGGGCATGCCGGTGGGTGCGGGCTTTTCCGCCACCTCGGCCAACGAAGCGGCCGGCGCGCAAAGCCGCCGCGCCGGCCTGGTTGCCGGCACCGTGGTCTTTGCCGCTGTGTGCACACTGCTCCCCTGGATCTCGCACACGCCGGAGCCGGTACTCGCGGCCATCGTGATCCGCGCGGTCGGGCATAGCCTCAATCCGGGCAGCCTCAAGCCGTATTTCGACTGGCGGCGCGACCGGCTGGTCGCGCTGACCGCCTTTGCCGGCGTGCTGTTGCTGGGTGTGCTGCATGGGCTGCTGCTGGCGATCGGGGTCAGCCTGGCGATGCTGCTGCAGCGCTTGTCGCGCCCGCAGGTTACGTGGCTGGGCCGCTGGGCCGATAGCCACGACTTCGTCGACATGGCGCGCCACCCCGAGGCCACCGCGCCCACGGGACTGCTGATCGCGCGCCCGGAAGTCCCGCTGTTCTTCGGCAATATCGATAGCGTGCTGGGCACCGTGCGCCACGCACTGGCGCACGGGCATCCCCAGTATGGCCTGGTGCTAAGCCTCGAAGAATCGTCGGATCTCGACGGCACCGTCCTGGAAGCCCTCGGCGAACTGGCGGTGTTTGCGAAGGCCCACGGCATACCGCTGCGGCTCGCGCGGGTCAAGGACGAGGTGCGCGACCTGCTGGCGCACGCGCGCAACCCGGCCCTGCCCGAAGAAATGTGGCGCGGCTGGAGCGTGGACGACGCGGTCCGCGACGCGTTGGCGCAACCTGCATGAACAGGCGATGCGCCCGCGCCTGGCGGACTAGTCCTGGCGCGGCGCGATCAGGTCGACCGCGTCGGTAATCAGCGCGTCGAGCCCCCAGCCAAGCAGTTCAGTCGCGCGCTCCGGGTCATTGACCGTATAGCAGGCCACCCTGAAGCCGGCCGCATGGGCGGCCCGGATGACCTCGGCACTGAGTTCGCGATGATTAGCGTCGAGCGCCACGCAGTCCAGCCGGCGCAGCCGCTCCAGCCAGTCGGGTGGCAGCTTGTCGAGCAGCAGCGCGCGCGGCAGACCCGGCGCGGCCCGACGGGCGGCCTCCAGCGACTCTTCCGAGAACGACGACAGCAGCGGCTGGGTGTCGCTGCCAGTCCACAGCGCCTGGGCATCGAGGGCCACGGCGGCGCCGGTACGCCATTCCACGCCCGGCACCGGCTTGATCTCGATATTGACCATGAACCCGTTGGCGCGCGTATAGCGGGCAATCGCCGCCAGCGTGGGAACCGGCTCCCCGGCATAGGCCGGGCTATGCCAGCTGCCCGCATCCAGCATGGCGATCTCACCCAGGGTCAGCGCATCGGCGCGGCCCTGGCCGTTGGTGGTGCGGTCGAGCGTAGCGTCGTGCAGCAACACCGGCCGCCCGTCGCCCGACAGCTTCACATCGAACTCGAACATGCGATAGCCGAACGACGCGCCGTGGCGGAAGGCCGCCAGGGTGTTCTCGGGCGCCAGCTTGCCGGCGCCCCGGTGGGCGATATGGCGCGGATAGGGCCAGGCGGCTTGGGTCATGTCAGGCCTCGATGCGTTTGCCGGAATCGGCGTCGAAGAAGTGCAGGTGCTCAGCCGTGGCCGTAATCGGCAGGCGATCGCCGCCGCGCACCGGCATGTTGCTGTCCAGCCGCACCACGACCGGCTGGCCACCCAGCGTGCCATAGGCAAAGGAATCGGCACCCAGCGCTTCCACCAGACGGACCTCGATCTCGGCAATCGCATCGTGCGCCGCGCACGGCTCGATATGCTCGGGACGCAGGCCAAGCAGCGCGCGCTGAGGCAGGTGCAGGCCCATCGGCAGGTGGCCGAGGGTGGCGGCTTGCCCTTGGGCGCCCTCCTTCTGCTCCACGCGCATCTGCGCCTCGCCCTGCCCGCCATTGGTCCGCGCAACCGGAACGAGGTTCATCGGCGGCGAGCCGATGAAGCTGGCGACGAACGTGCTGGCGGGGCGCGCATAGACTTCCAGCGGCGTGCCGATCTGTTCCACGCGCCCGCCGTTGAGCACCATCATGCGGTCGGCCAGCGTCATGGCCTCGACCTGGTCGTGCGTCACATACATGCTGGTGGTACGCAGGCGGCGATGCAATTCCTTCAGTTCCAGGCGCATCTGCACGCGCAGCTTGGCGTCGAGGTTGGACAGCGGTTCGTCGAACAGGAACACAGCAGGCTCACGCACGATCGCGCGACCCATGGCCACGCGCTGGCGCTGGCCGCCCGACAACGCGCGCGGCTTGCGCTCCAGCAGCGGCGCCAGCTCGAGAATGCCCGCGGCATGCTTGACGCGCTGCTCGATCTCGCTCTTTGCCATGCCACGTATCTTCAAGCCATAAGCCATGTTGTCGTACACGCTCATATGCGGATAGAGCGCGTAGTTCTGGAACACCATGGCGATGTCACGCTCGGCGGGTTCGAGGTTATTGACGATCTTCTCGCCAATATGCACCTCGCCGCCACTGATGGCTTCGAGCCCGGCCACCATGCGCAGCAGCGTGGATTTGCCGCAGCCCGACGGACCGACAATGACGATGAACTCGCCATCGTTGATTTCCATATCGATGCCGTGCACAACCTTGACGTTGCCGGCGTAGGTCTTCTGTACGTTGCGAAGCGACAATTTTGCCATTGCTATTCTTTCTCGCTGGGCAAGCGTGGCGGGCGCGCCAACATGTGGGCGCGCCCCGCCCCGCCCGCTTATTTTTCGGTTTCGACCAGGCCCTTGACGAACCACTTCTGCATCAGCACAACCACAATCGCGGGCGGCACCATGGCCAGCATCACGGTGGCCATCACCAGGTTCCAGTCGGTGGCTGCGTCCCCAGAGCGGGAGATCATCTGCGTCACGCCCACCACCACCGGCGTCATCGACTTCTGCGTGGTGATCAGGAGCGGCCACAGGTACTGGTTCCAGCCGTAGATGAACTGGATCACGAACAGCGCCGCGATGCTGGTCTTGGACAGCGGCAGCACCACGTCCTTGAAGAAGCGCAGCGGCCCGGCGCCGTCGATGCGCGCGGCCTCGGCCAACTCGTCCGGGATGGTCAGGAAGAACTGGCGGAACAGGAAGGTCGCGGTGGCCGAGGCGATGATCGGAATGGTCAGGCCAAAGTAGCTATCCAGCATGCCCAGGTCCGACACCACCTTGTAGGTCGGCAGGATCCGCACTTCCACCGGCAGCATCAGCGTGATGAAGATCATCCAGAAGAAAGTCTTGCGCAGCGGGAACTTGAAGTACACCACCGCGAAGGCCGAGATGATCGAAATCGCGATCTTTCCCAGCGAAATGCCCAGCGCCATGATCAGGCTGTTGAACATCATGCTGGAGACGGGGGAAGCGGACTCGCCCACGCCCCTGAACAGCACGGTGCGATAGTTCTCGAAGAAATGGCCGCCGGGGATCAGCGTCATCGGTGCGTCAAGCACCTGCTCCGCCGTCAGCGTGGAGGCCACGAAGGTGATATAGACCGGAAACGCCACTACCAGAATGCCGAGGATCAGCACCGCATGCGTGAGGAAATCCAGAAAGGGTCGTCGTTCTACCATGTTTGCGCCCGCCTGATCAGTATTGAACCTTGCGTTCCACGTAACGGAACTGCACCACCGTGAGCGCGATCACGATCACCATCAGCACCACCGACTGCGCTGCCGAGCCACCGATGTCCATGCCGCGGAAACCGTCGTGGAACACCTTGTAGACCAGCGTGTTGGTGGAGTTGAACGGACCACCGTGCGTCACCGAGTCGATGATGGCGAAGGTATCGAAGAACGCGTACACCACGTTGATCACCATCAGGAAGAAGGTGGTCGGCGACAGCAGCGGGAAGATGATCGACCAGAAACGGCGCCACGGCCCCGCGCCGTCGATGGCGGCGGCCTCGATCAGCGACTTTGGAATGCTCTGCAGGCCCGCCAGGAAGAACAGGAAGTTGTAGCTGATCTGTTTCCACGCCGCCACCAGGATCACCAGGGTGAGAGCCTGCTGCCCGTTGAGCAGGAAGTTCCAGTCCATGCCCAGCGCGCGCAGCGCGTACGACACCACGCCCAGGCTGGGGTTGAACAGGAACATCCACAGCACGCCCGCCACTGCCGGCGCCACGGCATAGGGCCAGATCAGCAGCATCTTGTAGGCCATCGCGCCGCGCAGCACGCGGTCGGCGAAATACGCCAGCACGAGCGCGAAGGAGAGCCCCACCAGCGTGACGCCCACGGCGAATACGCCGGTAATGTGGAAGGACTCCAGGTAGAGCGGATCATTCCACAGCGTGCGGAAGTTCTCCAGCCCGACAAAGTCCAGGTTGATGCCGAACGCATCCTGCTGCAGCACGGACTGGTACAGGGCCTGGCCCGCGGGCCAGAAGAAGAAGATGAGCGTGATGGCGATCTGCGGAAAGACCAGCAGATAAGGCAGCCATCGCGATCGGAAGACAACCCGTTTTTCCATGGGCAATTGTCCAACGGATGCCGCGCGAAGCGGCATCAAACCAGATCACAGCGCGAGTCCGCGAAGCGGCGCGCCAACCAATCGGCGCGCTGGCCGGGACGCACCCTTCCGGGAACGCCCCGGCCAATGCGCCGGGCCAACAAAAACGGGCGGGATACTGCCCCGCCCGTTTTGCGGCAAAACAGGCCTAGCTTACTCGCGCGCGGTCTTCTGGAAACGCTCGAGCAGATCGTTGCCGCGCTTGACGGCGGTATCGAGGGCTTCCTGGGGCTGCTTCTTGCCTGCCCAGACCGCTTCGAGTTCCTCGTCGACCACGGTACGGATCTGCACCAGGTTGCCGAGGCGCACGCCGCGCGACTTGTCGGTGGTCTTGACCACCATCTGCTCCACGGACACGTCGGCGCCCGGGTTCTTGTCATAGTAGCCGGACTTCTTGGTCAGCTCGTAGGCCGCCATGGTGACCGGCAGGTAGCCGGTAGCCTGGTGCCAGTCGGACTGGATTTCCGGACGCGACAGGTAGGTGAAGAACTTGGCCACGCCCTTGTACTCCTCGGCCTTCTTGCCGCCCATCACCCACAGCGAAGCGCCGCCGATGATGGTGTTCTGCGGGGCGCCCGGCACGTCCGCGTAGTACGGCAGCTGCGATACGCCGAAGGCGAACTTGGCGTTCTTGCGGATATTGGCCAGCGAAGCCGACGAACCGGTGAACATCGCGCATTCGCCGTTATAGAACTTGGCCTGCGATTCCGACTTGCGCCCGCCGTAGCTGAAGTAGCCCTTCTTCACCATTTCCTGCAGGTTGGCGATGTGCTTGACATGCAGCGGGCTGTTGAAGACCAGGCGCGCATCGGTGCCGCCGAAGCCGTTGTTCTTGGTGGCGAACAGCGTGTTGTGCCAGGCCGAGAAGCTCTCCAGGTGCACCCAGCCCTGCCAGTCGGTGGTGTACGCGCACTGGCCGCCGGAGGCCTTGATCTTGGCCGAGTACTGCATCACTTCCGGCCAGGTCTTGGGCGGCTTGCTGGCGTCCAGGCCGGCCTTCTTGAAGGCGTCCTTGTTGTAATAGAAGACCGTGGTCGAACTATTGAACGGGAAGGACAGCATCTCGCCCTTGGACGAGGTGTAGTAGCCGGCGACGGCGGGGATGTAGATCTTCTGGTCGAATTTCTCGCCCGCATCCTTCATCACGGTGGATACCGGCTTGATGGCCCCCTTGGCGCTCATCATGGTCGCGGTGCCCACTTCGAAGACCTGCAGGATGGCAGGCTGCGTACCGGCGCGGAAGGCGGCGATGCCCGCTGCCATGGTCTCGTCGTAGTTGCCTTTATTGACCGGCACGATCTTGTAGTCGGACTGGCTGGCGTTGAACTTGTCGGCGATCTCGTTCACCTTGTCATTCAGCGCGCCCTGCATGGCATGCCACCATTGGATCTCCACAGCGGCGTGGGCGGTCCCGGCCCCGGCCAGCGCGGCAAAGGCCGCAATCTTCAGCACGGTACGTTGGAAGGTCATCGACAGCTCCTAGTTTTGTTTTCTCAGTACGGACAAAAATCGTCCGACTGTATGCAGTTTTTGTGACAGCCGGATGTTACCCCGCCTTGTTGGATTGGAAAACCGGGCATTTCTACTAAATTACAATAATATGACAACGATTTATCGGCAGCTTGACAGGGTAAAATCTTGCACCATGCAAGCCATCCACACCATTCCCGCACCGGCGTTGCGCCGCGTTCGCGGCGTACTGACCGATATCGACGGCACCATCACCACCGACGGCAGGCTGCCGGCGGCCACCTACCTTGCGCTGGACCAGCTCAAGCGAGCCGGCCTCCATGTCATCCCAGTGACCGGCCGCTGCATTGCCTGGGCCGAAATCCTGACCCGGCTCTGGCCGGTGGACGCCATCATTGGCGAAAACGGTGCCTTTTACTCTCACCTGCGCGCGGGGAAACTCGTGACCCGCTACCTGGACGACTCCGCTATCCGGGCCGATAACCTGGCGCGCATCCATGCCCTGGGCGCACGCATCGTGCAAGAGGTGCCGGGCTGCGCGCTGGCCTCCGACCAGGCCTGGCACGCCGCCGACCTGGCCATCGACCATGCCGAGGACGTGGCGCCACTACCCCCGGTAGCGGTGGACCGCATTGTCAGCCTGATGCGCGAAGCCGGCATGACCGCTACCGTCAGTTCGATCCATGTCAATGGATGGTTCGGGGAGCACGACAAGCTGAGCATGAGCCGGTTGTGCGCTGCGGAATTGCTGGGCGCCGACCTCGATGCCGAACGCGACGAGTGGTTGTTTATCGGCGACTCGGCCAACGATGCGAGCATGTTCGCCCATTTCCCCTTGTCGGTCGGGGTCGCCAATATCCGCGACATCCTGCCGCAACTGTCGGCCAAACCCGCCTACATCACCGAGGCGGCTTGCGGCGAGGGTTTTGCCGAGATGGCAGCGTTGCTGCTGGCCGCACGCGACTGAGCGCGGCGACGAAAAGCGACGGCGGCAAGCCGCCCCCAAAAAAAAGCCGGGACAAGCCCGGCTGTTTTTTTGTGCCCCGCAGCTACCCACTACCTGCTTCAATCGAAGCCCAGTTCCTGCAGCTTGCGGGTAATGGTGTTGCGGCCGATGCCCAGGCGGGTTGCCGCCTCGACACGGCGCCCACGCGTCACGCCCAGGGCCGCCTCCAGCACCGCCTTCTCGAAGCGCCGCGTGAGCGCATCCATCACCTCCGGCTGGCCGGACTCCAGCATGGCGCGGGCCTCCCCCGCCAGCAGGTGCTCCCAGCCGGCAATCGCGCTCGCGGCGGCCGTGCGGTTCGCGTAGGCCTGCGCGGAATCGGCCTCCGCGCCCATGCCGGCAGGCGCGGCGCCATAGTCGACGACGTCGTGGCCCTCGGCGTCGTCCGCCCTGCCCTCGGCGCGTGGCTCGGCCATGCGCTGCACGCCGGCATGGCTGCCCTGCGGCGCGCCGGTGCCGATCATCTCGCGCGGCATGTCCTTGACCTCGATGGTCTGGGCCGGCGCCATCACGGTCAGCCAGTTGCACAGGTTCTCGAGCTGGCGGACGTTGCCGGGGAACGGCAGCGTGCTGACATAGGCCAGGGCCTCGTCCGACATGCGCTTGGGCTCGACGCCTAGTTCCTTGGCGCTCTTCTGCAGGAAATGACGGGCCAGCAGCGTAATGTCTTCCGGCCGCTCGCGCAGCGGCGGCAGGCGCAGCCGGATCACATTGAGGCGGTGGAACAAGTCCTCGCGGAACAGCCCTTCCTTGACGCGCGTTTCCAGGTTCTGGTGGGTGGCGGCAATCACGCGCACATTGGCGCGCAGCGGATTGTGCCCCCCCACGCGGTAGAAGTTGCCATCCGACAGCACACGCAGCAGGCGCGTTTGCAGGTCGAACGGCATATCGCCGATTTCGTCGAGGAACAGCGTGCCGCCCTCGGCCTGCTCGAAGCGGCCGCGGCGCATGGTCTGCGCGCCGGTGAAGGCGCCGCGCTCATGGCCGAACAATTCCGACTCGAGCAGGTCCTTGGGGATGGCCGCGGTATTGAGCGCGATAAAGGGCCCGTTGGCGCGCGGGCTGTGCTTGTGCAGCGCCTGCGCCACCAGTTCCTTGCCGGTGCCGGACTCACCGGTGATCAGCACCGTCACGTTCGACTGCGACAGGCGGCCGATGGCGCGGAACACGTCCTGCATGGCCGGCGCCTGCCCGAGAATCTCGGGCGCGTCGACCAGGCGGTCTTCCAGTTCCTCCTCGCGCAGGCTTTCCTGCAGCGCGCGGCGGATCAGCTCGACCGCCTTGTCGACGTCGAACGGCTTGGCCAGGTATTCGAACGCCCCGCCCTGGAAGGCAGCTACCGCGCTGTCCAGGTCGGAGTAGGCCGTCATCACGATGACGGGCAGCCCCGGGTGCCGGGCCTTGAGTGCCTGCAGCAAATCCAGGCCCGAGCCTCCCGGCATGCGGATGTCGGAGATCAGGACTTGCGGCTCGTCATCTTCCAGCGCGGCCAGTACGTCGCGCACGTTGGTGAAGCTGCGCGAAAGCAGGCTTTCACGGGCGAGGGCCTTTTCCAGGACCCAGCGGATTGATTGATCGTCGTCGACTATCCAGATCGGCTTCATGTGCGTCGCTTGTCTGCTCGGTGTCATTTGGTCTTCCGTGAACCTGGCCGCACACCGCCGGCAAGCCGGTCGGCAGCAATCATTGGGGCAGTTCCAATTGCTGTCGCCGATGCGCTCAATGCAGGGGCAGCAGGATACGGAAGTCGGTACAGCCGGGCCGGCTCTCACATTCGATCAAGCCCTCGTGCTGCTGCACGAAGGTTTGAGCGAGTGTGAGACCGAGGCCGCTGCCGCCGTCCCTACCCGACACCAGCGGGTAGAAGATGCGTTCGCGAATATCCTCGGGGATGCCCGGACCGTTATCGATGACATGCAAGTCCAATGCCAGCTTGAACAAACGCTTGGCAATTGTTACCTGGCGGGCCACCCTGGTACGCAGGATGATCTGCGCATCGCCGCGCGCGACGCGCTCGGCGAGCGCCTGGGCGGCGTTGTGGACGATGTTGAGCACGGCCTGGATCAACTGTTCCATGTCGCCGCGCAAGTCGGGCAGGCTCGCGTCGTAGTCGCGCACGATATCCAGCCCGGAGGGGAATTCGGCCAGCACCACCGAGCGCACGCGCTCCAGCACCTCGTGGATATTGAGGTCGGACACGATATGCGGATGGCGGTGCGGCTCCAGCAGGCGGTCCACCAGAGTCTGCAGGCGATCCGACTCCTTGATGATGACCTGCGTGTATTCGCGCAGCGAACGATCGGGCAACTCGAACTCAAGCAGTTGCGCCGCGCCGCGGATGCCGCCCAGCGGGTTCTTGATCTCGTGGGCGAGATTGCGGATCAGTTCCTTGTTGGCCGAGGTCAGGTCGAGGATGCGCTCCTCGCGGTCGCTGCGCACCTTCTGCTCGTTGGGCAGCACCTCCACCACCACGGCGTCGGAATTGGCGTCCAGCGCCCCGATGACTACATGGGCGTGCATGGGTTCCTGCAACGGCGGATGCAGCACCACGTCTTGCCGGCGGGCATCGAACTGCCGCGAAATCACTGTCTCTATCATGCTGGCCAGCTCTTCCGAGCTACCGAACAGGTCCGCGAGCGACAGTTCCACCATGGCCTTGCGCGACACCGCGAAACTCGCCTCGGCCGCGGGATTGGCATAGACGATGCGCAGGCCGGGCTGGCGCACCAGCAACACGGGGTTGGCTACGACGTCCAGTCCCTGGTGGTAGGACACATCGCCCAAGGGCAGCACCACGGCCTCTCCCTCGGGCGGGGTGCCGGCTCCGGCCGAGGCTACCTTGCGCGAGACGCTGCGAATCAGGCGACGCATGACACTAGTCCTTCAAGTTGGAGAGTTCGCGCCGCAGTGAAGCGGCATTGGCCTCGCCGCGCGCAATGTCGTCGCGTAGCGCGGCGGTGCGGTCGAGATACCTCTGGTAGTTGCGTTCATTGCCCTGGCGCTCGGGCTGGCCGTTGTTGTACTCGGCGCGCAGCGCGGCCAGCTTGGCCTCCTCGCTTTGCAGCTCTTGCTCGAGTACGGACCGGCGCTCGCCATCGCGGCTCTTCTGGGTCGCGCTGTCGACTCGCGGAAACGCCGCGGGCGCCACGGCAGGGCCAGCGCCCTTGCCCGCCGCAGGGGCATTCACGCGCCCGCCCGGCACGGTCATCACCTCGGGCAGGCTGAGCCGCTTGCAGCCCTTGCCGCCGTTGCCGTTGCGGTATTCCGGCACCCCGTTGGGGCCGGTGCAGACATAGATTTCCGACTGGGCCGGGGCTGGGCGGCTCCAGCACAGCAAGGCCAGCGCCAGCATGGCGCAAACGGCTGCCGATGCGTGCATGCGGGCACCGAAGCGGTGCACCGGGTGGAGCGAGGGGGGCGGGAATTCGAGCGCGTCCATTGACATCAGCAGGGATGGTGGGAAAGGAGCCCCATTCTAGCGATCAAACCAGCGAACAAAACAAAAAGGGACAGCCGAAGCCGCCCCTTCCTGGTGCAACTGTTGCCCGGTCACAACCTGGCAACGCCTCGCCTTACAGCGAGTAGTACATGTCGAACTCGATCGGGTGAGTCGTCATGCGGAAGCGGGTCACTTCTTCCATCTTCAGTTCGATGTAGGCATCGATCATGGAGTTGGAGAAGACGCCGCCGCGCGTCAGGAACTCGCGGTCGTTGTCGAGGTATTCCAGGGCCTGGTCGAGGCTGGAGCACACGGTCGGGATCTTTGCATCCTCTTCCGGCGGCAGGTCGTACAGGTTCTTGTCGGCAGCTTCGCCCGGGTGGATCTTGTTCTGCACGCCATCCAGGCCGGCCATCAGCAGCGCCGAGAAGCCCAGGTACGGGTTCATCAGCGGATCCGGGAAACGGGTCTCGATACGGCGGCCCTTCGGATTGGCAACGTACGGAATGCGGATCGAAGCCGAACGGTTGCGAGCCGAGTACGCCAGCTTGACCGGTGCCTCGAAGCCCGGCACCAGACGCTTGTACGAATTCGTGCCCGGATTGGTCAGGGCGTTCAGCGCGCGAGCGTGCTTGATGATGCCACCGATGTAGTACAGGGCGAATTCCGACAGGCCGGCGTAGCCGTTGCCCGCGAACAGGTTCTGGCCGTCCTTCCATACCGACTGGTGCACGTGCATGCCCGAGCCGTTGTCGCCGACGACCGGCTTCGGCATGAAGGTGGCAGTCTTGCCGTAGGTGTGGGCGACGTTCTGGATCACATACTTTTGCAGCTGGGTCCAGTCGGCGCGCTGCACCAGCGTGCTGAACTTGGTGCCGATTTCGTTCTGGCCCTGGCCAGCAACTTCGTGGTGGTGGACTTCCACGGGGATGCCCAGCGATTCCAGGATCAGGCACATTTCCGAACGGATATCCTGGAACGTGTCGATCGGGGCGACCGGGAAGTAGCCGCCCTTCTTGCCCGGACGGTGACCGCTGTTGCCGTGCTCGAATTCCTTGCCCGACGACCACGGTGCTTCTTCCGACTGGATCTTGACGGAACAGCCCTGCATGTCGATGTTCCAGGTCACGCCGTCGAAGATGAAGAATTCGGGTTCCGGACCGAAGAAGGCGGTGTCGCCCAGGCCCGTGCTCTTCAGGTAAGCCTCGGCGCGCTTGGCGATGGAACGCGGGTCGCGGTCATAACCCTTGCCGTCCGACGGCTCAACCACGTCGCAGGTCAGGATCAGGGTGGGTTCTTCGTAAAACGGATCGACGTTGGCGGTGTTCGGATCCGGCATCAGCAGCATGTCCGAAGCCTCGATACCCTTCCAGCCGGCGATCGACGAGCCGTCGAAAGCGTGGCCGCTTTCAAACTTGTCTTCGTCGAAGTGCGACACGGGTACCGACACGTGTTGCTCTTTGCCTTTGGTATCGGTGAAACGGAAATCGACGAACTTGACGTCGTTTTCCTTCACAAGCTTCATCACATCTGCAACGCTGTGGGCCATGCCTATCTCCTGGAAATTCGGCTGAAGTCTATAAAGCCATTCTTGCGTCGATCTCTACAGCGCTACGCCTGGAAGGCGTTGGGGGCAGGATAAAGATCGGCCACGAAAGGGACGAGGAATGTTAGCAGAAAGCGTGCCAAGGCAACCCCCTTGTTACCCCTGCGTTCCCGAAAAAAGTGCAGCTGCGCGGCGCGATTCAGGGCCTGCAGCGCGTTCCGGGTGCCGCATATGACATACACTACAATCCTGCTGCCTTGTCGGTCGCGCCCGCTGCGGCGAGGCTCCGCGACCGCCGCAAACAAAAACACCTTAATGGTGCATTTGCACGCCAATTTGCACCGTTTCAGTGCTCGCGCACCAGATTAGTTCATTTTGGCGCGAGCGGGGCAGCCTTGCCTGCTTGCGGTGCAGAAGTACCCGGTGCGGATGCCATGCCGCCGGTATTCCCGTTGTCCCGGCGCAAGTCTATACCGTTCCCCGCCAAACGCACCGGCTCGCCCTCCCGGCGCGCTAGAATACTTGCCGGGCTCCCCCTGACGCCATTCCACCCATCGATTTTGTCACCCAGATGACCACCCGAGACGAACTCCTCCAAGCGGCGCGCCAGCGCCAGCAGCAAAGCCAACTGCCCTACTTCGGCGCCCTCTCCCCGCAGGAAGCTTTCGCCTTGCTGCAGGGCGACCCCACTGCCGTGATGGTGGATGTGCGCACGCAGGCCGAACTGGACTGGATCGGCGCGCCGGACCTGCCGGAAGCCCAAGCGGCGCATGTGGAATGGAGCAGCTATCCGGGCGGCGCGCAGAACGCTGCGTTCATCGCCCAGCTCAAGGCCCGCGTGCCCGCCGACGTGCCAGTGCTGTTCCTGTGCCGCAGCGCGGCGCGCTCCAAGCACGCCGCCCGCGTCGCCACGGAGGCTGGCTACCAGTACGCGATGGATGTGCTGGAAGGTTTCGAAGGCGGCCGCGATGAACACCATCACCGCAAGACGGTGGAAGGCTGGTGCTTCCGGGGCCTTCCCTGGCATGGTGCCTGAACCGGCGGCACGCCTGTGCCACAAGCAAAACGGGACAGCCTGGCTGTCCCGTTCTTCATTTCCCCGGCGATTGGCGGTTCAGTCCCCCGCCGGATCGCCCGGCCTCCGCGCAGCCACTTCCACCAGCTCGAAGCCCATCGCCCGCACACCTTCGCGCAGCATGGCATAGGCCGGCTCGACCTGATCAGCCGGGCCCTTGACGCCCAGGTCAATATGGCGGCGCGCATAAAGCTCGCCGCGCTTGGCATCCCCCACCGACGGCAGGCTGAACACGCGGATGCCGTCGAACGCGGCCTCGACCCGCTCCATCAGCGGCGTCAGCGTGGACTCCGGTGCCTCGAACACCAGGAAGGAGCGCTCCACCTGCACCGCCAGATGGAACAGGTGCGGATAGTAGTGGTCCAGCACCCATTCCATCATCGGCCACGCCATCACCGGGAAGCCCGGCATAAAGTGATGGTCGGCCACTGAGAATCCGGGGATGCGGTTGTAGCTGTTCGGGATGATGCGCGCCCCGGCGGGGAACTCGCCCATCTTGAAGCGATGCTGGTTTTCCGGCAGATTCAGGTCTGCCTTGACCGCATCGCCAGCCGCCGTCTCGGCAATGCGCTGCGCGATCAGTTCCCGCGCCTCGGGATGCAACTCAAGCCGCACCCCCAGCGCAGCCGCGGCGCACTGCCTGGTGTGATCGTCCGGGGTCGCGCCGATGCCGCCGGTGCAGAACACCACATCGTCGCCGGCGAAGGTACGGCGCAGCGTCGCGGTGATGCGTGCGCGTTCGTCGCCCACGTACTCCGCCCAGTCCAGCGCCAGCCCGCGCGCCGCCAGCAGTTCGATGGCACGGCGCATATGCTTGTCTTCGCGCCGCCCCGACAAAATCTCGTCACCAATGACGATCAGGCCGAAACCCATGATGCCCTCGCTTCAGGATTGTTCAAGGCGCCGCACATCCGACGGCGCGAGATCGATAACGTCCACCACCGGCGCGGCCGCTGCAGCCGCGGCCGCGCGTTCGGCACGCAACTGCTCCAGCGCGCGCAGGCAGAAATGGCCGAACCACAGCGCCGAGAAGATAAAGATCAGCACGTAGAGCCACAGCGTGGCGGCCAGTACAAACGGAAAGAGAAAAATCAGCGCCGCCGAAAACACCCAGATCAGCGTCGGCGCCGAGCCCAGCAGGCCCACTGCCACGCCAATGGTGAGCAAGGCCCCGCGGTGGCGCTTCATCAGCGTCTTGCGCTCCTCCGCGGTGGCGTGCTGGGCCAGGGCATCGTAGGTCATCACGCGGTAGGTCAGCCAGCCCCACAGCAACGGCGGGATCAGTGCGAAGAACGGCGGAATCAGCCACAGCGGCAACGTCACCAGCGCCAGCAGCAGGAACACCATGGTGCTGCCCAGTGCGTGGAACACGCTGCCCAACATGCTGCCGCCCCTGGACTTGACCAGGTCCGGATAGCTGCGCTCCAGGTGCCGCACCGCCGCCGGCACCGAGAACAGGCTGATAAACACCAGCATGGAGGCGATCACCAGCGGGATCATCAGCGCGATCACGAACAGCGGCGCCACCACCGTGCGCAGGGACTGCAGGCCGAACCAGTCGAGCGCGCCGTAGATCCAACTGGTCAGCACCGAGGTTTCCAGCACGCCGCGCGCGGCCGTCATGATCGGCTCCCATCCCCACAGCAGCAGGCCACCCCACAGCCCGGTGGCAAGCAGGAAAGGAATGACGGTGAGCATCAGCATACGCGGATGCAGCTGGCTGATCAGGGCACGGCCAAGCGCGCGAAAAATATCGTTCATGCAGTGAATTGGGTTTCCACAAAGGCGGGGACAAATAGACTAGCACACGTCATAAGTGTCGCGGGGGACGCGTGCGCGGCCGCTGGTCGACGGCCCGCCGCCAACGATACGGCTAGCGGGAAGATGCGCGCTGCCATGCCGCCCCTCGGACGGCCTGCCGCGTCAGCCGCGCCGCAACAGGCGCTTGATGCCGTACCACTGCTGGGACAGCAAACCGGTGCCGTAGTTGCGTCCCTTGCCTGCCGGCGGCGGCATCTGGTCGCGGATGCCGGTGGGGTAATAGGCATCGGTGAATACGGCGGTGCGGAACAGCATGTCCCACCAGGGGAAGATCACGCCGTAGTTGCATCCGCCCAGCCGGGTGGGCCGGCCGATTGCCTCGTGCCCGAGACCCACCGCATGATGCGTGCGGTGAAAGCGCGGCGAGACCAGCAACCGCTCGCCCAGGGGGCCAAAATGCAGGCGCAGGTTGGCATGCTGCAAGCTTTGCAGCAGTTGCGACAGCGCCACCAGCAGCACGTACTGCGAAGGCTCGACGCCCACCGCCAGCGCGACCACGGCAAACACCACGTCGCGCAGCATGTCGTCGAGCAGGTGGTTGCGGTTGTCGCTCCACAGCGTCATCTGGCGCTGGCTGTGATGCACGGCATGCAGGCTCCACCACCACCGGTAGGTATGCGAGAGCCGGTGGTACCAGTAGTCGAGCAGGTCGAACAGCAGCAGGTAAATGAAGAAGCTGACCAGCGGGATCGAGGTCACCGCCGGCCACCAGTCTTCCACGTTCACGCGCTGCCAGCCGAGCAGCCGCAGATGTCCTTCCAGCCCGTCCATCAGCGGACCGAGCAGGAAGAACATGGCAAGCCGGAACAGGCCAAGGCGATGCACCACGGTATAGAGGATATCCGTGCGGATCGCTGCGCGATCCGTGACGGCCTCGACCGGACGCAGCTTTTCCAGCGGCCCGAGAATCAGCACCATCACTGCGATCTGCACCAGCCCCACAAGCAGCCATTCGGTGCCGGTGAAGGCGTCCTCGGCATAACCGCCGAAGCCGAGCTGGTAGACCACGGGCAGGATCACATCCTGGAACAGCGTGGCCTCGATCTGGCCTACCCAGGCATTGAGCGCATCGAGCATCAGCGTCTCCCGGCCACGGTGGCGGCCTGGCCGCGTATCCAATCACGATAGGCCGGATGGTCGCGCAGCGTCGCAAAGCAGAAGCCCTTCTGCTCCAGTCCGCTGATCAGCGGCTCCAGCACGCCGGGCGCCCACGGATCCTTGCGCGACCAGATGCCAAGATGGGCCATGGCGATGTCGCCATCGCGCAGATCGCGCAGCGCTCGCGCCAGTAATGCCTGGTTGGAAAAACGCTCGGAAGATAGCTCATCCCCGAGGAAGCCGGCCGGCGCCCAGCCCACATGCTTGAAACCGCACTGCTCGGCCCATTGCAGGGTCTGCGGCGCGGTATGGCCGCCCGGCGCGCGCCACAGCGGCGACATGGCGGTCCCGGCAAGGCTGCGCAGCGCCCGCGCGCTGCGGTTGAGTTCGCTGCAGAAGCTATGCTGGTCCATGACCACATCCTGCCCCGCATGCGCGCCGAACTGCGGGCGCATCGTCACCTTGCCGTCGCGCACGCCGCGCAGGTAGACGTGATCGAAGGTATGGCTGCCAAAGACATGGCCATCGGCCGCCAGGGTCTTCCAGTACGCGGCCCAGCCCGGATCAAGCGAGCTGTCCTTGTTGATCGTCGGCTCGTTGGCGAGGAAGAAGGTCGCCTTGATATGGTGGCGGCGCAGCGTGTCGGCAATCAGCGCCGCCTGGCTCATGCTGCCGGTGTCGAAGGTCAGGTAGAGCGTGCCGGCGCGGCAGGCCGGCGGCGCGGTCTGCCCGGCTTCGGCCGACCCGGCCGGCGAGGCGGCCAGCGCCAGCCCGGTGGCAGCAAGCCCTGCAGCCACCGCGCGGACCAGGGCGCGGGGCAGCCAGGGCTGCGAAATCTTGCTCATGATGCCTGTCCTGATTTCCTGTGACTGCGTTGGAGTGGCAGCGGCCATACTAGTTTCGTATACCGTGCCGGCCACGGCGTTCCCGCCCGTGGCGCGGCTACCCGCCATCCCTCAATAAAGCGGTGCGCGGGTACGGAAATAAATACCGTGGGGCGAACGGCCCACGCGGATGGTCTTGACCAGCTTGCGGCTGGCCACATCGATCAGGCCCACCGAGCGCGCCCAGCGGAAGCTCACCCACAGGATCTTGCCGTCGGCCGTCAGCTCCATGTCGTCGGGGCCGGCCGGCAGGCCGGTGATGTCGCCGACCTTGGTCAGGGTCTGCTGGTCGATGATGCTGATGGTGCCGGAAACCCGGTTGGACAGGAACAGATGGCGCTTGTCGCCCACCGCGCGGAAGTTGTGCGCGCCCTTGCCGGTCTGGATCTGCTTGACCATGGTGCGGGTACGCCAGTCGATCACGGCCACGTAGTCGGCGCCGGTCATGCCTACCAACAGGTATTTCTGGTCCGGCGTGACCCATACGCCCGCGGGTGCGGAACCGGCATCCATGCGCCACATCACAGTCTGCGTGGGCAGGTCGATGGCGACCACCTCGTTGGAGTCCTGCAACGTGACAAAGGCGATGCGGCTATCGTCGGTGAAGGCGATATGGCTGGGGGTCTTGGCCAGCGGCAACTGCTTGGCGATCTTCAGCGCCTTGCCGTCCCAACGGTAGATATCAACCCGGTCCAGCCGGTTGCCGGTAGCCAGGAACCATTTCTGGTCGGGCGAGAAGCCGATCTGGTAGGGATCGTCGATATTGGCAACGCGCTGCTGGACCTTGCCGGTAACCGGATCAAGGAAGACCAGGTCGTTGCCCACCGCATTGGCGACAATCAGCGACTTGTCGTCAGGGGTGGCGATCAGGTGGTGCGGCTCCTTCCCGATCGGGAACGTCTCCAGCACCTTCTGGGTGTCCTTGTCAATCAGCGTGACCGTGGCATCACCTGAATTGAGCACCACCACGACTTCCGCCAACGCCGGCGCCGCTACCATCCCCAGGGCCAGGGTGCCGATGGCGGCAAACCCGGAAACTACACGACGCAATGCGAGCATAAGACCGTTAAACAATGACTTAATCGATCATTCTAACGTTTTCGGACTGTGATCCGATGACCTAGCGCAACAAACTAACATTTGGTCACAATCTCCGCCCGGACCGGTGCCCGGGCGGGGCGATGCGCTCGGCCTTCAGCGCTGCATGGCCTCCCACACCTTTTGCAGCCGCTTCACCGACATCGGCACCGGCGTGCGCAATTCCTGCGCGAAGAGCGCGATCCGCAGCTCTTCCAGCATCCAGCGGAACTCGTCCAGCCGGGCGTCTTCCACACCCCTGCCCTGCTGCCGCAACTGCGTCTCGGCGCGCTGCCATTGCTGCAGCAGCGGCGTGATTTCCTGCAGGCGCTGCGTATCGCGCGCCGGATCGCCCTTGATTTTGTCGATGCGCATGGCGATGCCCTTCAGGTAGCGCGGGAAATGCACCAGCTGCAGGTAAAGCGTATCGGCCACGAAGTTCTTGCCCATCAGCCGCGTCAGCTGCACCTGCATATCGGCATGCGCCGCGGCAAACGGCTTGGCCTGGATCAGCTTGCGCGGCAGCGTCGCGTATTCGGCCAGCACCGCCCCAACCAGCCGGGCGATTTCCTGCGCGAGCAGGTTCAGGCGCGAGCGCCCTTCCTCCTTGCGCGCGGCGAACTCGGCCTCGTTGCGCGGCAGCGGCGCCTGCAGGCAGGCCCGCTCCAGCGCCAGCATCACGATCTGGTCGCGCAGCATTTCCTGCGTGCCAAGCGTCATGTACTGCATCGCCATCTGCTGCAGCCCGGGGATGTTCTTCTCCAGGAACTTCACCTGCTCGCGCAATTGCAGCGCGAACAGGCGGCGCAGCCCGGCGTGGTGGATGCGCACCGCCTCCTGCGGATCGTCGAACACCTCCACTTCGCAATGGGTGGTGTGGTCGACCAGCGCCGGGTAGCCATACAGCGTCTGGTTGCCCTTGCGGATCTCCAGCAGCTCCGGCAGCTCGCCGAACGACCAGCTGGTCAGGTTTTCGTACTGCCCGGCCTCGGCCGCCGGCACATCGCGCGCCGCGATGTTCTGGAACGACTGCTGCGCCTGCCCGCCGAACTCGGCACGCAGCTGCGCCAGGTTACGGCCCATGTCCAGCTGCCTGCCGTGCTCGTCCACCACCTTGAAATTCATCGCATGGTGGGCGGGCAGGGTTTCCAGCTTGAAGTCCGCGCGCTTGACCATGGTGCCGGTCTGCTCGCGGATATCGGCAATCAGCACGTCGAGCAGTTCGCCTTCGCCAAAGGGATTGCGCTCGACAAAGCCCGCCGCGTGATCCGGCAGCGGCACGCAATGGCGCCGCAGCTTCTGCGGCAGCGACTTGAGCAGCAGGTGGACCTTTTCCTTGACCATGCCCGGTACCAGCCAGTCGGCCCGCTCCGGGCGCACCTGGTTGAGCGCGTACAGCGGCACGGTTAGCGTCACGCCGTCGCGATGGCTGCCAGGTTCGAAATGATAGGTCAGCGACATATCGACGCCGGCCACCGGCATGACCTTGGGGAACAGGTCCGTGGTGATGCCGGCAGCCTCGTGGCGCATCAGCTCTTCGCGGTTCAGGTAGAGCAGCTTGGGGTCGCGCGCGCTTTCGGTCTGGTACCACCGCTCGAACGTGGCCTGCTGATGGATCTCTGCGGGGATCAGGCGGTCGTAGAACGCGAAAATCAGTTCATCGTCCACCAGCACGTCCTGGCGGCGCGACTTGTGCTCCAGGTTCTCGATCTCGCGCGTCAGCCGCTGGTTATGCGCGAAAAACGGCAGCTTGGTGTCGAACTCGCCCTCCACCAGCCCGCGGCGGATAAACAGCTCGCGCGCTTCCTGCGGGTTCATCGGGCCGTAGTGCACGCGCCGGTGCTGGTAGACCACCAGCCCGTACAGCGTGGCGCGCTCCATCGCCATCACCTGGCCGGACTTCTTCTCCCAGTGCGGATCGCTCCAGCTCACGCGGAGCAAATGGCGGCCCACCTGTTCCAGCCATTCCGGCTCGATCCTGGCCAGCGTGCGAGCGAACAGCCGGCTGGTCTCGATCAGCTCGGCGCCAATGACCCAGCGGCCTACCTTGCGCGCGATCAGCGAGCCGGGCCACAGGTGGAACTTGATGCCGCGCGCGCCCAGGTACTCGCGCCCGCGGCCGTCGGCGTCTTCCAGCTTGCAGCCCACATTGCCCAGCAAGCCGGTGAGCAGCGCCTTGTGCACTTGCTCATAGGTGGGCTCGCTTTCGTTGAGGCGCCAGCCCTGCTCCGTCACGGTGGTCAGCAACTGCGAATGCACGTCGCGCCATTCGCGCAGGCGCACATGCGACAGGAAATTGGCGCGGCATTGGTCCTGCAACTGGCGGTTGGTCTTCTTGTGCGCCACTGCCTCTTCGAACCATTTCCACAGCTTGACCCAGCCCAGGAACTCGGACTTCTCGTCCATGAACTTGCGGTGCGCCTGGTCGGCCGCTTCCTGCGCCTCCTGCGGGCGGTCGCGCGGGTCCTGCACCGACAGCGCGCTGGCGATGATCAGCACCTCGCGCAGGCAATGGTGCTCGCGCGCGGCCAGGGTCATGCGGGCCACGCGCGGGTCGAGCGGCAGGCGCGCCAATTGACGTCCGATCTGCGTCAAAGCGTTGGCATCGTCGCCCACGCTTTCCACGGCACCCAGTTCCTGCAGCAACTGGTATCCGTCGGCAATGGCGCGGCCCAGCGGCGGCTCGATAAAGGGGAAGGTCTCGATCGCGGTCAGCTTCAGCGCCTTCATGCGCAGGATGACCGCGGCCAGCGAGGAGCGCAGGATTTCCGGATCGGTAAAGCGTGCGCGGCCAATGAAATCGGCCTCCTCGTACAGCCGGATGCATACGCCGTCGGCCACCCGGCCGCAACGCCCGGCCCGCTGGTTGGCGGCGGCCTGCGAAATCGCCTCGATCTGCAACTGCTCGACCTTGTTGCGGTAGGAATAGCGTTTGACCCGCGCCATCCCGGTATCGACCACATAACGGATGCCTGGCACCGTCAGCGAGGTTTCGGCCACGTTGGTCGCCAGCACGATGCGGCGGGCATTGGAGGGCCGGAACACACGTTCCTGCTCCTGCACCGACAGTCGCGCGAACAGCGGCAGGATCTCGGTATGCGGCGGATGGTGCTTGCGCAGCGCTTCCGCCGCCTCGCGGATCTCGCGCTCGCCGGGCAGAAATACCAGCACGTCGCCCGGCCCGAGACGGCATAGCTCGTCCACGGCCTCGACGATGCCGTCGAAGAGGTCGCGATCCTTCGTTTGCGCCGATCTGGGCGCAGCCTCGCCCGGCGCGGGCTTGTCCTTCTCGATCGGCCGGTAGCGGATCTCGACCGGATACAGGCGCCCGCTGACCTCGATCACCGGCGCGGGCTTGCCAGCTTGTGCGAAATGCTCGGCAAAGCGGTTGGCGTCGATGGTCGCGGACGTGATGATCAGCTTCAGGTCAGGCCGCTTCGGCAGGATCTCCTTCAGGTAGCCGATCAGGAAATCGATATTGAGGCTGCGTTCATGCGCCTCGTCGATGATGATGGTGTCGTAGGCCCGCAGCAGCGGATCGGTCTGCGTCTCGGCCAGCAGGATACCGTCGGTCATCAGCTTGACCGAGGCGCCAGGCGACATGGTGTCGTTGAAGCGCACCTGATAGCCTACATGCTCGCCCAGCGGCGTGCCGATCTCCTGCGCGATCCGCTTGGCCGTGGAGGTGGCGGCGATCCGGCGCGGCTGAGTATGGCCGATCAGGCCGCCGCTGCCATCCGTGCCCGGGCCGCGCCCGATCGACAGGCAGATCTTGGGCAACTGGGTGGTCTTGCCGGAGCCGGTCTCGCCGGAAACGATCACCACCTGGTTGGCCAGCAGCGCTTGCGCGATTTCCTCGCGGCGGGCCGATACCGGCAGCGCCTCGGGGAAGGTGATGGGCGGCAACGGATTGGCCTGGCGAACCGGACGGCGCGCTTCACGCGGCGCACGTTCCTGGCGCTCTGCCCTGTCCTGACGCTCCGGACGCTCCTGGCTACCGGGCGGCGGGGCGCGGCGCGGGCCGGCCTCGCGGCCTTCCCGTGGCGGGCGCGGCGGCGTGGCCGTGCCATTCGTGGGACGCGGACGGGCTGGCCGGTCCTGGCGCGGCTGCCCTGGCGGGCGTTCGGCGGGTGCGCTGGCTTGGGCCGGGGAGTCGCCTGCCGGCTGGGGCGGACGGCGCCCTTCCTGGCGCTCGCCGGCTGCCGGCGCAGCGGCGACGGCAGGCGCGCGGGCCTGCCTGGCGGCGGGCTGATTAGCGGGCTGGGCGGGAGACGGGGCGACCTTGGGCGCCGGCTGGCCGGCATCGGTTTTCCGATCCGGCGACAAAGGTTTGGCGGGGCGTTGTGCTGACATTGGCCGGGATTATAATCCGCGGCATGAATGCAAGAACCGACACGCTAGCCGACGCGCCCGCGCCGTCCGAAAAGGACGAGCCCCTGCCCGTCACGGACCCTTCCGCGCCACCCGCGCCCGCTGTCTGCGCCGACCCGGTCGAGCGCGGCGGCCCCGACCACCAGCAGTTCGTCGACTGGCTGCGGGCGGTCGCGCCCTATATCCACGCCTTCCGCGGCAAGACCTTCGTGATCGCCTTCGGCGGCGAACTGGTCAAGGCCAACATCCTCAATGCGCTGGTCAACGATGTGGCGCTGTTGCACGCCATGGGCATGCAGATCGTGCTGGTACACGGTTCGCGCCCGCAGGTGGAAGAACAGCTCGCGCTGCGCCACGTCGAGTCGCAATTCACCGACGGCGTGCGCATCACCGACAACGCCGCGCTCGAATGCGCCAAGGAAGCCGCCGGCGAACTGCGCCTGGACATCGAGGCCGCCTTCAGCCAGGGGCTGCCAAATACGCCCATGGCGGGCGCCCAGCTGTCAGTGATCTCGGGCAATTTCGTTACCGCGCGCCCGCTGGGCATTGTCGACGGCGTGGACTACCAGCACACCGGCCTGGTACGCAAGATCGACGGGGAGTCGGTGCGCATGTCGCTGTCGCACGGCAAGATCGTGCTGCTTTCGCCGCTTGGCTTCTCGCCCACCGGCCAGGCCTTCAACCTGTCGATGGAAGACGTGGCCAGCGCCACCGCCATCGCGCTGAAGGCTGACAAGCTGGTCTTTATCACCGAGGTGCCCGGCGTGCAGGACGCGGTCGGCAAGCTGATGCCGGAAATGTCGCTGCGCACCGCCATCGAGCGGCTGCAGAACAACCACCTGCCGCCCGACGTCGCTTATTACCTCGAACACCTGGTCAAGGCGCTCAAGGGAGGGGTGCCCCGCGCCCACCTGATCCCCTTCCACCTGGACGGCTCGGTGCTGCTGGAACTGTTCCTGCACGACGGCGTTGGCACCATGATCTCCGACACCGACCTGGAAAGCCTGCGCGAAGCCACGCTGGACGACGTCGGCGGCATCCTGCAGCTGATCGCGCCGCTGGAGCAGGATGGCACGCTGGTGCCGCGCGGGCGTCACCTGATCGAGCGCGACATCGCCAACTTCTCGGTCATCGAGCACGACGGCGTGCTGTTCGGCTGCGCAGCGGTCTACCCTTACCCGCGCGAGGGCATGGCCGAGATGGCCTGCCTGACGGTGTCCTCCGAAGCGCAGGGCACCGGCGACGGCGAACGCCTGCTCAAGCGCATCGAGCGCCGCGCGCGCAGTCTCGGCCTGGACCGCCTGTTCGTGCTCACCACGCGCACGGAACACTGGTTCCTCAAACGCGGCTTTGTCCACGCCAACGTGGACGACCTGCCGGAGGACAAGCGCAAGCTGTACAACTGGCAGCGCAAGTCCATGGTGCTGATGAAGAAACTGTGACGGCGGTGGGGGTAGCCTGAAAGCTCGCCCCCGCTTCGTTACAATAGCGGCACCGCAACGGCCGGCTCCCTCGCCGCGCCGGCTACATCACACGATAACAAGGAGTTCCCATGGCCCGCATGGTTCAATGCGTCAAGCTCAACAAGGAAGCCGAAGGGCTCGACCTGCCGCCGCTGCCGGGCGAACTCGGCAAGAAGATCTGGCAAAGCGTGTCCAAGGAAGCCTGGGCCGGCTGGCTCAAGCACCAGACCATGCTGATCAACGAGAACCGCCTCAATATGGCCGATGCCCGGGCACGCCAGTACCTGCTCAAGCAGACAGAGAAGTACTTCTTCGGCGAAGGCGCCGACCAGGCACAAGGCTACGTCCCGCCGCCGCAAGCGTGATTTCCCCTGCCCGCGGCCTTGCGCCGCAGGGTGGGAAGTAAAAAGGGTGCCATTCGCGGCACCCTTTTTCATGCACTGGCGGCCCGTCGGCGGGGCCGGTCAATGCTCAGTAATCGCTACGCGCCACGCCATCCGGCGTGCCAAGCAGCAACACGTCCGCGCCGCGCAAGGCAAAGAGTCCCACTGTGACCACGCCGGGCACATGATCGATGGCCGCTTCCAGCGCCTTCGGATCGGTGATCTTCAGGCCTGCGACATCCAGGATCACATTGCCGTTGTCGGTCTTGTAGATGCCGCCCTCCTTGGTCATCCGCAGGCGGGGCTGGCCGCCAACCGTGGCCAGCTTGCGCGCCACCGCGGCACGTGCCATCGGAATCACTTCCACCGGCAGCGGGAATGCGCCCATCACATTCACCAGCTTGCTGCTATCGGCGATGCAGACAAAACGCTGCGCCACCGAGGCCACGATCTTCTCGCGCGTCAGCGCGCCGCCGCCGCCCTTGATCATGGCGCCGCTCGCGTCGATCTCGTCGGCACCGTCCACATACACCGGAATCTCGTCGACCTCGTTCAGGTCCAGCACCGTGAAGCCATGCTGTTGCAAGCGGCGAGTAGAAGCCTCCGAGCTGGAAACCGCGCCAGCGAACCGTTCCTTGAACGCCGCTACCGCATCGATAAAGAGGTTGGCGGTGGAGCCCGTGCCCACGCCCAGCACCGCACCCGCCGGCACTACCTCCTTGACATAGTCGGCCGCGGCTTGCGCCACCAGCGCCTTGAGTTCATCCTGTGTCATGACAACAGCCCGTCTGCTTTGGGGGAAACCGCATAGTGTACCGGATTGCCGTGGCATCGCAGGCGCCGGCGCGTACCGACGGTACAATGCCCCGAGGCATGCATCAGCGCGGCGTCCAGGACCTCCCGCTTCGGTCCCGCGCCATCACCAAACTTTTATAAGCAACTCACTGACCATGAACCAGCTCGATCAGCTCAAGCAGTTCACCACCGTGGTGGCGGACACCGGCGATTTCCAGGTGATGAAGCAGTACACGCCGCAAGACGCGACCACCAATCCCTCCCTCATTCTCAAAGCCGTCCAGAAGGCCGAGTACCGCCCGCTGCTCGAAAAAGCCGTGCGCAGCCATGAAGGCACCGACGCGGTCATGGATGCCCTGCTGATCGCCTTCGGCTGCGAGATCCTGGCCATCGTGCCGGGCCGCGTCTCGACTGAAGTCGACGCCCGCCTGTCCTTCAACACCGAAGCCACCGTGGCCAAGGCGCGCCACCTGATCTCGCTGTACGAGCAGCGCGGCATCGCCCGCGAACGGGTGCTGATCAAGATCGCCTCCACCTGGGAAGGCATCCGCGCCGCCGAAGTGCTGCAGCGCGAAGGCATCCGCTGCAACATGACGCTGCTGTTCTCGCTGGCACAGGCCGTCGCCTGTGCCGAGGCCGGGGCGCAACTGATCTCGCCCTTTGTCGGCCGCATCCTGGACTGGCACAAGAAGCAGGCCGGTGACAAATGGGATGCCGCCGCAAACGCCGGCGACAACGATCCCGGCGTGCGCTCGGTGCGCCAGATCTACGACTACTATAAGAAGTTCGGCTACCCCACCGAAGTGATGGGCGCCAGCTTCCGCAGCACGGAGCAGATCCTGGCGCTGGCTGGATGCGATTTGCTGACGATCAGCCCGGACCTGCTGGAAACGCTGGCCGCCAGCGAAGGCACGGTCGAGCGCAAGCTGTCGGTCGACCAGGCGCAGGCCGGGAATATCGCCCGCATCGCGTGCGATGAAGCAGCCTTCCGCTGGCAGCTCAACGAGGATGCGATGGCGACGGAGAAGCTGGCCGAGGGAATTCGCGCGTTTGCCGCGGATGCGGTGAAGCTGGAGACGTTGATTACGGCTTGAGGGTAGCGGCGCCGCGCCGGCTGGTCAGCGCTCGGGCGGCACTGACCAGTTGATACGCAGGCCTGGACACGCGGCGAAATCCTGCGTGCGGGTGGTCACCACGATCACGTTCCCCGCAGCTCGCGCTGCCGTATCGATGGGCTGCGGCATTTTGAGAATCTGGCGGCGAACCGGTTCAGGCCGGCGCCGCTGGAGCACCGTCCCACAGCAAGGGCAAGACTACCCCGGCCGGTCCCCGCAGCACGGTGTCAGCGGTCTGGTCCAGCGCCGACGGCTCGGGATTGACCACGATGACGTGCGCGCCATGTTCCTTGGCGGCACCGGGCATGCCGGCGGCCGGATAGACCAGGCCCGAGGTGCCCACCACCAGGCAAAGGTCGCAATTCTCGGCCGCATGCTCTGCACGATAGCGCGCCACGCGCGGGAGTTCCTCGCCAAACCACACCACGCCGGGACGCATCATGGCGCCGCAGATGGCACAACGCGGCGGCATGCCGGGCACGGCGGTCGCCGGGTCGCAACGGCCGCAGCCGTCCAGCCATTTGTTGGTGAACAGGTTGCCATGCAGCTCGATCGCATCCGGGCTGCCGGCACGCTGGTGCAGGCCGTCCACGTTCTGCGTCACAAGGGTGACCGCCTTTTGCGCCGCAAGTGCCGCGATGGCGAAATGCGCCGGGTTCGGATGCGTTGCCGCCACCAGATCGCGCCGGTGCAGGTACCACTCCCACACCAGCGCAGGCTGGCGCCGGTAGGCGTCTTCCTGCGCCAGTTCCTCGGGATTGAATCGCGACCACAGGCCGGTCATGGCATCACGGAACGTGGGCACGCCGGACTCGGCGGAAACGCCGGCTCCGGTCAGCACCATAATATTGCCGGCCCCGGCGATCAGGCGCCGCGAGGCTTCCAGTGCCTGCGCGTCGATGTCCGCCGCCATGCTGTCAGCGCGGCAGGCGGCGCTGACGCACCGCTTCATAGAGGCACACGCCACTGGCTACCGAGACGTTCAGGCTTTCCACGCCACCAGCCATCGGGATGCCGACCAGTTCGTCGCAGGTTTCGCGGGTGAGGCGGCGCATGCCCTCGCCTTCGGCGCCCATGACCAGGGCCATCGGGCCCTTGAAGTCAACGTCATAGATCGTCTTTTCCGTGCCGTCCGCGGTGCCGATCACCCAGATGCCGCGCTCCTGCAGTTCGCGCAAGGTGCGCGCCAGGTTGGTGACAGTGATGTAGGGGACGGTTTCCGCCGCGCCGCTGGCCACCTTGGCCACTGTGGTATTCAGGCCCACGCTGCGGTCCTTGGGGGCGATCACGGCATGCGCGCCAGCACCGTCGGCCACGCGCAGGCAGGCGCCCAGGTTGTGCGGATCGGTAACGCCGTCCAGCACCAGCAGCAAGGGCGTGCCCTCGATGCCGTCCAGCAGTTCGTCGAGATTGAGGGCCAGCGCGACGTCTTCGGCGCGGGCGACCACGCCCTGGTGGCGGTCGGTGCCGGCCATGCCGCGCAGGCGTTCGGCGTCCACCGGGTGCAGGCGAACGTTAAGGCTTTCGGCAAGGCGGATGAAATCCTGCATGCGGCGGTCACGCCGCGCGGATTCTACGTAGACATCGGTGACGCCGGCGGCGTCCTGGCGCAGGCGCGCGGTGACGGCGTGAAAGCCGATCAGGAGTTTTTGTTTAGCCATGGCGGGATTGTACATTCCCGCCATGGCTTGGCCAGATGTCGGGGCCGCTTGGCGCTGCCCCGGCAACTACCCGCCATCAGCGCTTGCGCGACGCGCGGCTGCTCTTGCCGGCCGGCTTGGCGCCGGCCTTGTGGGTCGAGCCGAGGTGCTGCGGCTTGGGCTTGGCGGCGCGCTTGGCCGGTTTGCCGCCGGCCTTGCCGCCCTGCCCCACATGCGGCTTGACCGGCGTCATGACGGCCTCGAACACCGATTGCTCTTCGATCACGCGATCCAGCGTTTCGTCGAACGATTCTTCCGGCTTGGAGCTGCCGCCCAGCAGGGCTGCCAGCTGGCGGCCTTTCTTGCGTGCTGGCACAGCGTGCGCGGCAGGCACCCTGGGCGCGGCCTCGGTGGTCGGGACGCGGGCGCGCAGGTTCTTGGCCGACGGCTCCTGCACCAGGCGGAAATCAATCTTGCGGGCATCGAGATCCACGCGCGAAACCTGCACGCGTACGCGGTCGGTCAGGCGGTAGCGGATGCCGGTACGCTCGCCGCGCAGTTCATTGCGCGCCTCGTCGTACTGGAAGTAATCGCTGCCCAGCTCGGTGACATGGACCAGGCCTTCCACATAGAGCTCGTCGAGCTGCACGAAGATGCCGAACGAGGTGACGGAGCTGACGGTGCCCGAGTACTCGCTGCCGAGCTTGTCGCGCATGAAGTAGCACTTCAGCCAGGCTTCCACATCGCGCGAGGCTTCGTCGGCGCGGCGTTCATTGGCCGAGCAATGCAGGCCAAGCTCATCCCAGATGGCTTCATTGCGCTTGGCGCGCGCTGCGGTCTGCTCTGCCTTGGCCGCGGCATCCTTGGCTTGCAAGCGGCGCGCCTTGGGCGCGATCGCGGTGTTCAGCGCGGTACCAGGCGCAAATGCCGGTACGTACTTGGTATGCGCCAGCACGGCCTTGATCGCGCGGTGCACCAGCAAATCCGGGTAGCGGCGGATCGGGCTGGTGAAGTGGGCATAGGCCTCGTAGGACAGGCCGAAGTGGCCGATATTGTCGGGGCTATAGACCGCCTGCTGCATCGAGCGCAGCAGCATGGTCTGCAGCATGGGCGCATCGGGACGGCTCTTGATCTTGTCCATCACTTCGGCGTAATCGGCCGCCTGCGGCTTGTCGCCGCCAGCCAGCGAGAGACCGGCCGAGCGCAGGAACTCGCGCAGGTTCTTCAGCTTTTCCTCGTTCGGGCCGGCGTGGATCCGGTACAGCGCGGGGTGCTTGAAGCGTTCGAGGAAGTCGGCTGCGCACACGTTGGCGGTCAGCATGCATTCCTCGATCAGGCGGTGGGCATCGTTGCGGGTACGCGGCAGGATCTGTTCGATCTTGCCCTGCGCATTGCACACGATATAGGTCTCGGTGGTGTCGAAATCGATCGCGCCACGCTCGCGCCGCGCCTTCAGCAGGACCTGGAACAGCTCATACAGGTTCTGAAGGTGCGGCACCAGGTCGGCACGCTTGTGCGCCTCCGGCCCCTTGGTATTGGACAGCACCGACCAGACCTCGTTATAGGTCAGACGTGCCGCCGAATGCATCACGGCGGGATAGAACTGGTAGCCCTTGAGCTCGCCCTTCGCGGTAATCACCGCGTCGCACACCATGCACAGGCGGTCGACCTGCGGGTTAAGCGAGCACAGCCCGTTGGAGAGCTTCTCCGGCAGCATCGGGATCACGCGCCGCGGGAAATACACGGAGGTGGCGCGGTCCAGCGCATCGGCGTCCAGCGGCGTGCCCGGGCGCACGTAGTGCGACACATCGGCAATTGCCACCACAAGGCGCCAGCCCTTGGCGCGGCCAATCTTGACGGGCTCGCAGTAGACCGCATCGTCGAAGTCGCGCGCGTCTTCGCCATCGATGGTCACCAGCGGCACGTCGCGCAGGTCGATACGGTGTTCCAGGTCGGCTTCGCGCACCTCGTCGGGCAGCGCCAGGGCTTCCTTGGCGCAGGCGTCCGAGAAGGCATGCGGGACACCGTACTTGCGCACGGCGATCTCGATTTCCATGCCGGGATCATCGAAGTCGCCCAGCACTTCGACCACGCGGCCCACCGGCTGGACGTAGCGATCGGGGTAGTCAATGATCTCCACGCTGACCACCTGGCCGACTTGCGCCTTGCCCTGGGCCTTGGGCGGGATCAGGATGTCCTGGCTGATGCGCTTGTCTTCGGGAGCCACCACCAGCACGCCGCCCTCGCTCAACAGGCGGCCGATCACGTAGCGGTTGGCACGCTCGAGGATCTCGACGATCTGCCCTTCGGGCCGGCCGCGCCGGTCGTAGCCGATCACGCGCACCTGGGCGCGGTCGTTGTGCATGGCCTTCTGCAGCTCGCGCTCCGGCAGGAAGATGTCGTCATCGCCATCATCGCGGATCAGGAAGCCGAAGCCGTCGCGGTGCCCTTGCACCCGGCCGACCACGAAGTTTGGCTGGTGGGCCAGCTCGTAGCGGCCCTTGCGGTTGAGTTCGATCTGCCCGTCGCGCTCCATGGCGGCGAGGCGTTTCTGGAAGCCGTCGTGTTCCTTGCGCGTGACGGCGAGCGCCTTGGCGATATCGCCAGCCGACAGTGGCGACCCGGACGTCCTCAGGACGCCAAGGATTTCTTCCCGACTAGGGATCGGATAGTTATTCTGATTCAATTTTTTCTAGAAATAATTTGACAAACGTTTTGCGGTCGCTATAATGAGCGCTTCGGTTGTTTCGACGCCCGCCCAGGTGGCGAAATTGGTAGACGCACTAGGTTCAGGTCCTAGCGGTGGCAACACTGTGGAGGTTCGAGTCCTCTCCTGGGCACCAGATCAAACGGAAAACCCGCAGCGCTTTCGAGCCTTGCGGGTTTTTTGTTTTCCGGCGTCTGATCTTGCAACTTTGCACTCCCGATTCGATATTGGCGCGACTGCGCGACTTGATAAAAACAGCCGCAACAGCGGCCGCTCCGGAGCCTGGAATCCATTCTCGCCTGTTAAGGCGGATTCACTCACACACGGCCTGGCGCTCACACGAACTGCCAGGGCGCGGCCCGGACGGCGCCGACTGCTGCGCTGCGGGTGAGTGTATCAGTTTCAGTGGCGATCCCGGCATTCTTCCGCCATCCAGACCCCTGAATGTCGCGTTTTTTGACGTTTTCCGACGCAAACAACACAGTTGTTGCAAGTGCGCGCTTTGCCGGGACGTCCCAGCAACCCAGTCGCCGCTTGACGAGCCATCCAATCTGTAACTATCATGGTTTCATATTGCCTCTTCCGCCATGACCACCAGTAGCCGATTCGCCGTCGCTGTCCACATCCTGACCCTGCTGGCCAGCGCGGCCGACCCCCTGCCGTCGTCGCTGATCGCCGGCAGCGTGGGCACTAATCCCGCATTGATCCGCCGCCTGGTTGGTCAACTGGTGGAAGCCGGCCTGGTAAGCACAATGATGGGCAGCAACGGCGGTGCCTCGCTAGCCCGCGCGGCCGGGTCGATCACTCTGCTGGATGTATTCCGCGCGGTGGAATCGACAACGCTGATCGCCCCGCATCACAGCGTGCCCAACCCGGCCTGCATGGTGGGCCGGGAAATCTCCGGGGCGCTGAAGCGAGCCGCCGACCGCGCGCAGGCCGCGATGGATGGGGCACTGGCGGAAATCACGATTGCCGGCATGCTCGCCGATGTGGAGCGTGCCGCGGAGCGCCGCGTGCGCTGATTTTTTTATCCCGATGTGTAACCACAATGGTTTCATATCGATATGAAACTCGTGCCAGGCACGGGTTTGACTATGCTGACCTCACCCTTCGGTGAAGCAGCCTGACCAAGCAACCACGCAAGGAGTTGAGCATGAAGATCGCAATCATTGGCGCTACCGGCCGCGTCGGCACCCGCCTTATCGACGAAGCGCTGCGCCGTGGCCACACCGTCACCGCCATCGCACGCCAGGCAGAGAAACTGCCCGCGCGGCAGGGGCTTGCCACGCGCGACGCCGACGTGGCCGACACCCAGGCCCTGGCCAGTGCCCTCGCCGGCCATGACGTGGCGATCAGCACCGTGCGTTTCCTGCAAACCAGCGCCGCGCAGATTGTTGGCGCGGCCAAGGCAGCGGCCGTGCCGCGTCTGCTGGTAGTAGGCGGAGCCGGCAGCCTCTATGTGGCCCCCGGCGTGCAACTGGTCGATACGCCGCAGTTCCCCGAGGCCTACAAGGCGGAAGCACTGGCAGGACGCGACTTCCTGAACGCCTTGCGTGCCGAGACCGCACTGGACTGGACCTTTCTCTCCCCCGCCGCGCTGTTCGAGCCGGGCACCCGCACTGGTGCCTATCGGGTCGGTGAGGAAACGCTGCTATCCGATACCGGCGGCAAGAGCTGGATCTCGATGGAGGACTACGCCATTGCCATGATCGACGAAGTGGAAAAGCCGGCGCACTCGCGCGAGCGCTACACGGTGGCCTACTAAGCGACAAAAAAAGGGCGGCTCATCGCCGCCCTGCTTCGCCGCCGCGGCCATTTCAGCCATGCGGCTGGGGCCATCCGCAGCTTCAGCCCTGGCTGCTGCCAGCGGCATGCTTGCCACGCTTGAGCCAGGCCGCAAGGTTGTGCGGGCGCAGCGTGTCGTACTCTTCGAACGGCTGGTGAATCCAGGGGTTCGTCGGCAGGAAGGACACGTGGTAATCCGGCTTGACCTTCGAGCATGCCTTGTACCACAGCACCGACGAACGGACTTCCGTCACGGCAGGATAGCGCTCCTGCAAATGGCGGCCCACGCGCTCCAGCGTGACGCCGGAATCGACCAGGTCGTCGACCAGCAGGATCTTGCCGGAGAGGTCGCCCCGGGTCATGGTGATGTACTGCGCGATGTCGAGATCGCCCTGCTGGGTGCCAGCCGCTTCGCGATAGCTGCTGGTGGCCAGAATGGCCAGGGGCACGTCGAAAATGCGTGACATCTGGTCGCCCACGCGCAGGCCGCCGCGCGCCAGGCACAGGATCTTGTCGAACTTCCAGCCCGACTCGTGGACGTTCAGCGCCAGGCGTGCGATCAGGCTGTGGTATTCGTCCCAGGAGACCCACAGGTTCTCTTCGTCATTCGATGGCAGGGTCATGATTTATTCTTGGCTCTTCGGCTTGAGGTCTGTCGACCGATAAAGTTTCGGCCCGCTTGCGCGGGCCGATTTGCTCTTGTGCTTTTGCCGTCCCGTACCGGCGGCCCGTCAGCCGCGCGGCGCCCTTTCGGGCACAGACAACGTCAGGCCACGTACGGGTGGCGCAGCAGGATGGTTTCGTCGCGGTCCGGGCCGGTCGAGATCATGTCGATCGGGATACCGACTACTTCCTCGATGCGCTTGAGGTAGGTGCGGGCCTGTTCCGGCAGCGCATCCCAGGCCTTCACGCCGAAGGTGGACTCGTTCCAGCCGGGGAATTCCTCGTACACCGGTACGCAGCGCGCCACGGCATCCGAACCACGCGGCAGGATATCGACGGTCTTGCCGTCCAGTTCGTAACCCACGCACAGCTTGAGGGTTTCGAGGCCATCAAGCACGTCGAGCTTGGTCATGCACAGGCCCGACACGCCGTTGATCTGCACCGAACGCTTGAGCGCGGCGGCATCGAGCCAGCCGGTACGGCGCGGACGGCCGGTGACCGAGCCGAATTCCTTGCCGACGTTGGCCAGGCGCACGCCGATCGGATCCTGGCGCTTGGGGTTGTCGTTGTCGTACAGCTCGCTGGGGAACGGGCCCGAACCCACGCGGGTGCAGTAAGCCTTGGTAATGCCCAGGATGTAGTTCAGGCGGCCCGGGCCAACGCCGGCGCCAGCGGCGGCCGCACCGGCCACGCAGTTGCTGGAGGTGACGAACGGATAGGTGCCGTGGTCGACGTCGAGCAGGGTGCCCTGCGCGCCTTCGAACATCAGGTTGTCGCCGGCAGCGTTGACCGCATACAGCTCCGCCGACACGTCGGCCACCATCGGCGCCAGGCGCGGCGCGAAGGCCAGCATCTCGTCCAGCGTCGTCTGGAAGTCGACCGCTTCGGCGCCCAGGTACTGGGTCAGCATGAAGTTATGCAGGTCGAGGTTCTCGCGCAGCTTCTCGGCGAACGCCTTCGGATCGAACAGGTCCTGCACGCGCAGCGCGCGGCGGGCAACCTTGTCCTCATAGGCCGGACCGATACCGCGGCCGGTGGTGCCGATCTTGTCGGCGCCACGGCGCGCCTCGCGGGCTTTGTCGATGGCGACGTGGTACGGCAGGATCAGCGTGGTCGCTTCGGAAATGCGCAGGCGGTTCTGCACCTGCAGGCCGGCGCTTTCCAGTTCCTCGATCTCACGGAAGAGCGCCTCGGGCGACAACACCACACCGTTGCCGATGTAGCAAATCGTGCCGGCGCGCATGATGCCCGAAGGGATCAGGCGCAGGATGGTCTTCTTGCCGCCGATGATGAGCGTATGGCCAGCGTTGTGGCCGCCCTGGAACCGCACCACGCCCTTTGCATGATCGGTAAGCCAATCGACGATTTTCCCTTTGCCTTCGTCACCCCATTGGGTGCCGATCACGACGACATTGCGTCCCTGGCTTACTGCAGAAGCGGACATGTTGATTTTGGTCAGTGGGTTAAAAACGTATTTTACTCTCGTTGCAGGTCAACTCCCCGATTTTGGGGAGATCGGCCTGCAACGCGGGGGAATTCCGAGGCCAGGCGCTTGCGCTCAGGTCCCGGCGCTGCGAGGAATCACCGTCCAGGCGCCATCCTGGCGCACCAGCTGGCGGTCGCAGTTGAATTCGTCGAGCTGGTGCGTGTGTCCCGGCAGGGACTGGATCACGATCTCGCCGGCCTCGCGCAGCGCCGTGATTGCGGTGCGCAGGGCGGGATCCGCATCCCACGGCGCAAAGATGGCGAAAGCGCGCACTTCCAGCGGCGACAGCGAGGCAACCTCGCGCAAATCGAGCGAAAAGCCGGTCGCGGGCCGCGCGCGACCGAAGGCTTCGCCCACCTTGTCATAGCGGCCGCCGCGTGCCACGTAATTGGGCAGGCCGGCCACATAGGCCGTAAACATCACGCCGCTGTGATAGTGATACCCGCGCAAGTCGGATAGATCGATATTGACACTCGCGCCGCGGACTTCCGCGGCCAGTGCGGCCAGTTCGTCCAGCGCGCGGCCGATTGCCGGGCTTGCCGGCAACGTGGCACGGGCGCGCTCAATCACCTCCACACCGCCGTACAGCGTCGGCAAGGCCAGCAGGGCGTCGCGCTCGGCCTGCGGCATGCCTTCGGTCAGTTCGCGCAGCGCCGATACATCCTTGGTTTCCAGGGCGGCGAACAGCGCGTCCTCGATCTTCCGGCTCGACGGCAGGCCGTCCAGCAGCGCTTCCAGGATGCCCGCGTGGCACAGGTCCAGGCGGATTTCCGTCAGCCCCGCCACCTGCAGCGCAGCCAGCATCAGGGCCTGGACCTCTACGTCGGCTTCCAGGCCGGCATGGCCGTAGATTTCTGCACCGACCTGGATCGGCTCGCGGGTCGCGCGAAAACCTGCCGGGCGGGCGTGCAGCACATTGCCGGCGTAGCAAAGCCGGGTCACGCCGGAGCGGTTCAGCAAGTGGGCGTCGATGCGGGCCACCTGGGGCGTAATGTCAGCACGCAGCCCCATGGTGCGGCCGGAGAGCTGGTCGACAAGCTTGAGGGTGCGCAGGTCCAGGTCGTGGCCGGTCCCGGTGAGCAGCGATTCCAGGTATTCCAGCATCGGCGGCATGACCAGTTCGTAGCCGTAGGTGCGGAACAGGTCCAGCATGCGGCGGCGCAGTTCCTCGATCTTGCGGGCCTCCGACGGCAGCACGTCGGCAATGTTTTCAGGCAGGAGCCAGTGATTGGACATGGTAAATCTCTTCACTTCAAACAGTTGCCGGGCGGCCTGGGCCACCCGTTGAATTACGTTCCCTTCTAGCGCCGGGACAGCGACCAAGCCGGGCACCAGTCACCCGGCTCGGCGGATGAGACGGCGACGACGCCCGTCGAAGGCATCGGCAGCCACCCCTCCACCCGGACAAAACCCCGGCAAGCCGGGGTTTTGTCGTATTGCCTGGCGGCCGTGGCCGCCCAGCTTAGCGACGGCTCGCCGGAGCCGCTGCCGCCGGCGCCCCAGCGCCGCCCGCCGACCGCATATAGCGGAAGAAGTCGGAATTGGGCTCCAGCACCAACACGTCGCGCTTGTCGCGGAACGTATTGCGGTAGGCCTCCATACTGCGCCAGAACTGGGCGAATTGCGGATCGCGGCCAAACGATTCTGCATAGATCTGCGAGGCGCGGGCATCGCCCTCGCCCTTGATCTTCTGCGCATCGCGGTAGGCCTCGGCCAGCACGACTTCGCGCTGGCGATCGGCATCGGCGCGGATCTTCTCGCCTTCGGCCGCGCCGGTGGAGCGCAGCTCATTGGCCACGCGCTTGCGCTCGGCCTCCATGCGGCGATACACCGATTCGCTGATCGCGGGCAGCAGGTCGACACGCTTCAGGCGCACGTCGATGATCTCGACGCCCACGGACTGGGCGTAGTCGGCCATCGCGGAGCGGATATTCTGCATCACCTTCTCACGCTCGCCGGCCACCAGCTCCGCCACCGTGCGCTTGCCGAATTCCTCGCGGGCAACGGAGTCGATACGCTGGGTCATGCGGTCCTGCGCGCCACGGATGTTGCCATTGAAGGCCACGTAGAACTTGCGTGGATCGGTGATGCGCCATTTGACGAACCAGTCCACCACCATGCTTTTCTTCTCGGCGGTCAGGAAACGCTCCGAGGCGGCCACGTCGATGGTCAGCAGGCGGCGGTCCATGAAGATCACGTTCTGCAGCGGCGGCGGCAGCTTGAAGTGCAGGCCAGGCTCGTTCACCACCTGCTTGATCTGGCCAAACGCGAACACCACGGCGTACTGCCGCTGGTCCACCACGAACACCATCGACGAGCCGATCGCCAGCACGATGAAGAGGCCGATTACTACGGAAATCAGTCGGTTCATGTCAGGGCTCCTCAGCGCGAATCGCGGTCACGGTTGCGCAACAGCTCGCGCGACCGGGTATCGCTACCGGCTTCCGGCGCGGCAGGCGTGCTGCTGCCGGCCGCGGGCGCCTGCGCGGTGCCGGAACCCGGCGTGCCGCCCTGCGACTGCGCCATCAGCTTATCCAGCGGCAGGTAGAGAAGATTGTTGCCCTGGCGCGAATCCACCAGCACCTTGGTCGAATTGGTATAGATCTGCTGCATGGTCTCGATGTAGATGCGGTCACGCGTCACCTGCGGGGCCTTGGCGTACTCGGCCTGGACCTGCCGGAAGCGCGAGGCATCGCCTTCGGCCTGGGCGGTCACCCGCGCCTTGTAGGCTTCGGCTTCTTCGTTCAGGCGCGCGGCGGTACCCTTGGCGCGCGGAATCACGTCATTGGCGTAAGCCTGGCCTTCGCTGATGGCACGTTCCCGGTCCTGGCTGGCCTTGTTGACATCATCGAAGGCGGCCTGCACCTGCTCGGGCGGCTGCACGCTCTGCACGTTGACGGAGATCACGCGGATACCGGTCTTGTAGGCGCTCAGGATCGATTGGATGGACTTGGCCAGATTCTGTGCGATCTGCTCGCGGTTCTCGTAGAGCACCGCGTCCATCTTGTTGCGCCCGACAATCTCGCGCACCGAGGTTTCGGCGGCCTGGGTCACCAGTTCTTCATCGCCACCACGATCGGTCTTGTTGTAGAACAGGAATTCGCTCGCGTCCTGGATGTCGTATTGCACCGTGAAGCGGACGTCGATGATGTTCTCGTCCTGCGTCAGCATGGACGCGTCCTTCAGGTTGCTGTCCTTGATCGAAGTGGAGCGCCCCACCTCAACCGAACGCACGCCCGACAGGTTGACGATCTCGGCGGACTGGATCGGGTACGGCAGGCGCCAGTTGATACCCGGGCCCGTGGTGTACTTGAACTTGCCGAACTGCAGGATGACGGCGGTCTGGCCTTCCTGCACCATGAAGAATCCACTGGCCAGCCAGATGCCCAGCGCGGCGATCACCACCACGCCGGCACCGATGCCCGAGCCCTTGCCCGGCGTGCGCGCGCCGCCGCCGAAGCCCTGGTTGCCGCCACCGCCGTTTTCCTTGCGGCCGAGCAGGCCATTCAGGCGGCGATTGAAATCGCGCCAAAGCTCGTCGAGGTCGGGCGGACCATCCTGCGGGGGACGCTGGTGCTGGCGATTGTTGTCGCGGCTGTCCTTGTCCTTGTCCTTGTCTTCGTCATCCGGGCCGCCCCGACCCCAACGTGGATCGTTCAACGACAGGATCGCGCGCAAACGCTGCCAGGCCGTCCGCGACGGTGCATGGCCGCCGTTGCGGCCACCTGCGCGGCTGCCAAAGGCGTGGCTCGATTCAGAATTCCGGGGAAACTGGGGCATGAAGTGCACGGGTCCGGGATAGTTGGAACAGGGGGATTCTAACAGTCATCGACGCCACATTTTCCCATTTGGGGCAATCTGGCCGTGATTTCCGTCGAACTGGCTCAATGCGTGTCGGGTTCTTCCGGATTCACCCCGGTGTCATCGCGATCATGATCGCCGCCGTCATCGTCGTCGTGATAAGCCGCCACATCAGCCAGGCGCGGGTCCAGCGGCGGACGTTCGGGCGGACGTTCGGCCAGCCAGCGCGCCACTTCCACCAAGGCCTCGCGCAAGGTGTCCAGACCGATGCCGTCGCGCGCACTGACGAACACGCGCGTGGGCACGCCGTCCTCATTGCGCTCCACCCTGGGGCCCTGCGCCAGAAGCTCCGGCGCCGCGTCGATCTTGTTCATCACCACAATCTGCGGGATGTCGTCGGCATTGATCTCGGCCAGCACGCGGTTGACCTGCTCGATCTGCTCATGCCGCACCGGACTGGAGGCGTCGACCACATGCAGCAGCAGATCCGCGTGCACGGTTTCTTCCAGCGTAGCCCGGAACGCAGCCACCAGCTGGGTGGGCAGATCGCGGATAAAACCGACGGTATCCGATAACACCACGTTGCCCACATCTTCCAGGTAAAGCCGGCGCGAGGTGGTATCCAGCGTGGCGAACAACTGGTCGGCCGCGTAGGCACGCGCCTTGGTCAGGGCATTGAACAGCGTCGACTTGCCGGCATTGGTATAGCCGACCAGCGAGATGCTCAGGGTGTCGTTGCGGGCGCGCGCCCGCCGCTGGGTGCTGTGCTGGCGCTGCAGCCGCGTCAGGTCGGCCTTGAGCCGTTTGGCGCGTTCGTCCAGCAAGCGGCGATCGAGCTCGAGCTGACGCTCGCCCGGGCCGCCGCGCATGCCGATACCGCCCTTCTGCCGCTCTAGGTGGCTCCAGGCGCGAACCAGCCGCGAAGCCTGGTACTGGACCTGGGCGAGTTCGACCTGCACCTTACCGACGTGGCTCTGTGCCCGCTGCCCGAAGATATCCAGGATCAGGCCCGTACGGTCGATCACGTGGCGTTGCAGGAAACGCTCCAGATTGCGCTGCTGTGCCGGGCTGAGCGTGTGATTGAACACCACCACGTCGGCATCGAGCGCATCGGCGGCTTCCTTCAGTTCCTCCGCCTTGCCTGAGCCGATGAACAACGCCGGATCCGGGCGCGACCGGCGCCCGGTCAGCGTATGCACCGGGGTGGAGCCGGCGGTTGACGTCAGCAACGCCAACTCGCTCAGGCTTTCCTGGAAATCATGCTTGCCGAAATCGACACCGACGAGGATGGCGCGGGAGGTCTCGGAATTGGAGGTGGCTCTGGATTGCAAACGGGAGGATCGCGAAACGCGAGAAAGGAAAACGGGTTGGAACCGGCTGGGAGCCAGTGGCGGGTGCCGTGAGGCAAGCGCCGTGGCCCGGGAAGACACTCGAAGCGGGACGCTATCCGCGGCGGCATGCACCAGGGTGAAGCATGTCCCTGCTCATGGCTGTTGTGCGGCCGGCATGGCCGGACGTCGTTTGGTGTCGCGCCAGCGCATCTGGCCCCGGCGCGACACCGGCAACTGGCAGCCTTGTCGTGATGCGACCGGCCTGCCGAAAAAGACTGCGGAACACTCCGCGAAAGATCAACCTTCCGCCGTTTCGTCCACGCGGAAATTCACTGCGCGGGCCGGTACGACGGTGGAAATCGCATGCTTGTAGACCATCTGCGTCACGGTGTTGCGCAACAGGACGACGTACTGGTCGAACGACTCGATATTGCCTTGCAGCTTGATGCCATTGACGAGGTAGATTGAAACCGGTACGTGCTCTTTGCGCAGCGCGTTCAGGAACGGGTCTTGTAGCAATTGCCCTTTGTTGCTCATGGCACACTCCAAATTTATAGATTTAGTGATAGACAATGGGGACGATGATCCCCGATTCAAGTCAAACGGCGCAAAACCGCGCCAAAAAAAGATCAAAACGGTACCAAGCTAGCATCGCCTCGCAGGGAACCCCCTGCTACCGTGAATTTAGCCTCAGTTCCAAACGAACGCAAACGAAAGTTGGCCGCCTGGGCTCCCGCTGCCTGACTCAATCCTTCGAGTCCGCATATGGGTTTTTGTTCGTACGAAATTCGATGCGAAGCGGTGTGCCCTTCAGTTTGAAAGCCGAGCGGAATCGGTTTTCCAGATAACGCCGATAGGTGTCCGCAATGCCGGAAAGCGAATTGCCGTGCACGATGATGATGGGCGGGTTGGAGCCGCCCTGGTGCGCGTAGCGCAGCTTGGGCCGGGTTGCACCGACGCGCCGCGGCTGCTGGAATTCGACCGCTTCCTGCAGGATCCGCGTGAGCTGCGGCGTGGGCAGCTTGACCATCGCCGCCGCATACGCGTCGTCCACCGAGCGCAGCAGCGCGCTGATGCCGGTGCGCTCCTTCGCCGACACAAAGTGGAAGTTGGCGAAGTCGAGGAACTGCAGCTTGCGCTCCAGATCGTGCTTGATGCGGTCGCGGGAGTGCCCGTCGAGGCCATCCCACTTATTGACCCCGACCACAAGCGCACGGCCGGATTCCACGATGAAGCCGGCGATATGGGCGTCCTGCTCCGACACATCCTGCTGCGCGTCGAGCAACAGCACCACCACGTTCGCATCGGCGATCGACTGCAGCGTCTTGACCACCGAGAACTTCTCGATCGCCTCGAACACCTTGCCGCGCTTGCGCAGGCCGGCGGTATCGATCAGCGTGTAGGGCTTGCCGCCTCGCTCGAACTCCACGTAAATGGCGTCCCGCGTGGTGCCAGGCATGTCGAACGCGATCACGCGCTCTTCGCCGATCAGCGTATTGACCAGCGTGGACTTGCCCACGTTGGGGCGGCCCACGATGGCGATCTTCACGCCACGCTGGGCGCCGTCGTCTTCCTCGGCGAGTTCGGGCCGCTCCTTCACCGCCAGCTCGAGCGCCTCGTCGACGAGTTCTCGCACGCCGTCGCCGTGGGTCGACGAGATGGCATAGGGATCTCCCATGCCCAGCTCATAGAACTCGGACACCACGGTGGTGTACTTCATGCCTTCGGCCTTGTTCACGGCCAGCATGACACGGCGCCCGGTCTTGCGCAGGTAATCGGCGATCACCCGGTCCTGGGGCGCCAGCCCGAGGCGGCCGTCGACAAGAAAGATCACCACATCGGCCTCGACCACGGCCTGGCGGGTCTGCTTGGCCATCTCGGCTACGATGCCGTCCTTGGCCACCGGCTCGAAGCCACCGGTGTCGATCGCGATGAACGGGCGTTCACCGATACGGCCTTCGCCATAGTGGCGGTCGCGCGTGAGCCCCGGCAGATCGGCGACAAGTGCGTCGCGCGAACGGGTCATGCGGTTGAATAGCGTCGACTTGCCCACATTGGGGCGGCCGACCAGAGCGATAACTGGTTTCATGCAATAAACGGAAATGGGGGCCGGCAGATGCCGCCCCCCAGGAACTCCGGAGTGATATGGGTCCGACGGCCGGGCGTCGCGCGCCTGGCCACTTTTCCTGTCGGGCGGCCGGGTTAGCTTTGCAACCCGACCTCGTTCACCTGCACGGCCAGGAGGGCCGTGCTACCGGATTGGCGCCGCCCATGCCGACAGGTGCATGGGCAGTCGCCATGAATATTGACCGCCTCAGTCCGGCACGAAGCCGTAGAGGTTGCCATCGCGCGTCTGCACCACCAGGGACGTGCCCGCCACAACCGGCGCAGCGGTAATCTCGCTGCCATCGGTCTTCAGGCGTGCCACGAACTGGCCGTCCTCACGCGAAATGAAGTGTACATAGCCCTCGTAATCGCCCGCCACCACCGAACGCCCCACCGCCAGCGGCGTGCCGAGGCGTCGGTAGAGCAGTTGATCGTTCTTCCAGCGTTCGGTACCGTTCTGACGGTCGAAGGCATGGACCACCGAGCGCTCGTCGCTGGCGTACAGCGAGGCGTCATCCTGCGCGGGGCCGGTCGGAGACGAGAAATCCTTGCCCCATTGCGGCTGGCCATTGGCCAGTTCCAGGCAGGCGATCCGTCCCTGGAACGTGGTGGCGCAAACCTGGCGGCCATTGACCATGGGCTGGCCCGTCACGTCGTTGAGCCGTTCGATTTCGGACACGCCCTTCGGATAGGAAACCGTGCTCTCCCAGCGCAGCACGCCGTTGCCGGGGGCCAGCACACCCAGCTTGCCGCCGGGGAAGCCCATCACGATGCCGTCGCCGGCAAACACCATGCCCATCGACGCGCGCAGGTTGAGCGCGGTCTGCGAGCGCTGGTAGATCCAGCGGCGCTCGCCGGTCTGCGCGTCCAGGCCCAGCACGCGGGTATCGGTCGTACGCACCACCACCAGGCCGTTGCCGACCAGCGGCGCGGAAAGGACTTCGCCATTGACCTGCTTCTTCCAGAGCTGCTTGCCGCTGGCGTCGAAGGCGAACACTGCGCCCTTCTCGCCCGCCACCGCCGTGACGGAGCCGTCGCTACCCGGCCCGGAGGTCAGGTCAATGTCGGTCTTGGCCTCCCACAGGGTACGGCCGGTAGCGCCGTCGAGCGCCACCACCTTGCCGCCGTTGGAAGACGCATAGACGGTGCCGCCGGCGACGGCGGGCTGCAGCGTGTACGGGCCGCCCTTGCCGACGCTGGCTTTCCAGGCCTGGCGCACCGACAGCGTCTGGGTGATCGGCTTGAGTTCGACCGGCGTACGCTTGTCACTCTTGCTGAACAGCGAGCAGCCGCCTAGGCTGGCAACGCTGGCCGCACAAGCGGTGGCCACCACCAGGGCGCGGACGAAATTGCCGTGTTGCTGGTTCTGGGCCGTGCCGGAAAACAATGACTTCATGAGGTTCCGATCCTGAATTGGGTTGAAGCGCAAGGGTGCGGGCCTGCGCAAATGCGAGTGCCCGCGGGCCTGTCGGCTAGCCGGATCTACCGCCTTCAGGCGGTGCCCAGCGCGTCGAGCTTGAACTGGATGATCTGGCGCATGGCCGCATCGTTGGCGCTCAGCTTGTCGAGCGCCTTCTGATAGGCCGACCGTGCTTCCGAGCGCTTGTCCTGGGCCGCCAGCAGATCGCCGCGGCGGTCGGCATACAGTGCCACGAACGGTGCCGGCGGCTCGTCCTTCAGCAGCGCCAGGCCCTGGTCGTAAGCCTTCTCGTCGAGCAGCACGCCAGCCAGGCGCACGCGCGCGAGGTGGGCATATTCGCCTTCACCGTGGTCAATCGCCCACTGCAGCTGGGCCTTCGCGCCGGCCAGGTCGCCTGCATCGTACAGTACCTTGGCCGACACCAGCGCGGTCATGGGGCCATAGGCGGTCTTGCCGAATTTCTGCTCGAGGTCGCCGGCGGCGCGCTTGATCCGCTCGACGTCGCGGCTCTCGGCGGCCTTGACGACCTGCTCGTACAGCAGAGCGGCTTCACCGGCCTGCTTGCGTTGCCAGTAGTTCCAGCCGCTCCAGGCAGCGAAGGCCAGCAAGCCGGCGATCAGGGCCCAGGTCACGGTATTGCCGTACTGGCGCCACCAGGCCTTGAGGCTTTCAAGCTGTTCCTGTTCTTCTAGATCGTAAGCCATGTCGAGGGATCCACCCGCGTGTGTTTGTTATAAGGGACCGCGCCGCGCGGCCCCCGGTTCCGCTGCCTGGTTTTCTTATTCGCTGGCGCCGACCATCGCGTCGATGATGTGGGCGACCAGCTCTTCAGCCGGTACCGTCACCTGCGCGCCACCGCCTTCGGCCTGCGCGCCCTGCCGCAGATCCTTGACCTGGACCGTACCCGCCGCCACTTCGTCGTCGCCAATGATAACGGCATAGCCAGCGCCGTTACCGTCCGCGCGCTTCATCTGCGACTTGAAGCTGCCGCTCTTGCCGTCCGGCGTGGCATGCAGCAGCACGTCGAGCCCGGCATCGCGCAGCCGCTCGGCGACGATCATGGCCTGCAGGCCCGCCGCTTCGCCCTGGTGGACGAGGTACACATCGCACCCTTCCGCCTGCGGCGCGAGTTTCTCCTCGCGCAGCAGCTCGATGATGCGCTCGATGCCCATCGCCCAGCCGCAAGCGGGCGCCGGCTTGCCGCCCATCTGCGCGATCAGCGGATCGTAGCGGCCGCCGCCGGCAATGGTGCCCTGCGCGCCGAGCTTGTCGGTGATCCACTCGAACACCGTCAGGTTGTAGTAATCCAGCCCTCGCACCAGGCGCGGGTTGATCTTGAACGGGATGTTGTTGGCCTTGAGCAGGCGCTGCACGCCTTCAAAGTGGGCCAGCGACTCCTCGCCCAGGAAGTCGATCAGCTTGGGCGCGTTGCTTGCCATTTCCTGCAGCGCGGGATTCTTGGTATCCAGCACGCGCAACGGGTTGGTGTACAGGCGGCGCTTGCTGTCTTCGTCAAGAATGTCCTGGAAGCCTTCCAGGTACTTGATCAGTTCTTCGCGATGCGCGGCGCGCTCGTGCGCCTGGCCCAGCGAATTGAGCTCCAGCCGCACCCCGACCAGCCCGAGGTCGTCCCACAGGCGCTGGCACATCATGATGATCTCGGCATCCACGTCGGGACCGGCGAAACCGAGTGCCTCCGCACCAAGCTGGTGGAACTGGCGATAGCGCCCGCGCTGGGGACGCTCGTGGCGGAACATCGGGCCGGTGTACCACAGGCGCTTGGGGCCGTCGTACAGCAGGTTGTGCTCGATGGTGGCACGCACCGCGGCCGCCGTGCCCTCGGGGCGCATCGTCAGTTGCTCGCCGTTGAGCGCGTCGGTGAAGGAATACATTTCCTTCTCGACGATGTCGGTAACTTCGCCGATGCCGCGCACGAACAACTGCGTGTGCTCGACGATGGGCGTGCGGATCTGCTGGTAGCCATAGGCGCGCAGCATGGCGCGCGCGGCGCTCTCGAAATGCTCCCACAGCGGCGCGTCCGCGGGCAGCATGTCGTTCATGCCCTTGACGCCCTGCAGTGCCTTGGGCAACTTGATCTTGCTGTCGGCCTTGACGCCGTCGCTGGCGACCGCCGGATTCACGGGTTGGTTCATCTTCTCTTGTCTTTCCCTGCAGCGCCTGGCCTTGATGGCTCAGGCTGCCGCCTCATTGCCTGCGCGTCCGGCGTCCTTGCCGTAACGGGTCCGCACATAGTCATCGACGATCGCCTGGAATTCCTCGGCAATCCGATCGCCGCGCAGCGTCTTGACCTTGACGCCGTCGACGAACACCGGCGCCGCCGGCGATTCGCCCGAGCCTGGCAGCGAGATGCCGATATTGGCATGCTTGCTTTCGCCCGGCCCGTTCACGATGCAGCCCATTACGGCTACATCCATTTCTTCCACGCCTGGGTAGGCGGTCTTCCAGGTGGGCATCTGCTCGCGCAGGTAGCTCTGGATACTGGACGCCAGTTCCTGGAAGGTAGTGCTGGTGGTGCGGCCGCAGCCGGGGCAGGCAATCACCATCGGGGTGAAGTTGCGCAGTCCCATGGTCTGCAGGATCTCCTGCCCCACATAGACTTCCTTCTCGCGCGCGGCGCCGGGTTCCGGTGTCAGCGAGATGCGGATGGTGTCGCCGATGCCTTCCTGCAGCAGCACCGAGAGTGCCGCGGTGGAGGCCACGATGCCCTTGCTGCCCATGCCCGCCTCGGTCAGCCCGAGGTGCAAGGCGTAGTCGCACCGCTTGGTCAGCTCGCGGTAGACCGCGATCAGCTCCTGCACTTGCGAAACCTTGCACGACAGGATGATCTGATTGCCGGGCAGCCCGATTTCCTCGGCTTTCTTCGCCGACTCGATGGCGGAGGTGATCAGCGCCTCGACCATCACGTTCTGGGCCGGCCACGGTTCGGCGCGCTGCGCGTTCTCGTCCATGACGCGCGCCAGCAGTGACTGGTCCAGGCTGCCCCAGTTGACGCCGATGCGCACCGGCTTGTCATAGCGGCAGGCCATCTCGATCATCTGCGCGAATTGCGTGTCGCGTTTCGCGCCCTGCCCTACGTTGCCGGGGTTGATGCGGTACTTCGACAGCGCCTGGGCGCAGTCGGGGAAATCCTGCAGCAGCTTATGGCCGTTGTAGTGGAAGTCGCCCACCAGCGGCACATTCACGCCCATGCGGTCCAACTGCTCGCGCAGGGCGGGCACCGCCGCCGCGGCTTCCGGCGTATTGACCGTGATGCGCACGATCTCGGAACCGGCACGCGCCAGCTCCTTGACCTGGATCGCGGTGCCGATGGCGTCCACCGTGTCGGTATTCGTCATCGACTGCACGCGCACGGGCGCATCGCCACCGATGGTGACCACGTTGTCGCCCCACACCACGCGCGCCTGGCGCGTCTTGCGGCGGGGCAACGGGCCGGGCAGGACCGGCATACAAGCCTGTTGATTCATAGCATTACCACCTTGCAATGCGGAGATACGCATGGCTGGAGAAACGACGTTCAGGGCAGCGTCAGGCGCGCCACGTTGTTGCGGTTCGCGGACTGCAGGTCGACCGGCGTGCCGTTGCGGGTCAGCGACTCGACGCCCTTGACATTGCCGATCACGATTTTATAAGGCGGCGTACCACCGCCGCTCAGATCCTGGCCGGCACGCGCGGTGCCGCCGAGTACCACCTTGCCGCCGCGGTCGCGGATCTCATACCAGGTGTCGGAAGCAAAACGGATCCGCAACTCGCCGGTACCGGCCGCCGCAGTTGATACCGCGGTTGCGGCGGACGCTGCTGGCGCTGGCGCCGCTGGGATCGCAGGCGCTGGTGCCGCTGCCGAACCAGCAATCCCGGCGGAGGCCGGGGCCGCCGGCGCCACCACGGCGGAGCCACTGGCCGGCAGCGCCTCGGAAGGCGCGGGGGCGTCGGACGCAGCCATCACCGGCGGCAGCGCGGCCGTCACGGTACCTGGCTCGCCGCCTTGCACCGTCGCTTCCGCTGCCGGGGGCGCCGTGAGGTTTTCCTTTCGCGCTTCCATCCATTGCTTGAAATGGTCCAGGCCGAACAACACGCCGCCGCCAATCACGGCCACGACCAGGGCCAGCCAGATCCAGCGGCCACCGGAGCCACCCGAGCCAAAGCGGTTGCGGTCGTCGAAGCTTTCGTTCAGGCCGCCTTCGCGGCGCATGCCGATTTCCACCACCGGCACGGCCTGCGCGTGAAAGCGCGCCAGCAGGGCATCGATGTCGACCTGGAGCATTCGCGCATAGGCGCGCATCACGCCTTTGGCAAAGGTCACGTCGGGCAACGCCGCGACGTCGCCCTGCTCAATCGCCGCCAGCTTGTGCGCGGCGACCTTCAGCCGCGCACTGACATCTTCCAGCGAGAAACGCTGATGCTGGCGCGCTTGCGCCAGGCGATCACCGATCTCGCGCGCCACCGCCTCGCGCCCGGCGTCGGCGGCGGTGCCGCCCACGTGTCCCGTCGCTGCAGTCTGGCCCTCGGCGCGCTCGTGCTCACTCATCCCATGCTCCTTGTTCGTATGCGGTCAACTCACGCGAATCGGGGAAACGGCTGCGCAACTGTGCCACCAGGGCATTCTGCGCCGCGACGTCGCCCTGACGGCGGGCAATGCGCGCACCCAGCCAGAGGGATTGCGCGCTGACGAAATTGCTGCTGTTGACGCGCCCGACATACTGCTGGGCTCGCTGGTAGTCCCCGCGCTGGTAATACAGCAGCGCCAGGTTGCTGTTCGCCACCGGGTTGCCGCGATCGAATCGCAGCGCGCCAATCAGGCTCTTCTCGGCCGCCTCGTCCTTGCCATTGCGCAACTGGCAGGTGCCGAGGCTGGTCAGGGCCTTGCCCGGCCCGCTCGCCGACGGAGCGGACACCGCGCGTTCCAGGTAGGGCACGCCCTCGGCATAGCGCCCGTTCATGCACAGGAACCAGCCATAGTTGTTCAGTACGTCGCCATCGTCGGCGCGCATCGACAGCGCGGTGCGAAAGCTCTCCTCGGCCAGCACGCGCTCGTTCATATTCATATAGACCAGCGCGCGGATATGGTACGCATCGACCAGGGTCGGATCGATCGCGATGGCCTGCTTCGCTTCGTCCAGTGCAACGCCGTACTGGCCGGCCTCCAGGTAGCTGGTTGCCAGCTGGAGGCGGATCGTGGCGCGCCGGCTAATATCGGTCTGGTCGGATGCCGTCTGCAGTTCCGGCTTGGCCGGCGGCGGCAGCTGGCAGGCAGACAGCAGCACCAGCCCCATCAGGACCGCGACTATCAGACGCGTCATGCAGGGCGCGCCTCTTGCGGCTGGCTGGGAGCAGCCACGATCGGCGTGATCTTGCCGAACTTGCCGCGCTGCTCCAGGCGGGTGCGGTCCTTGACCTCGCCAGCCAGCTGGCCGCAGGCGGCATCGATATCGTCGCCGCGGGTCTTGCGGATGGTGGTGACAATGCCGGCGTCCATCAAGACCTGGGCGAAGCGACGGATCTGCTCGTTGTTCGAGCGCTTGAGGCCCGACTCCGGGAAGGGGTTGAACGGGATCAGGTTGAATTTGCATGGCACGTCGGCCACCAGCTTCAACAGTTCCCGGGCATGCTCGACACCGTCGTTGACGCCATCCAGCATGCAATATTCGAAAGTGATGAAATCGCGCGGGGCGAATTCGAGATAGCGACGGCAAGCCGCCATCAATTCGGCCAGCGGATACTTCTTGTTGAGCGGCACCAGCATGTCGCGCAACGGGTCGTTGGACGCGTGCAGCGAAACTGCCAGCGCCACGGGCAAATCCTTGGCCAGGCGGTCCATCATCGGCACCACGCCGGAAGTGGACAGCGTCACGCGCCGGCGCGACAGCCCATAGGCGTTGTCGTCCAGCATGAGGCGCATGGCCGGCACCACCTGATCGTAGTTGAGCAGCGGCTCGCCCATGCCCATCATCACCACATTGGAGATGACGCGGTCGTCCTTGGGGCCACGGCCCAGCTGGGCACGCATGGCGAACTCGGCCATCCATAGCTGGCCGATGATCTCGCCAGTGGACAGGTTGCGCGAGAAGCCCTGCTTGCCGGTGGAACAAAAGCGGCAATTGACGGCGCACCCCGCCTGGGAAGACACGCACAGCGTGCCGCGCGTCTCCTCAGGGATGTACACCGTCTCCACCGCATCGCCGGCGCCAACGTCGAGCAACCACTTGCGCGTGCCGTCGGCCGACAGGTTGTCGGTGATAACGGCGGGCGAGCGGATCTCGGCCCGCGTGGCGAGCTTTTCGCGCAGCGACTTGGCGAGATCCGACATGGCATCGAAACGGCTGGCGCCGAACTGGTGAATCCAGCGCTGCAATTGCCGCGCACGAAACGGCTTCTCGCCGAGCTCCCCGCAATAAGCGGTGAGCGCGTCCGCATCCAGATCAAGCAGGTTGACGAGAGTGTTCATGACGGCAGTATCAGTCTAGTCTTGGGCAATATGCCAGACAATCAGCGGCTGTAAACGTTCATGCCGGGGAAGAAGAAAGCAATCTCGACGGCAGCGGTTTCCGCTGCGTCCGAGCCGTGCACCGCGTTGGCGTCGATGCTGTCGGCGAAATCGGCGCGGATGGTACCGGCTTCAGCCTTCTTCGGGTCGGTCGCGCCCATCAGGTCGCGGTTCTTCAGGATGGCGCTTTCGCCTTCCAGGGCCTGGATCATCACCGGGCCGGAAACCATGAAGTCCACCAGGTCCTTGTAGAACGGGCGGGCTGCGTGCACTGCGTAGAACTGCTCGGCTTCGCCGCGCGACAGGTGAACCATCTTGGCAGCCACGACCTTCAGGCCGGCGGCCTCGAAACGCGCGTAAATCTGGCCAATGACATTCTTTGCCACGGCATCCGGCTTGATAATCGACAGGGTGCGTTCGATCGCCATAAAAACTCCGAAAAATGAAGGGGTTACAACTGGATTAAACGTGCAATTCTAGCACGAGACAGTTATGGTTTCGAGAATGCCCATAGTCGCCCGTCACCGAATGCCGGGACTGATGGAGCCTGCGCCGAAAAGTAACACAACGATCACATTAAAGAGGGCGCGGGCAGGGAACGCACAAGGCGCATGGCGATCAAATGCTCACTGGCAGCGCGGATTCTGCGTAAAAGTGGCGAATGAGTTCCCTGCCCCTTGCAATTCCCCCTCCGCGATGCCACATTTGCGTTGTGCCCGCTGGGTTACCCCGGCGCCTCACCGTTTTGAGACAGGAGTCACCATGGATAACAAGCTGAACACATACAGTTTCGGCAGCGGCACCGCAACGAGCGACGTTGTGGTGCGCAATCGGGTCATGCGCAACACTTACTGGTTGCTCGCCATTTCGATGATCCCCACCGTACTCGGTGCCTGGATCGGCGTCACAACCGGCTTCAGCCTGATGAAAGGCAGCCCCGGCCTGTCACTGATCCTGTTCCTGGGTATCGCGTTCGGCTTCTTCTACGCCATTGAGAAGACCAAGAACAGCAGCATGGGCGTGGTCCTGCTGCTGGCCTTTACCTTCTTCATGGGCCTGATGCTGTCGCGCCTGATCGGGTCGGTGCTGCAGTTCTCGAACGGTCCGGCACTGATCATGTATGCCTTCGGCGGCACAGCGGCGGTATTCGGCGCCATGGCCACCGTTGCCACCGTCAGCAAGCGCGACTTCTCCGGGCTGAGCAAATTCCTGTTCGTCGGGGTGATCCTGCTGATCCTGGCCAGCGTCGCCAATATCTGGCTGCAGTTGCCGTCGCTGATGATCACGGTTTCGGTGATCGCCATCGGCATCTTCTCGGCCTATATCCTCTTCGACGTGCAGCGCGTGCTGAACGGCGGCGAAACCAACTACATCACGGCAACGCTGGCAATTTATCTGGACGTGTACAACGTCTTCGCCAACTTGCTGGCACTGCTCGGCATTTTCGGCGGCAACCGCGACTGAGGCGGGCGGCCTCGCGCCGCCCTGCTCCGGAACAAAAAATGCCAGCGCCTGGGCGCTGGCATTTCTCTTTTGCATCGTCCGCCCGCCTGCGCCGGCCATCAGCCCCGATCGAACACCGCGATCGACTCGACGTGCGAGGTGTGCGGGAACATATTGACCACCCCCGCGCCCGACAGGCGGTAGCCGGCCTCGTGCACCAGCAAGCCGGCGTCCCGCGCCAGGGTGGCCGGGTTGCAGGACACATAGACAATGCGCTTGGGCAGCACATCGCTGCCAGCCTGGGCCAGTTCGCCCAGCGCCCTGCTTACCGCCAGCGCGCCCTCGCGCGGCGGATCGATCAGCCAGCGGTCGAAGCGGCCGAGCGCGGCGATGTCCTCGGCGCCCACCTCGAACAGGTTGCGGCAAGCAAACTCGGTCTTGTGGTCCAGCCCGTTGACAGACGCATTGGCAAGCGCCCGCTTGGTCAGGACCTCGCTGCCCTCAATGCCCATCACCGAGCGGCCGCGCGTCGCCAGCGGCAGCGTGAAGTTACCGATGCCGCAGAACAGGTCGAGCAGCCGGTCATCCGGCTGGGCGTCCAGCAAGCGCAACGCCCGACCGATCAGCGCGCGGTTGATCTGATGGTTGACCTGGGTAAAGTCGGTCGGCTTGAACGGCATCCGGATATTGAATTCCGGCAGCGTATAGGCCAGTTCGCGGTCAAGCGGGTAGAACGGCACCACCGTGTCCGGCCCCTTGGGCTGCAGCCAGAACTGCACGCCGTGCCGGTCCGCGAAGCCGCGCAGCAACACCTCGTCGGCCTCGGTAAGCGGCTCCAGGATGCGCAGCACCAGCACGGTCAGGTCCTGGCCCACAGCCAATTCGACCTGCGGCATGCGGTCACGGATCGACAGTCCCGTGATCAGTTCACGCAGGGGCACCAGCAGGGCCGAAACGTGCGGAGGCAGCACTTCGCAGCGCGTCATATCTGCCACATAGCTGCTCTTTCTTTCATGGAAGCCGACCAGCGCCGTGCCTTTTTTGGCCACATACCGCACGGTCAGGCGAGCCCGGTAGCGGTAGCCCCAGTCAGGTCCTGCGATCGGGCGGAACACCACGTCCGGGCGCAGTTTCGACAGATGCCAGAGATCATCCTCCAGGACGCGTTGCTTGATGGCCACCTGCGCGCGTGCATCCAGGTGCTGCATTGAACAACCGCCACAGATACCAAAGTACTGGCAGCCCGGTTCCACGCGCATCGACGAAGACTTCTTGATCTCGACCAGATTCGCCTGTTCGTAACTTGCCTTGCGCTTGAAGCTGCGGTAGCTGACGGTTTCGCCCGGCAGCGCGCCTTCGACGAAAATCACCTTGCCGGGAGTGCCGTCTTCATTGACCAGCCGGCCAACGCCGCGCGCCTCCATATCGAGGCTGTGGATCTGTACGACGGGCTGCGCCGCGGGCGCGGGCTGAGCGGAAACGGGAGCCGCCGGGGAGGCGGAAGCGCCACCTTCTGGCGCCGATTGGGCTTGCGGACGAGTCACGGCTTGGGACACCTGGGGGACCTGACGTATTGTTTTGTAAAAGCGCGATTGTAGTCCAGACGCTGCCTCGAGCGGCCGCGCGGCGGCTTCGACGTAACAACAATGGGACAAGCGCGCAAGATTGGCGCAACATGGATGCAGCATGCGCGTGGCACCGCCGGCACCGAACACCGGCACCGCGCGCAACGGAATTCGAGCAGGGAGGCGACATGGAACTGATTTCCTGGAATATCCAGTGGGGTCGTGGCGCCGACGGGCGCGTGGACCTGGGTCGCACGGTCAGGACTCTGCGCGCGATCGCGGATGCCGATGTGCTCTGCCTGCAGGAAGTGACACGGGGCTATGGCGACCTCGGTGGCGGACCTGGCCCAGACCAGGTGGCTGAACTGGCGGCACTGCTCCCCGGCTACCGGATTCTGTACGCGCCGGGGGTGGACCGCTTCTCCGCGGATGGTTCGCCGCGCCAGTTCGGCAACCTCATCGCCACCCGCCTGCCCCTGTGCGAAGTGTTCCACCACGCCCTGCCCTGGCCTGCCGATCCAACCGTACCATCGATGCCACGCGTCGCGCTGGAAGCTACGGTGCTGGCAGGCGATCGACGCTTGCGCGTGATCTGCACCCATCTCGAGTACTACTCGACGCACCAGCGCGCAGCCCAGACCGACGCGCTGCGCGCATGGCACCGCGAAGCTTGCGAGCACGCCAGCCAGCCCGGCCTGGCTGAAACCGGCCCCGGCCCGTTCACGCCGGAGCCGCGCCCCGCTTCCGCCATATTGTGCGGCGACTTCAACAGCGTCCCGGATGACATTGCGTATCTGCGCATGCTGGCACCGTACGATGGCTCTCACGAGACCGGCATCATCGGTTGGCATGACGCCTGGATGCACGCCAATCCCGGCAAGCCCCACGCGCCCACCTGCGCGTTGCACGACAAGGATCAGTGGCCAGAAGCACCATTTGCGTGCGACTTTGTCTTCCTCACGGAAGACCTGCTGTCGCACGTGCTGTGCTGCGAGGTGGACAGCGAAACGCAGGCCTCGGACCACCAGCCGATCTATCTGTCCCTGGCGGACGAATAAAAGGGAGGCGGGGCGCTGTCAGATCTCCGGTTCTTCGTCGTCATCGCCGCCAGCGTGCACCGGCTTGATGCGGAAGGACTGGAGGTATTCGATCCACTGCGAACCGGGCAACTCGGCAAGCGATTCCTGCACGAATTCGATCTCGGTATCGAACTGCCTGGGCGTCAGGCCGCCGCGCATCAACTGGAAACGGCAATACATCAGATAGGTATTGACGACATCAGTCTCGCAGTAGTCGCGGATCGCGCCCAACTGGCCGTCCTGATAGGCCTGCCAGACCTTGCTGCCATCCATGCCCATCTTTCCGGGAAAGCCGCACAACTTGGCCAGGTCGTCCAGCGGTGCGCTGGCGCGCGGCTGGTACATCGCCAGCAGATCCATCAGGTCGAGGTGCCGCATGTGGTAGCGGCTGATGTAGTTATTCCACTTGAAATCGCGGCTGTCGGACTCGCTGCCCTCGCCCATTTCCCAGTAGCGCGGCGCCACGATGCCGTGGACCAGCCCGCGGTAGTGCAGCACGGGCAGGTCGAAGCCGCCGCCGTTCCACGACACCATCTGTGGCGAATAGCGCGCAACCAGGTCATAGAACTTCTGGATCAGCACTGCCTCGCCGTCTTCCAGCGTGCCCAGCGAGCCCACATGGAAGACCGGGCTGCCGTCCCGCTGGTTCCGGCGCAACACGCAGGAAATGGCGGCGATGCGCTGCAGGTAGTGCGGCAGGAAATCGCTGCCGTTCTTCTCGCGGCGGGCCGCGAAGGCATGTTCGGCGACTTCGGCGTCGCTCATGGAATCGGGATGGTCGTGCAGACGACGCAATCCATCGACATCGGGAATCGTCTCGATGTCGAAAACCAGCACAGGTGTCATAGAACAGCGTCCTTGCGCACGCCTTGCGATGCAAAATGGCGTTTGAGCTTGACCAGCGCCTCTTGCTGGATCTGGCGCACGCGCTCGCGTGTCAGTCCCATTTCCTCGGCAAGTTCTTCCAGCGTGGCCGGCTCGATATGATTAAGGCCGAAGCGGCGCTCCACCACGTAGCGGTGTTTTTCCGACAGGCGCGCCAGCCACTGTTTCATCAGGTTTTCCAGTTCCCGGTGCGCGACCTCCTGGTCGGGCGCGGCGTTGTGCTCGTCCGAGAGGAAATCGAGCAAGCTGGAGCCCGGATCGAGATCGAAAGGCGTGTCGAGCGAGGTGGTGTGCTCGTTGAGCGCGAGCACGTCCTGCACTTCGTCGGGCGTCTTGCCAAGCAGATGGGCGATATCTTCCAGGCTGGCGTCGCGGCCGTCTGTGCCGCCTTTTTCCAGATGACGCTTGGCACGCAGCACCTGGTTGAGCTCGCGGATGACATGGACCGGCAGGCGTACAGTACGCGCCTGGTTCATGATGGCGCGCTCGATGCTTTGGCGGATCCACCAGGTGGCGTAGGTCGAAAAACGGAATCCACGCGAGGGATCGAATTTCTCGATCGCGTGCATCAGGCCGAGATTGCCTTCCTCGATCAGGTCCAGCAGCGGCACGCCGCGATTGAGATAGCCCTTGGCAATGCTGACCACCAGCCGCAGGTTGCGCTCGATCATGACCTGGCGCGCCGAAAAGTCGCCACCCTTGGCCAGCGTGGAAAAATGCAGCTCCTCGGGGGCCGACAGCAGCGGCTTGATGCTGATACGGTTCAGGTAATGCTGGACGGTATCGGCTGCCAGTTCGGTATGCAGCACGGTGCGGAAATCGTCATGGTCGGGCGCCGCGGCCTCTGTACCGTTCTCGGTTTCCTCTTCGTCCTCGGAGTCTTCCTCGTCCTCGTCGCGGGCCTGCCGTTCGACTTCCTCGACCATCAGGTCGGCCTCGCGCAATCCTACCGCCGTACCCGTGGTGATGGGCTCATCGGTCAGTGGAACCATGTCGGCGGCCGGGTCCTGTTCATAGGCTTCGGAATCGGCGTCGGCTCGCGCCACGCCAGCGGACTGCTGCAACTCCGGCTGCTTGGAACGCCGGGTCCGGCTGGTGCTTCCGGTAGAGACAGTTTTCTGGCGTGGCATGAACCCTCACTGTGGCGGCAGATACCGCATCGGATCGACTGGTTTCCCGTTCTTGCGTACCTCGAAATGCAGTTTCACACGATCGGTGTCACTGTTGCCCATCTCTGCAATCTTTTGTCCCTTGCGGACCGTTGCCTGCTCCGTCACCAGCACCTTGTCGTTGTGGCCGTAAGCAGTGAGATATGTATCGTTGTGTTTGATGATGACAAGATTCCCGTAGCCGCGCAAGGGGCCAACGTGAATCACACGGCCATCGTCGGCAGCCTGCACCGCATCGCCCTTTTTGCCGGCAATATCGATGCCCTTGTTGCCTTTTTCGTCGAAACGTCCGATCAACTGGCCGGTGACCGGCCATGCCAGCTTGATTGTGCCATCAGCGGCGGCGGCGGACGCGGGCGCCAAGGGCGCGGAAGCCCCGCCAGCGGCGGCAGTCGACGGAATCGGGCTGGGAACCGGACGAGCCTGGTCGATCGGCTGCGCCTGCACGCTGCCGGGCGCCACCGGCACGGTGGCCACGCCAGTGCCCGCGTTGACGTCGGCGCCCGGCGGCACCACCCGCAACAATTGACCCACCTCAATCTGATTCGCATTCGCGAGCGAATTCCAGGCCGCGACATCGCGGTAGGACTGGCCGTTCTCGAGCGCGATTCGATAAAGCGTATCGCCTCGCTTGACGCGATAGTATCCAGGCGGCGCAGGCTCCAGCGGGACGACGCCGGCGACACCGGCGCCGGAGGTGCGGTCCACCACCGGCGCGGGCATGGGCGAGGAGGCGCAGGCCGCCAGCAGGGCCAGCAACAGGGAGGCGGTGGCGAGCTGCCCGGCGCGGGCGATACGTTCCGTGTTCACGATATTGTGCATAGTTCGACTCAGATAGTGCCCGATTTTAATGGCACAAAGAAAACGGCTTCAAGCGCGGTCCGGTGAAAACGATGCCGGTTACGCCGCTCGATCAACAATAACTGCTGTGTGACGGTCTGGCCCGGCCCGCCGGCGGGGGGCGCCACCGCCACAGGCGCGATCAGCCGCCCGCCGACTGCCAGCTGCTCCAGCAACGCCTGCGGCACCTCCATGCCGGCCGCCGCCAGGATAATCGACGAAAACGGCGCCGCCTGCGGCAAGCCCAGCATGCCGTCGCCATAATGCAGGCGCAGGTTTGGCACCCGCAGCGGCCGCAAGTTCGCCTTGGCTTGTTCGTGGAGCGGACGAATCCGCTCGATGGAAAACACTTCGCGCGCCACCAGGCTCAGTACCGCCGCCTGGTAGCCGCAGCCGGTGCCGATCTCCAGCACGCGCTCCAGAGGCTCGTCGGCGGCGAGGCCATCGCGCAACAGTTCGATCATGCGTGCCACCACCGACGGCTTGGAGATGGTCTGCTGGTGGCCGATCGGCAGCGCCGCGTCTTCATACGCTTGCGAAGCCAGCCCAGGCTCGACGAACAGGTGGCGAGGGATGGTGGCAATTGCGTCGAGTACACGCTCGTCGCGGATGCCTGCTGCGCGCAACCGCGCCGCCAACGCGCCGCGCGCCCGCTCGGACGCCATCCCGCCCCCGCCCGCCGTGGACGCACTGGCGCGAGCCTGCACGGCGCTGGCGGCTGGCGTCGGCGCGGCAGGCGCCTTGGCCGCGAGCGACTTGGCGGCCATCGCAGCGCCGCGAGCCCCGCCAACGGCAGGCATGCCGGCGGTACGCGCCGGTGCGGGCTTGCGCTCGACCACGGCGTCCAGCGACAGGGGAAACTTTGGGCGACGCGGGGCGGTACTCATGACGGCCAGATACTGCGCGCGCAAGGACTTATGCGAGCCACTGGTTGATCTGCTCGAGCTGCCCGCGGTGTGTCAGGTCCAGCTGCAAAGGGGTCAACGACACAAAGCCTTCACCCGTGGCGTGGAAATCCGTGCCCTCGCTCGCATCGCGTGCGTCGCCGGCAGGTCCGATCCAGTAGTTGGTGTCGCCACGCGGGTTTACCTGCGTGATGACCGGCTGCGAGGGATGACGCTTGCCCAGCCGGGTGGCGCGATAGCCTTTGAGATGCTCGAACGGCAGGCTGGGAATATTGACGTTGAGCAGGAAGGGTTCTTCCGCGGGCTTGGCGATATAGCGCTCGACAATGTCGCGCGCCACGCGGGCGGCCGCGTCGAGGTGCGTCCAGCCCTTGTCCACCTGGGAAAAGGCGATCGAGGGAATGCCCAGCAAAAAACCCTCGATGGCCGCGGCGACGGTGCCGGAGTACAGCACGTCCTCACCCATGTTCTGGCCCTGGTTGATGCCTGACACCACCAGATCTGGCTTCTCGTCCAGCAGGCCGGTCAGCGCGATATGCACGCAATCGGTCGGCGTGCCGTTGACGAAACGGAAACCTTTCTGCACGCCCTCGCGCGCCTCGAAGATCGACAGCGGCCGTTGCAAGGTCAGCGAGTTCGACGCGCCGCTGTGGTTTTGCTCGGGCGCAATCACCGTGATGCGAGCCAGCGGCGCCAGCGCGGCATGTAGCGCGGCAAGCCCCGGCGCCAGGTAACCGTCATCGTTTGCGAGGAGGATATGCATGGGCGCGATTGTACCTGACAAGGCTGCTGCGGGCGCCCTGTCCGCACCGCAAATCGTGCTGCCGACCGGCCGCCGAAGATGCCCCGGCGCGCAACAGAACGACCGTGCTATTTTTGCGCTACACTTGCCCGGGCCTGCCTGGCGCAACGCGCATCGACCTCGCGTTCACCCATTTGCGCCATACTCTGCCGGGCATCGAACATATCACCGGAGACATGATGAAAGCCGTACTTTGCAAAGCCTGGGGCCCGCCTGATTCGCTGGTTCTTGAAACCCTGCCCGACCTGGCGCCCGGCGCGGGCGAAGTGGTCATCGACGTGAAGGCGGCCGGCGTGAACTTCCCCGACGTCCTCATCATCCAGAACAAATACCAGGCCAAGCCGCAACTGCCCTTCTCGCCCGGCTCGGAGCTGGCCGGGGTGGTCAACGCGGTGGGAGAAGGCGTGACGCACGTCAAACCCGGCGACAATGTCATCGCCTATCTCGGCAACGGCGCTTTTGCCTCGCAGGCCAAGGCGCCCGCCAGCGCGGTGGTGCCGATGCCGCCGGGCATCGACTTCGAGACCGCCGCGGCATTCACCCTCACTTACGGCACCTCGCACCACGCGGTGATCGACCGCGGCGAGCTGAAGGCCGGCCAGACCATGCTGGTACTCGGTGCCGCCGGCGGCGTGGGCCTGGCCGCGATCGAGATCGGCAAGGCCATCGGCGCGCGCGTGATCGCGGCAGCTTCCACCGACGAGAAGCTCGCGGTATGCAAGGACCATGGCGCCGATGCGCTGATCAACTACAGCACCGAAGACCTGCGCGAGCGCGTCAAGGCGCTGACCGACGGACGCGGACCCGACGTGATTTACGATCCGGTCGGCGGCATCTACGCCGAGCCGGCGTTCCGCTCGATCGGCTGGCGCGGCCGCTACCTGGTGGTGGGTTTCGCCAATGGCGAAATCCCCAAGCTCCCGCTGAACCTGGCGCTGCTCAAGGGCGCCTCGCTGGTGGGCGTGTTCTGGGGCGATTTCGCACGGCGCGAACCCAAGGCGAACCAGGCCAATATGGCGCAGATGCTGGGATGGATGAAGGAAGGCAAGATCCGCCCGCATATCTCCGCGCGCTATCCGCTGGAGCAGGCGCCGCAGGCCCTGAAGGACATGGAAGCACGCAAGGTCACCGGCAAGATCGTCATCGTGCCCTGACCGCGCGCGCCTTCGGCGCTGTGCAAAAGAAAAAACGCCTGGCGCCTTGGTGCCAGGCGTTTTTTTGCGCCGTCGATCTTCACGTCACCATGGCGGCGGCGCCCCGCCCCCCCGTTCAGAAGCGATGCTGCAGACCGGCGGTCGCGCCCACCTGGTTGTTCGCATAGCCAATGAAATCACGCGAAAGGCTCACGTTCTGGCCGTTGCGGGCCTTGGCGTAGCCGCCCGACAGGTAAGCCGTGGTGCGCTTGGACAGCGCGTACTGGGCCCGCACCGAGAACAGGATCGGATCGGCGTCGCTGCCGCCCTTGATGTTCTGTTTGGCCTGCCGATCGTGCGCGAGATTGCACGGACCCATGGCGCCACGGTAACGCTCGAGCAAACGCCGGGGGGCGGCCTGACGGTCAGCGTACGCTTTGCGCCGGGGGCGGCTGCGAGTGCCGCGACCTGACCCGCATCGCGTTGCCTTTGACGGTGCCGCTAAGGCGGGCAATTGGTCGGCACTGCAAGCTCCTGACGGAAAGGATCGACCTTCAGGCTAGGGTCCTTCGTGCGCAGGCAGTAGGTTCCCGCTGCGCCCCGCACTCGCGCAGTGCGATTCACGCCCGCCTGCCCTTCGCGGAGATCCGCGCCCGGTGCCGCGGCAGCAATGCCCGCGGCAAGCCGCTGCGCGGGCGACGCCACCGCATCCGAGGCCGCGCGCTCGAAGCTCGCCCCGCCCCGCTGCCTGCTGCGGGCGATATTGTCCTGTGCGGTGCCGGGGACTGGTGGCGCGTAGCCGGAGGCAGGCGGTCCCAGCCGCAGCATGGGTACCGTAACGGCATCGGAGGGTGTCGCAGGCGTAGGGCGTGGAGAGACCGTTGCCGCGGCAGGCGGCTGCACGGGCTGCTCGGCCCGCGCAGCGGGCCGAGCTCCGACTGCAGTGTGGCCACGCGTGGTCGCGGCAGGTGGCGCGTGTGCTGGCATGACAGGGATTGGCGGCGCTGCGGACGGCATGACGGTGACCCATTGCAAGGCCTTCGCGCCGCCTTCGTCCCGCCGCTGCGATTCGGAAAGCAACTGCCGGGCGGGCCGGGGCACCGGCGCCAACACCAGGACATGCGCCGCCAGCACTAGTGCGGCCACGATCAGGCGCTGGCGGTCGGCGCCGCGGCCGGCAGTCGGTATCGGGTACGTCAATGGCATCGGTGGCTTGCCTCCGCGTCCCGGCGCCCCGGCGCCGGAACGGGCAGCATGTCTTGGGCAATGGAAATCAGGTGCCGATTCTAGGTGAAAACAATTGTCTTACAGACAGAACATTACGCCAGACAAGTGCGCCCTATCCCCACCGACACTGCCAGGTGAAGCGGTACCAGGGCAGGCCACGCAATTACCGCGCAAAATAAAAACGGCCGGTGGAAGCCATCCTCCGGCCGCTTTCCTTGTCACGCGCGATCGCCGGCGCGCCATGCCGATGCCAGTCTTACAAGCGCTCGGTCTCCCCGCTACGCGGTTGCCACTTCATCAATCGCTTCTCCACGACGCCCACCAGCGTGTCGAGCACCAGCGCCGCCGCGGTCAGCACCACGATGCCGGCGAACACGGTGTTGATGTCGAAAGTGCCTTCGGCCTGCAGGATCAGGTAGCCCACGCCCCGCGCCGAGCCCAGGTATTCGCCCACCACCGCGCCCACGAAAGCCAGGCCAACCGAGGTATGCAGCGAGGAGAAGACCCAGCTGGTCGCGCTCGGCAGGTAGACATGGCGCAGCAGCTGTTTCTGGTTTGCGCCCAGCATGCGCACATTGGCCAGCACCACCGGGCTGACTTCCTTGACGCCCTGGTAGACGTTGAAGAACACGATAAAGAACACCAGCGTCACCGCCAGCGCCACCTTGGACCAGATGCCCAGCCCGAACCACACGGCGAAGATCGGCGCCAGAATCACGCGCGGCATCGAGTTCATGGCCTTGATGTAGGGATCGAGGATAGCGGACGTCAGCGGGCTGAGCGCCAGCCACAGACCAACGCCGAGCCCCGCCGCCGTGCCGATGCCGAAGGCCAGCAGCGTCTCGATCAAGGTCACGCCGAGGTGGATATAAATATCGCGCTCGACCACGAACCAGTTCCAGATACGCTGGGCCACCATCAGCGGTTCGCCGAAGAAGAAGGCAACCTGCTGCGAGCGCGTGGCGATATGCCAGGCGCCGAGGATCACCACGAGGACGATCAACTGCCAGAATCGCAGCATGCCCTTGGAGTCGGGACGGAAAGCCATGGGAATCGGAGTTCGAATTTAAGTCAGACCGGATTGAGTGGGAAGCAGGCGGGCCGGGCCATCGTGGCGACCGGCGCGCTTGCGGAGTTCGTTGCGCGCAATGCGCCGCACGGAGTGACGGTAGTCAACTCACGCAACCTTGCGCTGCTGCGCATAGCCCTTGAGGACTTCCTCGCGCAGCACATCCCAGATCGCCGCGTGCAGTTCGACAAAACGCGGATGATTGCGTATCTCGGCGACGTCGCGCGGACGCGGCAGGTCGATGGCGAATTCGCCGATCGGGTGCGTGCCCGGCCCCGCCGACAGCACCACCACGCGATCGCTCATGGCGATGGCCTCGTCGAGATCGTGAGTGATGAACAGGACCGCCTTGCGCTTGGCCGCCCACAGGTCGAGCACTTCGTTTTCCATCAGCTGACGGGTCTGGATGTCGAGCGCGGAGAACGGTTCGTCCATCAGGATGATGTCCGGATCGAGCACCAGGGTCTGGGCCAGGCTGACGCGCTTGCGCATGCCGCCCGAGAGCTGGTGCGGATAGCGGTCGCCAAAACCGCCCAGGCCAACGCGGCGCAGCCAGGCCTCGCCCTCTTGCTCTGCCTGGGCGCGCGCCATGCCGCGGAATTCCAGCCCGGCGATCACGTTGTCTAGCGCGCTGCGCCAAGGCATCAGGGCCTCGGCCTGGAACATGTAGCCGGCGCGGGTGTTGATGCCCCGCAGCGGCTCGCCGAACACGCGTACCTCGCCAATCGAGGGCTGCAGCAAACCCGCCCCCACATTAAGCAAGGTGGACTTGCCGCAGCCGGTCGGCCCCACCACGGAGACGAATTCACCGGGCTGGATATCCAGGGTGACATCCTTGACGGCGGTATAGCGTTGGCTGCGGTCTTCGCGCGAGACGAAGGTGCAGGTGACGTTGTCGAGGGAAAGTGCGGCAGTGCTCATGGCAGGCTCTTGGCGGATACGGTGCTGGATAACGCTGACTGCGCGAACGGTGCGAACCGTGCAAGCGGTACGGACAGCGCAGTACCGCGTGACAGGAATAACGTGGAAGGCAAGTTCAAGGCGGCGTGCCCGATGCCATGGCCGGCATCGGCGCTTGCCAATGCAAAGGCCCGCTGCACGCAGCGGGCCGCCGGCACCCTGGGCGCGGGCGATGCCTTATTTGTACTTGGCGTTTGCCTTCTGCACGAAGCTGTTGGTGAAGGTGTTTTCCAGCTTGATGGTCTTGCCCTTCAGGTCCGGATCGAACTGTTGCAGCGTGCTCAGCGCGGTCTTGGGGCCGTCGGCGGGCATGCTGCCGTCCGGCGAGATGGCTTCCTTGACCTTCTCCCAGGCAGCCAGGTAGAGCGCGCGGTCGCCCAGCAGGTAGCTTTCAGGCACGGTCTTGACGATGTCCGACGGACCGGCCTTCTGCAGCCACTTGAGCGCGCGCACCATGGCGTTGGTGAGCGCCTGCGTGGTATTCGGGTTCTGCTGGATAAACGCCACCGATGCATACAGGCAACCCGACGGCATATTGCCGCCGAACACGGCCTGGGTGTCCTTCAGCGTGCGGGTATCCGAGGCGATGCGGACTTCGTTCTTCTGGGTCAGCATCGACACCACCGGATCGAGGTTGGCCATCGCGTCGATCTGGCCGGAGCGCATTGCCGCCACCGCGCCGGCGCTGGCGCCGACACCGATGAAGGAAACGTCCGACGCCTTCAGCCCTGCCTTGGCCAGCACGAAGTTGGCCATCATATTGGTCGACGAACCCGGCGCGGTCACGCCGATCTTCTTGCCCTTCAGGTCGGCCACCGACTTGAAGTCGGGCATGGTCTTGTTGGAAACCATCAGCACGATCTGCGGGGCACGGCCCTGCAGCACGAACTCCTGGTACTGCTGGCCCTTGGCCTGCAGGTTGATGGTGTGCTCGTAGGCGCCGGAAACCACGTCGGCGCTGCCGCCCACCACCGCCTGCAATGCCTTGGCACCGCCGGCGAAGTCGACGATCTCGACGTCGAGGCCTTCATCCTTGAAGTAGCCGAGGCGCTCGGCGATGGTCAGCGGCAGGTAGTAAAACAGGTTCTTGCCACCCACGGCGATGGTGATCTTGGCCTTCTCGGGCTTGCCTTGCGCCTGGGCGTAGCCACCGAACGTGAACCAACCCGCAAGGAACAGCGCCAGCGCGAGCAGCGCCTGCTTCCAGAACTTCTTGTTATACATTTTTCTCTCTCCTACCTGTTGTACCCGGCTGCCGGCCGGCGGCATGCACCGTTGCGTGCCATCCGCCGACGCCAGCCGCCGATCTCGCGGTCATGCGTGCCACGGCGTGCCACGGATTCCGTGGTGCCGCGAAGCGGCAAGTTGCGATGCTAGCCGATGCCGCGCCGGGTCGCATCGGGATCAACACCTACAGTGCGGCTCCGCATGGCGGCATGCGGGACACTAACGATACAGGTCGTGCCTTTCGACCGCCTTACTGACCGGCATTACCCGATGCCCTTGCGGGACCGCCTTGATGGCCGGCCCGACGCGCGCCTCATTCCGCGTGGATATCGGCCGACTTGATGACCTTGCCCCAGCGCGCCAGTTCGTTGCGCTGATACGTGGCGAGCTGCTGCGGCCCCATGAACTTCGCCTCGGCGCCGAGTTCTTCGGCCTTCTTGCGGAAGGCGTCGGTCTGCATGATGCGTTCGATCTCGCCGGCGAGCTTGTCGATAACCGGCTTGGGCGTGCCGGCCGGCGCGTACATGGCGAACCACGAAGACACGTCGAGGTCGGGGTACCCGGCTTCCGGCGCGGACGGCACGTCCTTCAGGCTGGGCAGGCGCTGCTTGCTGGTCACCACCAGCGGGCGCAGCTTGCCGCCCTGGATATGGCCCATCAACGGTGGCGGCGTGGTGATGGTGAGATCGACCGAGCCGCCCAGCAGGTCGGTCATGGCCGGGCCGGTGCCTTTGTATGGAACATGGGTGATCTGGATGCCGGCCATCTGGTTCAGCAACTCGGTGGAGACGTGCTGCAGCGAGCCGTTCCCCGACGACGCGTAGTTGAGCTTGTTGGGATTGGCCTTGGCATACGCCACCAGTTCCTTGAGCGTCTTGACCGGCAGGCTCGGGCGCACCACCAGCACTTGCGGCGCCGACAGAAGGTTGGCGACCGGCGCGAAGTCCTTCACCGGGTCCCACGAGGTCTTCGTCAGCAGCGGCGTGATGACCTGGAAGCCAGAGTACTGCACCAGCAGCGTATAGCCGTCCGGCTTGGCACGCGCCACGGTCTGCGCGGCTATGCCGCCTGAACCACCGGGCCGGTTGTCCACCACCACCGGCTGGCCGAGGGCCTTGGACAGCGGCTCGGAGATCATCCGTGCGGCCAGGTCGGTGGTGCCGCCGGCGGCGGCGGAGACCACCAGCGTGACAGGCCGGTTCGGATAGCTGCTGTCCTGGGCCGAGGCGGAAGTACCCGCCAGGCTGGCGGCTGCCAGCGCCACAGCGGCGAGTGTCTTGCGGCGCGCCGGCGATACGGACAGGGAAGAATGCGGACGTGCGTTGGCAAATGCCGGGATGCGAGGCATGGAGCGTCTCCTGCTTGGTGCTTGTTGATCTTGGTCTTTTAGAGCGCCCGCGCCAGCCCTCGCCGCGCGGTGCGCACCCGTTCTTCGGGATTCGGTATGGCCGTGCGGCGTCAGTGCTGCCCGCCGAAATGTTCGGCCAGCCAGGCCGGCGGCTGATGCGTACGCAGGCGCGGCCCCGCGCGCAGCAACTGACTGGCGGTGTCGCGCTGGACCAGCGCCGGCAGCCCGGCCACCACATCGAGCAGGCGCCCCAGGTCCACGCCGGTATCCACACCCATTGCCGCGAACATATGCACCAGCTCTTCGGTGCTGACATTGCCGCTCGCGCCCGGCGCGAACGGGCACCCGCCCAGACCGCCCGCGGCTGCGTCGAAGCGCGTCACCCCCGTTTGCCATGCCGCCAGCGCGTTCGCCAGGCCCATGCCGCGGGTGTTATGCAGGTGAATGGTCAGACCGGCTTGCGGCAGGCCTTGCTGGAAGCGCTCGCACAGCGAGGCGACCTGGATGGGATAGGCCATGCCGGTGGTATCGCACAGCGTGATGCCGGCCGCGCCGGCGTTGGCGAAGGATTCGGCCAGCGCCATCACGGCATCGGGATCCACCTCGCCTTCGAAGGGGCAGCCGAACACCGTGGACAGCGAAACATTGACCGGCACGCCAGCCGCGTTGGCGGCCTCGGTCATCGCCAGCAACTGAGCTTGCGACTGGACGCGCGTCATGCGCAGGTTGGCGCGGTTATGGGTCTCGCTGGCGGACATCACCAGGTTGAGCTCATCAGGCCGGCACGACAGCGCACGCTCCAGGCCGCGCAGGTTGGGCACCAGCGCGGTATAGCGCACGCCCGCGGCGCGCGCCATGCGATGCATCACGGCCTCGGCGTCGGCCAGCGCCGGGATAGCCTTCGCCGATGTGAACGACGTGGCCTCGATGCGGGCGAAGCCACAGGCCGACAAGGCGTCCAGGAATGCGACCTTGGCGTCGGTGGGCACCACCACCGGTTCGATCTGCAGGCCATCGCGCGGCGCCACTTCGTTGATCTCGATGCGGGCCGGTCCGCGCAGGCGGGTGGAAATGGCGGCGCTCATGCGACCACTCCGCGCGCGCGCAGCTCGGCAATGGTGGCGGCGTCGAAACCGGCGGCCTCCAGCACGCTATCGGTGTGCTCCCCCAGCGTAGGAGCGCGATCGTGAATCGCGCCGGGGCTTGCCGAGAGCTTCGGCATGATGCCCGGCACCTCGACCGTCAGGCCGCTGGCCGCGGTCACGCTTTCGATCACACCGCGCGCGCGGTAGTGTGGATCTTCCGAGATGTCCTTGACGGTGTAAATGCGCCCCGATGGCACTTCGGCCTGCTTGAGCACCGCCAGCGCGTCTTCCACGCTTTGTGTACGTGTCCACGCCGTGATCGCCGCATCGATCTCGTCGACGCGCCTGACGCGGCCGTCGTTACGCGCGAGCGCCGGATCTTCAGCCAGGTCGGCGCGGCCGATGGCATGCATCAGCCGCTTGAAGATGGCGTCGCCGTTGGCCGCCACCAGCACGTATTCATCACTGGCGCAGGGATAGGCGTTGGACGGCGCGATGCCCGGCAACGCACCGCCGGCCGGCTGGCGCACCGCGCCGAAGGCCGAGTATTCCGGCAACAGGCTCTCGCTCAGGTTGAACAGCGACTCGTACAGCGCGACATCGATCACCTGCCCTTCGCCGCCGCGCGCATCGCGCTCGTACAGCGCCAGCAGCACGCCCAGCGCGCCATGCAGGCCGGCAATGGTGTCGCCCAGCGACAGGCCCGCGCGCACCGGGGCACGCCCCGGCTCGCCGGTGAGATAGCGCAGGCCGCCCATGGCCTCGGCTACCGCCGCAAAACCGGGCTCGTCCTTCTTCGGGCCGGTCTGGCCGTAGCCGGACACGCGCACCATGATCAGGCCGGGGTTCTCCGTGCGGAGTGCCTCGTAGCCCAGGCCCCATTTCTCCATGGTGCCCGGACGGAAATTCTCGATCAGCACGTCGGCCTCGGCCGCCAGCTTGCGCACCACCGCCTGGCCCTCGGGATTGCGCAAGTCAATGCAGATCGACTGCTTGTTGCGCGACTGCGCTTCCCACCAGACCGAGGTGTCCTCGTAGAGCATGCGCCATTTGCGCAGGGGATCGCCCTGCCCCGGCGGCTCCACCTTGACCACGTGGGCGCCGAAATCGGCAAGGGTCTTGGCGGCGAAGGGGCCGGCAATCAGTTGCCCGAGTTCCAGGACCCGAATGCCTTCGAGGATCTGTCGCGCCATGATGGGGGTGTCTCCGTGCGATGTCGCAATGTCGATTGGGGCTGGCGTGTGGCCGTTGCCGGCACCACGCCTTGTTTCGACGCAGTGTGCCCCAGCCGCGCGGCTGGCGGAATCGGCATTCGGAGAAGCGGGCCTTCTCGGAACGCGAAAGCCCTCGGGGGTTCAGAACGGCGCGCGGTCGCCGCAGAGGTGGGTAATGAGCAGCCGCGCCGACACCGTCAGGCCGGCCGGGTCGCGCATGCCGATGAGCAGAGAACGGCGCGCCCAGGCGTCCTGCAGCCCCACCAGCGACAAGCCCATCGACTGCACATGCGGCTCGGCCGCGATGCGCGGCAGCACGCCCACGCCCAGCCCCGCCATCACCATGCGGCACATGGCGTCGAAGCTGCGTACCTGGATGCGCAGCCGGAACGGCCGGTCCAGCCGGCTGCTTTCCTCCAGCAAGCGGGCCGCCAGCGAAGTGACCTGCGGCAAGCTGACAAAATCGTATTCGAGGGTGTCCGCATAGCGCACCGGCCCGCGCTCGGAGAGCGGATGGCCCGGCGGTGTCACCAGCACCAGTTCGTCCTGCCGGTACTCCACCGTGACCAGGCCCGCGCTGGGCGTGCGGTCGGCAAAGATGCCCACATCCGCCCGGTTCTCCACCAGGGCGGCGACGATCTCGCTGCTGTTCTGCTCCTCGAGCTCGATGCGGATGGTGGGATGCAGCGCCATGAAGGTCGCCAGGTCGTCGGGCAGGAACTGCGTAATGGCCGAGGTATTGGCGCAGACGCGCACCTGGCCGCGCACGCCACTGGCATAGTCCGACATCACGCCAGCCATGCGCTCCACATCCTGCAGGATGGTCAGCGCATGATGGAAGCATGCCTGACCGGCCTCGGTCAGCTGCACGCCGGCCGCGTGGCGGAAGAACAGCGGCGCCCCGACCGCGGTCTCCAGATCCGAGATGCGCTTGCTGGCCGCCGCCACTGCCAGGTGGGACTGGCGCGCACCGGCGGAGATACTGCCCTGGCGCGCCACGGCGACGAACAGGCCGAGCGTGACGAGGTCGAAGCGGGCGAGATTCATGCGGTTGCGTTCAAGCGCACGGCGGGATACAGGGCGAGGCAGTCCGGCACGGCTAGACCGAGCGCCGGTCCATCACCGCGCGGGCGATGGTGCCGGCATCGACGTATTCGAGTTCGCCACCCACTGGCACGCCGCGCGCCAGGCGCGACACCTTGAGCCCGCGCGCCTTCAGCATCTCGCCGACATAGTGCGCGGTAGCCTCGCCTTCGCTGGTGAAATTGGTGGCGACGATCACCTCCGACACGGGTCCGCCCATGGCGGGATCCGTGGCGCGCGCCAGCAGCCGGTCCAGGTGGATCTCGCGCGGGCCGATGCCGTCGAGCGGCGAGAGCCTGCCCATCAGCACGAAGTACTGGCCGCGATAGGTCAGCGTCTGCTCGATCATGATCTGGTCGGACGGGGTTTCCACCACGCACAGCAGCGAGGCATCGCGCCGTTCGTCCAGGCAGGTCGAGCAGATTTCCTGCTCGGTGAAAGTATTGCAGCGCGAGCAATGCTTGATGCCATCGGCAGCGCCGCGCAGCGCGTCACCCAGCTTGCGGGCGCCCTCGCGATCGTGCTGCAGCAGGTGGTAAGCCATGCGCTGGGCCGATTTCGGGCCTACGCCGGGCAACACCCGCAACGCCTCGATCAGCGCCTGCAGCGAGGTCGGGGGGGCGCCTTTCACGCTACGCCTCCCAGCGTCGGCGCCGTCATGCTCACCACCGGCGTGTGATGCAGCACGGTGGGGAACGGCTCGTAGAAATGATGCAGCAAGGCTTTCCACTGCTGGTATTGCGGCGAACCGCGAAATCCCACGGTGTGGTCTTCCAGCGTGCGCCAGCGGACCGTCAGCAGGTAATCGGACGGTTGTTCGATGCCGCGATGCAACTCAAGCCCGAGGAAGCCCGGCATGCCCGCGATGATATGGCGCGCCTGCCCGAAGGCCGCCTCGAAGGCGGCTTCCTGGCCCGGGCGCACCGGCAGCACTGCGGATTCGAGAATCATGCGCGAGCTCCGTAACAGGCTCAGAACGGCAGCTTGAAGCCCGGCGGCAGCGGCAGGCCGGAAGTCATCGAACCCATCTTTTCCTGCGAGGTGGCCTCGGCCTTGCGCACGGCGTCGTTGAAGGCAGCCGCGACCAGGTCTTCCAGCAGTTCCTTGTCCTCGCCCTCGGCGAGCAGGCTGGGGTCGATGGACACACGCTTGACGTCGTTCTTGCAGGTCATGGTCACCTTGACCAGGCCGGCGCCGGACTGGCCCTCGACCTCGATCAGCGCGAGCTGCTCCTGCATCTTCTTCATGTTTTCCTGCATCTGCTGGGCTTGCTTCATCAGCCCGGCCAGTTGACCCTTCATCATGGAATGCTCCTGATTAGCGATTGGATAGAAGTTACGGGCCGCCGCGCGTCATGGGCGCCGGCGGCCTTGCAAAAATAAGCGGCGCTCAGGCGGCGCGCGGCTGGATCGATCCGTCCAGGATCGTGCCGCCGAAATCGCGCAGCAAACCCTGCACGAAAGGATCCCCTGCGATCGTGGCTTCGGCCTCGCGCTGGCGCTCGGCACGGGCCCGGGCATCCGCGGCGGCGGCGGTATCGGCCACCGCGCCAATTTCGCACTGTACCCGCACCTCGACGCCGAGATGCTCGGCCAGCGTCTGTTGCAGGCGTTCGACGACGCCAGCCTCGGTAATCGGTGCCACCGGCGCGCGCAAGTGGAAAGTACGGCCTACCACCTGTACCAGCTCGCTCTGGTAGGCAAGCTGCTGCGCCAGGCCCTTGAGGGGCAGGCTGGCAGCCAGCTCCGGCCAGGCGCCGGTAAAAGCCGGCGGCGAGCCATCCTCGCCTGCCGCCGGCGGTTTCGGCGGCGTGATCCGCACGGGCTCGGCGGGTTCGGCCGGCGCGGCCTGGACCGGTGCGCGGGCAACCGGCGCGGGCCGCGTGGCGGTTTCGCTGCGCGGCGCGGGCTGGCGCGCCGGCATCGGTTCGGGATCGCTGTCATACGGCCCGATCATGGGCAGGTCCGGCGGGAGGTCCTCCCACGGCGGTACGTCGCTGCTGCCCGCGTTTTCCCACGGCGGCACGTCATTGCCCGGGCCGGCGTCATTGGCTTCCATGGCGGCCTGCCGTGACGGCGACGCTTCCCGGCGCACGGGCGTTGTTGCAGCCGGAGCGGGTGCCGCTGGCCGCGACGCTGTCGCGGGCGGACCAGGCGGACGCAAAGGCTGGGCCGAGGGCTGGCGCGCAGCCGGCGGCGGCGCCGGCGCGGCGGCAGGC
>JYOD01000062.1 GCA_000955785.1 Burkholderiaceae bacterium 16
CGCGTCAGCGGTTTAGTACAACTGGGTTCATGCCGCTAGCGGCATGAGCTTGGTTGTTGTCGAACGGCACGCGATGATCGGCAATGAAGCGCCATACCTGGTCCGCATAGCGTCGCAGGCGAGCCAGTAAGTTGTAGGCAAAGGACTGCTTGGTCTTGCCGCGCGGGTCCAGGGCCGGATCGCGTGCCTGCGGTGGATTCTCCCGCTGCCCCCGCGCGACGAGTTGGTGAGCGCGGCGCCGATAGTAGGCGATGCGTCCGGGCGCCAAGGCAGGATCGCCCTTGGCCAGGCTGGCGTCGGCCTCGCGCTTGGCCCGACGTAGCAGGGTGATCATGTCTTGAGCCCAGGTCTGTTGGGTGGTCTCCCAAATGTAGATGAGTTCGCGCAAATGATGCGCATTGCACAGCGCGTGCTGGCAGTCGTAGTCGGCATAAGGCCGCCAGCCATCATGCACGGCCACCCCCGCGAATGCGGGCAGGATGTTGAAGCTATCCAACGCCTCCTTGCCGCGCTTGGCGTGCTGGCCATACCAGGTCAGCCATGCGGTCGAGGCGCTATGCAGCCATTGCAGCGTGCGTCCGACCCGCATGCTCGTCTCATCAAAGTGCACGACTGGCTCGGCCGGAATCGCCTGGCTGATCTGCTCGAGCGCCGGTGCCAGGGCACTGGCAGCTTCGTTGATGCAGTTTTGAATGGTGCCCGTGCTTACCGGCAGATCGAACAGATCTCGCAAGGCCTGCGCTGCCCGGTCGATCGGCACTTGCTGATACTGCGTCAAATAGACCGCTGCCGCCTTGACTCGGGGGCCATATTGCGCCGCCTGGCTTACCCCGGCCGGAAACTGACCAGTATGGGTCTTGCCGCAGCGACACTGGGCAACTTGCACACGATGCTCGATCACTTCAAAGCGGATCGCGGGCAGATCGAACACTTGGCGGCCTTGCGGCAGCACGGTGACCTGATCTGCCGCAATGGCACTGCCGCAGACGTCGCAGCGCTCGGGCACCGGGTGCGTCACCGTGTGATCAGGGTCCTGCACCCGCTTGAGTGTCTTGCCCGGATGGCCGGGCTGACCACCCGGCGGGTTCTTGCCCGGCTCGCGCAGCGACTTCGGCTTGCGCTTCAGGCCGTCGGTCGAAGGCGGCTTGCTTGAGTTGTGACTATCCTTTTCCAGCCGCGCCTCCAACGCGTTCAGGCGCCTCACCAAATCCATGATGAGCGCGTCCTTCTGCTCCGGCGTCAAGTCCTTGAGGTTCGGCATACTTGTCATTCCTACACAATGCAACGCCCTCAGCATGTTTACAAGCACTAACATGCTGAATAGTTACGCGGTGGGCTTGTAACTGATTGGGCTCCAGAGAAGGGTGTGCCCAGGGATCCCGATTCCCCTATGCTGCCCTGCGCGAGGACCCGCCTCCACCTCGTTGAAAATCAGGGGCCTTCGCCCATGTCCCATCCCGATAGCTAGATAGTGAGTATCTTGGGTCCGCATGCGTTCCATCGTCTCCTGCAACTCCTCGATCTGCGTCGTGGTCAGTTCGGCAACGTCGCGTAACATGTTCCTAAACTGCTGTGAGATCATCTTCCTGTTAGGTTTTCCCTTTACCCAAAGTTTGCGCGCCAGCGGTACTGTGCGCCCCAAAAGAGAGCACCCCGGCTTTGTGGCAACATTGCGACGAAGCGGGATCGATTTTTTATTGCATCGCTGGATCCGTGTGTCCGCCGCTATCTGGCACCCTCACTTCCCCTAGCGGCGTTGGTATCGGCACGACGGGCGGGAAGAGCCGGGAGGTGAGTGCTGTCGCGGGCTGCATTGCCAATGCCTGCTCGCACGTTATCGAAAGGATCTATGATGGCAGGCGATACCCCACTATCGATTTGAACCTCCGTGACTAGAGTGGCACAGAGCCACAGCCGTTCAGCAATTGCGAGCGCTTTGCGATAGTTTTCACCAGCAACGGCTAACGCCTGCGTAAAGTTCGCCTGTGCACTCGAGATCGCTTCCAGATCCATCGGAGTCGCGTTTCTAAGTGCTTTGAAGAGACGTGAATCTGCAAGCGCATGCTCCCGCTTCAGTTCGCTTCTTGCGGCCCTAGTCGCGAGCTCAAACTCATTCTCCGCGTATTTTTCCGTGATAGCTGGGGAATCATTTGCCCAAGTTCTATAAGTCGAGTTCTTCACGAATCTCTCACTTCTAGGAATGGTGTCCAAAACCAGATCAGCAACGCCGAATGGGGCGTCGATCTCATCTGGCGGCACTCATATCCAATTCGATGTCGGCATGAACGCGGACGATTTCCCCCGTGTTTCGGGTAAGCTTCCCGATTCCGGGCGCACTCATCCCTTGGCATCCTTCACATGCCATCCTCCATTTCGAACGGCGCAAGCAACCGCCGCTCGATGTATAAAAGGACCAGCTCTCCTTGATGTGGGTGCGCACCGCTTTCATCAGCAATCCGTGGTCGATTTGATCAAAGGCCGCTTCGATACCTGTTTCGCTTGTACGACGCCAGCATCAGGTAGGAGCAGGTGGTCGAGTTTCTCAAGGCGCTCAAAGCGCACCTCGAGCAGCCGATGCTTATCATCTGGGATGGCGCCAGACCGCATCGCTCCGCAGGGCCCGCCAATACCTCGATTCCCTTGTCGGGCATACCCAAATGACCTTCCTGCCACCGTGCATCCCCGAACTCAGCCCTGTCAAGTACCTGTGGGCATAGCTCAAGCGTCATGGGATCGCGAAATTCTGTCCCAACAACATCGACGAATTGCGGAGCGCCGCCCGCAACAAGCTCAAGAGCGCACAACACCGACCTTCGCTCGTCACGGCCTGCTGGATTCAGGCGAGCCTGTGGTGATGTCATGATTTGTGGAAAACTCAATCGTTGGTGGCGCGGCGGCGCTGACCGACGCCTCATCCCGACCGGCGCGCTCACCGAGGGCCATCGATCCGGCCAAGGCCTTATTGATCATTGAGCTGCGGCAGCGGCGGCGGCTGTAAAGGCAGATCGCGCGCAGTGTGGGCGTGTCCGAGTCCACCGTCAGCCGGGTTTTGGCTCGTGCCGGCCTGTTCCCGCTCGGCAATCTACAGCCGCGCGAGCCAGTGGTGCGCTACGAGCACGCCGCACCGGGCGACTTGCTTCACATTGACACCAGGAAGCTCGGGTGCATTGAGCGGCCCAGCCACCGCGTGATCGCCAATCGCCGCGGTTCGGTGGACGGTGCCGGCTGCGAAATGCTCTTTGTGGCCGTGGACGACCACGCTCGCATCGCCTTCACAGCTCTATGCATCCGGATGGCGCGAAAGCCTCCCAGCCTGGCATTACATAGGGATCTTGGCCGTACGGGCGACCCCGCCCCAATGCTGCATATCCTGCTTGACAAGCTGCGTCAGTTCTTCCGGCGTACTGGCTCTGGCCTCCGCGTAATGGTCCGCAAGATACTTTCGGAACTCTGGACTCTCCACCGCCTTGACCAATGCGTCACGAAGCCGTTTCGCCTCAACGTCGCGAGTGCCTTTTGGCGCGAACGCCGCAAACCACAACACACTTTCAAATCCTGGCAATTCTTCGGCAATAGCGGGGACATCCGGTAGCGAAGGCATGCGCTGCCGCGCCGCTACGCCAATGAATCGCATCTTTCCTGATTGCACCAGAGCTCCAGATTCGATAGCGGTAACGAAGCTGCACTGGATGTCGCCCTGAAGCAGGCCTGCGGCGGCCAGCGATCCGCCTTGGTAGGGAACGTGCAGCATGTCCAGCTTGCTGCGACGGGAAAACTCGAACCCCGTCAAATGAGCAAGCGAGCCGATACCTGATGAGCCGTAGTTGACCCTCCCTTCCGGATGACGTGCTTGCTCCATCAAAGCCTGTAACGTTCTTGGGCCCTTCTCTGCCGATACCATCAACACCAATGGCATGAACGCGATTGTTGTCAAAGGTCGAAGATCCTTCAGCGTATCGTAAGGTGTCTTTCTAATGGTCGGGACAAGCGCGTTCGGCCCTTGGTTGCCGAATAAGATGGTATTTCCATCAGGGGACGCCTTTGCTACATAGTCGGTGCCCATCGTTCCGGCCGCGCCTGGCTTGTTCTCTACAATCACGGGCTGCTTCAAGAGTTCGCCAAGTGGCTTTTGCAAAAGGCGGGCAACATGGTCGGTCGATCCGCCGGCCGCGTATGGCACGACAAGCTTTAGTGGAGGGCGTTCTCCGGCCTGCGCCTTCACTTGTGCAAATGTCAGGGCAACCGGCATCGCCAGCAGGATCATGCGGAAAATGGATAGTGGCATCGGATCATTCACCTTTAACGAGAGACAGCACCGTTTCGAAAAAACAAAGCGATGTGAGAGTCAGGCCGACGGTACCTGCAATTCACACCAGGTTCTCACTTTTCACATCGCGGCAGTTCTGTCCCGTGAGGTAGCCTCCCGCCAGCGCCCCGCGTTTATTGTGCGCCATTGATTCTTGGCGTCTGGACGATCCCTTGTCGAGTCGTCTTTTCTAGGCCGACCTGTAAGTTGCGCTGACCGCGGCTGCAATCGGACATGGCTGTATTAGCTGTTCTCCTCACGCACATCCGTCTTTCATTAGTACAGGAAAGACACCGCGTCGACACCACCCCAATGGGCCGCGTTCCCGTATTTCCGACGGAGACAGCGTGCGCGCGGTTGAAACGCACCGTTCCACCCTGCTTGATCCCCCTCAGGCATGGAGCTTGCTCTTCGGGCCACAGCGCCACAGAAAGGCGTCGGCCCATGGAGGCGCGCCGACACCAGGCGAACAACTGGACGGGTCCCGGACATTCAATGCCGTGGCGCGTGCTGAGGAGAACGAGGAGAGGAAGGATCCTTCGATCTTCCGGGCAGAACAAATATGCCGGATCAGCTCGAGGTGAGGTCTTCCTCCCCCGACCCAATAAACAACATGGAGACAGGAGAAAGAATGAAGTCGCAATTGAAACTGTTGGCCGCATCCGCCGTGGTGATTTGTTCCTCCGCTGCCTATGGTCAAGGCAGCGTTACGCTATACGGGGTGGTTGATACGGGCATCGAATACGCCAACCATCAGCCCAACGGTGGTCACGATGTCGTTCGCATGACACCCGGCAATCTCTCCGGCTCACGCTGGGGGCTGCGAGGCGTCGAGGATTTGGGGCGCGGGTTGAAGGGCCTATTCGTACTCGAAAGCGGATTCGACTCCGATAGTGCGCAATCCGGTCAGGGAGGGCGACTCTTTGGGCGGAGTGCATATGTTGGCCTGCAGGGACGATGGGGCTCATTCCTTCTCGGCAGGCAGATCAATTCTCTATTCGAAATCGCAGGGGATATCGATCCCGTCGGTCTCGCTCCAAGGTACTCGGTGCTTGTGCAGGATGTCGTCTTGGCGTCCCGAGCCGATAACACTGTCAAGTATGTTGGCCAGTTTGGCGGCCTCAAGGCCTCGGCGATGTACAGCTTTGGCTCAGATAGCGGGAAGGCCAACGGGAGCGAAGTTCCGGGCAATGCGAAGATCGGGCGCGAATTTGGCGGAAGCCTGGCATATTCGTCCGGAAACTTCAGCATCGCCACGGCGTATGACGAGATTAACACCGGCACCATCAGCACCACGCCGGACGCGACCTCGCGCCGGGCCGTGCTTGCGGGGACCTATTCCTTCGGAAACACAACGGTCTATGCGGGCTACCGTTGGGCCAAGGCATATGACGGCGCCCTGCTGACGGGAGCACCGGCTGGTCAGGCGACCCAACGCTCCAACCTCTGGTGGGCCGGGGCGCGTTGGCAGGCCGCAACCCCGCTCACGCTTTCCGCAGGGGCTTACTACCAGGACTTTGCAGGTACCAACGCCGATCCCTGGCTGTTCGTGGCGTCGGCTGACTATGCGTTCTCGAAGCGCACCGACGCTTACATGACGATTGGCTATACAAAGAACCATAACGGGTCGTCTCTCGGCCTCGGCTCGGGCAGCGTTGGCTTCGGGACAGTCAGTTCCGGTGCGAACCAGTTCGGCACGGTTATCGGCTTGCGTCACAAGTTCTGATCGCGCAACGGCGCGACGCCGTGATCGCCGCTTGGCAGTCGGCCCATTGGCGCTGACTGCAAGCGTCTGGGGTCCGGGCAGCTAACTCATCAAGGCCAGTCTGCTCGGGCCTGCGCGACTCCTGCGCCATTCAAGCAACGATCTTCTGCTGCCATTCGCGCCTGCGCGCCACGCGGGACGCATTGCGCGAGGCCGATTCCGGGCTTTCTGATTCCCGCCTCTGCGCCCATCGCGGTTAGCACCGCTTACCGATCCCCTCAAGATTTCGAACTCGACATCGTGCAGTCCAGCCACGAAACTGGCTTTACCCGCTTCTTTCCAGGTCATTGACATGAACGACGATAAAACCACGCCACCGCCGTTGAAAGGCATCAAAGTCATCGAGTTGAGTCACCTTATTGCCGGACCGTACTGCGGCCAACTTCTTGCCGAGGAAGGAGCGCAGGTGATCAAGATCGAGCCGCCCAGCGGCGAACTGGCCCGATCCCGCGCCCCGCTGCGTGAGGATGCCCAGGGTCATACCGTCTCGGCGCATTACGGCGCGCTCAACCGTGGCAAACAAAGCATTGCGCTCGATCTCAAGAACGCCGAAGGCATGAACGTCATGCACGGGCTGCTGGAATCGGCAGACGTGCTCATCACCAACATGCGCGCCGCGGCCCTGGAGCGCCTGGGGATCCATCCGGAAACGCTGCAGAAGCGCTATCCGCGACTCGTGATTGCCTGCATCTCGGGGTTCGGCATGGAGGATGCCGGCGAGTATGCCGACCGGGCCGGCCTCGCCCTCGTGGCTGAAGCCATGACGGGCGCCACTGGCCTGACACGCGACCATGCCGGCAATCCGGTATGGTGCGGATTCGCGCTCGGCGATATCCTCGCCGGCATGACCGCGCACGCGGCGATTCTGCTGGCCCTGCGTAATCAGGAACACTACGGCGTTGGCCGGATCCTGGACCTGGGCCTGATCGAATGCACGCTTCCCATGGTTTCCGTGGCATTGGCCCGGGTGCAGATTGCCGATGCCTCTCTGTCCGCCTTCGCCGGCTCGAACGACTTTCACGGCGTGCCGTACGGCGCATTCCCCGCGTCGGACGGCTTCATCAACATCGGCGTCAATCGCGACGATTTCTGGCGCCGCCTTTGCTTCGCCATGGGGCGTCCGGAGTTCGGGACCGACGAGCGTTACGCAACCTACGTTGAGCGCGCGAAGCGCCAGGACGAGGTGATTGCCATCACGGAAGCCTTCACCCGTGCCCACACGCGCGCGGAGATCACGACGAAGCTGAACGAGGCCGATGTCCCGGTCGCAGGCGTCCTCAGCATGAGCGAAGTGCTAAATGACGCGTATCTGCGGCAACGTGGCGCGCTGCAGGAAGTCGAGGACGGCCTGGGCGGAACCCTTCGACTGCCGGCCGATCCGTCCCGCTTCCGCACCGCGCAGGGTGCACTCCGCCTGCCGCGCCTTGGCGAGCATCGCGTCGCGGTGCTGGAAAAGGAACTCGGCCTGCCGCCCGCCGAGATTGCCCGTCTGGAAGCGGCTGGCGCCTTCGGCGCTGCGAAGCCATCGCCCGCGTCCACCGCATCCTGAAGGACGATGCTCGTTGGCACCCACGCATACACAGCTCGACAGGCGGTCGATATGAAAGAACAATCGGATAAGCAGCAGCGAAAGGTCGCCATCGTCACAGGAGCGACGGCTGGATTGGGCAAGGCGATCGCGCTCAGGCTGGCACAGGAAGGGGTGTTCGTCGTCGCGAACGGCCGCAACCAAGCCGCCGGCGAGGCGTTGGTGGGATCCATCGAGTCATCGGGCGGACAGGGCGCCTTCCTTGCGGCCGACATCGAGGACACCGCACAGGCGACTGGCCTCGTCCAACAGGTGATCGAGCGATTCGGCCAGGTAGACATCCTCGTGGCCAGCGCCGGGGCGCCTCCCGACGCACAGGGCGTAATCGGCCAGGTCGAGCCGAATGCCATCGCGGACCAGATCGCCAAGACGGTTCGTATCAAGCTGAATCCGGTACACGCGGTCGTATCGCACATGACCGAACGCAATAGCGGCACGATTCTGTTCGTCACGTCCGAAGGCGGCCGCTTCCCCACGCCCGGCCAGACGACGGTGGCCCTCCATTCCGGAGGGCTCATTATGGCCGCCAAGGTAATGGCCAAGGAGCTTTCGCGCTCCCGTGTGCGCGTCAATACGTTATGCGTCACGCTGGTCGAGGAAACGCCCGTGTACGAACGGTTCGCAGGCGGACAACTGACGTCGATTCGCCAGAAGGTGTTCGACAAGATCGCCTCGCAAGCGCCGTTCGGTCTCGCCAAGCCCGATGAGGTTGCATCCGTGGCTGCATTCCTCGTGTCTGATGCATCGAGCCACGTCACCGGGGCGACCCTGAGCGCGACGGGCGGGGCAACGTACTCTTGACGGAGTGGGATCAGGCATCGCGGGCGGAATGCGTGCCGCTCACGATGTTTCGCTTTGCCACAGCGAATCCGCGAGGCCGCCAGGCCGCGAATGATCGAAACGTCGACGTTGATCGACATGCCCCGCATCTGCACGCAGGAGGTGGGCGTCGCCTCAATCGCCGCACGTGCTGTGCATGACCGGTGCTACCTTTCCCGTCTCTCGACCTGGAACCAAGATTTGTGGGATTGAATGGATGCATCGAGATCCGGATTTGGTCCTGATGCCCCCAATGCGCTTAGCGAAGGGTGAGGTCGCCCGCTGCTTGACAAAGCGATGGCTCCCGAGCCATCGTCCTCTTGAAGCCACACACAATTCCTGCGCGGCTCCGACGCCAGTTGCCTCTGGCGCCGTTCACAGCTGTTGCATTGCCTACCTGGCGACCGGCACGACACGCCGCAGGAAGTCGAGAGCCGCACGCCCGAAGACGTCGTTGCGATCGCCCGAAACCATGTGGCCGGCCCCAGCGATGTTCACGAACTCCGCTCCCTGACACAGACACAAGAAGTCGCGCGCGCCCTCCTCGCTGACGACGTCAGACTGGCCACCGCGAACCAGCAGCGTCGGCAGGCCGAGGCGGCGCGCCGCCTCGATGCGTCGTTCGTCGCCTTCGCGCCCCCTCTCCATGAGCCGGGGATCCCAGTGCCAGTGGTATCTGCCGTCGGCCCCCAGGCGGAGGTTCTTTGCCAGGCCGTATGGCACGCCCTGCGCCTGGGCTCGCGGCCGATAGGCGTGAATGGCCTCGGCGGCTTCCTCGAGCGTACTAAAACCTTCCGTCGTGCCGCGCATGAAGGAATTCACCTTCGCCACGCCAGAAGGCTCTGTGCGCGGTGCAATGTCCACGAGAATCAGTGCGCTGGCCTCGATGCGCCGTTCACCGACGCCGATCAGGCTAGTGGCCCCACCCATTGAGGCGCCGACCAGCGCCGGCCGCCTTCCAAATGTCGCGACGAGCTCCCTCAGGTCGCGAATCATGGCATCGCGGGAGTAGTCGCCATCGGCCGCCCAATCGGAGTCACCGTGGCCGCGCGCGTCGAACGCCACCGCGTGGTAGCCGGCGGCGCCCAGTCTCTTCCCCGTCGCACGCCACGCATGCCGCGTTTGACCCACCCCGTGAAGCAGGAGTACCAGCGGTCCTCGCGGATCTCCCCATGAATCGCCCGCGAGCTCCATGCCATCGTCGCCAGTCCATCTGTGCATGGGCACCGGGGTGCCGGGAAGTCGGGTGTAGGGGTTCATTGCTTTGGCGTTCATGGTGTTCAACGCCCCGCGGCCCGGGAGGCGTGGAGGATAAGGAGATGTCGTCGGCACGGCGCGCGAGACATCGCGTCGCCGTTCGATCTGAAAACACAGGCCCCGGCGCAGTGCTGCGGGCGGGGCGGACGTGCCGGCATCCCGCGTGGCGCAGCAGGCCGGCTTGGTAGCTTGGAGTGCGTCAGGCCTTGGGGCGACGACGATACAGGAAAGTCGTACGCATCTCCTGCGCGACAGTCCCATCATGCTTGATGACTTCGCGCTGGACCACGATCACGCCGCGGTCCGGCTTGCTGGTCTCCTTCTTCTCCAGCACGCGGACGCGTGCCCGGATCGTATCGCCATGCTTGATCGGCACCAGCATCCGCCATTGGTCGTTTTGCAGCAACGCGATCAGCGTGCCGTCGTTAAGCCCGCTCGCATACTGCAGGCCAGCCATCACGGCATACACCAGCGGGCCGTGCGCAATGGGTTCTCCGAAAGGGGTGGTCTTGCAGTATTCGAAGTTCGTGTGGACTTCATTGAAGTCACCCGACAGGCAGGCGAAGTTGACGATGTCCGTCAACGTGATGGTGCGAGCCGGGCTGATGAACTCCTCTCCGACCTCGAAGTCTTCGAAATATTTGCCGCGCGGCGCGGAAGCAATGGTCATGGCAATCCTTTTGGATAGGAAGGGATCGAGGCGTCAGCCCCTGTCGTTGGCGAGGATGACGGTGCAGTGCGAGGACAGGATGCCGCCCTCATTGTGGACGAGTGCGACTTCCGCGCCATTCACCTGCCGCTCGCCCAGGCCGCCGCGCAGCTGGCGCACGGCTTCGACGATGCCGAACAGCCCGCCCGCCGCGCCAGCGTGCGCGTGCGACAGCATGCCGCCGTGCGTATTCACCGGCAGCTTGCCGCCAATGGCTGTATGCCCCTCCGCGAAGAAGGCACCGCCCTCGCCACGCCTCACGAAGCCAAGTTCCTCGAGCTCAAGGATCGGCACGATCGTAAAGCAGTCGTACAGCTGGGCGACGTCGATGTCGCCCGGGGCGAGCCCTGCCATTTCGTACGCGATGCGTCCCGATTCGGTGGCGCCGAATTCGGTGAGACTTGGCGCGCACATCAGGTGCTCGTGCGTGTGGTATTCGCCGATGCCCTGCAGATACGCCGGCTTGCACTTGAGGTCGCGAGCGCGCTCAGCGGAGGTGACGATGAAGGCGCCGCCCGCGTCGGAGATGAGGCAGCAGTCGAGCATGCCCAGCGGATCGGCAATGGGCTTCGCCGCCAGGACCTCATCCAGCCCTATCGCCTTCTTCATATGGGCGTTCGGATGCAACAGCGCGTGGTTGCGCGTCTGCACGGCGACGTATGCGAGTTGCTCCCGGGTCGTGCCGTACTCGTGCATGTGCCGCTGGGCGATCATGGCGTAGTAGCCCGGAATGGACCCGCCGTAGGGTTGCTCGAAGTAGGGATGCCCCACCGCCAACAACGTGCTGACTGTGGCATCGCGCGACTGGCCCGTCGCGCGGTTCTCGCCGGCACAAACCAGGATCGTCTCGGCCTGGCCGGCCGCGATGGCCTCGGCGGCGTGCTTGAGCATTATCGCCGGGCTTCCCCCGCCAACCACCATCGAGGCATTGAAATGAGGCTTCAGGCCGAGGTACTCGCACAGCACCGAGCCGAGCATGAAGTACGGCTCGGTGAACGAATAGGCCGTCAGCAATCCGTCGATGTTGGAAACCTCGAGCCCGGCATCGTCGAGCGCGCGCCTGGCGGCCTGTGCGTTCAGCCCGAGTCCCGACATATACGGCACGCGGCCGATGTCCGATTCGCCGACGCCGACGATTGCTACCTTGTTCTTCAGGGATGCAGGTTTCTTCATGTCATGCTCCGCGCGTGGCGACGCGCTCGAACTGCGGGATCAGGGCGCCGTCGCCGCGATCCTCGAAGGTGACCGTCACAGGGTCCCCCACCGCGACGCCCAGCGCGTCCTCGCCTAGGATATTGGCCATCATGCGCGGGCCCTCGTCGAGCTCGATCAGCGCGAGCACGTAGGGCACACGCGAGGCAAAGGCCGGGTCCGACGCACGGCGGATCACGCTGAAGCTGTGCACGCGCCCGGTCCCGCTGGCATCGATCCAGTCGAGGTTGTCGGACCAGCACGACGGGCACAGGTACCGCGGCATGAAGTGGAGCTGACCGCAGGCGTTGCACTTGCGGATCACGAGGCGCCGCTCGCGGGCGGCGTTCCAATAGGTATGCGAGTCGGCGTTGGCGACCGGCTTGGGCAATGCGGCTTGCACGGGTTGTTCTCCTTGTGCTCTTCTCAGTTTGCGGCGGCGGCCGTCTCAACGTAGGCGCGGGTGCGGATCATCCGCGTGGAGTCGTACGCTATGACCACCTCGCCACGTTGGTTCTTCACCTCGTGCGCAGTCGTGACCACGCCCCGGTCTGGCTTGCTCGTCAACCGCTTGGACTTCAGCCGCACGTGAACTCTGATCGTGTCGCCCGCGAATACGGGCTTCAGGAACTTCGGCGTCAGTTCCATCAGGAAGATGCCGCGGCGGCGGGTCAGGCCCGCCTGCAGCACCGCGCCCTCGGCCAGGCACAGCACATGCAGGCCCGGGGCCATGCGCGCGCCATACTCCCTGGACGATTCGACGTAGCTCCGGTCGGTGAAGGTCGGCGTATGGAAGCGGTGGAGGTCGACGAACCCGGCAATGCCGTCCTCGGTGACGGGCACCGCCTCGGATTCGTACCTCCAGTTCTCCGTGTAGTCCTCGAAATAGAGTCCTTCGTCCATCTTCCTCTCCCAGCTCAGTAGGAACGCGGCAGGCCCAGGACGTGCTGGCTGACGTAGTTCAGAACCATGTTCGGCGAGATCGGTGCGATCTGGAACACGCGGGTGTCGCGGAAGCGGCGCTCGATGTGGTACTCGCGCGCCAGCCCGAAACCGCCGTGCGTCTGCATGCAGACGTTGGCCAGTTCCCATGAGGCGTCAGAGGCGAGCATCTTTGCAATGTTGGCGTCGCCGCCGCAGGGCTCGCGGCGGTCGAACTTCTCGGCCGCCTTCCAGCGCAGGGCGTCCGCCGCCTCCAGGTGCGCGTAGCCGAGCGAGATGGGAAACTGAACGCCCTGGTTGGCGCCGATCGGCTTGCCGAACAGCACGCGCTCCTTGGCGTAGTTGACCGCCTTCTCCACGAACCAGCGTCCGTCGCCGATCGCCTCGGAGGCGATGATGATGCGCTCGGCATTCAGACCATCGAGCAGGTACTTGAAGCCCTTGCCTTCCTCGCCGATCAGCGAGGTCTCGGGCACGCGCATGTTGTCGTAGAAGACCTCGAAGGTGTGATGGTTGAACATCACGTCAATCTTGCGGCTGGTGTACTGCTTCGGATCGACCTGGCGCTTGTCGACCAGGAAGGCCGAGATGCCCTGGTGCGGCTTGGCGGGGTCCTTCGGCGGGCTGGTGCGCGCGAACACCATGAAGGCGTCGGTGTAGTCGAAGCGCGACGTCCAGAGCTTCTGGCCCTTGATCACCCACTCGTTGCCTTCCCGCCATGCTTTCGTCTGCAGCTTGGCGGTGTCGGTGCCGGCGTTCGGCTCCGTCAGCGAGAAGGACTGCAGGCGCACGCGGCCCGCGCATACCTCCTCGAGGATTTTGCGCTTCTGTTCGTCGGTGCCATGGCGGGCCAGGATGCCCATCATGAACATCTGGCCGTGGATCATGGAACCGACGCCGCCCGAACGGTGCATCTCCTCCACGATGACACATGCTTCGCGCAGGCCGAGCCCCATGCCGCCGTACTGTTCGGGAATCATCACCGTGTGCAGCTTGGCGTCCATCAATGCCTTGATGTAGTCGTGCGGAAATGCCTCTTCCTTGTCGAGCTTGGCGAAGTACTCGTCGCCGAAGTTCCGGGTAACGGCCTGCGTGGCCTGGAGCACGTCATCCAGCGTGACACCATGGGAAGAGTTCTGTTCGGGGGAAGTCGGGATAGCGGACATGTTGGTTTCCTTGGTTTCACTGCAGCGAGGAATTACGCCGGGTAACGCAATGGCTTTCGTTCGGTGTCTCGTGCTGTGAGGTCAAGTTTCAAATCCGCAGGAAGAAAAGTCGAGTCGCTTTTTTTACCGAGACCGGTAAGTTTCGCTGACCGTCCTTCAATGCGGAAGCACGGCGAGAGCGCCCGTACGGCGAACGGATGGCGCATGCGGTGTGGAGAGATGGCGCGTTGCGTCCAACCACCTGCATTCGGCTGGACATGGGATTCACCGGGATGATGTTGCGGCATGCCGCGGTATTAAACGGCAGCGGGCGGCGACGCAGACGGCCACGCACGAGAGGGATCCTGCCCAGGTGTAGGCAGGCGAAGCGGGCACAGGGCTGCCGGGACGCGACAGGACTTCCCGTCGCGTGCGCTGCCACGCCCGCTGTCACATCAAGAGGCCGCGAAGCGCCCGCCTATGCGCCGGGTGCTGCGCAAAGTGCGTCCACGAGTTGCGAGACGCTGGCGAGACGGTCGACCGACCATAGCATGTCCAACATCCGTCGGGCCGCCGGTCCGTCGCTCCATGCACGGTACAACTCCAAGAATTTCAACTCCAGTTCCGCATCGGCAAGCGGATTGGCGGCGCTTCCTTTGGGGTCGTGCTGCAAATGGCTGTACGTGGAGCCGTCCTTCAGCCGAATCGTGACGCGACTGCGTGAGTGCGCCGGGAAGGCATCGGTGAGCTCGGCGGAGCAGCCGACACGGATCCGCTCCATCAGGCGTCGGGTCTGCGGATCACCAAGCCGCTCGCGTTCGTAGTCGGCGGAAGTCAGTCTGCCATTCAGCAGGGCCACGGCAATCGTATAGGGCAAGCTGTGATCCGCGGTTTCGCGGTTCGTCGGTGCCCAACGCGTCGGATCGCCGCCCATGGCGCGAAAGGCCGCCTCGTAGGTCTCCACCTCGGTCGCCTCGATGGCTTCGACAGGCACCTTGTCACGCAGGGCCAGCGCCGCGTCGACTGCCGCCTGACCGTGATAGCAGACGGGATGGAACTTGAGATGCGTGCCAACGATGAGCGGCATCTCGCCCGCGCCGATTTTCCAGTCGAGCTCGCCCACGATGTCGCGCAGGCCGCCCTTTCCCTCCACAACCGCGGTAGGCCCCGTCACACCTTCGCGGGCCAGCAGCGCGGCAAAGATGCCATTGCGCGCACCGTTCGGACCGGCACAGCTCTTCCAGTCGGACAGGTCTCCGGTTCGGACGTTGTAAAGCTGCAAGCTCGACGACAGCGCCAGCGATATGGCTTCACCGGCCTGCGCTTCGCCGAGGCCCAGCAACCGCGCCGCGCCGGCGGCGGCGCCCGCCGCCGCACACGTTGCCTGGTCGAGGGCTCGCGTTGCGAGGGAGGTGCTGTCGCACAGGCTGCAATACACCTCATACGCGACGATGGTAGCCGTGACGAGGTCCTTGCCGCTCACATCGAAGGATTCGGCCAGCGCGACGAGACCGCCGATCATGTCGCTTGGATGCCCATTGCTCCTGCCGAGGTGCGTATCGCTGTAGTCCTGGTAGCGCAGCATCGTGCCGTTGGCAAACGCCGCCATCTCGATGGAGGTGCGTTCGCCGCTGCCCCAGATGCGCGCGGCGGGCGTTCCGCCGTAGCGTCCGGCGACCGTCCGGATCGCGGAACAAAATGGCTCCCGATAGGCCGCGGCCGCGCACGCCACGCTATCAATGATTCGGCGGCGGCATTCGTGTATGGCACGCTCAGGCAGTCGATTAAAATCAGCCGCCGCGACATGGCGCGCGATGCGAAGCGTTGTAGCGTCCATCTTCAGCTCAGCACGCGCAGGACGTCGGTCGCATCGTCCAGCGCCTCGAGATGCCGCACCATCTCCTGCGCCTTGCGAATGCCCCCGGCCGAAGGGGGCACCGCGGCAAGTTCGGCGCTGTAACGGAACTTCTCGTAGAGGTACTCCCAGCTCATTGGACATTCCACGTCGCCAGGGACGTTGTCCCCTACGCGCGAGAGCGTGCGGCCGTCGCGCGTGACGATGTCGATGCGCCCCTTGGGAAGCGTCGTCCTCCAGTCGAAGCTGTCATCGAATACCGGGACGACCTTGTGCGCTGCTGCGAGCACCTGTGGATCCGTCAGTGCGTCGCCGAAAAAATCGGATACCTTTACCTGGCCCTTGGTCGCCGCGACAGCCACGCAGAACGGGATGCTGAACTTGGCGTCCACCGGAGTCGCCGGACGGCGGCGGCTTTCGATGGGCTCGCACAGCTGCTTCTGGAAGTCGCCGACACTCACCCGGATCTGTTCGATGTCGTCGATGGCCAGCTTGTGTTCCGTCATCAACGTCAGCGTTGCATGGATGAAGCCGTGCGAGGCGCCGCAGGAAGGCCAGGGCTTGTAGAGAATGGAACCGCCGTCGTACTTCTCGCCGAGGTCCTTAACCATGTTCTCCCGGTCATACTCCCCGCGGAAATAGACATTGAAGAAGCCGGCCTTGCCCTCGAACATGCTCTTGACGCCGCTCACGCCCTTCTCCGCGAGCAGCGCGGCGAGCACTGCACCCTTGGACGTGAAACCTGCATACATGCCTCGCAGGTCGCTGCCCACGCCATACGCCAGTTCCATCGTGCCGCAACACTGCATACCCGCAATGCCGAATGCGTCGACGATCTGATCGCGGTTGAGCCTGAGCACGTGGGCGGCGGTCGCAGTCGCCGCATAGACCCCGATCACCGTGGTCAGGTGCCAGTCCTGCCGGTTGGCAACGTTGCGCCGGATGCGCAGGAACATGTCCTGCCCTGCGGCGACTGCCGCAATGAGGTCGCGCCCCGAGACACCGCCTGCTCGCTCCGCCAATGCGAATGCCGCGGGCACGATCGAACTGCTTGGGTGATGGCCTTCCGGCGCGTGATCGTCGAAATCCAGGCAATGCGCCAGCGCGCCATTATGAAACGCAGCCCACAGCGCCGGGGCACGTCCCCCGAAGCCGAGTAGCGTGCTCTCCTCCACGCCGCCGGCCTCGCGCACCAACGCGTTCACCCCCTTTACCGCTGGCTCTACGCCGGTTGCCGCAATGATCACGCCCAATGTATCGAGAATGCTCTTCTTCGCCCCCTCGATGGCCTCCGTGGGCAAGTTGACATACCGGGTATTCGCGACAAACGTGGCAAAGTCTCGGGACAGGTCGACAGCTTGTATCATTGGGTGACGCCTCCATATCGGGCTTTAATTTTTCCTCATTGTCAAGGGGCGGCCGTAAGCCTGTCGAGACAGTTTTTGTTTGGGCGAGCGTAAGCCGAGCTTACCGTCAGCCCGTGCCGGATAGAGTCGTAAGGACAACTTACGCTGGCATCGACGAAAAGCGACTGGCTCTGCGCCATCCCGCCGGCCGATACTCGACGCGTCTGCAACCTTACCTATGCCACCATGGATATCGCCTATCTGCTCGCCTCGAACGCCGTCAGCCGTGAATACGACAAGCTGCGCGACGAAACCATCGATGCCACGGTCGACGGCCTGATTGACAGTCTCGCCTGCGCCCTTGCCGGCCTGCACGCGCCCGGGCTGAAGGAGGCACGTGCCGCGCTAAGGCGCTGGGGCACCGGCGACTGCTCAGTATGGGGCGGCTTCGGCCGCGCCAGCGCGCCGTTTGCTGCATTCCTCAACGCTGTCAGCATGCACGCGCTGGACTACGACGACACGGATGACAAGGTGCCACTGCACGCCAACGGCATGGTGCTGCCCGGCCTGATTGCCGATGTCGAAGAAAGCCGGCCCGATTGCGATGGCCGCGAGTTCCTCACCGCGCTGGCCGTCGGGGTCGACGGCGCGATGCGCATCGGCCGTGCCGGTGGCCCCAAAGGCTCACGCGGGTGGAACTACAGCGTGATCAGCGGGTCGATGGGCGCGGTGCTCGCCATCGCGCGCCTGCGACGCTGGGATACGGAGACCACCGTCAACGCACTCGGCCACCAGCTTACGCAGACCGCCGGCAGCCTGCAGTCGATCGTCGACGGCAGCCTCGCCAAGCGCTTCCAGCCAGCCCAGATGGTAAAGAACGTCGTCATGTCCGCAGCGCTCGCCCAGGCAGGCATCGACGCACCGAGCAACGTGTTCGAAGGCAAGGCCGGATTCGTCAACCTGTACCAGGACGGAAAGTTCGATCTCGACGCCGTCCACGCAGGCATTGAACGGTGCGACCTGCCAGAGGACCTGAGCCTAAAGCCCTACCCGGCCTGCCGCTTCACGCACGCTCCGATCGACCTAGCCCTGCAACTGCACGCGCAGGGCTTGCGCTCCAGCGACGTCAGGCAGATCCGCATTCGCGTGAGCGGCCAGGCGGTGAACATGGTGGGACGGAAGTTCGACCATCGGTCGGCCAGCGTGGTCGACGCGCAGTTCAGCATCGCCTACACCGTGGCCGTCGGCCTCGAACGCGGCGCGGTACGCATCTGCGACTTCACCGACGTTGCGATCCGAGACGAACGCGTCGGCAACTTCGCCGCCGAACGTATCATGATCGAAGCCGATGCCGCCCTCCCGTTCCTGGGCATGGTGCCGGTAGCGTTCGACGTGGAGTTGGTCAACGGCAAACGGCTCCTCATCGAAGCCCAGGACGTGTGCGGCAGCCCCGGGAAGCGTATGTCGGCCTCGCAACTGCGGGACAAGGTAATGGACTGCCTGGATTTTGGCCGCTCTTCCGTCAAGGCTGACGAACTGATCGAGGCTGTTCACGGACTACGGGATGGCAAGCCATTTGCCTCCGTGCTCCAGTTGATCGCCTGAGTTGTCTTTGGAATGCCTGCCGGCAGGCCGGTGCAACGGCCTGCCGCGGAGCCATGCTGGGAAGTACCGCTTCCCGATCAAGCCGATCTTCCGCGGCACGCCCGCATGGGAAGTAACACGCGCCTCATGGCGGCGTCGTTGCGGGCGAAAGCCGCCCGGCCGAAAACTACCGGGCAACCAAATCCTCGTTCCCGGCACTCTCTATGATACTGAGTCGCTTATAGAGATAGGAACGCGAAATGCCAAGCTGCTCCGCGACACGCGACTTGTTTCCGCCCGTGCGCCGCATGGCCTCCATGATCATCTCGGACTCGACCCGTTCGGTAGCCTCACGCATCTCGTACTTGGCCGGCTCTGTCCCGGATCGCTTGCCATTGCCCTGGACGCCGCCGGACGGATGCTCGAAACCGTCGAGGCTCCCGAAGTCGCTGATGGAAAGCACGGGGCCATCGCAGAAGATCACCGCCCGATCGATTGCATGCTGGAGCTGGCGGATATTGCCCGGCCATGCACGAGACTGCAGGAATCTGATCGCCGATTCCGAAATGGACTTCTTCGGCGTTCCATGCCGGGCCGAGAATGCCTCCAGGAAACTATCGGCAAGCTCGGGAATGTCCTCGAGCCGCTCTCGCAGCGGAGGCAGGCGCAAGGTGACGGCACTGATGCGATAAAAGAGATCCAGCCTAAAAATTGAACTCGCGATCATGGATTTGAAATCGCGGTTGCTGGCCGAAATGAGCCGGAAATCGGAGTGCCGTGCACGATCGCCGCCGACCCGCTCGAACCTGCCATCCTGGAGCACCCGCAGGAGCTTTACCTGTATGTCGACCGGCATGTCTCCGATCTCGTCCAGGAAAAGCGTGCCGCTATCCGCAGCCTCGAACTTGCCTTTTCTTCCCTTGCGATCCGCCCCCGTGAATGCGCCTGGCTCGTAGCCGAATAGCTCGCTCTCGACAAGGTTCGGCGGCATCGCAGCGGCATTGACCAGCACCAATGGCTTGTCGTTGCGCGGGCTCAGCATATGGATGGCATGAGCGACCATCTCCTTTCCGGTTCCGCTCTCTCCCGTGAGCAGAACCGGCACATCGAGCGGTGCCAGGCGCAGGATATCGTCCTTAAGGCGGTGCACGGCGTCGCTGCTGCCGACGATCTGGTCCAGCCCATAGCTTCGGTTCCGGATTCCGGAAAGCTCGCGCCTATAGAAATCCAGTTCCTGCTTCACCTGGGCCAGTTCCACGGTGAGCTCGCGCATGGATTCCGGTCCCTTGAACATCACCTGCCCGATTGCCGCGACCACCCGCTTCCTGCGATCGAGAATAGGAAGGCGCGAGACAACACGGGTAACGCCATTCATCTCCTGCAATTGCGCGACTTGCCCCTTGCCTGTCGCCACGACCTCATGCAGCCTCGTATTCTCGACAACAGCGGTCACATGCTTGCCCAGCGCTTCGCCATGCCGGAGGCCGAAGAAGCGCTCATGGACGGGACTCATGTATGTGATCCTGCCATCGGCGTCGACGACCACCATGGCCTTGTATGGGTCGGTGATGAAGTGACGGAGGATATCCTCCGCCGAATCGACGCTTGCCAGGAACTCGCTGAATTCGTCCGCTTCCTGCGAATCAAAGATCAGAAAGCAAACGGCATCCCGCGTGGGGATGGCTGCGACCGTCATCGGTCGGTCCAGGTCCGTTAACGCCGACAATCGCCTGACCGGCATCCGCCCCCGGTTTTGCCAGAGCCGGCATAGTGACTGGGAGATCAGCGAGTCCCGGCCCAGGCCGCTGGAAAACGTAGTCGCCCCATGCTCGTCCAGGACGAGAATTCCTTCTGGTTCACGCTTCATTTTCAACTACCATGGCGATGGCTTCATAACCGTCGCGGGAATGTCATTCCGGCTGGATATTCGCGTCGTTGATCAACTTCACGGTCCGCTTTTCTTCCGCAATCAGGAACGCTTGGAATTGATCCGGTGTCCGGACGTTGGACACCTCCTGGTCCAGCGCAGCGAGGCGCGCCTGCAGCGTCTCGTCGGAACGAGCGGCTTCCATGGCCTCCGCCAGTTTGGCTCGCACCGCATTCGGAATCCCGGCCGGAGCGGCGAGACCGACGAAGATGCTGTACGTGGCTTCGGGATAGCCCAGTTCTTTGAAGGTCGGAACGTTGGGGAACTTGGCCGAACGGCTTTCCGAGGAGATTGCGAGAGCGCGTAGAGTTCCTGCCTGGATCGAACCAACCAGGGAGGTCGCCGTGCCCATCATGCAGCTTACGCGACCGGAAATGACGTCGGGAATGACGGGAGCGAGGCCCTTATAGGGAACATGAGTGAGGCGAATGCCGGCGCTTTTTACGAACAATTCCACTGGGAGGTGCGACGTGCTGCCTTGCCCGGCGGAGCCGAAAGTCACCTCGCCTGCCTTCTTCCTCGCGGCACCGACAAGATCGCCCAGTGTCTTGAATGGCGACGAGCCGCCGACGACCAGCAATCCGGGCGAGCGCGCCATTTCTCCCACGGCGACGAAATCCTTGCCGAAGTCGTACCCGGCACCTTTGACCAGATGTGGCATGGTCACGACCGTGTTGGCGAAGGCGAGCAGCGTATAACCGTCAGCCGCCGACCGGGCGACATATCGAGCGCCCAGCATCGAGCTGGCGCCCGGCATGTCCTCCACGACCACCGGCTGCTTCAGGTACTGGGACATCCTGTCCGCGTACAGGCGGCTCGAGGAGTCCAGCAATGCTCCGGCCGCGCTGCTCACGATAATGCGGATAGGCTTGGTGGGGTACGGCGCGGATTGAGCGCTTGCTCCCCAAGCCATGACTGCCAGCGAAATCCCGCCAGCAGCGTGGACGAATTGACGCCTTTTCATTTACTTTGTCTCCTGCTTCTAGTTGTATGGATCGCATGCTAGTGCACCGTGGTTTGGCGCGTCGAGTTCGTTTTTCTCCGCCCTGTGGTAAGTGAAGCTAACCAGAACTCACGCGTGTCCTGCGGATGAAAGCCTGGAAAGTGCCGCGACAGAAATCCCGAACTGGTCATACACCGCATTCTCCAGATGGCACCGGTCCGAAAATCCATAGGACGTTGCGGATGACGGCGCTGCCGAAGACAGGAGGTCGAACACGAATCGCGAAAGGCGTTGCGTCCTGACCAATTGGCGAAGGCTCGAGCACTCCTGCAGGAGCTTGCGCGAAAGCCATCGCCCATCCACCTTGCCGAGGCATGCCGCGGCGGATGAGAGTCCCCAGTCCGACTGAGGGGAGGCAAAGACGGCCAGGGAGATACCCGCCGTCGCAGGCTTGCGCTGCCTCAGGTCGTCCGTCGACGGGTCAGTGGAGCCGCAGCCCTGGTCCCGCCCGGCTCCCGGGAATCCGGGCCCGGATTCGGGAACGATTGTCAGCGTGACCCTGGCATGACGCAGTAAGGTCAACGATACCTCTTCCAGAGCGGGGATGAGGCGGGACTCGCCGTGGGGAACCGCCCTGGTAAAGCCGCGCATCGATACTTCGCACGCCCCGGCTTCGACACCAACCCGGATCGGAAACGGGAGCTGGATGTTCCTGATGCCCGTAATCCCGGCGTCGAGGCAACTGAGCCTCACCGGACCGGGGAGACGTTCAATCGACGAATGGCGCGCGCGCCAGGCGCCCGCACGCAAATGGCTGACGGAGATTGGCATGGCAACAGAGCAACGAGGCACGCTTCACCCAACAGGGAGGGCCCCGGTCGGCACGGGCTTACTGCCTCAGCAGGCTCACCGATTTCTCCTCTTCGTCCCCGAGGAATGCATTGAACTGCTGTGGCGTTCTCACATTGGAAACTTCCATGCCCAAGCGGCGCAGCCGCCCGGTGAACGTCGGGTCCTTCTTTGCCGAATCGATGGCATCCGCCAATGTCTTCCGGACGGCATCGGGGATCGCGACAGGCGCAAAAATGCCGAAGAACAGGTTATAAGTGGCGTCCGGGTATCCCAGCTCCCTGAAGGTCGGGACATCGGGAAACGCCGGAGAGCGCGAGCCCGACGTGATCGCGAGCGCACGCATCTTTCCGCTCTTGATCAACTGTTCCGTCGAGGTCGAAGGCCCCATCAGGAATTCGACTCTCCCTGCCAGGACGTCGGGCACCGCCAGCGAAATCCCCTTGTACGCGATGCCATTAAAGCTGACCCCTGCATCCCGCGCGAACAACTCCGCCGTCATGTGCGACGTCGTCCCACGGCCCGTGTACGCATAGGTAACGGCGCCCGGATTTCTCTTCGCTGCCGCGACAAGTTCGGGGATCGTCTTCATTCTCGATGATCCGCCGACCACCAGCAGGGAGGGCGAGCGTGCAAGCTCCCCAACGCCAGTGAAGTCCTTCATCTGATAGCCGGCATTTTTTTCGACGTGAGGTAGCGTCGCAATGGTGTTGGCAGCGACGAGCAGCGTATAGCCGTCGGCTGCCTGTCTTGCGACATAGCGCGAGGCGAGCATCGTACTGGCGCCGGGCATGTTCTCGACCACGAACGGTTGCTTCAGGGTCTTCGAGAGGTTGTCTGCATAGAGCCGCGCCAATATGTCCGTCATCCCGCCGGCCGAGGTCGAGACGATCAGGCGCACCGCCTTGACCGGATACGATCCGTCCTGTGCCTGCACGGGAAAGACGACCGACGCCAGCAGGCAACCGGAAAGGTACTTCAGAAGATGGCGGCTGCTTTTCATGTGTCTCCTCATTGGGTTTCGGGCTGACGGTAATCCCGCGGCGAGCGGATTCGACCGGTGGCGGCCTTGTCATGGCGGAAGCGGGCTCATCCCGGTGAAGCGCCGGAAACGGCGGTCCCGGCAAACGGATGGCCCTGCCCGTTGCGAATGCTGCGATGAGCGAAAGTATCGTCCCGGTATGGCCCAGTCGTCCAGTTGACTTTAGGCCCTCATCGGGTAAGCCCTGCTTACCCTGCGGCCGCCGTCCATGGTTAGCTCCGCTTACCTGACATGTGGTAAACGCGACTCGACACACCTGCACATTGTTGCCACACTGTAAGCAAAGCCAACCTCCCTGCCTGCGACGGAGGCGGCCCGTCGACGGACGGCCACCGGTGCCCTACAGACCCTACAGATACATCCCCGATCCATGGAACTAAGACATCTGCGCTATTTCGTCGCTGCCGCGGAAGAGGAGCATTTCGGTCGTGCCTCGGACCGTCTGTTCGTCACGCGCCCTGCGGTTTCGCAGATCATCGCGGACCTGGAAGATGAACTCGGGGTAGGGCTCTTCGAACGGCAGGCGCACAAGGTCAAGCTGACCGCCGCCGGGAAGGCCCTCCTGCCTCGCCTACAAAGCCTCATGAGTGATCTCAACCAGGCCATCACGCTGACCAAGCAGGTTGGCGAAGGCAAGGTCGGTGGGCTGAGTATCGGCTATGGATCGTTGACCCTGTACCATCCCCTCTTTCGCGCCGCCATCAAGCGATTCCTCGAATACCACCCCAAGGTCGCGCTCACGTTGGTCGAAATGCCGACGTCCGACCAGGTCAAGGCGGTGCTCGACGGAAGGGTCCAGGCTGGATTTATGCATTTTGGCCCGGATGCCGGACAGCGTCGGAAGCAGAGAAGAGGCGGCGCCCAGGCGGAAGGCGAGGCGTCGCTCGAGCGCTATGTGATCCAGACGGGCGGACTGGGCGTCGTGGTGCCCGCCGACCATCCCCTCGCAAAGCGAAAGTCCGTTTCCCTCGGCCAACTCGCCGGCGAGCGATTCGTCGTCGTTCCGAGATCCAGCGTCAGCCCAGGCTACGGTCCCCTGTTCGCATTGTGCCAAGAGGCGGGATTCGAGCCGCAGGTCGTCCAGGAAGTCCACTCCATTGCATCCCAGATGAACCTCATATCTGTCGGTGTCGGAATCGGATTGGCCGTGCTGGGCAAGGATTTTAACTATCCGCCCGGCATGGCCGTCATCCGGCTTACGGATGTCAACTACAGGACCAACTTTCAGCTTTGCTGGCTGAAGGGACGTACGGAGCCTGTTCTACAGCAGTTCATCGACGTCGTCAGGGAGCTTTCCGGCACGAACCTCGGCAATCTCATGGTTTCGGAGGATGCCGCCGTAAAGCACTGATGACACAACGGCACCTCCGTGGCGATGACTACCTTGGAGGAAGAGCTGCGAGCGCGCGTGTGGCGCTCTCCAGAAACCTCTCGAGCCCCGGCGTAACGAATGCGGGGTTCCATACCAACATGCCCCGTGCGGGCACGGCGAAGCCGGCCAGCGGCACGAGGCGCATGCCCGTCATGCGCATGCGGCAGAGCGTGCCCGGCACGATCGCCAGACCACAGCCCTCCGAAACCATCGACATAGTGGTCATCCAGTTGCGCGTGTAGTGCACGATCCTTGGATGGATGCCCGCCTGGCTGAACAGGCCGATCACCGCGTCATGGTTCGCCGGGTTCATCTCGCGCTCGAACATCACGAACGGCTCGTCCGCCAGGTTGCGCAAATCGATCACGCTCTCCTCTGCCCTGGGATGCTCAACTGGCAGGCAGAGCACCAACTCGTCCTCTTTCAGAGGCATCGACTTCAGCTTTGGCGGCGCCATCCCGCCGTGCCCGAACCCCGCATCCAATCGCCCGTGCAGCAAGCAATCGAATTGTTCGGCTGACGGCATTTCTCGCAGCATCACTTCGATACCCGGAAGCTCGCGTTTGAACTGCCCGATGATCGTCAGGATGTCGCGAAACAGGAGTGTACCGCCGAAGCCGACCTCGAGCCGCCCGCTCATGCCCTGATCGACCGACCTTACCACGCTCTTGGCACGTTCCACTCCCTCCAGCAACCTGCGAGCTTCCACGAGGAACGCGGCGCCTGCCGGCGTCAGTTGCCCCCGGGTCTTGCTGCGCATGAACAAGGCCGCGCCCAACTCCTCCAGGGACTTGATTGCCGTGCTCAGCGGCGGCTGGGTAATCGCCAGCCGTTGCGCGGCGCGGCCGAAATGCAGTTCCTCGGCCAGTACGACGAGAAGCCAGTATGGGTGAATCGCGTGATCGCCGACGTGCATGACGCACAGTTCAGCATGTACCACGGCATCGCCGTGGCGGCGCATCGCCTGCGGCCTGGGAAGGCCTGGCTCAAGCCAGAGGTGATTCATAGCCCTTCTGTGATGAGACTTATGGCTAAGGTAACCAGCGAGCCTCGTCCCGACTATGTGAAGCTACTGACCAGTAACGCCGCCAGCCGGCCGGCGCGCGTGCAGCTCATGGCTCGCGGCACGACGTTCAGAGAGGAGAAGCGCTATCCGAAAGGCAGCCCCTCGCCCGATCCGGATACTGTCATGACCGATGACGAGCTGATCGCCAAGTCTGCCCATAACGCTGAGGGTGCACTGAGTGGGACCGCAATCCAGGAACTCGTCGAGTCCGTGATGGGCCTCGAGCACGTGGGCGACTGGAGGTCAGTGATGAAGCTTGCGTGCAGGTAGCTTCAATGCAGTGCGCCCAGTGCGCGCAAACCGATCGCCCGCTTCCGCAGCGGACGATCGGGCTCTGGCCGCGGGCCGCGGCGGTGGGCTGCGAGGCGCTTCAGCAGGGCCAGATATGCACGCTCCGCGCCTCTAGCCCTGCATCGCGGGGCGAGGTGCTGCTGCGTGTTCCCGACCACATGGTCGGGCGGCCATACGCGACGAAGGACGTGTGATTGTAGTCCGCGCGAACAGATGAACGTCTCCGCGGAATACACCGCGGCAGCGCCGTCGACGATCCGCCTTCTCTTTTCCGTCCCGCAATCCTTTGAACGCGCCGGGAAGACCCGGGCATCGTCCGATTCTGCACGCTGGCACAGCGATTGCAATACAGGAAGCATGGCTGAACTCAATGTGGTTGAAGGTGAACACTGATAGAACGTCCTTGCGGAGACTCTTCGCAAAATGGGTCGGCGTCGACGCAGATTTGGCGGTCCGTGTCACGCGCGTTCACCCGCCCAGGCATTGCACCGGTTGTGTCCAGGTGGACGTCGCCCGCGCTTCGGGGGGCCTGTCGTTGTTCTTCTTCCGTCATGCCGATGGCTCGTGGTGCGTGTTCCCACCATCCACGGCTGGGCATTGACGGTTACGAACGCCGTTCCGTCCCGGCCGATCGCCGGTTCACACCATCTATCCCAATCCCAGGACAAGGAGACATTGATGCAAATAGGCATCCCGCGTGAGTCGCGGCGAGGCGAGACTCGCGTCGCCGCGACACCGGAGACGGTGAAGAAGTATGTCGCGCAGGGCCACCAGGTCATCGTGCACGCGGGTGCTGGGGTGCGCGCCAGCCAGCCCGATTCCGCTTACGAGGCCGTGGGCGCCCGTATCGGCACCGCCACCGAAGCACTCGGCGCGGACATGGTGCTGAAGGTGCGCGCCGCCGAGGACGCGGAGCTAGCGCAGATGAAGCGTGGAGCCGTGCTGGTGGGCATGCTCAACCCGTTCGATGCCGTGAACAACGCCCGCATGGCGGCGGCCGGCATCACCGCCTTCGCCCTCGAAGCCGCCCCCCGTACCACCCGTGCGCAAAGCATGGACGTGCTGTCCTCGCAGGCCAACATCGCCGGCTACAAGGCTGTGCTGGTGGCCGCGCACCACTACCAGCGCTTCATGCCGATGCTGATGACCGCCGCCGGCACGGTCAAAGCGGCCCGCGTGCTGATCCTCGGGGCCGGTGTGGCCGGCCTGCAGGCCATCGCCACGGCCAAGCGTCTGGGCGCGGTGATCGAGGCGTCCGATGTCCGCCCCGCCGTGAAGGAGCAGATCGAGTCGCTGGGCGCCAAGTTCGTCGACGTGCCCTTCCTCACCGACGAGGAACGCGAGATCGCGCAGGGCGTGGGGGGGTATGCCCGCCCGATGCCGCCGGACTGGATGAAGCGCCAGGCCGAGCTGGTGCACCAGCGCGCGCTGCAGGCCGACATCGTCATCACCACCGCGCTGATCCCGGGCCGCAAGGCGCCCGTGCTGTTGCATGAAGCCACCGTCCAGCAGATGAAGCCGGGCTCGGTGGTGGTGGACCTGGCCGCCGCGCAGGGGGGCAATTGCCCGCTGACGGTGGCCGACGAAGTGGTCGAGCGGCACGCCGTGATCCTCGTCGGCCAAACCAACCTGGCATCGATGGTCGCGGCGGACGCCTCGGCGCTGTACGCGCGCAACGTGCTCGATTTCCTCAAGCTGATCCTCGACAAGGACGGCCGGATCGTCATCGACAGGCAGGACGACATCGTCGCCGCCTGCCTGATGACCGGGAATGAGCAAGCCGCGCTGGCGAGCTGAAAGAAGGAGCAAGGAGACTTCGATGGACATAATCAATCACACGGTGATCAACCTGATCATCTTCGTGCTGGCGATCTACGTGGGCTACCACGTGGTCTGGACGGTCACGCCGGCACTGCACACGCCGCTGATGGCCGTGACCAATGCGATCTCGGCGATCATCATCGTCGGCGCCATGCTGGCAGCCGGGCTAACCGAGGGGACGACCGGGCGGGTCATGGGCGCGCTGGCAGTCGGGCTAGCCGCCGTCAACGTGTTCGGTGGCTTCCTCGTCACGCAGCGCATGCTGGAGATGTTCAAGAAAAAAGCGCCCAAGGCCGAAGGCAAGACCCAAGTCGGGGCGCAAGACGGCGCGGCAGTGGGCGGCAAGCTGGCGGAGACGACGCGATGAACGGCATCTCGATGAATTCGGTCACACTGCTCTACCTGGCGGCCTCGGTCTGCTTCATCCAAGCCCTGAAAGGGTTGTCGCATCCCGCCTCGGCACGCAAGGGCAATGCCTTCGGCATGATCGGCATGGCGCTCGCCGTGCTCACCACGGTGGCGCTGATCGCCACGCTGAAAAGCGAGTTCCCGGCCTCCGGCACGGTGCAGTCGTCAATCGGCACCGGACTCGCGCTGATCCTGGCAGCGCTCGTGGTCGGTGCCGGCGTCGGCGCCTACGTGGCCAAGAAGGTCGAGATGACCAAGATGCCCGAACTGGTCGCGGCGATGCACTCGCTAATCGGCCTGGCGGCGGTCTGCATCGCGGTGGCGGCGGTGGCCGAGCCCTCTGCCTTCGGCATCGCCCCGGCAGGCTCGCACCTGATCCCGACCGGCAACCGGATCGAGCTCGTCATCGGCTGCTTCGTCGGCGCCATCACTTTCTCCGGCTCGGTGATCGCCTTCGGCAAGCTTGCCGGGCGCTACAAGTTCCGCCTGTTCCAGGGCGCGCCGGTGGTGTTTACGGGCCAGCACTGGCTGAACCTGGCGCTGGCCATCGCCATGATCGGCTTTGGTGTGGCCTTCTTCCTCACCCAGGAGTGGGTGCCGTTCCTGGTCATGCTGGCCATCGCCTTCGTGCTGGGCGTGATGATCATCATCCCGATCGGCGGTGCCGACATGCCGGTGGTGGTGTCAATGCTGAACTCGTACTCGGGCTGGGCGGCCGCCGGCATCGGCTTCTCCCTGAACAACCCGATGCTGATCATCGCCGGCTCGCTGGTGGGCTCGTCCGGTGCCATCCTCTCGTACATCATGTGCAAGGCGATGAACCGCTCGTTCTTCAATGTGATCCTGGGCGGCTTCGGCGCCGACTCCTCGTCGGCGAGCAAGGCCGGCAGTGGCGAGCAGCGCCCGGTCAAGTCGGGCTCGCCCGACGACGCGGCCTTCCTGATGGGCAACGCCGAGACGGTCATCATCGTGCCGGGCTATGGCCTCGCCGTGGCGCGCGCGCAGCACGCGCTGAAGGAACTGACCGAGAATCTGCACGAGAAGGGCGTGACCGTGAAGTACGCGATCCACCCGGTGGCGGGCCGCATGCCGGGCCACATGAACGTGCTGCTTGCCGAGGCCGAGGTGCCGTACGACCAGGTCTTCGAGATGGAGGACATCAACAGCGAGTTCGGCCAGGCCGACGTGGTGCTGGTGTTGGGCGCCAACGACGTGGTCAACCCGGCGGCCAAGACAGACCCGAACTCGCCCATCGCCGGCATGCCGATCCTGGAGGCGTACAAGGCCAATACCGTCATCGTCAACAAGCGCTCGATGGCGTCCGGCTACGCCGGGCTGGACAACGAGCTGTTCTACATGGACAAGACCATGATGGTGTTTGGCGACGCCAAGAAGGTGGTCGAGGACATGCTGAAGGCGGTCAAGTAAGTTGTCGGAGGGGACGGCTCCGCTGCCGCCCGCGAGTGAGGATGCGTCCCCGGGTCGAGGACGGTCGGGAAGGCCTGGCCTTCTGCCAGATCGGCGCACGACCGATCTGGCTTGAAAGCGCCAGGGCCGGGCGGTCGTCACTGCAAAGGGTATCGACTGCCGGGCCATTCGTCCCCTGCCCTCTCCCGCCGCCCATCAGCGAGCGAAAGCAACAGCCCTTCGCAGAGAACGGCGCGCTCCAAGGCATGCAGCATGCCGGATATTGCCTCGGCAAGGCCCGTTCGCGAAACCTGTCTTTCCATCGCCTTCAAGTGTGAGCCACCTGAAGACGGGTTTCATGTCCTCCCGGTTCGGTGTCCTCGCCGACTACACATTGTTGTCGCCCGGACCGCCATGGACACAGCGAATACGGTCCAAAGTCCGGCGCCGCCATCCACTTGTTTGGCCTCCCGCGGAGGGCGTATCGCCGCAAAGGCCCGCCAGATCGATGTTTGCGGCGCTCGAGGAAGACCTGCATGACTCGTCGCGGCTTCCGTTCCCGTCATTGGCACAGGCCTTGCAGTAAGAGACGTACTCGCATTGGACTCGACTCGAAATGGACACACTGAAGACACTTCCCCTCCAGGCGCCCGGTACTGGCCACTCCTGCTTGCAGGGCATCCGCGTCCTGGATTTCACCACTTCGGTAGCCGGCCCCTACGGCACCCTCTTACTCGCCGATCTTGGTGCGGATGTCATCAAGGTGGAGAAACGCCAGGGCGGCGACGACACGCGCAGCTGGGGCCCTCCCTTCCTCGACGGCGAGTCGCTGTGGTTCCTAAGCATGAACCGCAACAAGCAAAGCATGACCATCGATCTTTTGCGCCCGGAAGGTCAGCGCGTGGCCCATGATCTGGCGCGTGGCGCCGACGTCGTGGTGCTCAACACGACCCAGCGCGTGCAGGAAAAGCTCGGCCTCGACTATGCCACGCTGAAGGCCATCAATCCCCGGCTGGTCCACGTGTCCGTGACGGGCTTCGGCCTGCAGGGCGGGCGAGCCGACCTGCCGTGCTACGACCTCATCGCCGAGGGCTACTCAGGCGTAATGCACCTGACCGGCGAGGCGGATCGTCCGCCCCAGAAGGTAGGCACGCCCGCCGCCGATCTACTGGCCGGCCAGGACATCGCAATGGCCACGCTGGCGGCACTCTTCGAACGCACACGCACGGGCGTCGGTAGGCAGATTGACATCTCCATGGTCGCCACCATGGCCCGGTTCATGTCGCCCCGGATCGTGCCTTACCTGGGCTCCGGCGAATCGCCGAACCGCTCGGGCGGCACCGACTCCGTGATCGCCATCTACCAGGTCTTCGAGACTGCCGACTTCCCCATCACGCTCGGACTCGGCAACGATGCCATCTGGCGGCGCTTCTGGACCGCCGTGGGACGTCCCGAGTATGGCCAGCAAGCCTGCTTCGAAACCAATGCGAAGCGGCGCGAGGCGCGCGAGTCGATCGTGCGGGTCATCGCCGAACTGCTGGCAACGCAGCCGCGGGAACACTGGCTGGCTTTATTCGCCAAACACCGCATCCCCGCCGGCCCCATCAACAGCATCGACCAACTCACCGCCGACACCCCCCTGCGCGAAGATGGCATGTTCTTCGCCATGCAGGGCACCGCTGGCCTAGTGCCGCAGGTCGGCCTCGGGATTCGCTTCGACGGCAACAGTGCCGTACTGAGAACGTCGCCTCCGGCCTTGGGCCAGGACACCGAACGCATCCTCAGGGAGGAACTTTCCATGTCCGCGACCTGTATCGCGGGCCTCATCGACTCGGAAATCATCTGATCAGGAGACACCATGCCCTACACCGAGATTATCTACAAAGAAGACGGACCCATCGGCACCATCACGCTGAACCGTCCCCATGACGGCAACATGTTCACGGAGACCATGTGCCACGAGATCCGCGACTGCATCAACGAGATCCGCCGGGAGACGCGTACGCGTGTCATCGTAATTACCGGAGCGGGCGACAAGTTCTTCTGCGCCGGCGGGCGCAAGGATGGGATGCAGGACACCACGCTCTATGCCGGCGTACTGCCGACGCTGGAGATGTACGAAAGCATCGACCGCCTGCAGAAGCCGGTGATTGCCTCGGTAAACGGCTATGCCGTGGGAGGCGGGAACGTGTTGCAGGTGGTCTGTGACCTGACCATTGCCAAGGAAACCGCCATCTTCCGTCAGGTTGGCCCGATGGTAGGCAGCTTCGACGCCGGCTATGGCACCTGGTATCTGGAAGACCTTGTCGGGAAGAAGCGTGCCAAGGATATCTGGTACCGCAACCCGAAGATCACGGCGCGCGAAGCCCTGGAAATGGGGCTCGTCAACTGCGTCGTGCCCGATGACCAGCTGGCCGCTGCGACACGCGCGTATGCGCTGGAAGTCGCCGAGCGCGGCGCCTTCGCGCTGGCATCGCTGAAAAGCGCGTTCAACGCCCGTCATGGCGGCGTCAGCGGCCTGTCCCGCATGGCCCACGACCTGCTGCTGCGCGGCTACCTGAATTCCGGCGAACACGACGAACTCGCTGCCGCCTTTACCGAACGCCGCAAGCCGGACCCGTCCAGGTTCGGTCATTGAAGCCCGGGTGAACATCATGCAAAACATCCTGACGCTCCACAATCCACAGAACGCGCGGGACTACTACCTGTCGGGAGTCTGGCAGCAGGAGACGCTCTACACGCTGGCGCGCCGCCATTCGCGGGAACGCTCCACATCCTGCGCGCTGCGCGACGCCGATGTCCGGCTCACCTGGCGCGAGGTGGTCGACTGGGTGGACAGCGTAGCGGAGGCGCTGCACCGCCAGGGACTGAAGCCGGGCGACCGCGTCGCCATCTGGCTGCCGAACGTAGTACAGGCGACGATCGTCTTCCTGGCCTGTTCGCGCAATGGCTATGTCTGCTGCCCCTCGCTGCACCAGAACTACACCGTCGATGAGATTTGCACGCTTCTGAACCGCATCCAGTGTCGAGCGCTGTTTGCAATGTCCGGCTTCGGCGCGGATGCCGACCGGCACTCGATCTTTGCGCGCGTCCCGGACATTCCCATGCTGACCGCGATGTTCGCCATGCCAGCACAAAACAGCGGCGACGTCTCCCTGCCACCGGGCACGCATCCGTTCCCCGATCGCCAGCCGCCTGCCGCACTGTCGTCGCCTGACCTGAACCCGGACAAGATCGTCTATCTGGCCTTCACGTCCGGCACAACCGGACTGCCCAAGGGCGTCATGCACAGTGACAACACGCTGCTGGCCAACGGTCGCGCGCTCGTCGAGGACTGGGGACATTCCATCGACACCACCGTGCTGACGCTGAGCCCGATGAGCCATCACATCGCCACTGTGGCGCTGGAGCAGGTGCTGGTCGCTGGCGCGGAACTCGCCATGACCAACCTACGCGCCGGCAAGCACGCACTCGACTGGATCCTCGAAACCGGCGCGACGTATGTCATGGGCGTTCCCACGCATGCGATGGACATTCTTCAGGCCGTGCGCGACCGCAACCTGACGTCCCTTGGCGACGTCCGCACGTTCTATATGGCCGGCTCCGCCATTCCGCGCGACGTGGCGCAGAAATTCGTCAGCCTCGCCGTCACGCCGCAGAACGTCTACGGCATGACCGAAAACGGATCGCACAACTACACCGTTCCGACGGATACGGCCGAAACGATCGTCTCGACGTGCGGGCGCGCGTGCCGCGGCTATGAGGTCCGCCTGTGGAAGCAGGACAAACCGGACGTCGAAGCGGAGGCCGGAGAGATCGGCGAGATCGGTGGCCGTGGCGGCTTGCTGATGCTGGGCTACTTCAGCAATCAGGTCGCCACGGAAACGTCGTTCAACATTCAGGGCTGGTTCATGAGCGGCGACCTCGGCATCCTTGACGAAAGCGGATGCATCGTGATCGTTGGCCGCAAGAAGGACCTGATCATCCGCGGCGGTCACAACATCCATCCGGCACGCATCGAGGAACTCGCCATGCGGCACCCGCTGGTGGAACGCGCCGCCGCCTATCCCGTGCAGGACGAGCGGCTCGGCGAGAAGGTGTGCCTTGCGGTAACGGTCCGCGCCGGCCAGTCACTCGCTCCGGATGACATGCTGGCGCATCTGGCCCACAGCAGCCTGTCGAAGTACGACATGCCGGAATACTTCCTGGCCCTGGACCGGTTCCCGCTTACGGCCAGCGGCAAGGTACTGAAGCGCGACCTGGTCGAGATGACACGACAAGGCGACCTGAAGCCGATCCCTGTCCGCTACAAGGCACAGGCCACCGTAGGAGCATAACCGTGTCAATCGATATCAAGTTCGACGGTCCCTGGGCGATCCTTACGCTCAACAGGCCCGAGGCGCTCAACGCGCTGCAGTTCAGGATGATCGAGGCGCTGTCCTATGCGCTCGACAGGGTGCGCGCCTCGGACGCGCGCGCGCTGATTGTCACCGGCGCAGGACCGAAGGCGTTCTGCGCCGGGGCCGACATCAAGGAACTCATGGACCGCAGCCTGCTGGATCAGCGCCTTGGCGCGCAGCTTGGCCAGCGCACCTTCGACAAGATCGCGAAGCTGGCGATCCCTTCGGTGGCGGTGATCCACGGCTTTGCCTTCGGGGGCGGCCTTGAGCTGGCGATGGCCTGCACTTTCCGGATCGCGACAGCACAGGCTCGCATGGGCCTGCCTGAAATCAAGCTGGGCCTGATTCCCGGCTACGGCGGCACGCAGCGTCTTCCCCGCCTGGTCGGCGAGGCCCGCGCGCTGGAATTGGTGATGTCTGGGCGGACTGTGGATGCCGTCGAGGCCGAACGCTCGGGACTGGTGAACCGCTTGGTGCCCGACGGAAACCCCGTCGAGCTGGGCAAGGCGTTCCTGTCCGAGTTCACCGGCTACAGCCGCTGCGCCTCGCTCTTCGCCCGTGAAGCGGTCGTGCGGGGGATGGCGACGACGCTCGACGCCGGACTCGAGGTCGAGGCCGACCTGTCCACGCTGGCCTACCAGACGGAAGACGCCGTTGAGGGCATGGGCGCCTTTGTCGAGAAGCGCACACCGGAGTTCAAGGATGCCTGAGTTCAAGCAAGGTACGGTCATCGTGACCGGAGGCAGCCGGGGCATCGGTGCCTCGATTTCCGTGGAACTGGCGCGCGTCGGGCTGCATGTCGCGTGCCTCTCGCGTTCGGGCGAATTGCCCCCCGACAGCGGGCTGGATGTCGAGGCGCAGAAGCGGCTGACCGGCTTGCGTTGCGACATCAACGACGCGGCGTCGGTCGAGAGCGCCTTTGCCGCAGTGGCGGCACGGTTCGGGCTGCCGGTCATCGGGCTCGTGAACAACGCCGGCATACACCTGCAGGGACCATCTGCCACATTCCCGATCGTCGATTTCGACCGCGTGATGCAGACGAACGCCTCGTCGGTACTGCGTGCCAGCCAGGTGGCCTACCCCTTTCTCCGCGAGGCCGGATCCGCGCTCATCGTCAATATCGGCTCGTTTTACGACAAGCTCGGTGTGCGCGGCAACGTCGCCTACTGCGCGTCCAAGGCGGCCGTGGGGGCGATCTCGCGCTGCCTGGCTGTCGAATGGGCGCGTGACGGCATCCAGGTCGTCAATATCGCGCCAGGCTATATCGAAACGGACCTGAACCGCGACGAAATGAACGAAGGCGCCCTGCAGGCGTTCCTGAAGAGGCGCATTCCCACCGGCGGCCCCGCTCGGTCCGAAGACATCGGACGTCTCGCCGCCATGCTGTTCCAGCTTCCGGGGCGCTTCCTGACGGGCGAAACGATCTACGTCGATGGCGGCCAGGGCATGGCGCTGTAACGGTATTCACGGAGGACGACATGAACATGCTGGACCGAATGGACGCGCGGCTGCCGCTATCGTCCGAGGAGCGCATGCTACTCGACAGTGTCAAGGGGCTTTGCACTGCGCAAATCGCACCGCGTGCGACCGAATATGACCGCTCGGGTGCCTTCCCTTGGGAGAACGTCAAAGCCATCAATGCGCTGGGGCTGAACTCCATGTTCATTCCCGACGTCTATGGCGGCACCCAACTCTCTTTCCTCAGCTATCTCGCCTGCGTGCGGGAAATCTCGAAGGCCTGTGCCTCAACCGGCATCGTCTGGGCGACGAACTTCCACGCCGTCAAGCCGTTGATCGAGTATGGCAGCGAGGAACAGAAGCACCGCCTGCTACCGCGCATCGCCGAAGGCGGGCTCGCTTCGCTGGCAATCACCGAGCCCTCCGCTGGATCGGATGCCACCGGCATGCGGACCAGCTTCACGCCCGATGGCGATGACATCGTCATCAACGGCGGTAAGATCTTCATCACTAATGGCGACGTTGCCGACCTGTATCTCGTGTTCGGCAAGTGGTCGGAGATCAGCGATCCTAAGACTGCCATTTCGGTGCTGATCCTGGAAAAGGGTACGGACGGACTGCGCGTGCTCGGCACCGAGCACAAGATGGGAACGCGCGCCTCGGGCACCGCGAGCCTTGCGTTCGACGGCTGCCGCGTGCCGCGCGCGAACCTGATCGGCAATCCCGGCAACGGCCTGCAGATCCTGTTCGGCTCCCTGAACCGGTCGCGCCCCAGCGTGGCAGCACACGCGCTCGGCATCGCACGCGCGGCGTTCGAGGATGCCGTCGGCTACATCAACGAACGGCGCCAGTCCGGCAAGCGAATCCTCGAGTTCCAGGGCATCCAGTTCATGCTGGCCGACCTGGCGACGGAGCTCGCATTGTGCGAGTCGTGGCTCTGGCGCGTGGGGGACATGGTGGATGCCGGCGACAAGGACTTTGGTATCGAGGCATCCATGCTCAAGCAGCGTGCCTCCGACGCCGCCATGCGCATCACCACCGATGCCGTGCAACTGTTCGGCGGCTACGGCTACTGCAGCGACTACCGCGTCGAGCGGCTCATGCGCGACGCCAAAATTACCCAGATCTGGGAAGGGACCAATCAGGTGCATCGCCAACTGATCGGCCGCAGCTTCCTGAAGAAATAGGAGAGAGATGTGACAACCATTCAAACGGTCGGCGTCGCGGGCGCCGGCACCATGGGGGCGGGTATTGCCATCGTCGCCGCCCGCGCGGGCTTCCGGACCATCGTGTTCGACACGCGACAGGAGGCGCTGGACCGTGCCCGCAGCCAGACCGAAGCCTTCCTGAAAAAGTCGGAGGACCGCGGCAAGCTGCCCGCCGGCGGCGCCGCTGCCGCCCTGGCCCGCTGGGAAGGGACCACGGACCTGGCCGGTCTGTCCGGTTGCGACATCGTCATCGAGGCCGTCTTCGAGAATCTTTCGGTCAAGCATCAACTGTTCGGGAAGCTCAACGAGATTTGCCCGGAGGGCACGATCTTCGCATCGAATACGTCCACGATCTCGATCACCGAGATAGCTGGCGGCTGCGGCCGGCCGGACCGCTTCGTCGGAATGCATTTCTGCCTGCCCGCGCAGCTGATGAAGCTGATCGAGATGTCTCCCGGCCTGGCAACGTCCGACGAAACCTTCCGGAAAGCCTGGGCCTTCGCCGAAGCCATGGGGCAGAAACCCGTCGCCACGCAGGATACGCCCGGGTTCATCCTTAACTACTTCCTGATTCCCTTCAACAACGACGCCATTCGCCTGGTGGAACAGGGCGTGGCCGAGCCCGCCGATATTGATATCGCGATCAAAACTGCGCTGGGCTATCCGATGGGACCGCTCGAACTCCTCGATCTCGTCGGCATGGACACGCAGAAACTGCTGTGCGAGGCCATGCATGGACTGACCCATGAACCGCGCGCAGCCTGTCCGCCGCTCGTGCGGAGAATGATCGCCGCCAACCGCCTCGGCAAGAAGACCGGCCATGGCTTCCACGCCTATGGTGACAGCAAGATGTTTGGAGCCTGAGATGCGCTACGAAATCGTACAAGCGGGCGAAAGCCGTTCGTTTCCCGCCCCCCACCCATTCCTCGATCAGGCCGCTGCACAGGGCGAAGGGCTGTTCTATTTGGGCGCCAAGGCTGGCGGGGCCTACCGCGACGGTGACGGACATGCCTCGCGCACGTTCGTCGCCATCGAGCTGGGCACCGAATGCCTCGGCTTCCACACCGGCGAAAGTCGCGGCCTAGAAGGCTCCAATGTGGTCGGCTTCGCTCGCTTCCGGCTCGGCGACGGCGACCCCAGCCCGCTTGTGGAACTCGTCCGGCAACCCGACACACATACCGCTGCGCTGGAAGGCGCCAAGGCAGCATTTCAGGCGGCGGGGCTGGTCGTGGCGGTGTGCAATGACTTCCCCGGCCGCATCGTCGACAGGCTGATCCGCCCGTACTTCAACGCGGCCTTGCGCCGCCTGGACGAAAAGCTGGCGAGCGCCGACGACCTCGACAAGACACTGTGCCTGGGCTTGGGTTATCCGGAAGGCCCGATCTCGTTGCTGGAGCGGACGGGTCTCGCCCAGCATTTCCGGGTCACGCAAGCGCTTTACGAGGCCCTTGGACAGGAGCCTTATGCCCCCGCGAGACGGGCATGCGTGGCGGCAGATCGCGACGACCGTGCAAGGCAGGAGGCGTGATACGGCCTCCTCGCCCGGACATCCAGACGGTTGGCATCATCGGCACCGGCGCCATGGGCCGTGGCATCGCGCAGATCGCCGCCCAGGCCGGCCTGACCGTCAACCTGTACGACGCCAACCCGCAGGCCGTCGAGGCCGCGCGCCAATACCTGCAGGACACGCTTGACAAACTGGCCGCCAAGGGCAGGATCAGCCCGGATGATGCCTCCGCCACGCTGGCGCGCGTGAAGCCGTGCGGCAAGCTCGAGGACCTGGCCGGCTGCGACGCCGTGGTTGAAGCCATCGTTGAGCGGCTCGACGTGAAGCGCGACCTCGTGGCAAAGCTCGAAGCCATCGTGCAACCGGACGCGATCATCGCGTCGAACACCTCGTCGCTGTCGATCACCGCCATTGCGGTGGGCGCGAAGCACCCGGGCCGCATCGCCGGCTACCACTTCTTCAACCCGGTGCCGCTGATGAAGGTCGTCGAGGTCATCGACGGCCTCTCCGGCGACGGCGCCGTCGGCGACGCGCTGATGGAACTGTCGCGCCGCATGGGACACACGCCGGTGCGCTGCAAGGACATGCCGGGCTTCATCGTCAACCACGCCGGGCGGGGCATGAACATTGAGGGGCTGAAGGTCGCGCAGGAAGGCGTGGCCGAGTACGCCGACATCGACGACATCATGCGAGAGCAGGCCGGCTTCCGCATGGGGCCATTCGAACTGATGGACCTGACCGGGCTGGACGTGTCGCATCCGGTGATGGAGTCGATCTACAGCCAGTTCTACCAGGAACCGCGCTACCGGCCCTCGCCCATCGCCGCACTGCGCTCGGTCGGCGGGCTGGTGGGCCGCAAGGCCGGTGCCGGCTTCTACAGCTATCCCGACGGACGGAAGACCCGGCCGACGCCCGCCGCGCCTGCCCCGGCTGCGCGTCCGAAGAGCGTGTGGGTCAGCCGTGCCTGCGAGCATGGCCACACGCTCGTCACGAACCTGCTGTCGAAACTCGGCACCACGCCGGAAACCGGCACGCTGCCGTCCGCTGACGCGCTGATCGTCGTCACCCCGCTCGGCCTCGACGCCACCAGCTGCGCGCTGCAGGAAGGGCTGGACGCCACGCGCACCGTCGCCGTCGACACGCTGCTGCCGTTCGAGGCCACTAAGCGCCGCACAATCATGACGACGCCCGCCACCACCGCCACCGACCGCGACGCCGCCCACGGTCTTTTCGCCAGCGACGGCGTGCCTGTCACGGTCATCCGGGACTCGGCAGGATTCGTCGGACAACGCGTCATATGCTCGATCGTCAACATCGCAAGCGACATCGCGCAGCAACGCATCGCCACGCCGTCCGACATCGACCTCGCCGTCAACCTCGGCCTCGGCTATCCGAAAGGGCCGCTTGCCCTGGGCGACGCCATTGGGCCGCAACGCATACTCGAATGCCTGCGCAACCTCGAGCGATTGACTGGCGACATGAGCTACCGCCCGAGCCCGTGGCTCTGGCGACGCGCCGGCCTCGGCCTGTCGCTGCTATGGGATTAGCACGAAAGTCAGAAGGCCGCGACGGAGCGCATCCGCCGATTGCGCATTTGCGAAGGTTGCGCTTCCGTCCACTATCAGCTTGATATTGGGCCAAGCTGTCGGGTTAAACTCGGCCATCGGCCGGCACCTGGCTTGGCAGCTTGACCCTACCCCCCATCCCGAAGTTTGGCGGCCAACAAAGCAAAAAAGACCCCGTCACCTTGGTGGCGGAGTCTTTGCGTTGCAGGGTTGGTCAGGCGGCAAACGGCAGTTCCTCCTGATCTGTTGCCGCGTGGCTCCATGCAATGCGGGCCTCTGGCGGCATCGCGTGGAAGTCGACAGCTATAGATTTCAGCCGCTCAGTATCGTACTCGAGCGTCAGACCCAAGCGGTCCTTGTACGCCGTGCGGCGGCACACCTCGTCGTGCTCGGTCTGCTGCGCGCGCGACAGCGTGAGGCAGCCGTACTGCAGGTACCAGCGGTACCCCGCAGTGATCTGGCCAGGCTGGAGACCCATATCATGGGTCTCCAGCATACGGTCAAGCTCAAAGTCCTGGAGCATGCAGGCAGCTTCGAAATCCACGGAGAACGACTGTTCCGTTGGCAGTCTCCATAGAGTCCGCCCCCCTGCCGTCACCATGATCTCCGGCTCACAAGGCGATTCCGCGGTCATCGCTTCAGTGAACGGATCGCGCATGCCGGACCATTCTGCGGCCGGCGCGAGATCATCCCATTCGCTCCCAACGTAAAGAAAGCGAGCGGTTGGCACCGTCGTTTGTGCGACAGCCGGAACCTCCGGAATGTCGAATCGGATGCCGCGCTGATGGATATCGCGCCAATCCGTCCACATCGCAAAAGGCCTGGCCACGCCGTTCAAAGACTGAAGCGCGTCGACGGCGACAATCATGTCGAGTGGCAACAACTCGAAGCGAGGCGCCTCCCCTGCCCGGCTCGCACGCTGCTGTTCGTCATAGTCGAGCTGCAACATGTACCGGCTCAGTTCCCGCAACATGGTCGGATGGTAAGTATCCGGCTGAATTTTGATGAAGCCACCGCGGATCGTGCGACCGACCCAATGCCGCCGGCGCCAGTCAAAGCGCGTGTTCCGGATAAACCGATTCAGCCGCTGCAGGCCTTCGGCGTACGCATAGCGCTCGTTGTAAGCGATCATGTTGGCGAGGCTCTTGTCCTCAGCCATCTGGCAGACATGGCAGCCCAGGCGGGCGCCACACTTTCCCTGCTTGCGCCCTGAAGTACCCTCAAGGATTGCATCGGCGACGACGGCGCACGAAGTGCCGACCGAATGCGCGTACAGCCGCCTGGTCTCCTCGAAGTCCGAGTAGCCCGGGCGACTCCCCCCGCCATACAGCGCGATGGCCTCCCATACATCATCCGAATTCCAGTGGGCAATCGCGCTAAGCACGAGTTCGCCATCCGTGTTGCTGGCCGGCTTGTCCGCAGACTCACGACGTTGGCGCATGTTGCTTGCGCGACGTGCACCCTCATCAAAGCGGGTACCAAGGCAGGTGACAGGTGCGGCGCCGCCGCGCTCAGCCAGACTGCGGAATAGCTGCTTGCGGAAGGCGCGTTGTGGACCGATTTTTAGGTCAAAGCTGCAGTCCCCATGCAAGCCGGGGAAGCTTGGCAGCGCCCGCCCGGTCAGCACTTTCACCTGGAAGGTGGACGACAGTTGCGGCTCGACGACTTTCGCAATGACCGTGAAGCCGTGCTGTTCTCCGAATGCGCGCATCCGCTTCAGTTCAGCCCGGTAATGTAGATTAACTTCCGGGCTTTCGACCTTCGTATCGCTTGTGGTGACGATCACCAGCGGCTGGCCCCCGGCGGCACGGTGCAGCAACGCCGCGTGCAGCACCAACGCTGCCACGACGCCACTGTCCTTGCCCCCACTATAGGCGATGACCACTGGATGCGCAGCTTGGAACAGACGAAGGATCGCACCGATGGCACGGTCTATCTTCTGCTCGATGGGGTCGTGCGCGCCCTGGGGAAACAACTCAATGGTCTGGCTCATGGTAGAGACCTCTCGTAGGAAAGAAAACGGCGCTCCCGAGGGAGCGCCGAAGGTTAAGAATGGCCCGGGGGCTGGGGTCAGCCGAGTGCGGCCGCAACAATGGGACTGCCAACGGAATAGACGACGGGTCGCCGCATCGGCTCCTTGCTTGCCGGCCGCGTGTGATGGTCACAAGCGGCCAGCACGCGCAGGACGAGGTAAAGTAGGAAGAGATACTTCACGAGTTTCATGGGCTGCCCTGTACGGGGGGACAGGGCAGCCCCGATGGGGCGTGCCCCATCGGGTTAAAGACAAAAGCTAGGCAGCGAGCGCCACCAGGTCAATCACTGCGTCGGCCTCATCAACCGACTCAGGCGTGTGGGAAATGAAGAATTCCCGCTCATAGCCGCCCTGACGGAGCACCTCGCGCTTCATTTGCATGAAGGCCCGTTTGCGCTCCGGATCGAGCGGGCCATCCGCCTCATCTGTGAACAGCGTCTGGAAGGGCTGACCCGAGTCCTCTGCCCGGTAGAGCGCAATACCACGGGTCAAACACTCATTGATCCAGATTTTCTGCCCGCCAGACAGCAAAGCGAAGTTCTTCACGCTGTCCCGGTCGGCGTCATTCACCTCGATCTCGAAGCCCTCACGCTTCTCGCCATTGGCCAGCGTCGTCTGCGTCTGAATCGCGATAGTGAATCGCGCTCCGTAGCAGGCGAGCAACAGGTCATTGACGATTCGCGTGAGCGCCGGACCGGCGTCGTCGATGGACAGCGCGATCACGCCGTCATTGCCGAGCGCTTTCGCCAGCAACTTCCACTGCGCGATTTCGTCGGAGAGCCGATCCGCCTTGCCCTGTACCGCAGGCAGGCCCGACAGCACCAACTCCACGCGTTCGCGCTCGGTCGCAAGACCGGTTTGCTGGCGAATCAATGCCTCGATCCGGGCATCCAGCGCAACCACTGCCTCGCGGCTCTGTCGCAAGCGGGTGTCCAAGGCGGCGATGAGGCCGGTGACGTCCTCAGTTGCCAACCCAGACAACTCGCGCTGCACCACTGACAACTGCGAGTCGGCTTCGGCAACGTCCCGGTCATACCGGGCCGTGCTGGTGCCTTCCTCGTCAGTCAGAGCGGATACGTCGCGTTGTGCCTGCGCCAACCCTTCTTGCGCCACATCCAACATCGGTCTCTTGGCCGCGAGGGCGGTCAGGCGTTGCAACTCCTGCTGATCGCGTGCCAGTGCCGTCTGCAAGGCCGCCAGGGCGGCGCGTTGGGCAGGCAACTCACCCAGGGCTTCCGCCATCGGCTTCATCGCCTGCTGCTTCGCCTGGTAGCTGGCCCGCAGATTCTTCACGAGGATGACCTGCTCGGCCAGCTTGCCCTTGGCGTCACGCGCCTGCGCGAGCAACGGGCAGGTGCTGTGCATGGGATCGGCCCGGCATGGCACCGTCTCAATGACATCGGCCTGGCCTTTCAACGAGGTGGCGAACTGGGCGGCGGACCGTCCGCGCGCTTCGAGTCCCTGCAACTCGGTCGCCAGCGCGGCATGCTGCGCCTGCTGTACGTCCAAGCTGCTGACCGCCTGCTGTAGCGTGGCAAACTCGCCCTGCTTCTGGCCGATGATCATTTGCAAGGTGTCGCACTGTTCGGCGGCCGCAAGGATGGCCGGCCCTTCGGCCAGCATCAGCTTGCGGCCGGCGATCAGCTGCTCCAACTCCCGGCGCCGCGCGGCGGTGCGGGTGGCCGCAACACGCTGGTCAGCATCCAACTGCCGCCGGCGCGCTCCCAGTTCGGTTTCCCGTTGCCTGAGTTCGCGCAGACGCGCTTCGGTAGCCGCGCTTGCGCTTTGCTTGGCCGCCAGTGTCGCCCGCTCCTGCAGGAGCTTCGCGCCATCGGCAGTCTTCGCATCGCGATCACGCCGGGCCCCGATCAAGGCCTCGTCGGTTAGACCAATGTCCCGTGCCAACTGGCCCGCCCGCTCACGTTGAGCGGACAAGCCGACCAGGTCGCGCTGCAGGGTGTCCAGATGCCGGCCCAGCCCCTTTGCAACCTCGCCGGCCTTGGCCGACAGATCCCGCAGGTGGTCGATGCCCAGCAACTCGGCAAGCAGCTTCTTAATCTCGCCGGCCTGGTAGCTGGCGATTGGGCGCCGGTTCTGCGCCGAAAACACGCTGGTGAAAAACGCTTCGGGCGAGCCTAGCACCGCCTCGATGCAGCGGTTGTAGGTATCCGCCTTGCCGTCCGACAGTGTGCCGTCGGGCAGTTGCAGCGGCACCCAGTCGCCGTTGGCGCCCTTCTGGAACAGGTAGTACTCGGCCTTGCGGCTCTTGCCCGGATTGCGGAACGCGAACGCCGACCGGTACTGCTTGCCGGCATGTTCCCACTCCAGATCCTTCTCGCCACGGGTGCCACAGAGGTGATCCCAGTAGGAGAACGCATCCGCGGACATTTTCGAGGCGTGGCTCGGCATGATCGGGTACGGGTGCAGGTTGTCCATCAGCGTGGTCTTGCCGGCACCGTTAGGGCCGACCAGCGCGATCAGCCCAGCGGGCAGGTTCGCGAGGTCGAGCGTCACGCTGTCGCGCTTCATGCCGTCCCGGACTCCGTGGAACCCGGTCAAGGTGAGCTTCAGCGGGCGCATTCGGACACCTCCGCACCGGTCATGGAAGTCAGGTAATCGGCGGGTAGCTCCATCACATCGCCGTCGTAGAACGGCATGTCTGGGGCCGCCGCGGCGGCATCCCGTTCGGGCAGGCCCGACAACGCACGCTCCAGGGAGCGCACGGCGGAGGCAAACTGCTGGCGGGCCAGCGCGATCACCTCCGGCCAAGCGGTGCAGCCACAGAGCGCCCTGAGTTCCAGCGCGCTCCACTGGCTGCCATAGCCATGCGAGAACGACCAGAGCAGGTTCTGCATCTCCAGCGACGGTGTCACCTCGTACCAGTGTCGGCCGTCCGCGGCGTGTACCGCGAGGACCAACAGATGGTCGCGCTGGGCAATCACCGTGCCGCGCCCCGCGCCGAACGGCTGGAACAGGGTGCTGCGGGTGAAGCCGTGCGCGTCCGCAAGGCGAGCGGCCAGTGTAGACGCGCCTAGTGCGGTTTCAAACGTATGGGCCCAGTCCGGGCCAGCAGGGTAAAGCATCATGATGCACTCCAAGGGAGACGGAGTGCATTCCCGGACGGGAAGCACCCGTCAGGGTTCAATGAGATGGAACAACGGTCGATGCGTCCGAAGGACGCGGGGTAAAACGATGTTTCGACAGCCCCGGAGGGCTCTCGGAACATGGCTTTGGCCACGTTCAAGGGTTAGGCGGCGGCTTCCGCAAACAGGTCGTCGCTGAGCCAGTCCATCGCCGCGGGCGGCGCGCTGGGTTGGCTCGCAATGGGCACGGGAACCTCGATCGGTACCGGCATGACTGCCGTAACAGGCTCCGATGGCATCGGCATCTGCATCGACAGCGCGGCGGGAGCCGCGACCACCGATGGCTTGCCTGCGCTTTCCAGTTGCTGCAGCACCAGGTCCGCGATGGCCTGCGAGTCCGCGTGCTCTAGCATCGACAGACGATCCAGCAACGGGTTGGTATCGACATGGGTCAATTCCCCCCATCGCGTGACCTTCTCCGACAGGCTGGCGGCGCGGCTGATGCCTTCGGCGCGGCTACGCACGGCAGGCAATACCCGACCTTCCAGCTTCACCTCGGTCGCCTTGAGGAACAAGGCGCCGATGGCGTCCCGATCGACCACCTGGCGGTGCTCTTCGTCGACGACCCAGCGGATGCGCACGAACTTGTCCGACGCCTCGGCGGCGACGCGAGCCAGCTCCGCCATATCGGGCGGGCCGTCGAAGTCAATGCACAGTGTCTCGCGAGCGGGCGTCACAATGGGCGTGGTTTCGGCCTGCCCCGGCGCGACGCGCCATTGCAGGTAGGTCTTGTCACCGATTTCCCCATAGTGGAAGCGCCCGATCGAACCCGGATACGCCACCAGCCGGCCCTCGCGATCCCATTGCTGGGCGCGGTGGATGTGACCGAGCATGAAGCCGTCGCATTCCGCATCAAACAGCGCCCCGATGGTGAATTCGTGATCGAATCCGGCCATCGGCACACCGTGCTCGGTCTGGCAGCCGTTGACGGTGCCGTGCGAGATGCCCATCGTGCGAATGCCCCGAGCACGCAGCGTGCGGTTCACGGAGCCAGCGGCGTGCAGGTAGGCGGCCAGATGGTCGCCGACTGCGGTCGCAGCCTCCTTTGCGCCGACTGCGGCAGCCAGCATGGCCTTGTTGACCGTGGGCACACAGGTGAAGACCACCTCCGGGGTACCGTCAGCAAGCAACGCCTCAATCTCGATGGGAGTGAAGAGCGCACCGTCCGAAGCGGTGAACCCGCCGTCCCGCAGGGCGACCTGGTGGATACGGTCAGCGATGTAGACGGGGTGACGACTGCCAACGAGGCGGAACAGATCCAGCGTGCCGGGCGGCTCGTGGGAAAAGGTGCCCTGAAGCATCACAATCGCCATATGCTCGGAAAGCTGGCGGATGCGCTCTGCCAGCACCCGCAGCGCCGGTGTGTGGGCGTCCAGGCGATGATCGGTCGAATCGCCGGAGACGACGGCGACCTGACTTCCGGCCGCGATCGCGTGTTCGACGGCAAAGCCGAAGCAGCGATCCGCCTCGGCCAGATTGCCGGTCGAGTAATGCAAATCAGAAAAGTGAGCCAGCAGCAGGCTCTCACTCGCGTTGAGCATGATGTGATTCTCCAAAGGAATGGTGCGCCGATTTGGCGCGCGGGGGTGGCCCGGCTGGTCCACAGGTGAAAGGAAATGGGGCAGAAGTGGAAAATGAGGTGAACGACGCGTTGCACGCCGTTCACCTATTCCATCGTCAGACAGGCTGTGTGGCTTCCCGGGCGCGGGAGCGCACCTGCTCACGGAAGGCCAGTGGGTTGGCCAGCGCGGATTGCATCTCGCCAATCATGCTGTCAACGTCCTTAGGCCGCTTCGTCCAGCCCTGACCGTACTCGATCCGGGCAAAGGTCAGCAGATCCAGGCGCTCCTGCCCTACCGACATACCAAGGCGGGCGGCGAGGTCGGCGAGGATGCTTTCTCGGTCCTCGGGATCGGCCGCGGTCGGCATCGGTGCGGGCATCGGCGAAGCGACCGGTGTCGACGCGGGCGTGGGAGGCCGTTCAGGCTCCAGTGGCATTGCGCCTGAGATGTCGACGAGCGGCGCCACGGAAGGCGCATCACCTGCGGGCATTGCGCCTTCCAGCAACGCGACCGACTTGCTTGCCGCGTCCAGTGCCGGTGCCATCTGATCCGCGCTATCCAGCAGCGCGCCCAGATCGATTTCCGCATCCAGCATGGTGAGCATCTGCTCCTGCCGAATCGGCAGGCCATCCTCACCAATGCGGGTAATGTCGACCGCCTTCTTCGAAAGCCAGAAGTGCATGCCTGCGAGCCGGCCGCCACGCGCCATCGCCACCGTCTGCATCGCGGCGTACGCCTTCTGCAACACATAGATGGAAGTGGTCGGCAACTCGATCAGGCCGAGGCCCTTTATCTCGGGGACGCAAAAATACAGACTGGCGGAGAGGTTGCAATGTCGGCCCTGGTACTGCGGGCACTGGTGCGGATCGCACACGCCATCGGGAATGGCGTCGTCCTGGCGCAAGATGACCGTGCGTCCGCCAAACAGGCGCTTGGCACGCTGCGCGCGCTCATCCACTTCCGGCGCGGCGTACATCTTGCAATGCCGCTTGCCGTCGGCGCCGTACTCGGAGAAGTACTGCAGGCCTCGTGCGCCCCAGACCTTCAACTGATTGGGCATGTTGGCCAGCCAGTCGTCGAAGGCGAAGATGACCGGGAAACGCCACAGCTTCAGGCCATCGCCACGATCCTCGCCGTACTTCTGGAGGATCTCGTCGGCGGTGGCCGGATTGGTGAAGTCCGAACCGCGGCAGGTGAACCAGGCGGTGTTCTTGGGCACCAGTGCGTTCCGGATCTTCGTCTTGCGCTCGATCTCTTCGCCGATCGCTTCGAACGAGCCGCCCTGAGCGAGCATGGTGTCGTGGATCTTGACCGCTTGCTCGTTTTCCTTGGCCCTCTTGGTGAGGACCTTGATGCCCGGGCGGATCTTGCCAATGATGGGTGGCCGCTGGGGCCGTTCTTCTATGAGACTGCGGGGATGGCCGAAGTCGGTGTAGCCAATGGCTCGTTGCATGATGCGTTGCTCCTGCGTTCAAGAAATTGGACGACGGCGACGCGGATGGACGCAGCATGCTCCCGAAGGCGCAGGGCTATGTCGGCCCCGCGCTGGGTCGTTACTTGGGAAAGGAACTCCGCTCGGGCGGGTTCCGCTAGACCGGCCACGTGGGCCGCTTCACACAAATTGCGCCACGCGTTCGGTTGTCCGACATAGTCGGGCCGTCGACGGGCTAGCGTGCTCGCAATGGCGGCACGAATCTCGGAGTTCAGATCGACAGCAGAGTGCATGGTTAGCTCCTGTTCGAGGTTCCTACAAACAAAAAGAGCCCGCTCCGACATGGCGGAAGCGAGCTTGTTCGCAGGAAATCCCGTCGCCACGCCCCTTCCGGGGGCGTGGCGAACAGGGAGCGATGCGCGAATGCGCAGGCTCTATGTGAGGACGTAAATCGTCCTCGTGCAGCAGGGTCACGCTGCACTACAACCCATTTAGAGCACAAGGCTCGCCGCAGGATCACGGATCATCGGACGACCGCCGTTCTGCCAGGGAGGGGCCTTTGAGAGAGACGCCACATGGTCCCAGGCTCGAACGGTGTCCACAGCGCATGCCGAAGCAGCACTGATACTGGACGCGTATTACGGATGATGGATGGGGAGCAAACGGCGAAGTTGCTCATCACAATGGAAGTTCCACACCAGTAGCCAACTGGTCGGCGCATGCGCAAGGCACGACTTTCTAAAGAGGATGGACTCGCTGTGGAGTCGGATCGATGCGTCTGAGACGCGAGGTGTGAGTGAATTATGCAGGACGGCACTGCCTCTCGACCACTGGAAAGCTCACGAAAATCGTATAGCTTTCTCTGTCGGTCACACTTCATTCCTGGCCGACAATCTGGGGCGAGAGAGAACTTGCCACAAACGGATATGGCCACTTCCCAAATTGAAGCGATAGAACCAGACGACGATCCCGAAGGGGAACGGCGCAAAGCCGCTGGCCTGAAACCAATTCATCGGCTCGGCGGCGACCAGCGGATTGCCCGCATCCTACCTGAGACGGACTCCCGTGCCACGGTAGTGTACTGCTCGACGTTCGTGCGGGACTTTCTGTCGCGGGACTTCCATTTTTGCGGGGCCAAATTCGCCGTAGCCCGAGCAGGCAAGCTCCGAGCGCTAGACGATGCGTTCCGCGATGGCGAAGAGGGGCTCACCAAGGCGCTCGGATGGATTGAGGAGAAGCCCGCCCTGGACATTCCGCTCATGTCGGATCGACATCCGGTCGAAATCAAGCATCCACTGGCAGGCCGCCTAGTCCGATTGCTCAATCAGCACGACAAGATCTTCTCTCTCACGCTCTGCGCCCTCGCCGCAAGAAGCATTGGCCCAAGCGACCGCGATACCGCCATCGAGGTGGCCTCCCGCCGCATCACCCTTATCCATTCGCTCTGCATTCCGGACAACGACCAGTACACCGCTGACGGCATCCGAACGAACACGCCCCAGCGGTAGCCCCGCGCCACCTTCAACTAATGAGGATGAACACAATGGACCTGCGCGAGATCCAGCGACTCCATGAGCATTACGCACGCCAACCCGTCACGATCGACATGCCACCCGGCGCTACGTCAGCATCGCCCCAGGCCCTTCCATCTCCCGGCGAAGCCGCGACTGCGGCGCGTCTGCGTTGGGGCGCTCTCGGCCAGCGCACGCGCATGTTGATCATGATTCTAGGGACGGCCGGGCTGGCCGCTGCCGCTGGCATGTCCGCTGCGTCACTGGAGAAGCGGTGGTCCACCGGAAACGACACGCCTCCCGAGGTCCATACGCGTCGCGAAGGCACAACTCCTGAGGCCGCGTCGGCGCCAGCCCTCGCGGCGGCTGCCGGGGAAAAGCTCGCTGGCCCGACTGCCAGTGCTTCCGAATACGGTGTCGTCCCAGACACCGCTCCAACGACTGGCCCGACGATCAAGGCGAGCGACTTGGCCCCGGTCTACCCACCCGCGCCCGCCCTCGCGCCGGCCGCTACCACAGACGGGGCGGCACACCGTCCGAGCGCAGTCAGCCTTCCGCGGACGACAGTGAAGGTGCCGCCGGCCTCCCCAGATCGCCCGACGTCGCCTAAGCCAGCGTCAGCGCAAGGCGGCGACGTGAAATTGTTCTGAAGGCGAGGAACCCATGGAACAACTAACTTTTAGCTTGCTTAACTACGGTATCAGCATTCACGGCGACGTTGTAGCTGACCACGGAATCTCTTGCGCTGGCCTTGTGGAAGGGAACGTGACAGTCACGCAGGGACTACTGCACGTCGCCGCGGGCTCCATCCTTCGTGGAAGGGCCGAGGGAGAGTACGTGGTAATTGAGGGCACCATCGAGGGTGGCGTCGCGGCAAGGGTCTCGCTGGTCGTGAATGGTCGCGTGAAAGGCGACATCATCTATGCTGGGACGATCCGTCTAGGCCCCAACGCCGTCCTGGAGGGCCGCGTAACTCGCACTGCAGCGCCGGAGCCGGCCACACTGGCATCGACAGACGGTGCGGAGACAGCCGAGCAACCATTGCAGGCAGCTTGAAGGCGGTGTGTTGAAATGCTCAGTCCTACGCGTAGGACTGGGAATTCCGGAAAGGCGATAGAAACGCATCGTCTTTTCGCCACCGCGTGGCGACCGCCACCCCTCCAACGTGGGGGGCCAGAGAAGTCCAAAGAGTCCGCAGGAAACTGCGCGCCCCAAGCTGAGCGCCGCAACCACCGCGCAACACCGCATTCTCTCTCCGCAAAGAAAAAAGCCCGGGCTTGTGGCCCGGGCGTGTTCAGACGATAACTTCCACCGCCTCGCCAAATGGCGGCGGAGCAATCGTGTGGAGCGGCGTGGTCGACGCCCATAAGGTGGGATACGCCGGCGGCGCAGGCGGGAATTTCCCGTGCATGTCCGTCAGGTAGACCAGGAACGCCGGAGCGATTCCCTGCTCGTCTAGCCAGGCGAACGGCGCACGGAAACTCGTGCCGCCACCGCCTCGGATGGGACCCAGCTCAATGGCCTCTCCCCGTTCAAAGCACTGCACCTGCGTCACGCGAGTGTCGCAGTCCAGCACGAACAGGCGCCGCGGCTGCAGCACGGTGAAGACCGTCTCGATCTCCGCCCCGAACTGCTGCTGCGTCTCGTCGAACACCGAACCGCTGGTGTCGCGCACAAAGACCGCATCGCCGACCGACTGGTCGTGCAACGCCGGCAGGTACAGGCCCATATGGGTGTACCGCCGGTTCGGCATGGCCCAGCTGTAGTCCGACCGGGTCTGCTCAAAGGCAAAGCGGTGCAGCACCGAGCGCCAGTCCACCGACGCCCGCGTGGCCGACTCCACCATCGCACTCAACTCGCCGGGCAGCTTGCCACGCATCTGTGCCGCTTTAGCCGCCTGCATCGTCGCCACCTTCCACTCGTTGGCCAGCGTTTGCTGTTGTGCCTGCGGCTGCTGGCGAACCTCGCCGGGCGAGAAGTCTGGCGAGGCCTGCGACGGGTCATCCCCGGACGTGCCGTTGCCTTTACCGTCCTGGCCGTTAGGCTGGGACGGATCATTGCCGTCGGCCTTGCCGTTGCCGTCCTGCTGTGGCTGCGGTTGCGATTCTGGCTGCGGTTGCTCCGATGCCTCCTGGCGCAACATTGCATAGATTTCCTCTGCGGACTTGCCGAGAAATCGTCCGTCGATCAGCGCGCCGGCCGGCAACTGCAAGCCGGCGTTTAGCACCAAGGGATTGATCGCATAGTCGCAGGCCTGATTCCAACGGTCAGGATCGCGAACGCCGCACCGCCAGCAATGCCCGTTGGCAGGATGCAATACCTCGTGGGCAAGACAGCCGCGTAGCTCAAGATCGCTCAGGGTGGCGACGAATGCTGGGTTGTACCCCAGCGATACACCATCCACCCAGAACGTCTTGCACGACGGATCTTCGACCAGCCGCAAGCGCATCAACAACGCGCCGAAGAACGGCTGGGACAGGATGAGCTGGGAACGCTGCTTCGAGATTCGATCGCGCATGCTAGCCTCACGCTGTGAGCAGTTCGAACATCGACGAGGTCGGCGCAGCCGCCGCCGGCGACGGCGGCGGGCCACCCATGAAGGCGGCCATCTGTGCCTCAATCTCCATCGCCTTTTCGGCCACCTGCTTGCGCAGGTCGTTCGAATTGCGAAGGTCCGCCCCGGTGTGACGGGCCAGATGCTCGCGCGTCTCATCCAGGATGCGCGTGAGCGCCGGATCCCCGGAGAAGTTCAGCTTGGGCAGCAGTGCGCTCAACTCGCGCACCTTGTCGGCAACATCCAGCCGCACATTCGTGGCCCCATACAGGCGGTTGGCGAAGTGCTGCACGGCCTCGAAGAGGCGGCCCACCAGGTCGTCGTTGGCGGTCTTCACCGCCCCGAGCACACGCTGGTCGATATCCGCCTTGAGCCCGTCCAGGACGTTGGCCGGCAGCGCAATGTCGAACTGGCTCGCGTCTGGAAACGGCAGGACTGCCAGGCGCATACCGAACTTCTTGGCCAGTTCCGCTTGCGTCGGATAGTCCGCGTCGTCGAACAGGCCATTCAGCGCAACGCGAGCCTCTTCCTTCAGGCGCGGATAGTCGGCGAGAAACACCGCGGTCGTGGCGTTGAACTCGTCCTGAAACACGCGCTGGCGGTCAGCCACCTCCATATACATGTCAGTGGGCAGCAGGCGTACGCCCAACTGATCGTAGTCCAGGCTGTGGGCATCGAAGTAGGCGCGGGCACGGTTTGCGACCGCGCACACTTCCTTGTACGACGTGGCACCCTCGGTCAGCAGCTTCTTGTTGAAGCGGCCAATGTCTTTGGTGTCGTGGTTGGACTCGACTTCCTGCGTGGCGCGGGTGTCGAAGCGGCGCGCACGCCAGACCGACGTGTTGAAGGTGGCGAGCATAACGCGCTTGGTAATGTCTTGAATGTTCATGATGATTCCTGGAAATGGGATGGATACGGCTGCAATGAAAAGCGGCGAGCCTGTTGGCTCGCCGTCATGGGATGAAGAAATGAATGAAAACGGGATCAGTTGCCGAGCAGCAACTCACCGAGCTTGCCGCCCTGCGCATTAATCCACGCTGGAGTAGCGCAGATCCGCGCGTCGCGGCGTGCTGCATCGGTGGCGAGCATCACGGCGAATTCGCCGAGATGGGCTTCGAATAGGCGATTGGCGTACACCATCACACGATCGAAGTTGTTCTCGTTGGAAACGGCGGCGAGCGCCGAGCAGATGGCGTACTGCGCGGCCACCTTGTCAGGAATCCTGGCGGATTCCGGGGCGGCCAGCACCGAATCCACGCTGGGCAACTCGCGATAGATCTGGCGGAACGACTCGAACTCGAGGGCTGCGCCCTCGCCCACCGCGCCGGCCGTGGCGACGATTTCCATCCCCGGCGGTACCAGCGGCAGTTGACGCGCCACGTGCCCCCAGCCTCGCGGCGAAGGCAGGTTCTCCACCTCCTTGCTGCGCTCCGACGAGAGCAGCAGATCGGGGCGGAAGCGCAGGAAGGCGATGAGCACCGGCGGCACGTTGTTCGTGACGGCCCACCGCGTCCAGTCCTCGATCGTCGGTTCCAGCTCCACGATGGTACTGAAGCGGGATTTCAACGGATCAAGGATGTTGGAGACCGCCGCGTTGTCGCTGCGACGGTTGGTGGCCGCCACGAAGGTGACGTGGTCCGGCAGGACGTGTTCACCGATGCGCCGTGCGAGCAGCAGTTGCATCTTGGCGGCCTGGACTGCCGGCGAGGCCTGTCCGAGATCGTCAATGAACCAGACCAACGGGCGTGTGCTGTTCAGTGCGGTGGCCAGATCCCCGAACGGCAGGAACTTGGCACCCGCACCGTCCGTTGCCGGAAACGGCAGGCCCTTGGAGTCGGTCGGATCTTCCACCACGGGGTGGGAGATCAGCAGGTCGTGACGGGCAGCCTTGGCTGCGCTATCGACGATATCGCTCTTGCCGATGCCGGGCGCCCCAGTGATAAGGACGGGCAGGCGTGCGGGAATGAAGGCCGCGAGCAGGGTGTGCAGTTGGGAAGGATTGACTTTCATGGGGATTCCTATAAAGGCGAGTCCCACAAAGCCACCTTGCCCACAGGGAAGGTGTCCCTGTGGGAAGTTTCAATGAATGCGCCAGCGTGACTGGCAGAGGTCGATGCGTCAGAGACGCGGGTAAAACGCTGTTTGGACTGATCCGTACCAGTGCGAACAACGCTCTAACGACAAGCTTACAGCCAATATCGCGAAGGCAGTACGGCAATAGACGACGAATTTGCTATCGCTCTTGAGATAGAACTTCCCCCGGCACTTGGGCCCGGGGGAGAGTCAAACGAATCAGGCGGCCATCGCTAATGCTGGCCCGTATTCGGCCAGCCGCGCTCGCGCATAGGCTAGGGTGCCATCCTTAGCTCGCAGCTTGCGCGCCAGGCGGCGCTGCGGATCTTCAATGTAATAGACCCGAGCGCTGCCGCGCGGATAGTGCTTGATCTGGCGGAAGCCTTCGTCAATGCACATGTCCACATATTCGCGGCCGTTCAGAACCCGCCCTTCCGGCAAGCGCCAACTTGCAGCCTCCGCTTGCTCGCGGGCGCTCTTAACATCGCGGGATTGGCGAAGCGCAGTCTGCGCGGCCGCTGCCTCGATGTCCCATTGACGCTGCTCGGCCTCGGAGAAGCCGCACAGTTCAAAGATCCGCCGTCGACGCGTAGCCGCCGGCACGCCGGTCAATACCACACCCAGCTCCTCGCGAATGGCCCGCTTGGATAGTGCGTTCTGATCGCTTGGACTATCCAGCGCTTCAAGCAGTTGCGCCACGTTGCGCTCCATGACCGCGAGCGCCAGCCGGTTGGGCCACGAGTAGCTGGTGGTGCCCCGCTCGACCGTGGCAAGGCGAAGTTCGCGCTGAAGCATGCGTTCGGACAGCACTCCCTTAGCCTGCTCTTCGTGCGCACGCGCCGTCCTCTCCGCATAGCGATGCTGGGCGATGAGGGATTGCAAGCGTGCAGCAAGCGGTGAGACTGGCGCCGCGTTCTCCCCGGTAGGCGGGGCGATGGTCGGCAACGAAGGCGGAGGGACGATCCCGGCCGCGAAGAGCGCGTCATCCACAGCGATTCGGGCGCGGTCGGCCGGCAGCGGCTTAACCAATGCAACGAGGCGAGCGGCATTGTGAGCAGTGATCGCCAGGTTGTCATGCCGCATGACCCCACAAAGCGCCTGCAGCATGTCGGCTGGCAACGCCCCGCGTAGGGCCGGCACGGCAATCAGATCCTTCAGCCAAAGCAGATCGTACTTGCCGATTTCCGGGCTGTCTCGATAGGCATTGAGGACGCAATCGCGAACTTTCTCACCTCGTTGCAGCGCGTATGCAACATGGACCTCGTGGCGCGAATTGATCCCGGCGCCGGGTGAGTACTCGGGCCCGTTCGTGCCGAAACCGAAACGAGCACGAAATTGCTGCTCCACGTAGCAGGCGGGGTCGACGAATGCTGCATCAGGATCTGCGAACAGCGTGCCCTGGTCACAGCATTCCGGCGCGAGCGCCTCCTCCGGGAAATAGCCAAGGCGACCAGCGGCCACTGCTGCTTCCCAGGCGTCGCGGCTTACCTCGAAAGGCCTAAGCACTTTCCCGTCCGGGCGAAGGATGAACCGGTCCACTTCACCGATGATGGTGTCGAGGATCTCCCGCATCGAACCCTTGGGTCGGACAGCAAAGTTGCCCCTTGCCAGCCGGATAAGTGGGATGTCGCCGCGGGCGATATGGCGTAGTCGCACGGACTCCACCGGTGTGCGTCGGCGCAGGTCGTCGTCGCAGTTGAAGAAGGCCAGCACGCCGGCCAGTGTGGTGCGGGATTCAACCCGCCCCGTGTCAAAGGTAATCACGTACATCAGACTTGCTCCTAAGCACGAAGCAAGCCCCACATGGGGCGTTGCCCCGTGTGGGTGAGAGAGGAATACTGGGATGCTTCGATTCAAGCGGCGACTCGGCGGCGGGGCCGTGCCGTGGCCTCCGTTCGCGCGGTTGCGATGGCATCGAGCAATTCTTGTGACAGGATCCGCCAGACTGAAGCGAAGCCGTCACCGTAGGGAACATGGAGTGCCTCGGCGAACAAGCAGGCTTCCAGGAAGCTGGCTGCCAAATCCCGTGGCAGGTTCCAGCCAGCAGAGACGACAAACTCGTCAGTGGCCAGTTCGACTTCGGGTAGGTTGGTGGTCAGCGTGCCATACGGCATGCCGTCATCGGCGCACCTGAGGGTGAGCGCAGCGCGATAGTTGGTCGAATACAACTGGACGTTAAGGCGAACACCGGGAGGGTGGCTGGCCAGGCCAGCGCCGTAAATACGGTCGATCATGGTTGGGGTAACTCCGGAGGTCGTGGAACTGCCCCACAGGGACGCGCCCCGCGTGGTAGACGAAAAAAAACGCACCTCGAGAGGTGCGTCAGTTTGATGGCCCGGCATTGCCGGGCGAAATAAGACAGTGGGTTGGCGTTCAGTCCTTATGGACGCGACGCCCGTTACGGTCTGCCCACAGCAAGTAGGCCGAAAACAGCAACGCAAGAACCAAAAGAGGAGGACCAAACATCACTTTTCTCCTTTCGAGAGGACTGCTCCTACAGCGAATAATACAACGGCGATGCCGAACAGGCTTGCGCCATTTGCGACGGCGGTCAGGTTCCATCCCGGCCGGCTGGTAAGGTAGCCAGCCAAGCCAAGGATTGCGGCAGCGGAGAGCGTATGAGCGAAGCGCCCATACTGCAACCGTTGGTCCTTGGTCGGAGCCGCAACGGCCATCCTGGCTTCGTCCATCCAGCCGCGTTTCGCCGCCTTGGACCGATCCACGTTGTAGACCGCCGGTTCCATGCGGACCAGCGGAAACTGATAACCGTCTTCTAGCAGCAAAAGGACGTGACGCTCACCCATCGCAATGGAGGCATCGACAAGGTTGTCCAGACGCACCGGTAGTGTGACAACGTCGGCGTCTGGCTCATAGTGTACTGAGCACGAGTACTCGTCGCCGCTGGTGGATTTGAGGATGACCTTGGCAATACGTGTCATGGTCAGTCCCCTCAACCGCGCCGGCCCGCGACCACGCGCAGCGTAGCAACGAGCGAGGCATAGCCTTCGGGCGAGCCGATCGACTGCAGGCAAACCGCGTTGTCGCGGCCACCCGTATAGTCGTCGCGGCCGCGACACGTGCGAAAGCTCATGCGGGCAGCGGATTGCTGCGGCGCGTGGGCAATCTGCACGTACAGCGTATCGGTATGCAAGGCATAGACATCGGCCCGCTGGCGGCGCTGACGGCGTTCGCGGACGGTGAACTCGCGGGGACGCAACCCGAGGTCGTTCGCCAGGCGGCGGATGACACGGGAGGCATCACGTTTGAGGGAGGCGCAGGCTGTGGCATTGCCGGGGGCGTGCGGTTGGGTAAAGGATTTGGGGATCTTCATGGCAGTCTCTGGTGAAACGGGACAGCCATCCCCAGCGGGACGGTGTCCCGCAATGGGTAAGGTCTGGACAGGCCAGACGTGGTTCGATGCGTCGGAGACGCGATCAAAAGAGTTTGCCGAAGCGGTCATACGTTTCCGCAAGCGCTCTTGTATGGGGACGCCGGGCGCCCCCCTTGGGCGCCCTACCCCTCAGACTAGGTCCAGGGCTTCCGAAATCACCCGGGCGATCGAGAACGCCAGGTCACGACCGAATACCTTCGCGCAGAGCAGTTTCCGTACTGCCCAGTGCGGACCGGAGGCATCCTGCGTGAGATGGATCTGATCGACGTTCACGGTCCAGCCCTCCGACGATCCGCGGAAGACGGAAACAGCAATGCGATCGCGGGCGCCAAGTTCCGGCCACGGCGCGTCCGCACGCAAACCGTGGATGCGCTCATCGTCGCGATAGCGATTGGTGGCGGTAATCCATTCGGGCTCCAGCTCCATGCCGCGCAGCATGGTGTACAGCTGGAGTTCGACTTGCTCGACCGTGAGGCCGGTCGTATCGATAGCTGCGACCCTGGGACGTCTCACAGTAACGGACTGAGGAACAGACAGTGTGGAATCAAGCATGGGGATCTCCGAAATGCGGAGCGCTCCCACTTCGCGGGAGGCGTCCCGCGAATGCGATGGAAGGGTCTGGATTTGCCAGACGATGGTTCGATGCGTCGAAGACGCAGTCAAAAAAGGCTTGCCGAACCCTTGATATGGGTTGGGCAAGCCCTTTCGGGCTTGTGAAGCGAGAGCGGCCCGCGGGGCTACTCTCGTGACTCGATGGATTAGCGCGTCAACCGGTATCCGCTACCACCCGAAACCAGGTAGAGGCGTTCACCAGACACGAACTGTTGGTCGGCATCCTGCGTGACGGCAAGCTGGCGGCCATTGTCCGTACGGACAATGACCTCCACGCCATCCCGCCGGCTGAACCGATCCTCTGCCACCTGGGCAACGACACCGGAAACCGTGCCGGACATCGCAACAGCCAGATAGCGGCCGTTGCCATTGCCGATCACGTAGGCGCCCAAAATTGCGCCGACTACCGCGCCGGCGACGCCAGGCATACCACTGCTGGCCGATACGGGGCCGTCATTGCCGACGATGCTAACTGGCCGCACTCGGAGGACAGTTACCTGTTCGGCTGCGCCAGTCCGCAAAGCTTCGGACCCGCGATAGACATTGGGCGAGCTTTGCTGAGCGGCGCAACCGGTAACCAGGGCACACAAAACAACGAAAATCGGAAACGCTTTGAACATGATGGCCTCGCAGAACGAAAAAGGCCAACATGCGTACGGGCAGGATGGCCCGTCGGGGGGAAAATACTGTGCCAACTGAATAGTCGGCGGGGGTCGATGCGTCGGAGACGCGGTAGGTGCAGCTATGTTATCAGGCAAGCCAGCGTTTGGGGAGTCCATTCGAGCCAGCTGGCGCGACGATGGACCCAAACTTATGGTCAGCCCGTCAATGCGAATACTGCTGCGCGTGACGGTCACGCGCACCTTCATGCAGGCCGGCTCGGCGAGCATCTTAACGAGGTCAGCGACGGGAAAGTGCTCGCCAAAGTCGTCGCCGCCGAAAGCGCGCCTCGCGTTCTCGTAAAAGTCCTTGTCGACGGCCGGATTGCAGCCCTTAAAGAAACAGACGTTTCTGCGAGGGCGCAGGCCCAACGCTGCACCCGATATACGCGCCGTGATCTTTGGCAATGAAGAAGCGCTGCGTGTTCACCTCTTCGCTGAAGGTAACGAGAGATTGGACTTCCGCGCGGGAAAGGGTGATTTGCGGTATGGATTGCTCCTGTAAGTGTTGACGGAGCACGCCCGTAAGAGGCCGTGCCCCTACGGGATGGAATGAACCCGGAACGCGTCATGCGGCCGGATCGAACGAAAGCGCGTGCACTACAGGTCCGCACGCTTCCAGCAGTAACTATCGCCGATGGCGTAGCACTTCACGACCTTTCCGTCGATGGTCAGGTCCGTGGCGCCGCACCACTGCGGATCGTCGCCTTGCAGGCAAAACTGGTCTGTCGCCTCGCTGTAGTAAAGCTCTGGCATGTGCTCGCGCAGGGCGAGTGCAGCCTCCAGGGTAAAGAATGGGATGAGCCAGCCATTCCACAGCTGCCCGTTCGAGAATGCGTCAATGACGACTTCCGGTGGCAGCCAGTCGCCAGTGACCTTCATAGGTCTGAACGGCGGCGGATCGGCGGGGGAAAACTTGCGCTGAAACCCAAGCCAGGAAATGTTCCTGCCTCGTACAGATACCTTGATGGGCTCGACGAGCTCACCGGTCTCGATGTTCCTAAATATTTTGATGGGGAGACTATTCACGTGTGTGCGCCAAAAAAGGGGGGCACTGTCACAAGGGACGGTGCCCCTGCGGGTGAAAAAGCCTGACCGGGTGCCTGGCTTCGACTTTGCTCAGGTCAGCTTACGACTTTCGAATCAGGAAGTACCCGATGACGTAGTTCAAGACTGTAGCGAACAAGGGACTCCAGTCATGCGACACCCATGCCGTCACAAATGCCAGGGAGCCGAAGTTAATCAGGATACCGCCCAGTTCGTCGAACGTAAGCTCAGCGTAGTACCGAGCGTTCTCCGCCTCGGCGTCGGTCCTGGCCTTACGACGGATAACCGCAAAGATGGTCAATACCACAATGGCGGCAGCTACCTGGTACCAGAACAGCCCGACGTCGTAGTACTTGTCGATGGCCCTGGCTGGTAACAATGACTTATCCGCTGTGAAGCAAACTACAGCACCGAAAGCGAACCACAGGAGGCCGTTGGTAAAGATTCGGCGCGCGGGTTCTCCCTTCTTGTTGGGAGGCGAAAAGATAGACATAAAGTTCATGTTTGGTCAGATATCGTTTGGTGGGAAAGGGTTAAACGACCGATGGAGAATCGGGCCACGGCAGATGAGCCGGGCCTTCCAATGCCCGCGGTCGTACAGTGCCAACGAAATCCTCGCGCCCGTTAATGCTGACGCGCGTGTTGTCGTTGCCGTTGTGGTGTAGGTAGACACCATTTCGGTCAGGAGGCAGCTTTCCTTCCATCGCCTCCAGGACGCGATGGAAGTCGTGCAGGTGACGAGGGTCATACTGCCCAGCCTCTCCGCTGCCACGATGCGGTCCCAGGGCTCGACGGTAAATCGGGTACCCGGCGTCTATCGTGAGGAACTTGAACGAGGTACCCCCGTGGGTAAGCTCGGCCCATCGCGGAACGGCGGGGTCGATGCGAAGCTCCAGTTGCGCAAACCTGCCGCGACTCGGCCTTACAAAATCTAGTGCGTCGTGGGGAAGGATTGCGCTGGCTTGGATGGCGCCGGCTAGCTGGTTGGCTTTCGCGGAAAGGAAACGCCCATGCGCTTCCCGTCCATCGCAACCAGGCGTGTTTCAGTCGAAGTCGCTTCGACAAAGACGCCATTGAGCCAATACCGTTGGTCGGTCTTGGGCGCGAGCAAGGCGATGGCCTTGAGCTGCCGCGGGTCAATCTGGATGATTTGAATCACGAGTGTGCTCCAAAAAAATAGGAGCACAGCCACAAGGGACAATGCCCCTGTGGGTGACGAGACGCCTGGCGGATGCTAAGCGAGGATTCGATGCGTCGGAGACGCGGAAAGTGCTGGAATATTATCAGGACGGATGTTCTTTTGCACCCCCCAACGACAGGTAATTGCTTGTCGCCGCAGGCAGGCCACCGAAAAGAAAAGGCTCGTCGCCGAATTGTGGGATGGGATGGCAGTGTGGCTGCCAGGGTGGGCGGCCGGACTGCGGTATGTTACGTGGATGAGTCGGGCGGCCGAGATCGGCCATGAAGCGTCGTTCGCCTGCACCGTCATTCGGACATTCGGACGTCTGCTCCGCACCTTCTTCCCGGCATCAGGCCCAACGTCGATAGCCCCTAGCCTTGGTGCTTGGCGCTTTCCTCGACCTGTGCTGCGCGGCATGACTGCGACAGTGGATCGCTGGGGTGGCCGCGTTGAAGCGGTGAACTTCCGGCGGGCACACAATGACAGCATCGGATCGGATTATTCGGCATGCGAGCCGCTTGTCGAAGAAGCACTCAGGTATATGCGCCCCCGTCGATTCGAAGTTCGATGCGTTCAAACAGATCGGTGCAGCCAAGTAATCCGTTACTGCGCCGATCGTTGGAACGGTTGGCGATGCAGTTCGACTGAGGGCCGGCCAGGCCAACATCATCAGATGTCGAACCGAATCTCTCCCCTTGGAGCGGAGGGAACCTTTATGAGAAGATTGTGCGCCACAAGCGCCGCGAAAGATATCCGGGTGCCGTGTTGCGCCCGGTGCTTCTCATACTTGCCAAAACCAAACCATAGGCAAGGTTATTCATTGCGTCTTGTGCGATGTCGTTAGCAGGGCTCGCTTACGCAGCATTCATCAGGAGACTCCATGAATCCGAAATCAGGATTGCGGTGGTTCACCGCGATTGCATCCCTTTGTCTGACGACGAGCTTCGCGCCATCGTCGTACGCGGCTTCCGTGGCGCCGGTCGCCGCCGAGAACGGCATGGTCGTCACCGCGCAGCACCTGGCTACCAGGGTTGGAGTCGATGTGCTCAAGCGCGGTGGCAACGCTGTCGACGCCGCCGTGGCGGTGGGTTACGCGCTGGCCGTGGTGTATCCGGCCGCGGGCAACCTGGGTGGTGGCGGATTCATGACCATCCAACTGGCCGACGGCCGCAAGACATTCCTTGACTTCCGGGAGGTTGCGCCAAAGGGTGCCACCGCGAACATGTACCTGGACAAAGACGGCAACGTGATCAAGGGCGCCTCCACCAAGGGACATCTGGCCGTGGGCGTGCCCGGCACCGTGTCCGGCATGGAGTACGCTCGCCGGAAGTATGGAACGATGAAGCGCGCGGACCTGATTGCCCCTGCCGTCAAGTTCGCTGAGAACGGCTTTACGCTCGAGCAGGGCGACGTGGATATGCTGCTCACCGCAACCAAGGACTTTCAGGAAGACCCTGCCTCCGGCGCAATCTTCCTGAACAAGGGGCAACCGTTCCAGGTGGGCCAGAAGCTCGTTCAACGCGACCTGGCCAAGACGCTGCGCGCGATCAGTAACGGGGGAACCGAAGGCTTCTACCAAGGCTGGGTGGGGAAGGCAATCGTTGCCTCCAGCCAGGCTGGGAAGGGCCTGATCACGCAGGCAGATCTTGACGCCTACAAGACGCGCGAGCTGGCGCCGGTCGAATGCGACTATCGCGGCTATCACGTCGTGTCGGCACCCCCGCCAAGCTCGGGCGGCGTGGTAATCTGCGAGATGTTGAACATTATGGAAGGCTACCCGCTCAAGGACCTGGGCTACCACTCCGCGCAGGCCGTGCACTACCAGATCGAAGCCATGCGCCACGTCTATGTCGATCGCAACAGCTACCTGGGCGATCCGGACTTCGTGAAAAACCCGCTGGACCGCCTCTTGGACAAGAACTACGCCGCCAAGATTCGCGCGGCAATCGACCCGAAGAAGGCGGGCGTTTCGAAGGACATCAAGCCCGGCGTGGAGCCGCATGAAGGCAGCAACACCACGCATTACTCGATTGCCGACAAGGATGGCAACGCCGTTTCCGTCACGTACACGCTCAACGACTGGTTTGGCGCGAAGGTCACTGCGGCCACGACAGGCGTGGTCCTGAACGATGAGATGGACGACTTTACCGCCAAGGTCGGCGTGCCGAACCTGTATGGCCTTGTCCAGGGCGAGGCCAACTCCATTGCCCCAGGCAAGCGCCCGCTGTCCTCAATGAGTCCGACCATCGTTACCAAGGACGGCAAGCCGGTGATGGTGGTGGGCACGCCAGGCGGCAGTCGTATCATCACGGCTGTACTGCTGACCATGATCAACGCCATCGACTACAACATGAATGTGCAGGAAGCCGTGGACATGCCGCGCTTTCATCAGCAATGGCTGCCGGACCTGACCAATGTGGAGGACTACGCTTTGTCCCCGGATACGCGCAAGATCCTGGAGGACATGGGGCATCGCTTCGGCCCGCCACAGCCGGCCAACCACCTGGCGACGATCATCGTCGGCGCACCGGCGCTCAGTGGCAAGCCGGTCGGCAACAACCGCTTCTATGGCGCCAACGACCCGCGCCGCAACACCGGGCTGGCGGCCGGCTATTGATTCAGCATTGCACGTTGGTTGCACGCTTTGGCGGGTAAGAAAGATGCAAACGGCGCGAGACCAGTCGGCTCTCACGCCGTTTGCCATTCAGCGCCGCTCATTGCTGGAACCCGTTGATGCAACGCTAAGGGCGCTTTCCTATGGCGGTCATTCGACGCCGCGGCGTCAAATGACCGAGAAGGGTCGGGAAGGGACGACTGGGTTGCAGCGGGCGGAGGTCCCTTCCCGGCCAGTTTCCGACACTCGCCGGCGTACGCGCGTGGACACTTGAACGGCCGCTCCGCCTTGGCAACGGACCTTCCAACATCGAGGAGAATGAACCGAACGCGGTTGAGGGAGGCTCACTGCATTCGCGGCGATCACGTTGAGCCGCGATGAGAGTTCACTGAGTCTAATGCGTTCCCACCTCGTCAAACTCGGCTCGGATACTACAGTGTAGGAAACCGGAATTAGCCGGACTACGTGCCTTTTGCTGGACTGGAAATCCGGAATTAGCCGGAACGGCGTGAAATCCCGTGACGCTGAGCCAGAACCTGACGGTCCGGTTCACCGTCGCCTTTTGGTTGACGTAAGCAGTAGATGGGTCAAGAAATCGGGGAGCGGACGTCCCAATACGAGACACCACCATTTCCAGCCTGAGCCATGCGTTTCATCCCGATCCGAGACCTGCACCTCGCTATCCGAGCCCGCGACCGCGATGCCTGGCGGGCACGGGCGGAAGGGATATTTGACGTCGAAGGTCTCATTCTGGCATGCGTTCCGGATGCCGCCACTTGCGATCCAAGCGTTGTGGCCGACGCGATCCGGGAGTGGTTCGACGTCGCAAGAGCTATAGAAAGTCGGCACGGGGCTGCTAACTCTTTCTAGAGTAGGAAACCGAAATTGGCTGGACTACCGTGCACTATGGCTTCTCCGCATTGAGACCGAGCCCGCAGACCGTGGTCTTGCCCTGCCGCTGCCGCCCACCCGACTGGAGCCGCAACCCCTCATGCCTGGGGCGCGTCCTTCATCCGGCCAAGCCCGGCCATGGAGGCGCTTTGGGTGCCCGAGCCGGGATTCTGGCTGCTGCCAGAGCGGTACCCGGAATACGCCTTCCACTCGAAGGAACTCCTCCAGGAGGGGCTGCAGCGACCCGTCGATCCGAATGTGCCCTTTGTGGGCGGGCGTCGACCGATCGTTGTCGGTGGCATGAGCATGCGCTGCGGGCACAAGGACTTTGCGTTGGACGTCTTCCATCGCGCGCGCAAATCCGCCTCGCGCATCAGCGTGCGGACCCGATAACAGTTGCGCCTCTTCAATCCCCGGAGTGTGCGAATCTACGCAATGCCGCCAAATCCAGTATCTGAATCGACCCATACTCAGCAACCACTAACCCTGCATCTTCCAGTTCGCGGATGGCCCGATTCGTGTTCTGCCTTGAAAGCCCGCAAAGCCTCCCAATTTCCTCCTGGGAGAAGCCCAACGTCTTGTCCGTGGCTGGATAGAGCTGCTGATTGAAAAGCTCTGCCAAACAGAATGCCACCCGCGCAGATGCTTCATGCAGCCGAAGGTTGTGCACCAGTCCAACGTAGTAGCCGCATCGAGCGTTGAGTTGGTCGATCACGTATCTGCTGAACGAGTGGCTCTGCTCAAGGAGCCAAAGGAATGTCGACTTGGGTACGAATGCTAGGCGACTATCCCGGATCGCAACAACAGAATAGGGCCGTGGCTCGTCTTTCAGCACAACACCCTCACCGAACCACGAGCCGGCAGGAACGCCCGCAAATGTGATAACCCGCCCCTCTCTCGAGGCGGTATCGACCTTCACGATCCCTTCCATCACCGCAAGCCAGTGGTCGGCAGGATCCCCTCGATGGCACGCAACAGCACCAGCATCGTAGGATCGGTCAAAGCTATCACGCATAACTCGAGTCTTCTGCTCAGAGGTCAGATTCGAGCACCAGGGCGCCTGCAAAAGAAACGCCTCCAGACTTGGATGGCCAGGCTTGCAAAAACCATCATTGCGATTCTGCAAGGTGGAGTCGACCAAGCTGCTGGATTTCGAGAGGGCGACGGGCGAAACTCGCATCGGTTCCGCTCGCTTGGCTTGCATGCCATTCACGTGGTTCATCATTTGGAGCCAGTATTGCGCAGTTGCATGATCACCTGTTTGCGCTGAGCACCCGTCGCCGACTTGATACCGCTGGCATGTGGCAAGCGCTGTGCAGAACTCCAGTCTTCCAGATCCTTGGCAGACCTCCGACCTGGGAAGCTGTCGGGATCAAGTGGGATTCGACGTTCCGTTAAGTGAAATCTGGATTCACTTTAGACTATGGCCCGAAAGGGATACTGTCAAGGGAAACAAGGCTAGGTGTTTGTACGGAGAGCGCTATAATGGCCACCATAAAGGTGAGCGGTGTACTGCACAATTTCTCGTCGAAAAGCAGGCATAACTGAAATGGAAATTCCACATAGCCCTCCGCGCATTCGGATTCGCCGGCGGGGTGCCGACAAACATCCGTTGATCCTCCAAGCCGCACGAGATTTGGTGGCGGAATCTGGGTTCCGAGAAGCCCAGATGTCGTTGATTGCCGAGGCTGCAGGCATCGCGATCGGCACGTTGTACCGCTACTTTCCGTCCAAGACCGAGTTGTTGGTCGAACTCGTGAAAACGACGGCGCAACGGGAAGTCGACGTCGTAGCTGGTATCGCCATGCGTGATGGGACCGCACTAGAACGTCTTGGTGCGGCCGCATGGACGTTCGCGAGTCGCGCTTTGCGAGGCCAACGCTTAGCCTACGCCCTAGTCGCTGAACCTGTTGAGCCAGATGTCGAGGCTGCCCGGCTCACTTATCACCGAGCACTGGCCAGGGTATTCAAGACGATCATTGAGCAGGGTATGGCGAATGGCGAGTTCCCTGCACAGGATGCCGCCGCATCGGCAGACTGCATAGTCGGCTGCCTTTTCGAAGGCCTGGTGGCACCGCTCACCAACAACGCTACAGCCGATGCTGTCCAGGCAGCCGCCCACGGCTCGGCCATCATCACCTTTTGTCTGCGAGGGGTTTCAGGCTTACAGGCGCCCGCCTATAGGATTCCGACTGTGTAGTCGCTTCCTTCAGGAATCGACCGTCTCTACCGGCTAGCGGAGGACGATCTCAACCCCCGACCTCGCCTTCCGCAAGGATTTCTGTCGCGCCGACTACCTCTACAAGCCTCTTGCCCTTAGCGGATGTGCTGCCGGCCTCGTGTTTTCGGCCGGCAGCACAAGAGGACTGGAGTTGTGAAGTGACTTGATCCGCCTGTGACAATATTGTCACAGGCAGTGGATCAATTGGAGCACGTATAGCTTGATGCGGCGTTCACGTCCCCGCTGACGTACTTTGGCCACTTGGGGTACTCGCACAGAGGCCGAGTGCGTCCCGCAGTGGGCGGGTTCAAGTCGGTAACGACGAGATTTTGCGGAGCCGTGCCTTTCGTGACCCAGTTGTCCAAAGCAGTCAGCCCATCATATGCCGCCTCAAACTGCCCGCCCGTGCCATGTGCGGCACCGGGAACCAGATAGAACTTGAGGAATGACGACAACGCATTCTGCCCATAGTTCGCCAGCAATCGGTTGTAGTAGTCAATCGACATTTGAGCCGGAATGAACTGGTCGGATTGCCCGTGCTGAAGGATCACCTTCCCACCTCGGTTCTTGAAGTTGTCCAGGTTGACAGTCGTGGAGTCCATCATTTGACTCACCGTCTGTGTCCTAGCGGTGAGCAACCCTGGATCCGTGAAGTTGAAGGACATCAAATCGAGCGAGGGATCCCTTGCAATAGCGTATCGCACGAGGCTATTCGGGAAGGCATAGAAGAACGACCATTGTGCAGTTGCATTTGTCCCAGGGTCCAGTACGGCGTCTGCTGGAGAGTCCCCCAGCGGTAACAAGAAGCCACTCCAGAAATCGGTGCCTGCGAGGATGTTGTAACCCGGAATGCTGTGAATACCGTTTGCGAAATCAAAGTTCGTCTTCAGCGGCGTGGCCATGGTATTGACAGTGCTGATCTGGGCGTCAGACAGGCAAGTGTCGCCCGTGTCGGCGCCCCCCGGGCATCGCACAGTCGCCGGATCGAACGTACAAGGACTCGGATTGCTGATCAGGCCGTCTGTCGCGCCGTCCAAACTGTCACAGGCCGACATCACAGCCTTCTTGAGCATAGCGGCCTTGTTTGCGTTGATGAAGCCGCCTCGGGCAAGTGACGCCTGAGAGATGCGCCCCATTTGGAAGGCCAGCCCCATGATCCCGGACGCGGGATACGTCGAAATGATGCCATCGTAGTCTGAGGCGTACTTCTGCGCAGCGATAAGCGCCTGGCGACCGCCGCCAGAGCCACCAATGTAGTAGCTATGCGCGAACGTCGCCCCGTAGCGCTGCTTGGTTAAAAACAGAGCGACATCATGCGTTTTCTTGATGTGGTCGCCGGCATAGTTCGCCAACGCCTCATCGTTCTGAGCGAACCGGCCATCCCCAAAGCTTCCTTCATGCCCGCTATCGCTGCCAAGCGTCACATATCCGCGCGCCAGCGGAGTCAGAACCCCCTTCGGTTCGCCATAGGATGTGAGGCCGGTTTTTGTGAAGCCTGTTGTGGCCGGGACAGACCCGTCAAGCCCACCACCACCGAAGTGAACAGATTTCCCGTTCCAAGTGGACGGCAAATCAACTTCGAACTTGATGTCCGGCGCGGCCGGGTCCACGGGATGAATCCCCCCCAAGACCTTGCAGAACTCGCCATTTGTATTGCCCGACGCCGTCGCAGCAATGAGCGTCGCCGACGCGATCGTGGCGCCAGTCGTTGGCAAACCAATCGCGGAGGCTGGTACGGCTGAACCTTGAAGCGCCGCGCACTGCTGCGCTGGCGTCAACTGGGGCGTGGCATCGGCTACGACAGAGTCGCTGCCTCCTCCACAACCAACGACGAGCAAGGCCGATAGCGTTGCCACAGTGGGTGCAAGCCATTGCGGCCTGACTTTGGTGAACTTCATGACGTTGTCTCCTAGCAGACGCCGGGACTTCTAGTTGTCCACGAGTCGCTTTCGTTCAAGTAAATAGTCCTGCGAGGTACGTCGTCACTGACGAGCATGGCGGCGAAGCACCTCGATGACGACCATACCGATCGGGCCTGCTCAGGATTGTCTTGCGCAAGACGATTGGAAATTTCGAGCCGTATTCAGTCGAAGATGTTGGAGTAGCCCTGCCATATTCAGGTTGGGCCACTCCTTGATGTACAGAAAACCTTGTTCAAGCTGGCAGTCGTTTTCGTTCTGGAATGCCGCCCGCTCTGTGGTCTCGACACCTTAAGCATTTACCCGCTGTCAGCGGTGCTTGAACGTTGGTTGCCGTTTCGACAGGAAGGCGGACATCCCTTCCTTCTGGTCATCAAGTCCAAACGTGGAATGAAAGGCGCGGCGCTCGAAGAGCAGGCCCTCAGCCAAAGATGCCTCGTATGCCCGATTGATCGATTCCTTGATCATCATGACTACAGGTAACGAGTAATTGGCAATCAGCTTGGCAGCTTCCAGCGTTTCGTCGAGTAGTCGATCGCAGGGATAGACCCGCGAGACAATGCCCCAACGCTCAGCCTCGGCCGCATCAACCATGCGCGAGGTCAGACACAGGTCCATTGCCTTGGCTTTGCCGACAAGCCGTGGCAGGCGTTGCGTTCCGCCAGCACCAGGCATCGTTCCAATCTTGATTTCGGGCTGTCCGAACCGTGCCGCATCCGAGGCAAAGATCAGATCGCACATCATCGCCAATTCGCATCCGCCACCCAACGCGTAACCCGACACCGCGGCCAAAACTGGTTTTCTCGCCTCCCGAACCTTCTCCCAATTTCTCGAGATGAAGTTGCCTTTGTAGACCTTCTGGAAATCGAAATCCTTCATGTGCGCAACATCCGCACCCGCTGCAAACGCGCGCTCATTGCCGGTCAGGACGATGCATCCGATGTTGTCGTCCCGCTCGTACGCATCAACAGCAGCACCAATTCCGTCCATGACATCGTCATTGAGCGCATTCAGCGCTTCCGGGCGGTTGATCTGAATGAAACCGACCCGGTCGATTGTCTTTCGCAAAACCACTTCACTCACATTTGGCTCCGACCAACAACTTCACGACGCCACCTGCCTCGCGTCGAATGCGAGGCAGATGGCCTTTCCTTACAACAGCTCGACCGCAACCGCCGTTGCCTCACCGCCGCCGATGCAAAGGCTTGCCACGCCACGCTTCTTTTCCGCCTTCCTGAGGGCGCCAAGAAGTGTCACAAGGATCCGTGCGCCAGACGCACCGATGGGATGCCCAAGAGCGCACGCTCCACCATGAACGTTGACGGTCTCAGGGTCCAAGCGCAGGTCATGAATCGCCGCCATCGTGACTACAGCGAACGCCTCGTTGATTTCCCACAAACCGACATCTGCGGTCGACCAGCCGGTCTGACCAAGCAGCTTTTGGATGGCCCCTACCGGAGCGGTGGTGAACTCCGCCGGTGCTTGTGCATGTGTTGCGTGGCCAACGATTCGGGCGAGTGGCTGCACACCCAGCTTCCTGGCAGTCGATTCCCGCGCCAGCACCAACGCAGCAGCGCCGTCCGAAATCGAGCTTGAGTTCGCCGGCGTCACCGTCCCCCCTTTTTTGAAGGCTGGCTTCAACGAGGGAATCTTCTCAAGGTTGACCTTTGGCGGCTGCTCATCGCTCTGCAGCGTGACCTCGCCCGTCCGACCTTGGACCATGACCGGCGTTGTTTCCCATGCGAAATCACCGCGTTCGATCCCCGCCTTCGCACGCTGGGTCGAGAGAATGGCCCATTCGTCCTGGGCTTCGCGCGAGAAGCCATAGCGCTCGGCACAGTCCTCGGCGAACGTACCCATCAGCCGGCCGCGTGTGTCATTTCGATAGTGGTCTTCCAGTCCATCGAAGAACATGTGGTCCAGCAACTGCCCGTGGCCGAGCCGATACCCTTTGCGCGCTTTGGGCAGCAGATAGGGGGCGTTCGTCATCGACTCCATGCCCCCAGCAACCATCACGTCGTTGGTACCAGCGGCGATCGAATCATGCGCCAGCATCACGGCTTTCATGCCGGATCCGCACACCTTGCTGATCGTCGTACACGTCACCGATTCAGCAAGGCCCGCGTTCAGGCAGGCTTGACGCGTAGGAGCCTGACCAACGCCGGCGGGGAGAACGCAACCCATCAGCAGTTCCTGGATCGCGCCAGCATCGATACGCGCGCGCTCAACAGCTGCGCGAATAGCGAACCCGCCCAGTTCCGGGGCTGTCAGGCTTGCGAGATCTCCTTGGAAGCCACCGATCGGCGTGCGTGCGGCGGACAGAATGACGACTGGATCGTTTGTACTCATGTTCGGTCTCCGTTCTGGTGATTTACTTTGCCGCCATCCGGATGGCGCCATCGAGCCGGATGACCTCGCCATTCAAGTAGCCATTGCCAAGCACGTGCTCGACCAGACCGGCGAACTCCGTCGCCTTACCCAAGCGCGAAGGAAACGGAACGAACCGACCCAGCGCCTCTTGCACATCGGCTGGCATCTTGAGCAGCATCGGGGTTTCCATGATCCCTGGAGCAATCGTCACGACCCGAATTCCGGACCTGGCCAACTCCCGCGCGAGCGGCAAGGTCATCGCAACCACACCGCCCTTCGAGGCGGCGTAGGCGGCCTGCCCAATCTGGCCGTCGAACGCAGCAACCGACGCAGTGTTGATGATCACACCGCGCTCGCCATCGTCGTCGGGTGGCTCCTGTTGCATGATTTCGGCGGCCAGCCGAACCATATTGAACGTGCCGCCCAGGTTGATGTTGAGGGTGCGCAAGAAGGAACTCATTGCGTGCGGCCCCTGCTTGCCTACTACCTTCTCCGCGGGCGCGATACCGGCGCAGTTCACCAGGCCGCGCAATGTTCCCAGCGCGGTTGCTGCTTTGAATACGTCTTTTGCTCCCTCTTCGCTCGTCACGTCGGCACAGACAGACGCGCAGCGGAGTTCCTCAGCCATCGCTTCGGCGGCCTCCAGATCGAGGTCGACGATCACCACCTTGCCCCCTTGCTCAGAGAGCAATCGGGCAGTTGCGGCTCCCAGTCCAGAGCCGCCGCCGGTTACGACGAATACGTTGTTACTGATCTGCATCGGATGATTTCCTGAGGGTGATGGGTCAACTGCTTGCCGACGAAGGGATGTCGGAGTGTGAGGGAAGCCCTTCCGCGCCATGTGTGTTGGCCGCGCTGCGGCGATGGTCGATCATCATGACCGCGACGGTGCCCAATACGCCGGCAAGGCCTATCGCCAAGAAGTTCTGCTCCAGAGGCAGTCGCATCGCCACCAGCATGCCGATCAGCACGGGTGCGGCGATCGCTCCGAGGCGGCCGATACCGGAGGCAAAGCCCACACCGGTCGAGCGAATCGAAGCGGGGTAAAACTCACCGGCGTATGCGTACGCCAGGAGCTGTGTTCCAAGGGTCGAGGCACCGACGACGAACACGACAAGGAAGAGCAGCTCAGTCGATTTCGTGTAACCCATCAACGCCAGCGACACTGCACCGGTCGCGTAGAAGGCCACCAGTACATATTTGATGTTGTACTTGTCGCCCAGCCAACCACCACCCACAGCACCGACCACGGCACCAATGTTGAAAACCAACACAAAGGTAAGTGCGGACCCAAGGCTATAGCCCGACATGGCCATCAACTTTGTGAGCCACGAACTCAACGAGTACACCATGAACAGCCCCATGAAGAAGGCGACCCAGATCATGACTGTGCTGAATCCACGTCCGTCCTGAAACAGCTTGGCCACCGGGGCTTTGGTCACCATCGCCTCTTGGGGCATGACGAACCGGTCTTGGCTACTGACTTGAACCTCCGGCGCGATCTTCCTGATCAGTTGTACGAGCTTCTCGGCACGGTTTCGCTGCACCAGAAACGCCAGCGAATCAGGCATGGTCAGCAAGACGAAGGGAATGATCAGGATGGGCGTGCCGGCGATGAAGAACACGGACTGCCAGCCATAGGCTTCAATCAGTTGCTTGCCGGTGAGCGCCACAAGGATGCCGCCGATCGAGTACCCAGCGAACACCAGGGTGACGAGACGGGCTCGGATCTTGCGCGGAGCATATTCACCCATCTGAGCAGTCACGATGGGAAGCACGCCGCCAATCCCGAGACCTGCGAAGAACCGGGTAATGCTGAAGCTCAACGGATCGTGCGTCAGTCCGGCCGCGGCTGTGAAGAAACTGAACAGCGCGATGCATACGCAAATCGACACAGGCCGGCCGATCTTGTCGGCCAGCGTGCCGAGGTAAATCGCCCCAAACATCATGCCGAACAGGGCCGAGCTCGCCATGAATCCGGCCTTTGCTGCATCCACCCCCATCTGTTTCATGATGGACGGTAATGCCGCGCCCACAACGGCCAAGTCGTATCCGTCGAGCACGAGAATCAGGACACACCAGAACAGGATCAAGCCATGGAAGCGCGAGAATCTCGCGTTCTGTGTGATCCTTTGAACATCAACTTCGTTACTCATGGTCTCCTCCATTTGAGAATGGATATCGTTGGTGGTGCTATTGGTCCATCTGCGGGTAAAGCTAGGTGGCGTGATAAACCGTAAAGGTGGAAGAAGGCGCCCTTTCAGAGACGAGCGAGTTCTCAATGCGACTCTCGTCGGCGTAGCCCAGGCTCATGCCCACCAGGAACATTTCTTCTGGCGGCAAGCCAAGCTCTTGCTCGATGAGCTTGTGGTACTTCATGAAGGCGGCCTGAGGGCAGGTGCTCAGACCGTAGGTACGCGCGACAACCATGATGTTCTGCAGGAACATCCCGTAGTCGAGGAGACTGCCGCGCTGCATCACGCGGTCGATCGTGAAGAACAGCCCGACAGGTGCATCGAAGAACTGGTAGTTCCTGCCGTGCTGCGCGTGCATCCTCTGCTTGTCACCCTTCTCGATGCCAAGAAGGCCATAGAGCTTCCATCCGATGTCACGACGCCTGTCGATATAGGGCGACACCCACTCTTCTGGGTAGTAGTCCCATTCATCGGCATGCGCATCCGCCAACTCGGGATCGTTGTCGACTTTGGCGATTGCGGCGCAGACCCGGTCTCGGGCGTCGCCCATGACCACGTGTACCTTCCAGGGTTGAATGTTCACCCCCGTCGCCGCATAGCGCGACACATCAAGAATTGCCTTGATGGTCTCGTGTGGGACAGGCTTCGGAAGATAGGCGCGAACGCTACGTCGCGTAGCAATTGCCCATTCCACAGCCGACCGGATCGATGAAAGTTCATCCGGTGGCGGTCCAGCTCGTTCCATCTACTACCTCGCTCAACTGTCATGCGGACCTCGCGTCCACTTAGAATTCAGATTAGCGAGCGTTTCTCAGCCCCAATGTCTTGCAGCCGACAATCGTTTCCCTCTTTGAAGGTCGGAACTCGACGCATGGAAATGTCTCAGGGGTGACATTCACCCCGTTGGACCAACGCTAGATTGGAATGTGGCTTGAGGAACGGGGAACCCCTCAGGGCCGTGCATTCATAACCCGACGTGGAGACATCGCTATGACCGGAAACATTTATCAGAGCGGGCTTGGCCGTACCCCTGCAAATCACCTCCCGCTGACACCGCTCCACTTCCTTGATCGGTGCGCCGACCAATATCCCGATCACATCGCGATCATTCACGGCTCGATGCGGCAAACGTGGAAGCAAACACGAGAACGCTGCCTGCGCCTGGCGAGCGCGCTCGTCAAGCGGGGCATCAAGCGTGGAGATACGGTTTCGATTCTCGCGCCCAACACTCCCGCCATGGTCGAGGCACATCACGGCATCCCGTTGTCGGGCGCAGTGCTCAATGCGATCAACTGCCGGCTGGATGCCGAAGGCGTCCGCTTTATCCTGCGCCACGGCGAATGCAAGGTTCTCTTTGTCGACAGGGAGTTCTCTTCGCTCGCTGCAAAAGCGCTCGAACAGATTGAGAACAAGCCACTGGTCATCGACATCGCTGACATCGAAGCACCCACCGGCGATCTGATCGGCGAGATGGAGTACGAAACCTTCCTCGCTGAAGGTGACGCTGACTTTCCGGGCGTATGGCCGGAGGACGAATGGGACGCGATCGCCTTGAACTACACATCCGGCACCACATCGGACCCGAAGGGCGTCGTACCAAGCCATCGGGGCGCCTACCTGATGAGCATGCTCCAACTCACGGATTGGGGCATGCCCCGTCGGCCGGTGTATCTGTGGACGCTTCCCCTGTTCCACGCAAATGGCTGGTGCTTCGCGTGGGCGATCACCGCCGCTGCCGGCACGCACGTCTGCCTGCGAAAGGTGACCGCGGCGAATATCTTTGGCGCCATCAAGCAGCATGACGTGGATCACTTCTGCGCAGCACCGATCGTATTGGCATCGCTCGCCAACTCTTCTGATGCTGAGCGTTGTCAACTGCAGCGTACTGTCCGAGTTAGAACGGCCGGCTCACCGCCGCCTGCAGCAGTGCTGAAGTCAGTGATCGAGATGGGGTTCGAAGTTGAACATGTCTACGGCATTACGGAAGCATCCGGCACCCCGGTGAGCAGCTTCATCAACCCGGCATGGAGCGATAAGCCGATGGATGAGAAAGCGCGCCTCATGGCTCGCCAGGGCAATCGGGCCTCCGGCTTGGAAGACCTTCGTGTTGCTGACCCAGTCACTTGCGAGCCTGTGCCCCGGGATGGCAAAACTCAAGGTGAGCTCTTGCTCCGCGGCAACATCGTGATGAAGGGCTACCTCAAGAATCCCGAGGCCACTGCCAGCGCATTCAATGGGGGCTGGTTCCACACAGGCGACGTCGCTGTGATGCATCCGGACGGCTATATCCAGATTACGGACCGCTCGAAGGACGTCATCATCTCTGGTGGTGAGAACATTTCTTCGGTGGAAGTCGAAGACGTTCTCCATCGGCATCCAGCTGTCCTGATCGCTGCTGTAGTCGCTCAACCAGACGCAAAGTGGGGAGAGTCACCTTGCGCGTTCATTGAGCTGAAGCCCAGCGTCGCTGCCCCAGACCAAGCTGACATCATCCGCTTCTGTCGTGAGCACCTGGCCCACTACAAGTGCCCGGTGAGGGTCATTTACGGGGTACTTCCAAAGACGGGAACGGGCAAGATTCAGAAATTCAGATTGCGGGAACTGGCGGGAAGCCGCGAAGCCATTACGGACCTTTCGAACGTTTAGGTCCTTGGCAGAATCTCCATCCCGAGCCGGCGGCTCGTCGTGGAATCCACCACGCAAAGCGACGCGGGCAGGCCAGCTGTGGCGAGATAGAGCTCCCCAGCCGCATAGGGCAAGCTTGGTCACCCGAGTCGGGCATGTGGGGAAACCATATTTCGGACCCATATCCAAACTGAGGGCGGCTATCTTCGCCACCTTGCAGTCGCCGGCAGCCGCCGCCGAGGTCGTCGTGAGGTTCTGTCGCCGTCGAATCGATCGGACGTTGAAAAAGATCAACCTTTCCGGCCCCAAAAGTGTCGGCGAGCTAATTGCGGAGTACAGCGCTCAGACCGCAAGCCTGGATGTCGCAGGCCTCGCCGCGGGAGCAACTCAAAAGATTCAGGACGCATTGGCATGTGGGGACTTGCGTAGCCTACTGACCATCTATGACAACAAGGGGTTGCTTGCCCTTGCAGCTCAACACCTGAAGCAAGCGAGATTGGCTACCTTTGAGGCATGGCTGACAAGGATCCTGAGAGATGAAGCAAGGGCACCTGAATTGGCCGCAGCGCTGAAGGCAGTCCTGCCGGCAGTGCAAGCCACCAACGACCGTTAGACTTTGGGAACGGTCGTCCCATCCGCCGGACGCGAATGACGGCAACGGGTCGACAACAGCCTGTCGGAGGATCTAACTTCATCCATCCGTGATGTCCATACGTTGTACCTTGAGGTGTGCGCGTCCATGGGCTGCACCTTACCGTTACCGGCCCTCGCGTTCTTCGAGCCCAACTGGGAGACAGGCAAAGCGGTGCGGTGGAAAATCGGCCTGCCAGGCGGCGAACCGTTCGCTATCGCCGGACTATGGCGCAACTGGCCGGACGGCGCAGTGTCTTTTACCCTTCCGACTTTAAATGCGGATAGCCACCCGCTCGTGCAGCGCTTCCACAAGCCCGGTGACGAAAAGCGTCCGCGACAGTGAAGCGCTTGTGACCAGCCATCTCTGTACCACAATCGCAAGTCGGCCTACTGCCGCGCGGGACGCTTTGGGTTGGGTGACGCCATGGCAACTTGCGCCGAAGCCAGACTGAGAAAGCGCGCCAGGCCATAGCCCGGCGCGCTTCTGCCAATGCAATACACACGGCATCCTGATCGGGCACCCGTACCGCGTTCCTCTGAGTGCGCGGTCAGCTCGCACCAGTGACGAGTGTTCCGCTATACGACAGAGCCTCGGATTCAATCACTCGGGCAACGTCCTGCTTAAGCAGATAGACAGAGACGACCAGCAGCACAAGATCCTTCAGAAGGAAGGCCGAAACTATTGTCATCGCGGGGAAACCGCCAGCGGCAGCTTCCCATGCGCCAGGAACGAATGGCATGATTGTAAGCGTGGCAACGAAGCTGAAAGTTGAACCAAGAGCGCCCAGCACCCCCAGTTTCTTGTTCCAGAATCCCAAGAGCAATAGCGAGCCAAAGGTCCATTCTGCGGCCCCCAGGAACATGCTCGTGCCTTTAATGCCCAAGACAGGGATCATCCAGAAGATGAGCGGTCCGTGGTTGATCATTGGAAGCAGCCCTCTGATTTCGGCGTCGAACCATTTATCGTAGCCAAACCACGCGAATATGATCACCATCGCGGCGCGGAGCAGATGGTAATCGAGGTCGCGCTTCAGAAGACCCGAACGACCCAGTATATCGATGATGTACTTCATTATTTCCTCCATGTTGGAGCTGTGAACCCTCCGGCTACGGTGCCGGGTTGAAGTGCAAGGATTCGAATGTGCGACATTGGAAACTCCTTTCGACAGTTCGCTTCGTCAGTGAGACGAGTATGTGCGTCAGGAGTGATCTTTGTAATGCCAAATCGACTCGAAAACATGCTCGAACGTATGAAACCACATGTAATGCTAAACCGAATGGATTAGCTGGCAAATGCTAAACTCGCAGGTCTGACCCGGATCCGCCGGCTCGTCACTGGGCTTGCGGTAAAAGAACGAGAGCCATCGACAAACGGATCATGCTTATTCGTAACGCTGCGTCCGGCAGATGCGTAAGGGCTCCAGGCGCCGGCAACGCGGGCGTTCTTTTCGTACGGGTAGTCGCCCTGTACTGCATGTGCAACCGTCGCCGCCGCGCCGAGCGTCAAGGCAATGGTGTTCGCAACAATCGCTCTGGTGAGCAGTTTCATGATGAACCTCAAGTGTTATTTGTTTTGGAATCGCGCACGCTTTGCTCGCTGTACGCCACCAATGAATGGGATGACCGGATCCATTACAGTCGGTTGTCCCGTTAGGTCTTCAATGACCAGAAAATGCGTTTGAACCGTTCTGGTGGACCCAGACACCTCTTGCTGCAGGGATATCAGGGAGTAGGCTGACTAGTTCGACAACCGTGTTCCCTGGGCGGGCGGCGAAGGTCCAAGCGGCGGACGTAGCTCCGAAGTCGAAGCGGACGGTTTCTCCCGCGTGCACTGAAACCGCCCGGGTCTGCGGTGTGATTCGCACTGTTCGCGCGCCATCGACAGATGAAGCTGGTTCGCCGAAAAGCCTGGCGACGGAGGATGTTTGCGGGCTTCCTGGTTCAACCGTTTGAGCCGCGAAGGAGGTTGCGCTTACCGCAGCCAGTGCAGCGACCGCCATGAGACGTACAGCGTTGCCAAGAGGAGTTCTGGTACCTCGGTAATGTCTGGTCATCGTTGACTCCATAAAGGAGGTTGTTGGTGACCTGTACTGTATGTCCTGCGCGTGAGCTTGTTGAGGCCGGAACGAGTCAAGATACTGCTCAAAAGTATCAGACGACTGCTTTCGTTCCTTGGCCCCTGGTTTGTGCCTTCGAAAAGCAAAGCCCGCCGGGGCGGGCTTTGCTTTGCCAGGCGAGCGTCACAAACGCGGACAATTTCCGCGCGATGGAAAGATGACTTTCCCCGGATGCAAGATTGCGCCAGGAGTCAGGATTTATGCCTGGCGAGACGGGGTAGAAGCGATTTCTTTCCAGTGTGCCGATGAATCGCTTTGGCGAACCCGATGAGATCGCCACGGCAATCGAATCCCTGCACCTGCTGTCAGAAGGCTGCGCTCATCACAGGTCAGACGCTTTCGTCGACGGCGGCGCGTCGGTCGGAAAGTCGCCGGTCTAGCGCCGTCGGCGCAAGCTCGCTACTCCGTTGGCTCGTACCCGGCTACAGGCGACTCGTTCAAAGGAAGACCCTCATCATCGGCACGCTCATTGGCATGCGACGGAGCGCTGACGGTTCGACGCCACTGGGCGGGAGTCATGCCCAGCAGCTCTGTAAATGCCCGCCGGAATGCAGCGACCGATTGATATCCGACAGCTTCTGCCACCGCCTCCGTCTTCGTCATGGGATTCTTTAGCGCGTTTGCCGCGAGACTCATTCGAACGGTCAGCAGCAAGTCGTGGGCGGTGCGCCCGAAACTTTGCTGGAACTGCCGCATGAACGTCGCGCGCGACATATTGCAGCGCTGTGCGAGCTCGGGCACCGTCCACGGAAACGCGGGCTCGTTGAAGATCGCGGCAATCGCTGGCGCTAGCCGCGGATGCCCAGCCAGGCCCAGAAGGCCCGTAGGGGGTTGGTCCGATTCGCTCGCCAGACGCATGCTCAGTGCAAACAACATCGTCGACAGCGCGTTGAGCATCGCATGCCCACCCAGGCGAAATCCCTGGGATTCGCCTCGCATCAGTTCCATCAGGCTGGTGAGTCGCGCCCGCGTGCTGCCCGCCGGCTCAGATGCCGAGGCCCTCACCACAAGTGCTGTCGGCAGGAACTCGCGCGCCAGCCGGTCATGCGGCGGCGCGACAAAGAAGCGGCCGCAGAGCATGTCGAGCCGTTCCCCCTGGCCGTCATTCTCACTGACTGTCACGTTGACGTCGCTTCGCTCGCGTGCGGGCCCGGCCTGGCGGCCACTGCCGTCGTGCAGCGCATGTGCCGAGCCGTGTGGCAACAGCACGATATCCCCCGCCTGAAGCACGACTGGCGCGGTGCTGGCCGGCCCTTCGAGAATCGCCGAGCCGTTGAGCACGACGTGGTATGGAATTTCGCCCGGTTGAGAGTCCTCGTAGACGACGCGCCATGGCGAGCCGTAGGCACATCGGACGTCGAGCTGTCCTGTGACAGTCATGATTTCGAGCAATCTGCTCAACCAGTCTTTGGGAGATGACATGATTCCGGGACGGTGACGGTGATACTTTAGAGCATTTTAATGAGTATTCTAGGCCTCTGCAAGCTCACTTTGCGTACCTACACTAGAGCCTCACCTAACCGATCTCTTCAGGAGTCAATCATGAGCCGTATCACCGTACCCGCAATCGATTCAGCAGTTGGTGCCACCGCTGAAGTCTACGCACAGGTCAAGCGCGCGACGGGCGGAAGCGTCCCCAACCTCTTCGCAGCGCTCGGGCACATTGCGCCCGCCACGCTGAAGGCAGTACTGAACGCCGAGGGTGCTCTCGCAACCGGCGGCCTCAGCAAGCAAGACCTGGAGACGATCAAGCTGCTGGTCAGCGAACTGACTGGCTGTGACTACTGCGTTGCCGCACACGTCATGCTTGGCAAGATGGTCGGGCTGTCGCCCGAAACGGTTCGCCGCATTCGTGCAGGTGAGTCCACCGGCGACGCGAAGCGTGACGCGCTGATTCAGTTCGTTCGCACGATCCAGGAAACGAGCGGGACCCTCGGCAATGAGGCGTTCACCGCGATCCGCAGTGCGGGGTACAACGATGCACAACTGGCGGACATCGCGCTGACGATCGGCCTGACCGTGTTCACCAACACGTTCAATCGCGTCAACGACACGGACCTGGATTTCCCTTCGGCGAACTGACGTGGCAGCCGGGGAGGACGAAGCGCGAGCCGTCCTCCCCGACCCGCCGCAGATGACCACGACGCCATGCCCAGGCCCGTCAGCATTTACGGGGAAGTGCCGCGGCGGGGTCGATGGGCAGATTATTGAATCTGACTTCGAAATGCAGATGCGGCGCTGTAGCCCTTCCGGACTGACCAACAGACCCTATCAACTGCCCTGGCGACAAACGGGTGCCGATGCGCAGTCCCTTTACAAGGGTAGACAGGTGAGCATACCAACTCGAATAGCCGGCGGCATGTTGCACGACGACATACCGGCCATATCCACCTTTGTCGACACCGAGAAAGGCGATGGTCCCCGCACCAGCCGCGGCTACCGGCGTGCCGTGGCGAGCCGCCAGGTCGACACCGGTGTGTACCCGAATGCCGCCGCTGACGGGATCCACACGGATACCAAACGCGGAACTGATGCGGGCTTCACCCTGGATCGGCGAAGCAATCTCGACATCGGCGGTCCGACGCTCGGGCGCGTCCTCTCGTATATCGAAAGACGGCGCGCTACGTGGGAAGCCGCACACCGCAGGCAGGGTGGTCAAGCGTATCTACACCACCGAGTTCGCCGTGATCGGGGGCGGTCACGCGGGGTTTAAGGCATGCGAGCTGGCGCGCGCGGCGTCAGCTTCAAGCGGCTTCAGTGTCTTGCGCGCGGCTGCGCATGAGCAGGAACGACGAGAACTGACGATCACGATTGGAGCCCTAGCAAATGAACTACGAAACGCCGTCTCTCGCCGTCGTCGACGGTATCGCTACCCTTACGCTGAGCGGGCCTGACGCGCAGAAGACGCTGGCCGCCAATGCGCTACCCTCCTATGCTGGCGACCCGTCGCAGACATCAGTCTCCGGCCTATCGTCGGGCGCCTTCATGGCAGTCCAGTACCAAGTCGCCTACTCGGGCTCGGTTGTCGGTGCCGGTGTGGTGGCAGGAGGCCCATACTACTGCGCGGCCGGGAACATCCTTAACACGACGATCTGCATGGGGCAGGTGCCGTTCGTGCCGCCGAATCCAGCCCTGATGGTAACCGCCGCGAAGGGATTCGCGTCGCTCGGTCAGATTGACCCGCTATCGAATCTGCAGAAGGCTAGGATCTATGTGTTTAGCGGAACCAAGGATACTGTCGTCTACCAGCAGGCGGTCGACGCGACGGTGTCATTCTTCAAGGAAGCCGGCGTTCCTGCATGGAACCTGCAGTATGAGAACAATGTGGCTGCCGGCCATGCATTTATCACGCCGGCATTCGGCAACGTGTGCTCCGATAACGCATCCCCGTATATCAGTCACTGCGCAGTCGCCAAGCAGAAGTACGACCAAGCCGGCGCGTTGCTTCAGCAGATCTACGGCACACTGAAGCAGCCGGCAAAGAGTCCGACAGGGAGAATCGTGCCATTCGACCAGCGCGAATTCGCGACGGCCTGGACAGGCATGGCGGATACGGGGTTCCTCTATGTACCAAAGTCATGCGATCAGGGAGCAACGTGCAAAGTCCACGTGGCATTCCATGGGTGCAAGCAGTCCGAAGCTGTGGTCGGCGATGATTTCTACGCGAAGACGAACTACAACAATTGGGCGGACACGAACAACATCCTTGTGCTGTACCCACAGGTGAATGCGTCTACCGTCCCCTTCAATCCGCGAGGCTGCTGGGACTGGTTCGGTTATACCGGCGCCGATTACGTGCTGAAATCGGGTTCGCAAATGAGTGCCGTCAACGCCATGGTTGACCGGTTGCTCGGCGCTGTTCAGATTAAGTGTGGATAGCTGCTAGACTTTGG
>JYOD01000063.1 GCA_000955785.1 Burkholderiaceae bacterium 16
GAGGTATTTCAGCGGCCTGCTAGGTCGTGTCCAACTTTCACTACCGGGCCTTTAAGTTGACAGTGACTCCTTGACCGCCCTGATGCAAAAGCGCCGAGACGAGGCGACCTGGCATCTGGACAAGATGTTCTTCAGCCTGCGTGGCGAACCATAGCTTCTATGGCAGGCCTTCGACCAACTCGGCATCGAGCACGAGAGGTCCCTCAGAGGCTGCTAGCGGAAGCGACGCACAGTGAGCTACCTTGTTTGATAAACTCACTGAGTCTAATTATTTCGAGTCCCGCAATCCGGAGACAACCTAGGCTTGAGCACTTCACTGCAACCCCAAGACGATTTTTCCGAGATCACTCGACTGATTACTGCTGCCCGACAGCAGGCGGTCCGAGCGGTGAATACAACGCTGATCGCACTTTACTGGCAGATTGGACAGAGGATCAGCCGCAAGATCGCCTCGGCGGAATGGGGCGATGGCGTGGTATCCCAACTGGCCGAACACCTGGCAGTAACGCAGCCGGGCTTGCAAGGTTTTACCCGTCGGAATCTGTTCCGCATGCGGCAGTACTACGAGGCTTATGAGGACAATGAGATCGTCTCGACATTGGTGAGCCAATTGCCCTGGACGCACCACTTGATCATCCTCAGCCAGAGCAAGCGTAGGGAGGAGCGAGAGTTCTACCTCCGATTGGCGATCCAGGAGCAATGGAGCAAACGGGAACTGGAGCGTCAGTTCAAGGCTGCCCTGTTCGAACGCACAGCACTGAACCCGGTAAAAGTGTCACCGCTGGTGTCACAAACTCACCCGGAAGCCTTGAGTGTCTTCAAGGACACCTATCTGGTCGAGTTTCTTGACCTGCCGACAGGCCATGGCGAAGCTGACCTGCACCGTAGCCTATTGAGCCTATTAAAGCACTTTTTCATTGAGCTAGGGAGGGATTTTTGCTTTGTGGGCAGCGAATTCCCGTTACAGGTAGGGGGGCGGGACTTCGCGCTGGATTTGCTCTTCTTCCACCGAGGGCTCAATTGCCTTGTGGCGATTGAATTGAAGGTAGGCCGTTTCGAACCGGAGTATATGGGAAAGCTGAGCTTTTACCTGGAGGCGCTAGACCGGGATGTGAAGAAGTCACATGAGCGGCCGGCTATCGGTGTATTGCTCTGCGCGAGCAAGGACGACGAAGTGGTTGAATATGCTCTCAGTCGCAGCCTGTCGCCAGCGTTGATTGCCGAATATCAGACTCAGTTGCCTGACAAGGCCCTCTTGCAGGCCAAGTTGCATGAGTTCTACCAACAGGATTTGCCTCCTGTGTGAGTGGCATGCGCCATGCACTCACGCAATGAGACTCACATCCAGCGCAAAATGTAAACGACCGGGGCTGGCGCGGCCGATTCCGTATTCCCGGGCGATGGTCAGCGGCGCCGCGGCCGGATCTTGCAAGACTATGGAAGACCTGGGGCATATCGAGCAATCGGCCGACATTGACTGACTGGCGCGCTGGGCCCCGAATATGTGCCATTTTGTACGCTTTCTCGCGGCGTTGTCCCGCCAGCACCGGGCTTAGACGGGAAAGGCGCTACGCTTGGGCCCCTCTTTCGTCGGACAGAAAGCGAACCGCAGATTGGGTAGTCCTCAGGACTCCACGCAACGGGCACTCGGCTTTTCGTTAGCATCCACAGCGCCTTCGGAAATAGGCCGATTCTGCAGGTGGCTGTGCATCGCCTCGCAGCGGATCAACATCGTCGCCGTGGGTTCCCCGTCAGCGCCGGGACTGCCAGCTTCCGCGGCGACCCTCAGATAGACTTGCCGGGAGACAACGGCGATGATCACAATGACGGTGCCGACGCCGAACGCTCGGGCGGCTAGGAGGAGGTATTGCGCCATGGCGAAACTGCATAGCAGGGAGGAGATTGGCAGTGAGACTACACGAGGACGTCTCGCGACGGTGTCACGCCGCTGTAGGATTGACAAATCCGTTTCGTCACGGTGGGCGGGATCGTGCGCTACATGACACCGCATGGCGGCACTGAAAAGAATGTCTCGAAAATCGATCACGGCCTTACCGACCGGCCGCTACTGGGCCACGCCACGCGCGCCCTTCCCGCTGGACGGTCCCAATGCCCATGATGAGGTCTTCCCCGGCGCCCAATGCCTCAGCGACGGCAAATGGGTCACCTTCTATAAAGACGGGGAAGAAGTCTGGGCGTGCAATGCCGTGTATGCCGCCGCCCATCTCGACTTTGCACCGGTTCCAAACCACCGCTCGCCGACGGACAACTGAGGGTCGGATGTTCCCCAGGCCGTGGGGTACGTTTCGACAAACAGTCGAGTCCATTTTTCGCGGACCGTTTATTATGTTACATAAATGGCCGCACCGAAACGCTGGCAAGACGGCTGGGAGTTGCAGTGGGCTTCGATGTTGGGTACCGCAATTCCTCCTGGTGCTGGACTGGTCTCGCAGTGCCGACTGCCGCTGCTTCCGGATCAAGGGATATGGCGCCGACGCAGAGCCAATCGCCGCCCCCGCCTTGGATTGAAGGGAGATTCAATCTACCGCGACAACTCACACTGGCATAGTCCAGATGTCAATCCGGTGACCGTCTTTATCTTCAAAGTGAGTGATGCGGTCGTCCAGATTCTCGTGAGTGTCATTTTCCGAAAATCCCTCCGTGACGCGCTTCACAGGGACGCACCTAATCTTGTAGATTTGATGCGGTGGATATCGATCTTGCGCGGAACCATCACCTAACGTAAACCCATCGTGGACATAGCGAGAGCACCATGTGTGAGCGGAGTCCCAATCGTCATGTAGCTCGCGCTTCGCTGGTTTAGTCGTGTCCGACAGCAAGTATATGCACAGCAATACCCTGTCTTCGACCTCCGAGAACTGGCCTGCCGATGACTCGTCCACAACGCGCCTCCTTTCGCTACCCATTCTTTGGCGGGGAGCCTTGCTGAGCTCCCGATATCGCCCTGACTATCATACGCGAGGCACATACACTCGCAAGCCTCCCATAGGTACTTCTAAGTGCACTTCGCTGCACGGACTGTCCGACATGGCTACTAAGCCATCGGCATCGTTTGCGTTGAGACCGAAAAGATGGCGATTGACGTCATCTCGACTAACCACTCGATACACGAGTAAGCCTCTCGCCAGCCCATCAATGAGGACAGTTGGAACTCACTCGCGGATCGCCGACGCTGAACGACGGCGCCGAAGAACAAGCCAGACGAAGTAACGACATCGTCGTTCGGCAAGAACCCTTCGGCCTCCGCCTTGAGTCCTTCGTGATTGGCTCGGCCATCATGGGCTTGGGAGGTGTCCTCTATGCCAGTTTCATCGGCTTCATCGGCCCCGAGGACTTCCCGATCCTCACCTTCCAGATTTGGACCAAGCTGGTCGTTGGTGGCAGCGGAAAAGCAAGGGTGTCATCCGGGTGCTGTGCTGATGTGGCCCGTATGGACGCTATGCGGCAGCGCAGCTCTGGCGCTGCGGCCGATCGGCCTGCAGTCGGGCCCGCACCTCGGCGCCGGCCACGGCGGCGTCTTGTGCCCGCGCCTGCGAGGCCGCCAGTTCGGTGCGCAGGTCCGCGACCGCTTGCTCGCCCTTCTGGTGCAGCGTGCGCTCCTGGTCGATCTCGCGCAGCGCGCGCTGCTCGGTGGCGGTGGCGCGCTCCTGAGCGATGGCCACTGCGGAGGCGCTCAGCGAACGGGACGCCAGTTGTGAGGAAGCAGCTCGTCGATACCGTTGTTCGGGTGTGTAGCCAGTCGAGTCAACACATCGTTGAGGTAGGCCCATGGTATTTGCCGGCAGCGAATTGGCCGGCCAGCGTGCAAGATCGCGATGCGGCTGCGCCGGTCGTCGCCCAAGCGTGCACCAAACATCCTTGACGGTGCCTACCGAGAGCGATTGCACGAGGCCCATCGGATTGACGTCCAAGTGGTACGTCATCCGGCAAATCGTACTGTCAGCTATCGCCAGGCCGAGCAGTTGCCGCTATTCGAGGCGGCAACGCTCCGCGCCTTTGTGCCCTTGCCCAAACGCTGGATCGTGGAGCGTACCCACGTCTGGAAAGCGCGCCCGCCCCGCTTGATCATGCATCACGATCGGAGCATGGCTGTATCAACCGCTTGAGTCTGGCTGGCCGAGTCGCGCATGCTCGTGCGGAGAATCTCCACGAGCGGTTGATTTTGTCCACATCCTCTAAGTTGACAAAGCCATCGCGGCTGTTAGGCCATCGGATTGAAGTCATGGCGGCTCGCGCCTCCGATGGAAGGTTCTAGCCGGAAACTAGACAATGCGTCTCAGGGAAAGCCTGCGGCAGGGCGCGTCGATACCACACTTGCGTGATCTCCCTGAGCACCGCAGACCGGGCGCTTCAAGCCTTCGCCAGCATTTCTTCAGCCTTAATGGCGTCTTCCAGTGAGTCCAGCCCCACAAACGCGACAAACTGTGTTCCGAGCACGGAGGCCGAGAAGCCGCGCAGATTGATCCCCCCGGCAGCAAGCCGCTGAGTCAGGTCCGCCGCGATGCCGGGTCGGTCCGGGCCGATGACCCGAAGGGAGTGAAGGCTGTGAGTTACATTGAACCCGACTTGTGCGGCCGCGCGGACTTCCCTGTCACCCTGTAGCGGCGTAACGAACACCACGCCCTTGCCGGGATCATCCGCGGTACGGCGGGCGATGATGAATTGCAGATCCGCGCCCGCGTCGCGCAAGGTCGCCAGCACTTCCGCAAGGCCGCCGGGTCTGTCTGGTATGGATGCCGCCCACACATCCGCGCGTTCCACGAGAAAATCCATCGCCATCTCCTAGTCCCCATTGCAATCTAGTAAAAATCTAGCTCACGGGAGGCCTGCAAGCAATGTCCGCCGCGCTGGCGCCCTATCCGGTAGATAGCCTGATAAATATAACGGCCTACTTTTCCCTAGGTACCGTTTGCCTGGCAACTCGGCACCCTTGCACGTAATATTTACATAGTCGTTTCAGATCCCGCGCTTACGTGCTGGCAGGGTCGGATCGCGGCACTGCGGTGCTTCCGGATGTGGCAGGTGGCACCGACGTTGCCTGCATCGGCGTCTCGGAATGCTGAAAGGGGAACAGTCATGTCAGAAGGCAAGTCACCGCGCCATGCCTCGGAGCAGCAAACAGCTGATATTTCCGAGGCCCAGATTGCGGTCCATTGGCCGGAGGAGGACTATTTCCCGCCACCCAGCCAGTTCATCGCCCAGGCCAATCTGACCGACGCGCGCATCTTCGAGCGCTTTTCCATCGAGTCTTTTCCAGAGTGCTACAAAGAGTTTGCGGACCTGCTCGACTGGCACAAGTACTGGGAGACAACCCTGGATGCCAGCAATCCGCCGTTCTGGCGCTGGTTTGTCGGAGGTAGGATCAATGCCTGTTATAACTGCGTGGATCGCCACATTGCCAGGCACAAGAACAAGACAGCTATCCACTTCGTTCCCGAGCCCGAGCATGAAGCAGTACAGCACCTCACCTATCAGGACCTCTTCGTACGCGTAAACGAACTGGCCACGCTCTTGCGCGAGTCCATTGGGCTGAAGGCCGGCGACCGGGTGACCCTGCATATGCCAATGGTGCCTGAGTTGCCGATCACCATGCTTGCCTGTGCGCGACTCGGCGTGATTCACTCGCAGGTCTTCAGCGGATTCAGTGGAAAGGCTTGCGCGGATCGCATCGCCGATTCCGAGAGCCGCCTGTTGATCACCATGGATGTCTACCACCGCGCCGGCGAGTTGCTCGACCACAAGGAAAAGGCTGACATCGCGGTCGCGGAGGCCTCCAGTGCCGGCCAGCAAATCGACAAAGTATTGATCTGGCAACGCTACCCGGGCAAGTACTCGAGTCCCACGAAGCTGGTGGAGGGACGCGATGTCATCATCAATGACGTCCTTGCGACGTACCGTGGCAGGCGCATAGAAGCCGTGCAGATGCCGGCAGAGGCGCCCCTCTTCTTGATGTACACAAGCGGCACGACCGGGCGGCCAAAGGGCTGCCAGCACTCCACCGGAGGCTATCTCGCCTACGTTACGTGGACATCGAAGTACATCCAGGACATTCATCCTGAGGACGTCTACTGGTGCATGGCGGACATCGGCTGGATCACGGGCCATTCCTACATCGTCTACGGCCCGCTTGCGCTTGCCGCCTCCTCGGTCGTGTACGAAGGCGTGCCGACTTATCCGGACGCGGGCCGGCCATGGCGCATTGCAGAGAACCTTGACGTCAACATCTTCCATACTTCGCCCACGGCGATCCGGGCGCTGCGGCGCAACGGACCCGACGAACCCGCCAAGTACAACTATCATTTCAAGCACATGACGACCGTGGGCGAGCCGATCGAGCCCGAAGTCTGGAAGTGGTACCACAAGGTGGTTGGCAAAGGCGAGGCGGTCATCGTGGATACCTGGTGGCAAACTGAAAACGGTGGGTTCCTCTGCAGCACGGTGCCGGCGATCCACAGGATGAAGCCAGGCAGCACGGGGCCCGGTATTCCAGGGATTCATCCGGTGATCTTCGACGAGGAAGGCGAGGAACTGCCGGGTGGGTCTGGCAAGGCCGGGAATATTTGCATCCGCAATCCCTGGCCAGGCCTGTTGCAGACGGTCTGGAAGGATCCAGATCGATACGTGAGCCAGTACTACGCACGCTACTGCAAGGACCCCAAGAGCAAGGACTGGCGGGACTGGCCTTATCTGGCCGGTGATGGCGCGATGCAGGCCGCGGATGGCTATTTTCGTATCCTCGGTCGCATTGACGACGTAATCAACGTCGCCGGCCATCGCCTTGGCACCAAGGAAATCGAGTCTGCTGCCCTTCTTGTGCCCGAGGTTACCGAGGCGGCTGTGGTTCCGGTCGTGGACGAGATCAAGGGCAAGGTGCCCGACCTCTACGTGTCGCTGAAGCCGGGGCTGGCCCCTTCCACGAAGATCGCGAATAAGGTCTCGGCATCCGTGGTTTCCCAGATCGGGGCAATCGCCCGGCCGCATAGGGTCGTCATCGTTCCCGACATGCCCAAGACCCGCTCGGGAAAGATCATGCGGCGCGTGCTTGCGGCGATCTCGAATCAGCAGGACCCCGGCGACGTGTCCACTCTCGCCAATCCGGAGGTCGTTGAACAGATCAAGGAACTGGCTGCGCAGGAACGGTCAGGAAAGGCGCGGGCCGCGCACGACGACGGTTAAATCGTTAAGCACTGGAACGCAACGCCGACCGCATGCATCGGCTTGGGAGGCTCAGAACTCGACATCCAGTTCATCGATTCCTCGGGCTCCCGCTGCGCCGCCTCGACCCATTCCTGCATCTCCGGCAGCGCAAGGATCGTGCGGCAATAGCTTTCCGATACCTCATCGAGCTTGACCTCGTAGGTGCGAAACCGGGTGACGACCGGTGCGTACATGGCATCGGCCATGGTGCGTGCGCCGAACAGATAGGGCCCACCGTAATCCGAGAGGCATTCGCGCCAGATGGTGGTGATCCGATCGATATCGCTGTGAGCGCGCGACCAGGCTTTGAAGCCGGGGTGGTGGGCACGCAAGTTCATCGGTAAGGCTGCGCGCATAGCGCTGAATCCCGAATGCATCTCGCCGCAAATCGCCCGACAGTGGGCACGGGCAATGCGGTCCTCGGGCAGAAGCGCAGCCTCTGGTCGCACTTCGTTCAGATACTCGGCAATGGCCAGGGTATCCCAGACTACGGCACCGTCGTGTTCCAGGCGCGGTACCAGCGTCGAGGGCGAAAGCAGCGAGAGTTCCGCGCGGCTGGCCGCGTCCGTCATCGGTACCAGGATCTCCTCGAATTCCAGCCCGCTGAATCTTGCCAGTAGCCAGCCGCGTAGCGACCATGCGCCATAGTTCCTGCTGTTGATGGTCAGGGTTGTCCTTGACATGGCGAACTCTAAGAGATAAAGGAGTGACTTAGTGATATCGACGCAACGTTATGCATATCGCTGCGTGGCTGCCGATGTGTATTTTGCGAGCCACCCTATGATTTACCAGGCGTACCAGCTGCTGGCCGACCTGATGGCCCCATTGCAGGCCGCGACCGACGCCGCAGCCGCTTCCTGCACGGCGTCGCCGATACCTGCGTCCGGGCCCCAATTCGCGCCGGAGTGGTGGGCGCTCCTCGAATGGAGCGCGCTCGTGCGCCTGCGCCACGAGCGGCCGCCCTTTGGCATCCACGCGGCCTGGGTCGACGGTGGCAGCGTCGCGGTGAGCGAAGAGGTGGTGCTCGCCACGCCGTTTTGCTCCCTTCTGCATTTTAGGAGGGACATTGCGCCCGGACAACCGCGCGTGTTGTTGATCGCGCCCCTGGCGGGCCATTTCGCCAGCCTGCTGCGAGCGACGGCGGCCACGATGCTGGCTGACCACGATGTCTACCTGACCGACTGGCGTAATGCGCGCGACATCCCCTTGTCCTGCGGGCCCTTCGGCTTTGACGACTTCGTCGCCCAGTTGATCGGTCTTCTCCGCTTTCTCGGTCCAGGCACGCACGTGGTGGCGGTCTGCCAGCCGACGGTGGCTACCCTGGCCGCCGTCGCGCTGATGGCCGAAGACGGCGATCCGGCGCTGCCGCGCAGCATGACGCTGATGGCCGGGCCGATCGATGCCCGCGTCAATCCGACCCGCATCAATGAACTGGCGGTGCGCACCCCACTCGCCTGGTTCGAGGCCAACCTGATCGACACCGTGCCGGCCCGCTTCGCGGGGGCAAGGCGACGCGTCTACCCAGGCTTCGTGCAGGTGTGCGCCTTCCTCTCCATGAATCTGGATCGTCATATTGCTTCGCTGATCCATGCCTACCAACACAAGCTGGATGGCGAGACGGCCAAGGCCGAGGCGATTCGAGCCTTCTACACCGACTATTTTGCGACGATGGACCTGCCGGCCGAGTTCTACCTCGAGACCGTGAGTCGGGTGTTCCAGCAGCACGTCCTGCCGCGCGCCTGCTTGACGGTGGCAGGGCGGCGCGTGGACCTGCGCGCCATCCGGCGCACGCCACTGCTGACAATCGAGGGGGAAAACGATGACATCTGCGCGGTTGGGCAGACCGAGGCGGCGCAGGAGCTGTGTAGCGAGCTACGGTCTAATCTGAAATCCCACTATGTGCAAACCGGTGTCGGGCACTACGGCGTGTTCGCCGGCCGGCGTTGGGCGACGCAGGTCTATCCGCTCCTGCGCAAGACCATCCATGAAACGGAACAGCGCTGCGTGGAGGCCACTCAGCCGGTGCCCGGCTGATGGCAACGCGCGGACCCACCCTCCCCGTCCCACATAAGGGGGAAGCACCAGCCCACGCATGCTTGTGGCGCGCTCCAATGCCGCTGCACAGGTCATGCGCAGCCTGCGTCTGCCCAGGGCCGGAAATATTGCGATCCACCATGTGCCCCGGGTGCGTCATCACCAGGCCGGCATGTTTTCCTGGCGGCCCCTGGGTCAGCTACTGCCGCTGGCTTGCATCGACGTCAGGCCTTGGCGCTGCGCGACGCCTGGTCAACGACCTGCTTTGCAGCCTTGGACGTCGTGTTGCTCGCAGTGCCGAGGATCTGTTCTGCACCTTCGCCCGCTTGCTTCGCGGTCTGGTACATCGACTCATACATTTTATTGGTGGCAGCGATCACCGAGGCCAGCGCGCCCACCGCGCCTTCCGAACCGGCTGGTGCGCTACTGGCGAGATCATCGACCAACTCCTGCATGCGGCGATTGTACGCTTCGGACTGCGCCTCGGTCACCTTGGCGAACTCGGCCTGGGTAGCCGCCCCGATCTCGCGTAGGCGGCGATTGTAAGACAGCACCTTCTCGCTGATGGGTTTCATCATACCGGCCTGTAGCGCGAGCCACTCCTGTGGGTCTTTGGCGGACAACGCCATCTGCGAGTTCTCCTGCGCCTCAGTCAACGTCGACTTCATGACTTCCAGATTCAGCTCAACGAGTCTCTCGAAGCTTTCGACGGCCTTGTTTGCCAGGCCGAACATCACGGCCACGTTTGCCTGTTGTGTGGCGGTGAATTGTTCGGGGGGAAACGCGTTCATCATGCACTCCTGAAATTGGCCGGGCGCCCCTCCTGCTGCCGGACGGCCATGCTTGTGACTGCCCGGCGTCGACATCAGCGTGAGCGCGTAACGTGCGATCCGGGACGTCCCTGACAAGGAGGGGTATTGCCAGTTCATGTCAGACCCGATCCATTCAATATCGCCTCCCCCGTATTTGCAAGGCACGAGTTTTTTAACGCTTTCTCGCCAGGTGTTGAGTACCGCCAACTCCCGATGGTCTTGACCAAAGTGTCCGCGCCACTCTGCTGTCAATGATTCCCCGCGCGACTCCTCCATTTCCCCGTGATTCTCCATGAATTGACGTGAGGCCTTCGGCACCTATACTTAAACTGGGTGATTGGCATATGGAAGCAATCGATGAGGGCCTCGGCGGTTCCGATGTTTCGCGCCAGTTGGCGTGAAATGGTGAGCGGTTCTGGAGACCCCCGCATTTGGCAGACAAGGAAGACAACATGTTCACGCATGTTCTGCTGGCAGTCGACGGCTCCCCACTATCCGAGGCCGCTTTCCACAAAGCCATCACGTTTGCGCGAGACGCTAGAGCGAGGACGACGGCGTTGCGCGTTGCTCCTAACTATCACGTTCTGACCTTCCAGACTGAAATGCTGACGGATACCCGCGAACGCTTCACTCAGGAGGCACAGCAAGAGTCGGCTAAATATCTTCAGAGGATCGCGGGTGAGGCAAACGCCGCCGGCGTGACATGCGACACCGTCTATGCCGTCAGCGATCACCCATACGAGGCCATCATAAAGACCGCCGAAGATAGAGGCTGCGACCTGATCGTCATGGCGTCCCATGGACGGCGCGGTGTGCAAGGGCTTCTGATCGGCAGCGAGACCCTCAAGGTGCTGACCCACTCAAAATCCCCGTGCTGGTGTACCGCTAGACGTCATGGCATCGAGACCTGTGTTCGACTCATCAGCAGCAACTCGATGCGCATTGAGTCCATTGGCCATAACCCGTTGCGGGATGGCGAACCCGTCGGAATAGCGGTGTTCACTACCACCGTACGGGGGAAGGAGAATCCGCCATGGAACTGCTCGTGGAGCAAGTTGATGTTTGGGTGGCAAGCATTTCAGACAAACCATGCGGCCTGGCCGAGGCCTTGGCTCCGTTACGCGATGTGGGGGCCTACAACTGATCATTGCGCGGCGCAGTCCGGGAGAAGGAGTTTTATTCGGCACACCACTGCAGGGTGATCGAGAAATCGTGGCAGCAGCCCTGGTGGGATTCAATGTGACGCAGACGCTGCACTGCGTTCGCGTCATGGCAATCAATCGACCGGGCACTGCTGCGGCGTTGACCGGGAAGCTCGCCGAAACGGGTATGAATCTCCGCGGTTTCTCTGCGCCGGCGATCGGGACGCAATTTGTCGCCTATGTGGCGGTCGATTCGAAGGCGGACGCCAACAAGACGACCGAGGTGCTGGAAGCCGCTTGACGCCTCCAGACCATGGTTTCCGATAAGGGGTATCCCTATGAAAAACGCCGAACAGACGTTCTTCGCGACCAAAACAGTGCCGCCCAGCAGGCAGGTCGATTTCAATGGCCGTTGGGTCAACGAGTTGGGGTCGGCCATGCGGATCGTAGTCAGCGCGGCTGCTACGATTACCGGCACATATACCAGTGCAGTGAGCGAGACCGGTTTACCAACGCCCGAGATGCAGTTGTCTGGAACGGTGGCCGGTGATCTGATCTGTTTTACAGTAAATTGGGGAGAATCCATTACCACCTGGGTCGGCCATGGCGTCCTTGATAACGGGGAAGCACGTATTCTGACACTCTGGCAAATGGTCCTGGCAGTTCCCGATGAGGTCAAGCCCGGCCACCAGTGGAAAACCGTGATGGCGGGTGCCGATGAGTTTAGGCCGGCCCCATGACGCCCGCCGGCCGCACAGTCGGCGCGCGTCAGCCCGCTCAACACAGTCTCGATGGCCGCTACCTCAGACCAGTACGTCACGCGTTTCGACGAAAAAGCGATGAATCTGCCTTTCTATATGCGGGTCGACCATCGCCTCCAGCCGGTTTCCGTTTGGGCAGGCCAGTCGTGGCGTCGTTCCGAACAATCGGCAAATCAACGGGCGCTCGGCATACACCTGGCAACGGCGCTGTCACGTTGAAGGTCACGGGCCGCATGCACTTCACGCCCACCTCGGCATCATGGCTGAACATGGTCGAGCGGTTCTTTCGCGACATCACAACCGAGCGACTTCGCCGCGGCATATTCACCAGCGTGCCGGAACTGGTCGACGCCATCCATGAGTACATCGCTTACCACAACGCCAGCCCCAAGCCGTTCATCTGGACCAAGAGCGCTCGCGACATCCTACAGAAGGTCATTCGCGCCAACCGCCGCTTAAGTTCCAAACAGAATGGAACACTGCACTAGCACGCGAGATAGGCAAGCCAGATAGCACGGCAAATTCAGCCGTTGCTATCTACCCAATGCCTAGCCCATCCATGAGCTGCTGCTTTAGCCTCGTCCGGCGTGGGATACGTGGTGCCTACAGCGCCGGCCTCCAGGACAACGGCACCGTCCTCCCAAATATCGCAGGCTGCCTCCGGTCGATGCCTTCGCCGGCAGCCGTCTGAAGTTGACCCGCTTTTTTGGACACTGCCTATCTT
>JYOD01000064.1 GCA_000955785.1 Burkholderiaceae bacterium 16
ACACAAATTCAAGCACAAAAACCGAAAAACACAATATAAAAATACTAATTTACATGGCTACACGATAGCCTCAGAAAATAGCCGAAACCCAGCGCTGGCGCGGATTCCGGCTATTTGAGAAGTTAAAGTTCGGGCTAGTCCAGCTGGATGTTGCCTTCCCTGATCACCTTGGCCCATTCGGTCGTCTGGGCCTGGATGAACTTTGCCGCCTCGGCCGGCGTGCCGGCCACGATCTCCCCGCCCAGGCTGGTCACGCGCTCGCGGTTCTCCGGCAGGTTGATGACCTTGCGGATCGCATCCGACAAGCGCTTGACAATCTCCGGCGGCGTGCCTGCCGGCAGGAACACGCCATTCCACTCGTAGACTTCATATTGCGGCACGCCTGCCTCGGCCAGCGTCGGCGTGTCCGGCAGGATGGGCGTGCGCCTGGCGCCGGTCACGCCGAGCACGCGCAGCTTGCCGGCGCGCACATGCTGCAGGCCGGAGGCTGTATTGGCAAAGAACACCGGCACCTGCCCGGCAATCACATCGGCCATGGCGGGGCCGCCGCCCTTGTACGGCACATGCAGCAGGTCCAGCTTCATGCGCTGCGCGAACAGCGCGCCCGCCAGGTGCTGGGCCGAGCCGTTGCCCGACGACGCATAGGCAATGCTGCCCGGCTTGGCGCGGGCCATCGCGACCAGCTCCTGCGTGGACTTGGCCGGGAACTTCGGATTCACCACCAGCATATTGGGATAAAGCGCCAGCACCGAGACCGGGATGAAGGACTTGACCGGGTCGTAGGGCAGCCGCTTGTAGAGCGACGGGTTGGCCGCGAACGAGGCGGCATCGAGCAACACCGTGTAGCCATCCGGCGCCGACTTGGCCACCAGGTCCGTGCCGATCTGGCCGCCCGCGCCTGGCCGGTTGTCGACCACGATGGTCTGGCCCAGTTCCTGGCCCAGGCGCGGCGAGATCATGCGGGCCATGGTGTCGGCGCCGCCGCCGGGCGCGTAGGTGACCACCAGCCGGATGGGTTTGGCGGCGGGCCAGGCCTGCGCGTGCGCAAAGCCGCTGGCGCCGGCGGCGAGCCAGCACAGGGCGCTGGCGCAAAGACGGGTTGGGAATCGCATGGGTCTCCTCAGGTAGGTATCGGTATGGGAAGCTGCGCCGGCCCGCGCTTGCGGCGGCGCGCTCTCGGGCAGTTCAGCGAACCTCGGCGCGATAGTGGAAATCGTCGGCATTGCCCAGCGTCTGGCGGAACTCCACACGCCGCCCCGCCAGGTCGAAGGCTACGCGGCTGACCGCCAGCGCCGGATGGCCCTCCGGCAAGGCCAGCTGGGTGGCCTCGCGCGCGCCAAGCCGGGTGAAGCGCAAGTCGTCGACGGCGCGGCCGACCGTGACCCCACAGCGCTCGGCATACATCGGGTAGAGCAGGGGTGCGAACTCGGCGGGCTTGAGGGTGGTCAGTTCGCTGAACAGCACCGCCGGCAGCCAGATGGTCTCCAGCAGCCGGACCTGGCCTTCCCAGCCGCGCTGGCGCATTACGCGCAGCACTGCCGTGCCCGTTGCCAGCCCAAGCTGCGCCGCCACATCCGCCGGGGCAGCCAGCGTGCGCAGCGACACGATGCGCGAGTCCGGAATCTCCGAGCCGGCATCGCCAAAGCGGAAGAACCGCGCCATGGTGGCGCCGGTCAGCGCGCCGCGCACGAAGGTGCCGCGGCCATGCACGCGTTCCAGCAGGCCTTCGTCCACAAGCGCCTGGATGGCGGCGCGCATGGTGCCCAGCGCCACGCCGTAGTGCTCCGCCAGCGCGCTCTCCGCCGCAATGGCGGTGCCGGAAGCCCATTCGCCGGCCAGGATGCGGCCCTTGAGCGCGGTCGCGATGCGGGCCCAGCGTGGCGCGGCCAGGCTGGCGGGCGAGGCGTCAAGGCCGGCTCCCGTCGGGGCGGGCAGGGTGGCGCGGTCGGGCAATCGTGTCTCCGGGGTGCGTGCCCCGGCCGATGTTCATTGCCGAGGTATCTAGTCATCTATAGGACTAGAGCATAGAATGGAGGGGCACTGGTGTCAACCACCGCGCGCCTGGCCGGCGCAAGGCGGCAGGCGCTACCATCCATGCGCGGCATGCGCCGTCCCTCGGGCCAGAACATGTTCCAGATCGATACCCATTTCCACGTGTTTTCCGCAGATTCCCCCGCCGTGGGCGATGCGCGCTACCGGCCTGCCTACGGCGCCAGCCTGGCGCAGTGGCAGGCCATCTCCCGCGCGCACGGCGTGCGCGCGGGCGTGGTGGTGCAGCCGAGTTTCTTTGGCAGCGACAACAGCGAACTGGAGGCGGCGCTGGCGGCTTCGCCCGCGCTGCGAGGCGTTTGCGTGCTGGGCCCGGAGGTGTCCGTTGGCGAGCTGGCGCGCCTGCATGGACTGGGCGTGCGCGGCCTGCGCTGGAATATGGTGGGACGGCACACAGACGCATCATGGCGTGATGCACGCTGGCCCGCGCTGCTGGAGGCGGCCCACGCGCTGGGCTGGCACCTGGAGTTGCACACCGATCCAGGCCGGTTGCATGAGTTGCAGGCCCGGCTGCCGGCGGTGCCGATTGCGTTGGTGCTGGATCATTTCGGCAAGCCGGCGGCCGGCGCGCAGGGCGATGCGCCGATGCTGGCCTGTGCCGCGCAGTGGCGCGGGCAGAGGGAGGTCTATGTCAAGCTGAGCGCGCCGTATCGCGTGGCGGCCGACTTGGCGGGCGTGGTGGCCGGCTGGCACCACTGCCTGGGCGAGCAAGGCTTGCTATGGGGATCGGACTGGCCGTGGACCAATCACGAGGCCGAGGCCGACTATGGCGGTCTGCAGCGCAAGGTATGGGAGTGGCTGGGGCCGCTGGCCGCAGCGCCGGACCGCAATGCGGCGCGGTTGTTCGACCTGCCGGCCGCGTGACGGGGGCTGGTCACGCCTGAGCCGGCGCCAGCCGTCAGGTCTTCAGGCGGCCACGTCCGTCCTGCCCGCCGCTTGCTCCGGCACCACATTGAAGCAGCCGCGGTAGGTGGCGTAGAACGAGCAATACATGATCGCCAGCATCAGCAGCGAATACGGCGTGACCAGGAAGGACAGCACCGCTTCGGCCCCCAGCGCGCCGAACAACGCCTCGAGGAAAAAAGGCACCGCCACCAGCAATACCGCGAACACCACGCCGTAGGCCAGGAACGCGCCACGGTTGCGCCAGCACGCGGTCCAGCTGAAGAACAGCGCCTTGACCGGCGGCACGTTGTGCCATGCCGTGAGCAGGGGGGCAAACCAGAACAGCATGGCAATCGGCGTGTACAGCGCGGCGCCGATCATCAGCGCGAAGTAGAGCTGGCGCACGGCCTCGGCCGACGGCGCTTCTTCCTTGAGCAGGATGGGCACCAGCGTGCTGATATCCACCAGGCTGCCCGCGATCAGGCTCAGCACGAACACCAGCCCCGCATAGATGCCGCCCAGCACCAGCAGGTTGCGGCTGGCCTGTTTGCCGTTGCCGCGGAAACCGGCCAATAGCACGGTGGGCAGCACGCGCTTGTTCAGAATCACCTCGCGGCAGGCGGTCATGATGCCGACCGACAGGCCAGGCGTGACCACCAGCAGCGCGATGATGCCGATTAGCGGCACGAACACCGCGAGTTGCGCGGCGATCAGGTAGACAAACAACAGCATCAGGAAGGCGAGCGGGTTCTTGCGGAACAGCCAGACACCCTGGCGGAACCAGACATAACCTTCCTTGGCGGAGACTTCCAGTAATTGCATGACGGTCAGGTCCAGGGCAGCGCGGCGGCTTCGATGCGCCGGCGCAGGATGCGTTCGAAATGGGTTGGGTCGTGCGGTTGCAGCATGTCGGCCTCGCGCGGCAGGTAGAAGTCCCACAGCCGGGAAATCCAGAAACGCAGCGCGCCGGCGCGCAGCATGTCGCGCCAGTGCTGCGCCTCGGTGGGCCCCAGCGGTCTCACTGCATGATAAGCCCGCAGCAAGGCCTGGACGCGGGCATCGTCGAGCGTGCCGGTGGCCAGGTCGATGCACCAGTCATTGACGGTGACGGCCAGGTCGAACAGCCACTTGTCGTTGCCGGCGAAGTAGAAGTCGAAGAAGCCGCCCAGCTTGTCCTGGCCGCCCTGGTCGTCCTCGAACAGCGCATTGTCGCGGAACAGGTCGCAATGGCAGGGGCCGCCCGGCAAGGCCGCGTAAGCGGCGCTGCCGAAGAAGGCGGTCTGGTGGGCCAGTTCCTGCCGCAGCAGCGCTTGCTGGCCGGCATCGAGGAAGGGCAGGATCTCGCCCTCCGTCTGTCGCCACCAGGGCAGGCTGCGCAGGTTCGGCTGCTGGCGCGGGTAGCTCTGGCCGGCAAGGTGCATGCGGGCGAGCATGTCGCCCACTTCCGCGCAATGCCCGGCGCCGGGGGCCAGCTGCGAGCCGCCCGGCAGGCGCGTGACGATGGTGGCCGGCTTGCCCTTGAGGGTACGCAGGATTTCGCCGTCGCGGTCCGGGACCGGGGCCGGCACGCGGATGCCGTGCGCCGCCAGGTGGGCCATCAGGTGCAGGTAATACGGCAATTGCTCAAGCGTCAGGCGCTCGAAGATGGTCAGCACATATTCATGCGTGCAGCCATCCTGCTCCATGGTCAGGAAGAAATTGCTGTTCTCGATGCCCGAGGCAATACCGCGCAAATTGCGCATTTCGCCCAGGTTGTAATCAAGGAGCCAACTGGCGATCTCGTCCGGCGAGACCGTGGTGAATACGGCCATACTCTTTTTTTGAATCGAAACGGATGGCGGCGGGCGCAAGCAAGCTTGGCTCTCGCGGCATGGATGCCGGAAAGGCCGGCGCGGCCCCGCCGTGATCGTCTGGCGGGGTCGTGGGAAATCAGAAAACAGAAAACAACAAGCAGAAAGCAGAAAGCGAAAACCAGGGCCCGGGAGCCGGGGTACTAAAACCCGGCGTGCCGGTGCTTAGAATTGCAGCACTTTGACCGATGGTACGCGGTTCGTGTCGTGGTCCCGGATCTTCGGCGAGCTGTCTTCCGGCTTGCTCATCTGGTACTTGGTGCCCATGCCGGACTTGACCTCGATATCGGTGGCCTGGCCCTTGTTCTTGTATTCCCGGACCTGGGTGCCATCCCGCTCATTGAGCTGGAAGCTCGGTTCGCGCGGCTGGTTCAGCTGGGTCTTGGCCGGCGAGGTGATCGGCCGGTTGTTGATCTGGTTCAGCTCTTGCTGGGTCAGGGCGCCACCCGCCTGCTCGGTGTTCGGCTGCGCCATCACCGCGGCGGGGGCGCAAAGCGCCAGCAAGGCTGCAAAACCCAGCGCGCGGGCGGCGGCCGGGAACGGCTCCGGCTCTTCCGCGCGCGCGGTGGCCAGGAGAGTGGGGGAGGTCATTGAAGGCTCCTGTGCAGTGCTGCAGGCTCTGGGCATGCTGCACCACGAATGGCGCTGCAGTCCGGCGGCGCCGGGCTTTGGCAGTGTGTCAGGCTTCCATTCTAGCAATTCCTGCCCGCGCCGGGCCCCTTGCGGTGACCCGGCGGGCACCTTTAAGGGGCGGTCGCCCGGGCACGGGTCCGGAAATGGCAGGGGCTGCCTGTTCGCGGTGCAACATGCCGCTTCCGGGGCCTTGCGGCTCCGGAAGGGCGGGCGGCCCCGGTGCAGCCCTGCTTACAGGTAGAACATCTCTTCCTTGGGCGGGATCGGGTTGTCGCCGCCGCGCTGCTCGTAGTACTCATAGACCGCTTCGAGCACTTCATGCGGCTCGTCCACGATCTTCATCAGGTCAAGGTCATGCTCGGCGATCAGGCCCATCGGCAGCAGCGTGAAGCGGAACCAGTCGAGCAGGCCCTTCCAGAAACGGCTGCCGAACAGCACCACCGGCACGGCACGGGACTTGCCGGTCTGCACCAGGGTCAGCACTTCGGCCAGCTCGTCGAGCGTGCCGAAGCCGCCCGGCATCACGATAAAGGCGTCCGAATTCTTGACGAAGGTCACCTTGCGCGTGAAGAAGTGGCGAAAGCGCATGGCGATGTCCTGGTAGGGATTGCCTTGCTGCTCGTGCGGAAGCTCGATGTTCAGGCCGACGCTGGCCGATTTGCCGGCGTGGGCGCCCTTGTTGGCCGCTTCCATGATGCCCGGGCCGCCGCCCGAGATCACCGCGAAGCCGGCGTCGGAGAACAGGCGGGCGATCTCGATGGTGCGCTGGTAGTAGGGAGAATCCTCGCGCAGGCGCGCGCTGCCGTAGATCGAGACAGCCGGGCGGATCTCCGAAAGGTACTCGGTCGCCTCGATGAACTCTGCCATAATCGTGAACATTTGCCACGAGGCGCGCGCCTTCTTTGCAGTCGCGCGGTCTTCGTCGGCCAGCGCACGCAGGCTGGGAATCATCTTGCGCGGGTTGGCGCGGATGCCGGAGGCGGGGGCCGTATCTCCCGGGCCTTCGGCGGCAGCGCTGACCGTCACGTTCACGTCCATATCGGCCGCGGTGGTAATACTGCCTTCCGCGGCCTGCTTGAGGGCCGCCGCCGGGTTATCGGCGCCGGCTGCGTCGGAGAGGGGGGCGGCGTTCGCACCGCCTGCGGCGGCACCAGTCAATTTTGAGTCCATGGGAATGTCGGATAGTCCAAAAACACTCTTGCTCGTCGATGGGTCGAGCTATTTGTATCGCGCGTATCACGCCCTGCCGGATCTGAGGAACGGGGAGGGTCTGCCCACAGGGGCAATCTACGGCATGATCAATATGCTGCGCAAGCTGCGCAACGATTTCCCGGCAGAGTATAGCGCTTGCGTGTTCGACGCCAAGGGTAAGACCTTCCGCGACGATCTTTATCCTGCCTACAAGGAGCATCGCCCGTCGATGCCCGAAGACCTGGCCAGGCAGATCGAGCCGATCCACGAGGCGGTGCGCGCGCTGGGCTGGCCGATCGTGGTGGTGGAGGGCGTGGAGGCCGACGATGTGATCGGCACGCTGGCCCGCCAGGCTACCGCCGAAGGCATGCGCACGGTGGTCTCCACCGGCGACAAGGACCTGGCCCAGCTGGTTGACGACCATGTCACCCTGGTCAACACCATGAGCGGCGAAGTGCTCGACCCGCCCGGCGTCGTGGCCAAGTTCGGCGTGCCGCCGGCACGCATCGTCGACTACCTCTCGCTGATCGGCGATGCGGTGGACAACGTGCCCGGCGTGCCCAAGGTCGGCCCCAAGACCGCGGTCAAATGGCTCACCGAATACGGCACGCTCGACGACATCATGGCCGGCGCCGCCGGCATCAAGGGCGTGGTGGGCGAGAACCTGCGCAATACGCTGGAGTGGCTGCCCAAGGCGCGCGAGCTGGTGACGGTCAAGACCGACTGCGACCTGAAGAGCTCGCTGGCCGATTTCCACCAGCTCAGGGAAAGCGGCGAGGATAAGGATAAGCTGATCGATTTCTTTGCGCGCTATGGTTTCAAGACCTGGCTGCGCGAGGCGACCGGAGAAAGCCTGCCGAACCCCCGTGCCCAGGCGCGCGCCAGCGCGGCGCAGCCCGCTGCCGGCGGTACGGCGGCGGCAGAGGCGGGCCCGGCCCAGGGCGGTCTGTTCGACGACGCCCCGGCGTCCGCGCAGATCCGCTACGAAACCGTGGCGACCGAGGCTGCGCTGGAGGCCTGGATGCGGCGCATCGAAACCGCGCCGCTGGTGTCCATCGATACCGAGACCACCTCGCTGGACCCGATGCAGGCGCAACTCGTCGGCATCTCGCTGTCGATCGAGCCGGGCGAAGCCTGCTATATCCCGGTTGCCCACTGCGGCCCCGATGTGGTCGGCCTGGAGGCCAACGGCCAGCTCGGGCGCGAGGCCGTGCTGGAGCGCATGCGTGCCTGGCTGGAGGATCCGTCGCGCGCCAAGGTGGGCCAGAACCTGAAATACGACTCGCATGTTTTCGCCAACCACGGCGTGAATTTCCGTGGCATCGCGCATGACACCATGCTGCAGAGCTACGTGCTGGCGTCCCACCGCAACCACGGCATGGACAGCCTGGCCGAGCGCCTGCTCGGCCTCAAGACCATCAGCTACGAGGAAGTGTGCGGCAAGGGCGCCAGCCAGATCGGCTTCGACCAGATCGACATTGCGCGCGCCACCGAATACGCCGCCGAGGACGCCGACGTCACGCTGCGCCTGCACCGCAACATGTATCCGCAGGTGGAGGCCTTGCAGGGCGTGCGCTACGTCTACGAGCAGATCGAGATGCCGGTTTCCGTGGTGTTGCAGAAGATCGAGCGCAACGGCGTGCTGATCGATTCCGACCGCCTGGGCGCGCAGAGCGCGCAGCTCGGCCAGCGCATGCTGGAGCTGGAGCAAGCCGCCTACGAGGCCGCGGGCCAGCCCTTCAACCTTGGCTCGCCCAAGCAGATTGGCGAGATCCTGTTCGGCCAGATGAAGCTGCCGGTGGTCAAGAAGACTGCCAGCGGCGCGCCTTCCACCGACGAAGAAGTGCTGCAGAAGCTGGCCGAGGATTACCCGCTGCCCAAGCTGCTGTTGGACTACCGCGGCCTGGCCAAGCTCAAGTCCACCTATACCGACAAGCTGCCCAAGATGGTCAACCCGGCCACCGGGCGCGTGCATACGAGCTATGGGCAAACCACCGCGGTGACCGGCCGGCTGGCTTCGACCGAGCCCAACCTGCAGAACATCCCGGTGCGCACCGAGGAAGGCCGCCGCATCCGCGAGGCCTTTATCGCCGCCCCGGGCAACGTGATCGTGTCGGCCGACTATTCGCAGATCGAGCTGCGCATCATGGCCCATATCTCGGGCGACGAGAACCTGATGCGCTCGTTCGCCGAAGGCGAGGACGTGCACCGCGCCACCGCGGCCGAGATCTTCGGCGTCAGCACGGATGCGGTCAGCAGCGAGCAGCGCCGCTACGCCAAGGTCATCAATTTCGGCCTGATCTACGGCATGAGCGCGTTTGGCCTGGCCAGCAACCTCGGCATCGAGCGCGAGGCGGCCAAGCACTATATCGACCGTTATTTCATGCGCTACCCCGGCGTGGCGCGGTACATGGAAGAAACGCGGCAGACCGCGCGCGAGCAGGGCTTCGTCGAGACCGTGTTCGGCCGCCGCCTGTGGCTGCCGGACATCAATGGCGGCAACGGCCCGCGCCGCCAGGGCGCCGAGCGGGCTGCCATCAATGCGCCGATGCAGGGCACGGCCGCCGACCTGATCAAGCTGTCCATGATCGCCGTGCAGAACTGGCTGGAGCGCGACGGCCTGGGCACGCGCCAGGTGATGCAGGTACACGATGAACTGGTGCTGGAAGTACCGCAGGCCGAGCTGGAACTGGTCAAGGTGAAGCTGCCGGGGCTGATGTGCTCGGTGGCTGAGCTGCGCGTGCCGCTGGTGGCCGAGGTCGGTACCGGCAGCAACTGGGAAGAGGCTCACTAAACGCACGGGGCGGCCCCTGGGGCCGCTCCGGGATTGCCCCCGTTCCGCTATTCCTGCATTCTGGTTCCGATTGAAGCGACCGCTGAATCGGTGATTGGCGTCTTGCCAGTCTTGCTGCTGTGCAGCAAACTGGCGGAAAGCCGGGGTCACTGGCTCGCGTCAGGCCCCGCAAAAGAATATCGACGACACTGGGTAGATCATGAGCACAGAGGGAAGGGCGCATCGCATCATCGTAGTCGGAGGAGGAGCAGGCGGTCTGGAACTGGTCACGCGGCTGGGCGACAAGCTCGGCAAGAGCGGGGCCGCGCAGGTGGTACTGGTGGACCGCTCCCCCACGCATATCTGGAAACCGCTGCTACATGAAGTCGCCGCCGGCAGCATGGATCCCCACACCCATCAGCTGGAATACGTAGCGCAGGCGCGCTGGCACCATTTCGAGTTCCAGCAAGGCGAGCTGACCGGCATCGACCGCACCCGCAAGACCATCGCGGTGGCGGCCTGCGTCGACCTCGACGGCACGGAGTTGCTGCCCGCGCGCGAACTGCCCTACGACACCCTGGTACTGGCCATTGGCTGCGTGACGCATTTCTTCGGCGTGCCCGGCGCCGCGGACAACGCCATCGCGCTCGACACCGTGGACCAGGCGGAACGCTTCCGCCGCAAGCTGATCTCTGCCTGCGTGCGCGCCCAGAACGGACGCGGGCGCATCGGCGACGACGGCCGCCCGCGCGTGGATGTCGCCATCATCGGGGCCGGCGCCACCGGCGTCGAACTCTCGGCCGAGTTGCGCAATACCGCGCATGTGCTCAGCGCCTACGGGCTGCATCAGCTGGATCCGCGCCGCGACGTGCGCATCCACGTGATCGAGGCCGGCCCGCGCATCCTGCCCGCGCTTTCCGAGCGGGTTTCCACCGAGACCACCAAACTGCTGCACAAGCTCGACATCGAGGTCCTCACCGCCGAGCGCGTCACCGAGGTCACGGAGGATGCGGTGCTGACCGCCAGCGGCAAGCGCATCGATGCCGACCTGACGGTGTGGGCCGCCGGCATCACCGCGCCGCCGGTGCTCTCCACGCTTGGCCTGCCGGTGAGCCGGATGGGGCAGATCGTGGTCAAGCCCACGCTGCAAAGCGAAGCCGATCCCGATATCTTCGCCTTCGGCGATTGCGCCAGCTGCCCCTGGCCCGAGAAACAGGGCGCCGTGCCGCCGCGTGCCCAGGCCGCGCACCAGCAAGCCGTGTTCCTCTACAACGCGCTGCGCGCGCGGCTGGCCGGCAAGCCGCTGCCGTCGTTCGCCTTCAAGGATCTGGGGTCGCTGGTGTCGCTGGGGCACTTCAGCGCGGTCGGCAGCCTGATGGGCGGCCTGATCGGCGGCTCGATGTTCATCGAGGGCCTCATGGCTCGGGTGATGTACACCTCCTTGTACCGCATGCATGTCATGGCGCTGCACGGTGCCGTGGGCATGGGGCTGGATACCGTGACCCACTGGCTGCGCAGCAAGACCAGCCCGCGCGTCAAGCTGCACTAAGCTGAGCCGCATGAGCCGCAGAAGGGCGAGGTTCGCCCTTCTTGCCGGTCGCGTGCGCTGAACTCCATGTTTGCTTAGAATCGGACTCCCGGCGCTGCCGCTCAATACTGGCAGCGCCGCCCCATGTCTTGCCCACCCAGATTCGCCATCCAAGCCAAACAGGAGACCGCATGCTGAAGCCAGAAGTGGAAAGCCTCGTACCCGGCCAGTCCTATGACCGCCGCGCCTTCGTCAAGACAGCGCTGGGCTCGGCATTTGCCGCGGCCGCCATGCCCGTGATGGCGCAGGCCATCAAGACCGATTTCGCCGGCCTCACCGCCGGCGAGATCACCATTGCCTCGGGCGGCTTCAATATGCCGGCCTATCGCGCCCAGCCGGAGGGCAAGACCAACCTGCCGGTGATCCTGGTGGTGAGCGAGATCTTCGGCGTGCACGAACATATCGCCGATATCTGCCGGCGCTTCGCCAAGCTGGGCTACCTCGCCATCGCGCCAGAGCTGTTCGCGCGCCAGGGCGATCCCAGCAGCTTCGGCACCATCCAGGAACTGCAGTCCAAGCTGATCTCCAAGGTACCGGACGAGCAGGTCATGGGCGATCTCGACGCAGCGGTGGCCTGGGCCAAGGCCAACGGCGGCAATGCCAGCAGACTGGCCATCACCGGTTTTTGCTGGGGCGGACGCATCACCTGGCTGTACGCCGCGCATAGTCAGCAGGTCAAGGCGGGCGTGGCCTGGTATGGCCAGCTGGTGGGCGAGCCGACCCCGGTCAAGCCCAGGAATCCGATCGACCTGGCCGGCCAGCTCAAGGTGCCGGTGCTGGGCCTCTATGGCGGCAAGGACACCGGCATCACGCAGGAACAGGTTGAGAAAATGAAGGCGGCGCTGGCGGCATCGAACGACCCCTTTGCCAAGGCTTCCACCTTCGTGGTCTATCCGGAATCCGGCCATGCCTTCAATGCCGACTACCGGCCCAGCTACCGGGAAGCCGACGCCAAGGATGGCTGGCAGCGCTGCCTGGCGTGGTTCAAGCAACACGGCGTGTAGGGCAGTGCGATAGTTTGCGTTGAATCCTGGCGCCGGCGGAGCGAGCGGCAAATACGGCTTGTGCCGCAGGATTTGCAAAGTCGGCGCCAATCTACGTACAATGCGGGCTTCGTTTCTTGCAACAGTGTTGCGTCTAAGGTCGGTGCCGCTTCTGTTGAGCGGATAGCCGGTCCCGGGAGCCCATTATCCATTCCACGCTTGTCTACATCCTGCTTGCCGCCACCATCTCGGGGGTGGGCAGTATCCTGGGGGCGGCGTTGCTGTCGCTGACGGTAGCCTCGCGCGCGGTCGAGCGCATGGTGAGCTTCTCGGTAGGCGTGCTGCTGGCCACGGCCTTGCTGCATTCCCTGCCGGAGGCCTTCGAATCGGGCGCCGATCCGCGTGCCTTGTTCGGCACCCTGCTGGCTGGCCTGCTCGGCTTCTTCCTGCTGGAGAAGGTCGCGCTGCTGCGCCACTCGCACCATCACGAAGGCGACGGGCACCACCACCATCACGGCCACGACCGCGAGGAAGCCGGCCGCAGCGGCATGGCCATCCTGGTGGGCGATACCTTCCACAACTTTGCCGACGGCATCGTGATCGCCGCCGCCTTCCTGGCCGATCCGCATATCGGCCTGGTCACCGCGCTGGCCATCGCCGCCCACGAGATCCCGCAAGAAGTGGGCGATTTCATCGTGCTGCTCAACGCGGGGTTCTCCAAGGCGCGCGCCTTTGCTTTCAACCTGCTGTCCAGCCTGGCGGCCATCGCCGGCGGCGTGGTGGGCTACTTCCTGCTCGACCAGATGAGCGGCTGGATTCCCTACGTGCTGGTGATCGCATCGAGCAGCTTCGTCTATATCGCCGTCAGCGACCTGATGCCGCAGATGCAGCGCAAGCCGCGCTGGCGCGAGTCGATTATCCAGGTAGTGCTGGTGGCCACCGGGATTTGCGCGATTTTCTTCATCACCAATGGCGTGCATGAGGCGCACGGCCATGCCCATGCGCACGGCGTGGCGGCTCCCGCCAGATAAAAGGAAGCCTGGGCGGCGCGAGCCGCCCGCGTTCAGGCGCCGCTTGCCACCGGCCGCGCCGGGTCGGCGCACCACTCGCTCCAGGAGCCCGGATAGAGCGCGGCGCCCGGCAAGCCCGCCACCTCCAGCGCCAGCAGGTTGTGGCAGGCAGTCACGCCCGAGCCGCATTGCATGACTGCCTCGCTGGCCGGCGTGCCTCCCAGCACTTGGCCGAACTCCTGCTTTAGCGTGGGGGCCGGCTTGAAGCTGCCATTGCCTTCCAGGTTGTCCTTGAAGAAGCGGTTGACCGCGCCAGGGATATGCCCGCCGACGGGATCGAGCGTTTCGTTCTCGCCGCGGAAACGGTCCGCCGCGCGGGCATCCACCACCAGCCTCGTCGGGTTTGCCACGTTGGCCAGCACCGCGTCGGCATCCACCGTGGGCACCAGCGAGGCTTTGCGCATCAGGTTGCCGGGCGTTTCGGGGTCCGGCGTATTGCCTGCCTCGAGCGGCAGGCCGGCCGCCACCCATGCATTCTTGCCGCCATCCAGCACCGCCACCGCACCGTGGCCCAGCCAGCGCAGCAGCCACCAGGCGCGTGCTGCGTACATGCCGCCCTGCGCATCGTAGGCGATGACCTGGGTGTCTTCATTCCCGCCAAGCGCGCGCAGGCGCGCGGCCAGCGTATTGGGATCGGGCAGGGGGTGGCGACCGTTGCTGCCCGTCTTTTCGCCGGACAATTCGTTGTCCAGGTGCAGGTAGAAGGCGCCCGGCAGGTGGCCCACATGGTAGGCATCGCGTCCGGCGGCGGGGTTGGCCAGGTCGAAGCTGCAGTCAATCACGACGCTGTGGCGGCTGCTGTCTTCGCGCAGCACGCGCAGGTCCTGGCTGGAGATCAGGGTGGTGAACATGGCATAACCTTGGGTTGGGAGGGCTGTGCGGCATCGGCAGGTGAGCACCGTTCGCCACCATCGATGCTACACCTCGGGGTGCACTTCCGCCTCGGGGGACTTGACCGGGGTATCGGCGGTGGGCTGTTTGTCGGAGCTTTCGCGGGCCCGGGTCAGGGTGGTGGCGATGCCGCTGGCGATGATTAGCGCCATGCCCACCCAGGACAGCCAGTTGAGCTGGTCGCGCCAGATGATCATGCCCCAGAAGCTGGAGAACACAATGCCGGCGTATTGCAGGTTGGCGGTGAGCAGTGTGTTGCCGCGCTTGTAGGCGCGCGTCATCGCGGTCTGCCCGAGCGTGGCAAGGATGCCGATGGCCAGCAGCAGGCCCGCCCCATGCCAGGTGTGGGCGCTTGGGCCGGTGAGCAGCATCCAGGCCAGGCCCACCATCATCCCGACTGCCGAGAAATAGAACACGATGCGGCCTTCCGGCTCGCCCAGCTGGCCGAGCTGGCGCACCTCGACATAGGCCAGCGCGGTGAAGATGCCGGAGATAAGGCCGATCAGGCCGCCGGTGAGCTGGTTGTGGCCGACGGACGGCTGCAGCAGGCACAACACGCCGGCGAACGACATCAGGATGGCGCCGATCAGCTTGCGGTCTGCGCCGCCGGTGCCCGCCAGCGCGGCGCCGGCGCCCAGGATCAGCGCGATCCAGACCGGCGACATGTAGTTCAGGGTCATCGCCGTGGCCAGGGGCAGCATGGTGATCGAGGTGAACCACAGCAGCAGGGCGGTCACGCCGAACAGGCTGCGCTTGATGTGCATGGCCATATGCGGCGTGCGTACCGAGGTACCCGACGAAGCCAGCACCGTCCACATGATGATCACGCCGATCAAGCTGCGGTAGAACACGATCTCGCCGGTGGCATAGAAATCGGACGCCAGCTTGACGCCTACCCCCATCAACGAAAAGGCGAAGGCGGCGAACAGCATCCAGAGCGATTGCATGGCGGGGCGAAAGGAAGAATGAACAGCGCGCGAGCCGCGCCTGGTGATGGACAAACAGGGCGGCATCGCGAAAGGCTTCGCGCGAAGCGAATGGCCGGTGCAGGGCCGGCGAGGCGCCGGGCGCACACCGGAAGCGGCGATTGTAGCAGCGCGAGTGCACCGCACCAAACGCAAAACGGACCGCCTGGGCGGTCCGTTTTGTTCGCCGCGGTGCCTGTGCGGCCCGCAAAGCCTTGTCCCGCCGGTCAGCCGGTAAAGGACATGGCGCGGCGATACCATTCATGAAAGTGCTGCATACCGTCTTCCATCGGCGACTGGTAGGGGCCTGTCTCGCTGACGCCACGCTTTGCCAGTGCGCGGCGCCCGGCGTCCATGCGCTCGGCGATCTCGTCGTCCTCGATGCAGGTTTCCATATACGCTGCGCGCTCTGCCTCGACGAACTCGCGCTCGAACAGCACGATTTCCTCGGGGTAGTAGAACTCTACGACATTGCGCGTTTTGTTCGGCCCGAGCGGGTGCAGGGTCGATATCACCAGCACGTTCGGGTACCACTCCACCATGATGTTGGGGTAGTAGGTGAGCCAGATCGCGCCGTACTTGGGCAGCACGCCGTTGTTGAAGCGCAGGACAGCCTCATGCCACTTCTGGTACGTGGGGCTGCCGGGGCGCTTGAGGCCGGCATGCAGGCCCACCGTCTGGACGCTGTGCCAGTCGCCGAACTCCCAGCTCAGGTCGTCGCAGGAGACAAAGCTGCCCAGGCCCGGGTGGAACGGTACGACGTGGTAGTCCTCCAGATAGACCTCGATGAAGGTCTTCCAGTTGTAGTTGCACTCGTGGATCTCGACGTGGTCGAGCAGGTAGCCGTCGAAGTTCAGGTCCTCGGCCACGCCCAGGCGCGCCAGGTCGGCCCGCACATCGCGCTCGCCCTCGAACAGCAGGCCGTTCCAGTTTTGCAGCGGCGAGCGTTTCAGGTGGACGCACGGCTGCTCGGCGAAATGCGGTGCGCCGAGCAGTTCGCCCTTCAGGTCGTAGGTCCAGCGGTGCAAGGGGCAGACAATGTTTTTCGCATTGCCGCGGCCGTTGAGCATGATGGCCTGCCGGTGGCGGCAGACGTTGGACATGAGCTCGATCCCGTCGGCATTGCGTACCAGGATGCGGCCCTCGTCCTCTGCCGCGAGCGCGTGATAATCGCCCGGCTCGGGGATCATCAGTTCATGGCCGACATAGCCAGGGCCCTTCTTGAACAGCAGTTCCAGTTCTTGTTGGTGCAGTGCCTCGTCGGTGTAGACGTTGACGGGCAGTTGCGTATCAGCCGGCACCAGTTTCAGCGCGGTGCTGAGATTGGACATTATCCCCACTCCCTATGACAGGCGAAAGCAGTGAACAACCCAACCATCGAAAAGAAATCGATATGGGAAAGACAGTCAGCCGCGCCCTGGTCCGCTTCCGGGCCAGTGGATTTAGTTCGCGCTGACGAACCGCGGATTGTACCCGAGGCAAAAAGTTAAGGGACTGATTTTTTTGCCTTTTTAGCGAAAAAGTCGACCCGGGTCGTCATGGAGGTGCCGTTCGGGGCGCATTCGGAAAGACGACCCAAGCGCACAAGTCACTTTCGGACAACGGCCTGAGGGGCACCCCTATGCAAGGGATGCGGGCATCGCCTCGCTTTGGCGTAAAATCCCAGCTTCCCCAGATTCCATGTCCGCAATGCCAAAGACAACGAGCTCCCCGGCCCAGACCGATCCGGCCGCGACCGACCAGCGGTCCGCCTCCGCGCCGCCCGCCTCCTACGAAGCCGCCATGGCCGAACTGGAGGGGCTGGTAGCCAGCATGGAAGGTGGCGCATTGCCGCTGGAAGATTCGCTGGCGGCATACAAGCGCGGGGCTGAACTGGTCCGGTACTGCCAGCAGATGCTCGAGCGCGTGGAGCAGCAGGTCAAGGTGCTGGAGGGCGACGTCCTCAAGCCCATGCCCGCCGAAGCCGGCATTCAGGGAGACGCGGAATGAGCGACTCTCGCCAGAATGTGGAAGCCGGCGATTTCGCCGCCTGGATGCGCATCCAGGGCGCCAGGACCGAGGCCGCGCTCGATGCCGCGTTGCCCACGATTACAACAGTGCCTTGCACGCTGCACGAAGCCATGCGGTATGCTGTGCTCGGCGGCGGCAAGCGTGTACGCCCCTTGTTGGTGCATGCAGCCGGCGAAGTGGCCGGCGCGGCGCCCGAGGCGTGCGACGCGGCCGCCAGCGCGGTGGAGATGATCCACGCGTACTCGCTGGTGCACGACGATATGCCCTGCATGGACGATGACGATTTGCGTCGTGGCCGTCCTACCGTGCACAAGGCCTATGATGAAGCGACGGCGCTGCTGGTGGGCGACGCGCTGCAGACGCAGGCATTTGTGGTGCTGGCCGAGTCGGCGTCGCTTGCCTCGCTGGACGCCGCCGCGCGCTTGCGCCTCGTGGTCGAGCTGGCCCGGGCCTCGGGCTCGGTAGGCATGGCGGGTGGGCAGGCAATCGACCTGCAGCATGTCGGCCTGGCGATGTCGCTGGGCGAACTCGAGGCAATGCACCGCATGAAGACCGGTGCCTTGTTGCGGGCCAGCGTGCGCATGGGCGCCTATTGCGGGACGGTGGACGAGGCAGGCATGGCCGCGCTCGACCGCTATGCCGCGGCCGTGGGCCTGGCGTTCCAGGTGGTGGACGATATCCTCGACGTGACAGCGGATACCGCCACGCTGGGCAAGACCGCCGGCAAGGACGCGGCCCATGACAAGCCGACCTATGTGTCGCTGATGGGGCTCGAACCTGCCCGCCAACTGGCCGAGCAGCTCCGGACCACGGCGCACGAGGCGCTAGCAGGCTTCGGCGCGCGCGCCGGACGCCTGGCCGAACTGGCCGATCTCATCGTGCTGCGCTCGAATTGAGCGCGAACTGAATTGACAAGCAGGAAAACCGAAAACCGGGCACAAGAATCCGGCCGCCGAACGGACATCATGACCTACGCACTGCTCAAAACTATTGACGACCCCGCAGCCCTCCGCCGGCTGGACCGCCGCCAGCTCAAGACGTTGGCCGACGAACTCCGCGCCTACGTGCTCGAATCGGTGTCGCAAACCGGCGGCCACTTGTCGTCCAACCTTGGCACGGTCGAACTGACCATCGCGCTGCACTACGTCTTCCATACACCGGACGACCGCGTGGTATGGGACGTCGGCCACCAAAGCTATCCGCACAAGATCCTGACCGGGCGCCGCGACCGCATGCACTCGCTGCGCCAGTGGGGCGGCATCTCGGGTTTCCCGCGCCGCAGCGAAAGCGAATACGACACCTTCGGCACCGCGCATTCCTCCACCTCCATCTCGGCCGCGCTGGGCATGGCGCTGGGCGCCCGCACACTGGGCGAGAAGCGCGTCTCCATCGCCGTGATCGGTGATGGCGCGATGACCGCCGGCATGGCCTTCGAGGCCATGAACAACGCCGGCGTCTACAAGGACCTGCCGCTGCTGGTGGTGCTCAACGACAACGACATGTCGATCTCGCCGCCGGTCGGCGCGCTCAACAACCACCTGGCTCGGCTGATGAGCGGCAAGTTCTACGCCGCCACCAAGAAGGGCATCGAACGGGTGCTGTCGGTGGCCCCGCCGGTGCTCGAGTTCGCCAAGCGCTTCGAGGAACATGCCAAGGGCATGGTGGTGCCGGCCACGCTGTTCGAGGAATTCGGCTTCAACTACATCGGCCCGATCGATGGCCACGACCTCGAGTCGCTGGTGCCGACGCTGCAGAACATCCGCCAGCGCGCCCTCGAGGGCGGCGGCCCCCAGTTCCTGCACGTGGTCACCAAGAAAGGGCAGGGCTACAAGCTGGCCGAGGCCGACCCGATCCTGTACCACGGTCCCGGCAAGTTCAACCCGGCCGAAGGCATCCGGCCGTCGCCCAAGCCGGCCCGCAAGACCTATACCCAGGTGTTCGGCGATTGGCTGTGCGACATGGCTGCCGCCGATCCCAAGCTGGTGGGCGTGACGCCGGCCATGCGCGAAGGCTCGGGCATGGTGGAGTTCGAAAAACGTTTCCCGAATCGTTACTACGATGTGGGCATCGCCGAGCAGCACGCCGTGACGTTCGCGGGCGGCCTGGCCTGCGAAGGCCTCAAGCCGGTGCTGGCGATCTACTCCACCTTCCTGCAGCGCGGCTATGACCAGCTGATCCACGACGTGGCGCTGCAGAACCTGCCAGTGGTGTTCGCGCTCGACCGTGCGGGCCTGGTGGGCGCCGATGGCGCCACCCACGCCGGCGCATACGACATCGCCTTCCTGCGCTGCATCCCCAATATGATGGTGATGACGCCGGCCGACGAGAACGAATGCCGCCAGTTGCTGACTACGGCCTTCCAGCAGGACTGCCCGACCGCCGTGCGCTATCCGCGCGGCGCCGGCGCCGGCGTGGCGACCGAGGCCGCGCTCACCGCGCTGCCGGTCGGCAAGGGCGAGATGCGCCGTACCGGCGGCGCGCGCGCCGGCCAGCGCGTGGCCTTCCTTGCGTTCGGCTCGATGCTGCACCCGGCGCTGGGCGCAGCCGAGGCGCTCGATGCTTCGGTGGCCAACATGCGCTTCGTCAAGCCGCTCGACGAGGAACTGGTGAAGAAGCTGGCGGACGAGCACGACTATCTCGTCACCGTCGAAGAAGGCTGTGTGATGGGTGGCGCGGGCAGCGCGGTGCTTGAAGCGCTGGCCGCCGCCGGCATCGCCGTGCCGGTGCTGCAGCTTGGCCTGCCCGACCGCTTCGTCGACCATGGCGATCCGGCCTTCCTGCTGTCGCAATGCGGGCTAGACGCCAAGGGCATCGAGCACTCCGTGCGCGAGCGTTTCAAGCTGACCCAGGCGGCGGTCGCCACGCGCGCGGCCTGATCCGTCCCGGTGCCGGCGTGCCCGCTGCAATCGGGCGCGCCGGCAATCTTCGCGTTTCGTCATCGTACGACTGTCGTTCTGCCGCTATCACCGCATGGTTCGTGCGGGTATCGCCCGTTCATGGGCAGCACCAGGCAATTTCCCTTAGAATCGCAAGTTCTGTGTTCGCAGCTGCGGGAAGGCATCCCTTGCCCTCGCCCGCGGTTTCACACTCGTTGCGCGGCAAGGTTGACTGCGAAAAATGCCGCGACCGTAGAGGAAACCTGACCAATATGAATGACATCAATCCCGCCTTTGTGATGCCCGACGTGCAGTCGAGCCTCGATACCCGCCAGATCCCGATCCAGCGGGTGGGCGTGAAGGGCGTGCGTTATCCCCTGTCGCTGAAGACGCCTGCCGGCGTGCTGGCCACGGTAGGCACCTTCAACCTCGACGTGCACCTGCCTGCCGACCAGAAAGGCACGCATATGTCGCGCTTCGTCGCCTTGCTCGAGGAAGAACGCGAGCCGCTCGAACTGGCGACGTTCCGTTCGCTGCTGGACAAGATGCTGGTCAAGCTGGAAGCCGAGGCCGGGCGCATCGAAGTCACCTTCCCCTATTTCATCAACAAGATCGCGCCGGTGTCGGGCGTGCAATCGTTGATGGACTACGAAGTCACGCTGATCGGTGAAGTGCGCGGCGACGCCACCAAGGTCTTCCTGAAGGCCCTGGTGCCGGTCACGAGCCTGTGCCCGTGCTCGAAGAAGATTTCGCAGTACGGCGCGCACAACCAGCGCTCGCATATCACCATGAATGTCGAACTGGCGGGCGACCTGCCCGTGGAGGCGCTGGTGCGCATGGCCGAGGAAGAAGCCTCGTGCGAGTTGTGGGGCCTGCTCAAGCGTCCGGACGAGAAGTTCGTCACCGAGCGCGCTTACGAGAATCCCAAGTTCGTCGAGGACCTGGTGCGCGACATCGCCATGCGCCTGAATGCGGACGATCGCATCGTGGCGTATGTGCTGGAGGCCGAGAATTTCGAGTCTATCCACAACCACAGCGCTTATGCCGTGATCGAGCGCGACAAGCGCACGGTGCGGTAAGCCGGTCACAGCCAACAAGAAAGCCACCGCGAAGGTGGCTTTTTTTTTGTTGGCTTGCGGCAGAAGACTAGCGTGCCGGCAGGCGAATATCCGACAGTTCCCAGCGCGGCGTCACGCCGTAGCCGTAGCTGTGCTGCGCCAGTTCGGGCGCGGCCTGCAGCCGCATCGCGCCGGCAAAGGCGATCATGGCCCCGTTGTCGGTACAGAAGGCCAGGTCCGGGTAGTAGACCTGGATCTTCTTCTGCGCGCCAAGCTGATCCAGGCGCTCGCGCAACTGCCGGTTGGCGCCCACGCCGCCGGCCACCACCAGCCGGCGATGCCCGGTCTGCTTGAGCGCGGCCATGGACTTGGCCGCCAGCACGTCGACGATGGCGTCGACAAAGGAGCGCGCCAGGTTGGCCCGGTCCTGCTCGCACACATTGCCCAGCTTGCGGGTTTGCGTCAGCACCGCCGTCTTGAGGCCGGCGAAGGAAAAATCGAGATTGCCCGAATGCAGCATCGGGCGGGGCAGGGCATATGCGCCGGGCGTGCCGAACTCGGCCAGCCGCGATACCTCGGGGCCGCCCGGGTAGCTCAGGCCCAGCAGCTTGGCGGTCTTGTCGAAGGCCTCGCCGGCGGCATCGTCCAGCGTCTCGCCCAGCAAGGCGTAGTCGCCGATGCCGCGCACTTCCATCAACTGCGTGTGCCCGCCGGAAACCAGCAGGGCCACGAAAGGGAACGGCGGCGGATCGCGCGTCAGCAGCGGCGACAGCAAGTGGCCCTCGAGGTGGTGTACGCCCAGCATCGGCACGTTCAGGGCAAAGCCCAGGGCGTTGGCCACCGACGCGCCCACCAGCAATGCGCCGGCCAGGCCGGGCCCCTGCGTGAAGGCGATCGCATCGATGTCCTTACGGGTGCGGCCGGCTTCGTCGAGTATCTGCTGCAGCAGTGGCAGCACGCGGCGGATGTGGTCGCGGGAGGCGAGTTCAGGCACGACGCCGCCGTAGTCGCGATGCATGGCGATCTGCGAATGCAGGGCGTGGGCGAGCAGCCCGGCCTCGGTGTCATAGAGGGCGAGGCCGGTTTCGTCGCAGGAAGATTCGATGCCAAGGACAAGCATGGGGGAAGCTAAGGCCGGTACCAAAGGAAGCCGGCAAATCAAGGGGTTGGCGCGGGCGGCGGACCATCGGACCGGCAGCCTGGCGTGAGGCCAGCAGGGTAGCACAGCGGCGATTGCCCTGCTTTTCGCTACAATCGCCGCTTCTTCAGCGGGCATTCAGTAGGCAAGAAAAACATGGGCAGCAAGCAGACCGCACAGACCGGCCACGCTGGCGCGCGCGCAGGGCGCTTCGATGTGGCGGTGCTTGGCGCCGGGGCCGCCGGCATGATGTGCGCCGCCGTGGCGGGCCAGGGCGGCGCCAGCGTGGTGCTGATCGACCATGCCACGAAGCTGGCAGAGAAAATCCGCATTTCGGGCGGCGGGCGCTGCAATTTCACCAATCTGCAGGCCGGGCCGGCCAATTACCTGTCTGGTAATCCGCACTTCTGCCGTTCGGCGCTGGCGCGCTATACACCACAGGACTTCCTCGACCTGATGCGGCGCCATGAGATCGACTGGCACGAGAAGCACCGCGGCCAGCTCTTCTGCAACGATAGCGCCGAGCAGGTGATCGAGATGCTGCGCGCCGAATGCGGCGCGGGCGGCGTGCACTGGCGCACCGGTTGCAGCGTGGACGAGGTCAGGCGCGAAGGCGACGATTTCCTGCTCATGACGGCGAATGGGCCAATCCGCGCCGGTGCGCTGGTGGTGGCCACCGGAGGGCTTTCCATTCCCAAGATCGGCGCCACCGACCTGGGCTACCGCATCGCCCGCCAGTTCGACCTGGGCGTGGTCGAGACGCGCCCGGCGCTGGTGCCGCTCACCTTCGACGGACAGGGTTGGGCGCCATTCGCGCCGCTGGCCGGCGTATCGATGGAGGTCGATATCGCTACGGGCGGCGGCAAGACGGCTGGCGCCTTCCGTGAGGACTTGCTGTGGACCCATCGCGGTTTGTCCGGTCCCGCCGTGCTGCAGATTTCCAGCTTCTGGCGGCCGGGCACGCCCATCGCCATCGACCTGTTCGACGGCAACGACGCAAGTGAGTGGCTGCTTGCGCAAAAGGGCAGCAGCCGCAAGCACCTGGCCAACCTGCTGGCCGAACGCCTGCCGGCCCGCCTGGCCGATGCCTGGTGCGCCGCTGCCGGCCTGAACGGCGCGCAGCCCCTGCATGATATGCCGGACAAGGCACTGCGCAGGCTCGGGGCAGCGCTGAATAGCTGGGAGTTGATCCCGGCGGGGACCGAGGGCTATCGCAAGGCCGAGGTCACGCTCGGCGGGGTGGATACCCGGGCTCTGTCATCGGCCACGATGATGGCCCGGACGGTGCCCAACCTGTACTTCATCGGCGAGGTGGTCGATGTGACCGGCTGGCTGGGTGGCTACAACTTCCAGTGGGCCTGGGCATCGGGCGTGGCTGCCGGCCAGGCCGTTGCGGAAAACGCACGCACCGCGACGGCGGGAGTGGCCTAGGCGGCACGGCGGAAAATTTACGCCACGCGGGCTTGACAGTTTGTGTGCTACACTTGTAGCTTTCGTAAAACCGCCAACCGCTGCTACATATTTCAGCAAGATGACCACGATCCACCTCAAAGAAAACGAGCCGTTTGAAGTCGCCATGCGTCGTTTCAAGCGCACCATCGAAAAGAACGGCTTGATTACTGAATTGCGGGCACGTGAGTTTTACGAAAAGCCGACGGCCGAGCGCAAGCGCAAGAAGGCCGCCGCCGAGAAGCGCCACTACAAGCGCATCCGCAGCCAGATGCTGCCGAAGAAGCTGTACTGAACGCATCCTTCGCTTCTGCATCAAAACCCGCTGTGGGCAAGGCTCCGGCGGGTTTTTGCATTGGCGGTCCGACGGCCGGCGCGTTTCGCCCGGCCGGCAATGTCCCGCCCACACTTTCCTGGAAAAATTGCCATGTCCCTCAAAGCCCGTATCACTGATGACATGAAGGCCGCCATGCGGGCCCGCGAAACCGATCGTCTCGGTACCATCCGGCTGCTGCTGGCGGCCATCAAGCAAAAGGAAGTGGACGAGCGCATCGAACTCGACGACACCGCCGTGCTGGCCGTGCTTGAAAAGCTGGTCAAGCAGCGCAAGGACTCCCTCTCGCAGTTCACGCAAGCCGGCCGCACCGACCTGGCGGACAAGGAAAGCGCTGAAATCGAGGTGCTCAAGGTCTATATGCCCGCCGCGCTGTCGGAGGCCGAAATCGCCGCGGAAGTGCAGGCCGCTGTCGCGGAGAGCGGCGCCGCCGGTCCGCAGGACATGGGCAAGGTGATGGCGGTGCTCAAGGCCAAGCTGGCCGGCCGCGCTGACATGACTGCCGTGTCCGGGCTGGTCAAGGCCGCGCTGACGGCGCGCTGAGCGAGCTCTGGCAGCCGCTGGATCGGGGCCAGTCGCCGCCGATCCGGCTTTCTGCTGAATGTGCAGCTTAAAACCCTTCTGATCCGACACCCCTCGCCGGCCCTGGCTGCAATCCGTTGCGTCTGCACTACAATGTAGTGTTATGGGGCCGGAAAGCGCAGTGCCGGTCACGCATTCACAATATTGCCGCCGCCCGCTGCCACGGGCGGCTCGGCCAGAGGACGACAAGCCGGGTGATTCCGCAATCCTTCATTCAGGACCTGCTCAACCGTGTCGACATAGTCGATGTGGTGGGCAAGTACGTGCAGTTGAAGAAGGGCGGCGCCAACTTCATGGGCCTTTGCCCCTTCCACAACGAGAAGTCGCCGTCCTTTACCGTCTCGCCGACCAAGCAGTTCTATCACTGCTTCGGGTGCGGCGCGCACGGCTCGGCCATCGGCTTCCTGATGGAGTACTCCGGGCAGTCCTACCCCGACGCAGTGCGCGAACTGGCGCAATCGGTCGGCCTGTCCGTGCCCGAGGACCGCGACCGGCTGCCCCCGGCACAGCGCGCCGAACAGCAGGCGCGCTCGCTCGCGCTCACCGATGCCATGACGCGCGCCACCGAGTTCTACCGGCGGCAACTGCGCAGCGCGCCCCAGGCGATCCAGTACCTCAAGGGCCGCGGCCTGACCGGCGAGATCGCGGCGCAATTCGGGCTGGGCTATGCGCCTGACGACTGGCAGGGGCTGGAATCGGTGTTCGGCAGCTATCGCGACGACGCCATCGTCGGCCCGCTGGTGGAAGCCGGCCTGATGATCGAAAGCGCCGAGAAGCGCGATGCCGACGGCAAGCCGCGGCGCTACGACCGCTTCCGCGACCGCATCATGTTCCCCATTCGCAACGCCAAGGGCCAGGTGATCGGCTTCGGCGGCCGGGTGATGGGGCAGGGTGAACCGAAGTACCTGAACTCGCCGGAAACTCCGCTGTTCAGCAAGGGTACCGAGCTATATGGCTTATTCGAGGCACGCCATGCGATCCGGGAAACCGGCTACGTTCTGGTGGTCGAAGGCTATATGGACGTGGTGGCACTGGCCCAGCTGGGCTTTGCCAACGCCGTGGCCACGCTGGGCACGGCCTGCACCGCCGTGCACGTGCAAAAGCTGTTGCGGCAGACCGACGCCGTGGTGTTCTCGTTCGACGGCGACGCCGCCGGGCGGCGCGCGGCGCGCCGGGCGCTGGAGGCGTGCCTGCCCTATGTGGCGGATAACAAGACCATCCGCTTCCTGTTCCTGCCCGCCGAGCACGATCCGGACAGCTATGTGCGGGAGCAGGGTACCGATGCCTTCGCCGCCCAGGTGCGCGACGCCATGCCGCTGTCGCGCTTCCTGTTGCAGGTGGTGACGGAAGGGCAGGAACTGCGCCAGCCGGAAGGCCGCGCCCGCGCCCAGTACGAGGCCAAACCGTTGCTGCAGGCCATGCCCGGCGGCGGCCTGCGCCTACAGATCGTGCGCGAACTGGCCGACGCCACCGGCACCACGCCTGCCGAGATCGAGGCGGTCTGCGGGCTGGCCAGCGACCCGGTGCGGGTCGGCCGCTTTGCCCAGCCGCGGCCGCGCACCAAGCGTCAGGCGCCCACGGGGCTGGAGCAGCGCGTGCTGCAATTGCTGATGTGCTATCCGCAGCTCTCCAGCCGGCTCGACGCCGATAGCCGCGCGCTACTGCTGGAGGATGAGCAAGCCGATGCCGAGGTGCTGTCGCACCTGGTGTCCGCGTGCGACGAATTACAGGGTGAAGTGAACTTCGCGGCCTTTAGCGAGCATCTCGCGCAGTCGCCGTATGCCGAGGTCTACGCCAATGTGCGTGCGGCGGTACTGCGCGAAGAGATCGACGAGGAACCGGCGGAGCAGGAATTCGACGCGGCCATCGCCAAGCTGCTGGCGGGGCCGTTGCAGCGGGAACTCGCCAGCCTGCAGCAGTCGGTGGTGATGGGTACGGCGGACGAGGCTGGCAAGAGCCGGATGCGATGGCTGGTCAGCGAGATCAACCGCCGGCGCCAGTTGGGTTGACCGTCCGGTAGGTCGGTCAAGGCTTGTGGTGACAAATAGGTGAAGGTTTAGCTTGACCTTGTTGAGCTTAAGCCTTGATTTATCAGGTGAAATCCTCACCTGTTGGGAAGCCGGCTAATTGCGACGTGCTACAATAGCCGGTTTGGATGGCGAAATCTTTCTCTCCCGTTCTGGTGAAAGTGAGCGTGCCAATGGCAAAGGCCAAAGCAACCGAAAAGGTTCCCACTAATGCTCCCCAATCAGGGAGCGGCAAGGCGTCCGCGAAGACATCGGCGGCTGCGAAGACAGCCGCGTCAGTCAAGACGCCAGCCCAGCCTGTGCCAGCTAAGACTGCTCGAAGCGCCAAGGCGCCCGCAGCGTCCACCACCACCGGGACTCGCATATCCGAGAACTTGAGGCCCTCGACTTCGGCACGCGAGAGCGGCGATAGCGCCAATACAAGCGGCAAGAACGCCGCGTCTGTACCTGTGAAAGGCAAGAGTATTACCGTGGCGAAACAGCAGAATACCGAAGTCGAGAGCAAGCGAACGGCAGCGGCCAGCGCCAAGACGGGAGACGCCAAGTCAGGCGTGCCCGCGTCCGAGGACACGCCGGTTGCCACAACTTCCGCCCCCGTTGCATCCGAGCGTCCCGCCGCTCCGGCAGTCAAGCCGGAGCCGAAGAAGCGTGGCCGCAAGCCCAAGGCCGGATCGCAGCACGACGACAGCACTACAGACGACGTGACTGAAGAGCTTTACGAAGACGAGATCCCTGCCGCAGCGCCCGCGGCCGCCCCCAAGTCCGAAAAGCAGAAGGCTCGCGACCGCAAGGCCAAGGAAAAGGCCCTGCTCAAGGAGTTCGCCTCGACCCAGCAGGGCACCGAGGAAGAACTGGAGGTGCGCCGCCAGAAGCTCAAGGCGCTGATCAAGCTGGGCAAGTCGCGCGGTTACCTGACTTACGCGGAGATCAACGATCACCTGCCGGACGACATGGTCGATTCGGAAACGATCGACACCCTGGTCGCCACGCTGAACGACATCGGCATCGCCGTCTACGAGCAGGCGCCGGACGCGGAAACGCTGCTGCTCAACGACAATGCCCCGTCCGCCACCAGCGAGGAAGAAGCCGAGGAAGAAGCTGAGGCCGCGCTTTCCACGGTGGACTCCGAGTTCGGCCGCACCACCGATCCCGTGCGCATGTACATGCGCGAGATGGGCACGGTGGAACTGCTCACGCGCGAAGGCGAAATCGAAATCGCCAAGCGCATCGAAGCCGGCCTGAAAGACATGGTGATGGCGATCTCGGCGTGCCCGGTCACGATCTCCGAGATCCTGGCCCTGGCCGAACGCGTTGCCAGCGACGAGATCAAGATCGACGAGTTCGTCGATGGCCTGATCGACCCCAACGCCGAGGATGTTCCCGTGGCGCCGCCGGCGCCTGTTGCCGCGCCAGTGGCCGAGGAAGACGACGAGGAGTCGGACGATGAAGAGTCCGACGAAGACGAGGACGACGATGCCGGTGGCCTGGCTGCCTCCGCGCGCCAGCTTGAAGAACTGAAGCAGGGCGCTCTGGAAAAATTCCGCGTCATCGCCGAGCAGTTCGACAAGATGCGCCGCTCGTTCGAGAAGGAGGGCTACAAGTCCAAGGCCTACGTCAAGGCCCAGGAAGCCATCCAGAACGAACTGATGACCATCCGCTTCACCGCGCGCAACGTCGAACGCCTGTGCGACACGCTGCGCGGCCAGGTGGACGAAGTGCGCAAGCTTGAACGCTCCATCCTGAAGATCGTGGTGGACAAGTGCGGCATGCCGCGCGCGGACTTCGTCGCCCGCTTCCCGGGTAACGAAACCAACCTCGAGTGGATCGACACGATCATCGCCGACAGCAAGCCGTACAGCGTCACCGTCGAGCGTAATGTGCCGGCCGTGCGTGAACTGCAGCAAAAGCTGATTGACCTGCAGTTGCGCGTGGTGCTGCCGCTGAAGGAGCTCAAGGACGTCAACCGCAAGATGAGCGAGGGCGAGAAGCGCGCCCGCGAAGCCAAGCGCGAGATGACCGAGGCCAACCTGCGCCTGGTGATCTCGATCGCCAAGAAATACACCAACCGCGGCCTGCAGTTCCTCGATCTGATCCAGGAAGGCAACATCGGGCTGATGAAGGCGGTGGACAAGTTCGAATACCGCCGCGGCTACAAGTTCTCGACCTACGCCACGTGGTGGATCCGCCAGGCCATCACCCGTTCGATCGCCGATCAGGCACGCACCATCCGTATCCCGGTGCACATGATCGAAACGATCAACAAGATGAACCGCATCTCGCGCCAGATCCTGCAGGAAACCGGCAACGAGCCGGATCCGGCAACGCTGGCCGAAAAGATGGAGATGCCGGAAGACAAGATCCGCAAGATCATGAAGATCGCGAAGGAACCGATCTCCATGGAAACGCCGATCGGCGACGACGACGACTCCCATCTGGGCGACTTCATCGAAGACACCAACACGCTGGCCCCGGCCGAGGCAGCGCTGCACGGCTCCATGCGCGACGTCGTCAAGGACGTGCTGGACTCGCTCACGCCGCGCGAAGCCAAGGTGCTGCGCATGCGTTTCGGCATCGAAATGAGCACCGATCACACGCTGGAAGAAGTCGGCAAGCAGTTCGACGTCACCCGCGAACGGATTCGCCAGATAGAAGCGAAGGCACTGCGAAAGCTGCGCCATCCGAGCCGCTCTGATAAGCTTAAGAGTTTCCTCGAAGGTAGTTGATCGGTATCATGCCGGTCTGACTTTCCTGGGCCTCTAGCTCATGCCTGGTTAGAGCAGCGGACTCATAATCCGTTGGTGCCGTGTTCGACTCACGGGAGGCCCACCATTATTGAGAAAAGCCCCGCAGGTTTCTGCGGGGCTTTTTCTTTTCTGCGATGGCATCGGCATGTGCTCCGCGGAGCCTTGCCATGCGAGCATTCAAAGCTTCTGCACGGCAGCCAGGTCGAATATCTTCACCCAGCGCAACGCCTCCTTCCGATTTGCCATCGGAATATTCCAGCCGCCTTGCGCATTGTGTTCGAGACGCAATGCAAGCTTCCATTTGCCGCCGTTCTCCAGCGCACTGGCGCCCGCGATATCCGCAAAAATAAACTTCGTCTGCTGGCCGTCGACGTCCAGTGCGCCTCGTTTGCGCTCAGGGTCCACACGGACCTTTCCCCACGACCCCTCCAGCGACAGGATGCGTTCCCCTTTGACCTTCACGCCGTGGATCGCGCGATAGCGGCGCACCAGGCTTGCGACGAATGCAGCAAGCAGTGCCGCGCAGAACACGACGGCAGCGGTACCGGCAATCCAGCCAAAGGCCGCGGCTACCGTTGCATAGAGACGGACCGCACCGTAGATGAGAGCACCGATCAATGCCAGGCCGGCGATGATGAATGGCACGTCTTTTCCTTTAAAGAAATGGAAATGAATTAACCGGCCAGCCTATGGCGCCGGATTAGATGGCCGCTGCGGCGTGACCGATGTACCGAAGGTGTTGCCCATGCGGTGGCTTGTCGCCGAATAGTTGAACAGCCCCAGCGCATTGGAGGGACGTTCCACGATGGCTTCGGACGCCAGCTTCCGGTCAGAGGGCGGCTGGCCCGGGCCGGGCTTGGGAGTCAGCTTTTTGCGAGCAGGGAACCGGCCATCCCAAGGCTACCCACGGTAATTGCCGTAACTGCCAGCCACTTGCCCATTTCGTGCTCCGTCATCGTTGCTCGCCAAAAACGGCATTGGCGATATGCCTGAAGTGTAGCGCCGCCTTTCAGAGCGCGCGGCACGTAATTTCCTATCCGCGAACACCCGCCTTTAAAGCGCATCGCCAACGACCGCCTGCGCGCATGAAGCTTTCGTGACAAACGACTGTCGCCGCGCGGGCCGTTCGTCTAACCATTCGTACGCGGCGCTGAAATGATGACCGCTCATCATGGCCTCGCGGATGCGATCGCATGCGACTTGCCTCTGGTGGGGGCGCCGGCGCAAGGGAACGACGGCAATTGTTTCGCAAGGAATTGAGTAAACACATGCAAGACAAGAACAAGAAAGAGGCGTCCGGGCGCTGGAGGGCGGTGTGTCTCGCGATACTGGGACTAGGGGCGCAGGGAACAGCCCATGGCGCAGGCTACGGCCGATGCAGCGGCGGAGGCGCCGGCACCTGCCGTACAGCCCGAAGCGGAACGCCGCGTCGACATCAATGAGTACATCGTGCGTGGGAACACGGTGCTGGACGCACGCTCGATCGAGCGCGCGGTGACGCCTTACCTCGGCCCCAAACGCACCATGAAGGATATCGAGGGCGCGCGCGATGCCTTGCTCGCGGCTTACCAGGCCAAGGGTTTCCAGTCGGTGTACGTGGACCCGCCCGAGCAGCAGGCTGTTGGCGGCGTGGTCTTCCTGCAGGTGAGCGAGACCAAGGTGGGGCGCGTGCGCGTGGTTGGTGCGCAATACAACTCGCCGGTGGAGGTGCGTGAGCAGGTGCCCGCGCTGGTGGAGGGCGCGGTGCCGGATTTCAACCAGGCGCAGACGGAGCTGACCGCGCTGAACCGCGGCGCGAACCGGCAGGTGATGCCGCTGGTCCGGCAGGGCACGCTGCCCGGCACGATGGATGTGGATCTCAAGGTCGAGGACAGCAGCCCGTGGCGGGCGAGCATCGGCCTGATCAACGACTACAGCGCGGACACGAAACAGCTGCGGGCCACGGCTTCGCTTGGCCACGACAATCTCTGGCAACTGGGCCACAGCGCGTCGGTCAGCTTCTTTGGCGCGCCGCAGGACCTGAACCAGACGCAGGTGTGGTCGGGCTCTTATGTGGCGCCGCTGCGCGGGACCAACTGGGGCGTCGAGGCTTCTGGCTACAAGTCGGACAGCAACGTCGCGACGGTGGGCGGCACGAACGTACTGGGCAAGGGCTATGCGGTCGGCGTGAAGGCGACCTACACCGTGCCGAACACCGGCGCGTGGTGGCACGCGTTCAGCGCGGGCGTGGACTTCAAGGACAACGAGGAGGTCACGCGCCTGGGCAGCAGCGGCGACACCGTGTCGCTCAAGTACGCGCCGATCACCCTGGGCTATTCGGGCTTCGGGCAGACGGAACGCGGCAGTTTTGGCCTGAACCTGTCGCTGGTCGCGGGCACGCGCAGTTTCTTCGGCTACGGCAGCACGGCGCAGCAATTCGACTACAAGGGGCGATCGGAGGCGATGCGGGCCGTACTCGGGCGCTGCTGCGCCTGCATACCGGCAACTTCAGCTTCGAAGGCTTGAACGAGACCGGCACTGATCTGCGCTTCGTCGCGGCGGACGACAAGACGGTGCTTAACCACCAGATAGAACAGTTCGATCCGCTGCTGGACATCGCGCTGATCTGGGTCGATATGCCGTCGGTATCGGCGGGCGGCCCGCAGCAGCTGTGGCGGCATCGCTTCGTTCGCGCGTGCTGGTCTCCTGCATGCCTGGATAGGCTTTCGCCATGCGCCGTGGCACGGTGCCTAGCCAGCGGTTTTCCGCACCACCGGCCGGGTGAAGATCAGAGCCGTTTCCGTGCCTGCGGTGTCTGGGTCGTACAGATCCCAGTCCAGCCCGCACAGCGAGAATCCCAGCGCACGGTAAAAGCCGATGGCGGGATAGTTCGTATTCTGCGTTTCCGCGCGCAGGCAGCGGGCTGGCGTAGCTTGCAGCAGGCGGTTGATTTCCCCGAGCAGCACGCGGCCGATGCCGGTGCCGCGGAATGACGGGGCGACGAAGATCGCGCTCAGCATGGCCGACCGGTTCCATGGCTCGAGCCTGACAGTGGCAAAGCCGCAGATGACGCCGTTGGCGCTTTCGAAGACGAGCGCGTGATCCGCCCGCGCGCAATCCTGCTCGAAGCCCGACGCGTCATAGTGGTTGAATACGGGCTGCCCCAGGACTTGTTCCACCAGCCAGATGCCGAGCGGGCCGCTTCTTACCGCGTAGATGCGATCGGTCCGGTAGCTGGTGTCGAGATTCAGGATGCCGGCGCCGTCGCGCGCCCAGTCGATCGATCTGATAGTCATGCGGGTGATACGGTCAAACGCGATCCGCGCCGGCCCGGTGGGCCGGCGGCAGGCAATGGCCTTGCGGCGGTCAGCCCCGGCGGTGCGTGAGCCGGTCCCACCAGTACTGGAGGGGGTGGGTGTGCGTGGGGTAGAACACCGACTTGCGGAAGAAAACTGCCCTTACGGCAAACACATAGAGCAGCAGGACGGCTAAAGTCAGCACGATCGAGGCAATCATGGCGCGCTCCTCTGGCAATGAACTGGCCCGCATTCCATTCTAGGCCGTGCGCGCCTGTCTCGCCTCGGGCTCGGGCAAAGCCTGGCCAATGTGGCTTACGCGCCAGTCCGGCGGCCCGCTGGTGGCATTCAGCGCGTGCGTAGCAGTGCTTCGATTTCCTCGGCGGCGTGCCTGAGGGGCGGCAGGTGGTGGCGTAGCAGGTGCGCCGCGTCGCGGCTGCCCAGCACCATGCTGAAGCCCAGCCCGGCCACCACCTTGCCGGAGGCCGCGCGCAGCGGCACCGAGATGCCTGCGTAGCCGTCCACCAGTTCGCTGACCAGCGTGCAGTAGCCGTCGCTGCGTACCTGCCTGAGCGTGCGCGCCAGCGCCGTGCGCGAACTGACCGTGAACGGCGTGAGCTTGCGCAATTGCGCCGTCGCGAGATAGGCCTCGAGTGCCTCGTCGTCCAGCCCCGCCAGCAGCACGCGGCCGAGCGAGTGCGCGTATGCCGGCATGCGGCGGCCAACTCCCATGTCGACGCGCAGCATCTGCTGTGGCTCCTCGCGGGCCACCAGCGTCACCGATTCGCCGTCGAGCACGCCCAGCGAACACGTCTCCCCGGCTTCCACCGCGAGCGCCTTCAGGTGGGGCCCGGCCAGCCGCGGCAGGTCCATCGAGGCAAAGTAGGCAAAGCCCAGGTCCATCACGCGCGGCGTGATGGAAAATTCGCGGCCGTCCTGCGCCACGTATCCGTTGTGCTGCAGCGTCAGCAACAGGCGCCGCGCGGCTGCCCGGGTGACGTCGAGTTGCTCCGCCACTTCCTGCATGGTGAGGCTGCCCGTGCCGGAGGCGAACAGCCGGAGCAGCGCCAGGCCGTTGGTCAGCGAATCGAGCAGTTCTTCCTTTTTTTGCGGGTTTGCCTGGGGAGCGTCGGGGCTGTTCATGGAAGGGAGAGAACGAAATAGCGGGATTTTAGTGCGCTAAGCGCACTTGCGCGAAGCCGGCATGACTCCGTATGATATGCGTTTTGCGAACAAATGTTCGCAAAACGCGGTCCGACTCACAACGAGAAACGACCGGCAAGAAGAACACGATGGAGACAGCCATGAAGGTGATCAGCGCGCAGCAGGCTGCTGCGCTCGTGCAATCCCAGTGGACCGTGGCCAGTGCCGGCTTCGTGGGCGCCGGCCATGCCGAAGCCGTGACGGACGCGCTGGAGCGGCGCTTCCTGGAATCCGGCTTGCCGCGCGACCTGACGCTGGTGTATTCGGCGGGGCAGGGCGATCGCGGCGCGCGCGGGGTGAATCACTTCGGCAATGCCGGCATGACCGGCCGCATCGTCGGCGGCCACTGGCGCTCCGCCACGCGGCTGGCGGCGCTTGCCATGGCCGAGCAGTGCGAAGGCTACAACCTGCCGCAGGGCGTGCTGACGCACCTGTACCGCGCCATCGCCGGCGGCAAGCCCGGCGTGATGACCAAGATCGGCCTGCACACCTTTGTCGATCCGCGTACGGCGCAGGACAGCCGCTACCATGGCAGCGCCGTCAACCGAAGCGCGCAGCAAGCCATTGCCGAAGGCCGCGCGAACTGGGTCGAGGCGATCGATTTCCGCGGCGACGAATACCTGTTCTACCCGAGCTTTCCGGTCCACTGCGCGCTGATCCGGTGCACCGCCGCCGACACCCGCGGCAACCTGAGCACGCACCGCGAGGCCTTCCACCACGAACTGCTGGCGCTGGCGCAGGCCGCCCACAACTCCGGCGGCATCGTGATCGCGCAGGTGGAATCGCTGGTGGATCACCACGACAACCTGCAGGCCATTCATGTGCCCGGTATCCTGGTCGATTACGTGGTGGTGAGCGAGGAGCCGGCGCATCACCAGATGACGTTCGCGGAGTCGTTCAATCCGGCTTACGTCACACCGTGGCAAGGCGAGGCGGCAAGCACCGCCAGCGCGAGCGCGCCCGCGCCGGCCGAGCCAACCGTGTTCGACGCCCGCAGTATCGTGCAGCGGCGCGCGGTGCTGGAACTGGCGCGCCGGCAGCCGCGCGTGGTCAACCTTGGCGTCGGCATGCCGGCCGCGGTCGGCATGCTGGCAGCGCAGGCCGGCGTCGAGGGCTTCACGCTCACTGTGGAAGCCGGCCCGATCGGCGGCACGCCGGCGGACGGCCTCAGCTTCGGCGCCTCCGCGTATCCGGAAGCGGTGGTCGACCAGCCGGCGCAGTTCGATTTCTACGAGGGCGGCGGCATCGACCTGGCCATCCTCGGGCTGGCCGAGCTGGACGGGCATGGCAACGTCAACGTCAGCAAGTTCGGCGAAGGCAGCGAAGCCCTGATCGCCGGGGTGGGTGGCTTTATCAACATCACGCAGAGCGCCAGGGCGGTGGTCTTTGTCGGCACGCTCACGGCCGGCGGCCTTGAAGTGCACGCCGAAGACGGCGCCTTGCGCATCGTGCGCGAAGGCCGCGTGAAGAAGATCGTGCCGCAGGTCTCGCACCTGAGTTTCAACGGCCCTTATGTGGCCTCGCTTGGCATCCCCGTGCTCTACATCACCGAGCGTGCCGTCTTTGAGATGCACCCCGACGCCATCGGCGCGGAGCACCTGACCCTGATCGAGATCGCGCCGGGCATCGACCTGCAGCGTGATGTGCTGGACCAGTGCGCCACCGCGGTCGCCGTGGCGCCCGACCTGCGCACCATGGATGCGCGGCTGTTCCGCCCGGGTCCGCTGAAGCTCTGAGGCCGCTGGGTAGCTGCCCGATAACAAACGGCCGGCCATGACCGGTCATGGAGGAGGCCATCGAAGCTTTGTCCTGTCTTTCCCGTTGGTTTTGCTGGATCGCCGACGCGTGCAGGCTGTGAAGCGGGCACGCGTCATTGCTGGATTACGTTTCATACTCATCATGCAGAAGACGAGCCGTCGTATTTTCTCGCGCCGCCTGGGCGCGGCCATCCTGGGCGTTTCGCTGCCGCTGTGCGCGCCGCAGGCCTTCGCGCAAGCCTATCCGTCCAAGCCGATCCGCCTGGTGGTGCCGTTCCCGCCGGGCGGCCCGACCGATACCGCCGCGCGCATCATCGGCCAGAAGATGGGCGAATCGCTCAAGCAGACGGTGGTGGTGGACAACCGCCCGGGCGCTTCCGGCACGATCGGCGCGGAAGCCGTCGCCAAGAGCGCGCCGGATGGCTACACGCTGATGGTGCTGGCTACGCCCACGCTGCTGGCACCGCACCTGATCAGCCGCAAGGGCTACGACATCTTCAAGGATTTCACGCCGATCGGCTCCGCCTACGACCTGCCCATCGTGATGGTAGTCAACCCGCAGGCCATGCCCGACGTGACCGACCTGCAGCAATACATCGCCCGCGCCAAGGCCAAGCCCGGCGCGCTCAACTACACCAGCGCCGGCAATGGCAGCTTTGGCCACCTGTCCACCGAACTGCTCAAGAGCACGGGGCATTTCGACGTGCAGCACGTGCCGTACAAAGGCAGCGCGCCGGCCATCTCCGATCTGCTGGCGGGCCAGGTGCCGATGATGTTCTCCGACATGATCGCGGCGCTGCCGCACATCAAGGCCGGCAAGCTGCGGCCCATCGCCGTGGGCTCGGCCAGGCGCGTGAGCTTCACGCCCGATGTGAAGACGGTGGCGGAGCAGGGCTTCCCCGGCTTCGAGGCAACGGCCTGGGGCGGCCTGCTGGCCCCGGCCGGCACGCCCAAGGATGTGATTGCCAGGCTGTCGGCCGAACTGAAGGCCGCGCTGGCTGACCCGGTGGTGCAGGAAAAGATGCTGGGCGCGGGCACGGTCGCGGCCTACCAGCCGCCCGAGCAACTGGCGGCGCGTATGCGTAACGACTACAAGAAGTGGGGCAAGGTGATCCAGGACAACGGCATCAGGGGTGACTGAGGCGACGGGGATTAGTGTCCTGCAGCCGCCGGCCGGATCGGGGCGATAGGGAGGGAAAGGCCGGGCACGCGGAGTTGTCCGGCCTTTTTCTTTTCACTGCGCCGCGGGTAGGGACGGCAAGGGTTTGTCCGCGCGGGGCTCGTCGTCCAGGGCCGGATGGCCGGGCAGTATCTGGTGCACGAGCGCAACCAGCGCCTGCGCCGCCGGCGAGAGCGAACGTCCGGCCAGCGAGACCAGGCCATAGGCGGCCTTGAGGTCGATGGCGGGCGTCACCTGCAGCGGCACCAGCGTGCCGCTTGCCTCCTCGGCGCTCATCATGGCCCGTGGTACCAGGCCGACCGCATCGGTGTTGAGGATCAGCGTGCGCAGCGTGTGCATGTCGTCGCAGGTCACGGTGAGCAGTTCGCGCGCGTCTTCGCCGGCTTCGGCGTGGATGCGGCCGCGGAAGAAATCCGCCACCCGCGCCGGGATGCGCGGCCCCGCCACGGGAAACGCCAGCAGCTCGGTCAGCGCGATCGCGCCGCGCGCTGCCAGCGCATGGTCCCTGCGCACAAAGAAGCTGGTTTCGAGCGCGCGAAGCCGCTCGATGCGCAACTGGGGCTGCTCCTTCAGGCTCTGGCTTTCACCGACGAAGAAGTCCAGTTGCTCGGCTTTGAGCTTCTGCGTCATCGAGGGCGTGTCCGCGATCTCGATATCGATGCGCAGCTTTGGATAGCGTGCCAGCAGCGCCGTCAGCACCGGCTCCATCAGGAAGGCCGCGGCAAACGGCCCGAAGCCCACGCTCACTTCACCCATCTCCACATCGCGCAGCAGTTCGAGATCCCGCCGCAGTTCCCGGCCCTCGCGCAGCATGCGGCGCGCCCGCTCCAGCACGATGCTGCCGGAAGCCGTGGGCCGCGCCTTGCCGTAGCTGCGGTCCAGCAACTGGCTGCCGAACTCCGCTTCCAGGCCCTGGATGCTGCGCGACAGCGCCGGTTGCGACAGGTGCAGCACGGTGGCGGCACGCGCAAAGCTGCCTTGCTCGATCAGCGTGACGAAATGATGCAGGCGGCGCAGTCCCATGATTTTGCTTTTACTGCATGGAAAACTGAAAAATATTGCATTGGACGTATTTTCTCAAGTCGGTAAGCATGTCCCTCACCAATAAAAGTAGATTTCAGGAGACACGGATGATTCGACGCGCTTTTCTCGCGCTGGCCCTTGGCGGCACTTCCCTCATGACCTCCCATGCGATGGCGGACGCCTATCCGGTCAAGCCGCTGCGCGTGGTGGTGCCGTACGCGGCCGGCGGCGGCAGCGACATCGTGGCGCGTGCGTTAGGCGAAAAACTGAGCAAGAAGCTCGGCCAGCCCATCATTGTGGATAACAAGGCCGGTGCCTCCGGCATCATCGGCACCGATGCGGTGGCCAAGGCGGCGCCGGACGGCTACACGCTCCTGGTCACGATCACGCAATCGGTGCTGACCAACCAGTTCCTCTACAACAGGCTGCCCTACGACCCGCGCAAGGACCTGACCCTGGTCAATGTGATCGCCGATGCGCCACTGGTGCTGGTCACCACGCCGTCGCTGCCGGTCAGGTCGGTCAAGGAACTGGCCGATTACGGCCGCGCCCACAAGGGCAAGGTCAGCTACGCGTCCTGGGGCGTGGGCTCCTATCCGCACCTGGCTGGCGCCTACTTCAGCAAGGTCACGCACGGGGAGATGGTGCACGTGCCGTACAAGGGCGAAGCGCCCATGCTGCAGGACTTGCTGGGCGGCCAGGTCCAGTGGGCCGTGGCCAGCGTGCTGTCGGCCAAGCCTTACATCCAGAGCGGCAAGCTCAAGGCGATCGCGGTGACGGGTACGCAGCGCAGCCAGGTGCTGCCAGACCTGCCGACCTTCGCGGAAGCCGGCATGGACGACAACGCCTTCAAGGTGCTGGGCTGGATCGGCTTGCTGGCGCCGGTCGGCACGCCCGCGCCGGTGGTGGCGCGGTTGGATGAAGAGGTGCGGACGCTGATCCAGACGCCGGACATGCAGGCGCGCTTCTCCGCGCTTGGATTGCGTCCGGTGGGCAGCACGCCCGCGCAGTCGCAGGCCATCTTCGCGCGCGAGTGGCCGGTGTGGAAGACGCTGGTGGCGGAGTCGGGCGCGAAGCTCGACTGAGCAAGAAGGCAAAAAAAAGCGGGCCGCATGCGGTAAATGCATGCGGCCCGTTGTCAGCGGCTTAGCCGGCCAGCCGTCAGTTGCTGGCGGCGCTTCCCGGTTCGATCCTTGGCCCGCCAGCGGCGTAGCTGGCGTGCGTCAGCGGCAAGACCTGCGCATCCGCGTTGTGCCCCGCGGCTGCCGCGAGGCCGGGGACCAGTCCCTGCAGCGAGCCGCCGGTCAGGCCCACCTCCTTCAGCAGCGAATCGATCAGCGGCGCATGCGCGCGGTAGGACAGCGCTGCGGACATCGCCTGCTCGGCGAGATTGCCGTTGCCATTTCCATTCCCATTGCCGCCGCCATTGCCCGCGTCGCCGGTACCCGCCACTGCGCCGCCGCGGTTGAGGCCGTCGACCTGGATGATCTTGATGCCGTCGATCGCCTTCATCGGCTCCACGGTCTGCTGGATCACGCCCGGCAGCGCCTGCAGCAGCGCCAGCTTGAACTTCAGGCTGGTCTGGTCCGACGACAGCGCGTTGATGGCGTCGTTGAGCGCGCGCTGTGCCTCGGCTTCGGCCAGCCCCTTCTTGCGCGCCGCCTCGGCCAGTTCGACGATGGCGGTGGCCTGCATCTGCGCTGCCTCGCGCTCGGCGCGCGCCTGCGTGGTGACGTGCACGGCCTGGGTCTCGGCCTCCTGCGCGGCTTCGATCAGGGCCACCTGCTTGGCCCGGTCGGCTTCGGCGGTGCGCCGCGTGGTCTCCACCATCTGCTCGGCCTTGACCGCTTCAGCCAGTGCCTCGTTGGCGCGGCCCTGCGCCTGCGATTGCGCTTCCGATTTGGCGGCGATTACGATGGCCTTTTCCTGCTCGGCGATTTCCGTCACCTTGGCCTGCTCGATGGCCGCCATCTGGGTAACGCGCTGCTGCTCGATCTCCTTGACCCGCACGTCGCGCTCGGCCTCCACCTTGCGCGTGCGCACGGCCTGCTCGCGCTGGATCTCGGACTCCTGGACCTGGCGCTCGGCGGTGATGCGGCTCTGTTCGGCTTCCTGGCGGCGCTCCGCTTCGTAGGAGGCGATGCGCGCGTTCTGCTCGGCGGTGCGGGTTTTCACCTGCTGTTCCTGTTCGAGCTTCATGAACGATTCCTGCTGCTCGATCTCCAGCTTCTTGGCCAGCGCATCGCGGTTCTTCTCGCGCACCGAGACCTCGGTATCCTGTTCGACCTCGTTGCGCTCCTTGCGGCGGCGCTCGGTTTCCTGAGTGAGCTTGGTCAGGCCCTCCGCGTCGAAGGCGTTGTTGGGGTCGAAGAATTCCTTCGAGGTCTGGTTGAAGTTGGTCAGCGACACGCTCTCCAGCTCCAGCCCGTTCTTGGTCAGGTCCTCGGCCACGGTGTTCTGCACCCCCTGCACGAACTGCTCGCGCGCGTCCTGCAGGTCCTGCATGCTCATCTGCGCCGCGGTGGAGCGCAGCGCATCGACGAACTTGTCGTCCACCAGCGCGCGCAGGCTCTCCGGCGCCAGCGTACGCTGGCCCAGCGTCTGGGCGGCGGTGGAGACGCCTTCCACGGTGGGTTTGACGCGCACAAAGAAGGCCACCACCACGTCGACCCGCATGCGGTCCTTGGTGATCAGGCTGTCGCGCGAGGCGCGGCTGACCTCCAGCTTGAGGGTGTTCATATTGATCGGGATGATTTCATGGAACACCGGCAGCACGATGGCGCCTCCGCTCATGATCACCTTTTGCCCGCCCAGGCCTGTACGCACGAAGGCGCGTTCGGCGGAGGCGCGCGTGTACAGGCGCGAGAAGATCAGGCCAATGATGCACAGGCCGATTACGCCGGCCAGGCCGATGACACCCCAGAAGATGATGGAATCCATATTGATTCAGACGCTCCTTGAAAACTTGGAAGAGACCGTGGAAAGACAAAGTCGGATGGCTGGCTGCACCCGCGGTGCCGCTACAGCAGATCAGGCCGCGGGTTGACGATGGCGCGATACAAGGTGCCCGATGCGCGCGCGACGATCAGTACGGTTTCACCGCGAGGAAAGCGCTGGCCCGGCTCATCCGGTTCGACCCGGATGTAATGCGGCTGGCCGTACTCGTCCACCAGGCGCGCTTCCGCCGGATTGCCGCTGGAAGCCTCGCCGACGGTGACCTGCGCCACACGCCCGACGAAGTCAAGCTCGGAAACGGCGGACGACTCGTCCTGCGGGAAGTACCGCCCCACCAGGCCACCGGTCATGCGGACGAAGGGCAGGGCGCCCAGCGTGGCCAGCACGACCGCCACCGGCACCGGCAGCAGGTGGCCGGCCGCCGCGGCCAGCACCCATTGCAGGACCAGGCCGACGATGGCGAAGCCCATCAGGAACAGGACCACCAGCATCAGCAGCGGCACGCGTCCCACATGCAGCCAGCCGAGGAACTGGCCGATCGCGCCCGCATCGGCCGCGCTGGCGTCGCTATGGTCGATGGCGAAATGGGTGACGAGGAAGCTGTCGGCCTGTTGCGACAGGCCGAGGCCCAGAAGCAGGGCCAGCGCCTCCAGCACGCCGATCAATACCATCAGGCCAATCGCCACCACGAACGGGGCATTGCCCGGCAATAACAGCTGATTCATTTGGGTTCTTCTTGTGCTGAATCGGTCGGGATCGGCGTTTGTTATCCGGTGCTCAGGAGCGGGTACCGTCGCGCCCGGCCTTCAGGCGCTCAAGCCGTTCGTTGATGCGCTGTTCCTTGTGCAGCGTTTCCAGTCGCTTCAGCAAGGAGGCGTCGGCGCCTGAACTGCCGACGCCGAGGCCGGCGACGCCCGTGGCGGCGGTCATGGCGCGGTTGAAACCTTGTTCCAGCTGCTCGGCGCGGACACCCGCGCCGGCCCCGGCAGGCGCGTTGCCGCTGCCGCCAGCGCGTTCGGCCGCGGCGCGCGCGGCCACCATCCCGGCCAGCGCCTGTTCCATCTCGTCGCGCTTGGCGCGCAGGCCCAGCAGGTCGGTCTCGGTCGCCACGGACTTTTCAACCTCCTCCTGCAAACTGGCGTTGAGCGTGCCGAGCTGGTCCTCCAGGTCGATCTGGCGCTCGGTCCCCGCGCGCGCCGCGGCGTCGTCGCCATGGTTGAGCGCAATCGTCACCTGCTCGTCGAGCCGCTCGATCTCGTTGTTGAGCCGCGCGATGGCCTTGGCGGCCTGGTGCTTGGCCGCCTCGTGCTGGCCGAGCCCGACCCGCGCCTGCGCGATCACCTCGTCGAACTCGCGCAGGTACTGCTCCAGCACAGCTCGCGGCGTACGGCTTTCCAGCGAGCTGACCAACGCGTGCACATTGGCGGTCAGCAGTCGTTTCACGCGGTTACCCAGGCCTTCTGTCGTCATGGTGTGATTCCTCGGTGCAACGTTAAGGCGCCGCGCAGCGAAGGTGGCGCAACAAGAAACGCGTTCAGTCAGGCTGCCGTGCGTTATGTATCAGTTTTGCCAGTTCTAACACTTCCGGTACGTAAGCGTCCAGTACGGCGGGATCATAGGCCGGGGTGCGCTGGGTCACCGCAAGGCGCAACAGGCCGAGCAACATGCGCATGGCGCGGGCAGTGAGGCGCGCCTCCAGCTCCCGTGCCTGCGCCGGTGCCCGGTCGCCGGACGGCACGCCCGCGATCAGGCTGGCCATCAGTTCGGGCAATTGCATGGCCAGCATCGGGACGATTTCCGAGTGCTGCTGGTGCTCATGCTCCAGGGTTTGGGTGGCGTCAAGCAGGGGGCGCACCTGTTCGCGCAGGAGCGCGACGCAGCCGATGTAGTCGGACGAGCCGTCCGCGCGCCGGCGCGCGTCGGCCAGCAGGGCACGGATCTTGTCGCTGGGACTGCTGGCGCCCGGCAACTCGATGCCGGCCAGCCAGGCGAGGTCTTCTTCGGGAATGCGGACGGAGACGGTTTGCATCTGGTTCTGCCTGGTTCGGATCACTGGAACCAAGCATAGGTCACTCGTCATCTCTTGTATACGTTTGTAAACAAAAAATGACATTTCATCGATCCCGCGTGGCGAGCGGCGGCGGCAGGCACAACCTCAAGCGCGAGCGGTGGCGAATCGCTCGCCGCCACGCCGCAAAGCCAGGCCGGGTGCGACTCTTGGGCAAACCAGCCTTGCAAAGGCCGGGTTTATCCCCCGGATAGCCATGATGCCGTGCCCGCGTGACACGAAATTGAAATCCGCCCGGCCGAAACTGGCGTAGCCGCCACACTCGTACTACCCTTATCAGGGCTGCAAATGCTACAATCTAAGTCTTTGATTTACATGAGCTATTGATCTCGCGGCGGAATCGCCCGCAGAGGCACGGACAGACGACGGCTCGCGGCGGTCGCGCCAGCAGGGCGCGCCCCATGCGGCCGGGCCTTAAATCCATGCGCAGATCTCCCCCGCTCGGTTCAAGACGCGTGTCCGTTGGCGCCGGGTTCGCCTCCTGCAAGACACGGAAACCATGACGACTACGACCACCGACCAGACCCCCCCCGAGATCACCTTCGACAGCTTTGGCCTGGACGCCCGCATCCAGCGCGCATTGTCCGAGCAGGGCTACACCAAGCCCACGCCCATCCAGGAGCAGGCGATCCCCGTGGTCTTGCTCGGCAAGGACGTGATGGGCGCGGCGCAGACCGGCACCGGCAAGACCGCCGGCTTCGCGCTGCCGATCATCCAGCGGCTGCTGCCGATGGCCAATGCCAGCGCCTCGCCGGCGCGCCACCCGGTGCGTGCCCTGATGCTGACCCCCACGCGCGAACTGGCCGACCAGGTCTACGACAACGTGGCCCGCTACGCGCGCTTTACCGACCTGCGCAGCACGGTGGTGTTCGGCGGCGTCGACATGAACCCGCAAACCGAAGCCTTGCGCCGCGGCGTGGAAATCCTGGTAGCCACCCCGGGCCGGCTGCTCGATCACGTGCAGCAGAAATCGGTGAACCTGTCGCAAGTGCAGATGCTGGTGCTGGACGAGGCCGACCGCATGCTCGACATGGGCTTCCTGCCCGACCTGCAGCGCATCATCAACCTGCTGCCGGCACAGCGCCAGACGCTGCTGTTCTCGGCCACCTTCTCGACCGAAATCAAGCGGCTGGCCGCCAGCTACCTGCGCGAGCCGGTCACCATCGAAGTGGCGCGCAGCAACTCGGCCAACGAGAACGTGCGCCAGACCGTGTTCCAGGTCGAAGACGGCCACAAGCAGGCCGCCGTGGTGCATCTGCTGAAGAAGCGCGCCGCCGACGGCCTGTCGCGCCAGTGCATCGTCTTCGTCAACAGCAAGATCGGCTGCTCGCGCCTGGCGCGCCACCTGGAGCGCGAGGGCATCAACGCCGCCGCCATCCATGGCGACAAGACCCAGACCGAGCGCATGCAGACGCTCGATGGCTTCAAGCAAGGCAGTATCGATGCGCTGGTCGCCACCGACGTGGCGGCGCGCGGCCTCGATATTCCCGACATGCCGTGCGTGATCAACTTCGACCTGCCGTACAGCGCCGAAGACTATGTTCACCGTATCGGCCGTACCGGCCGTGCCGGCGCCAGCGGCGACGCGCTGTCGATTTACGTGCCGGGCGACGAGCGCCTGCTGGTCGATATCGAGAAACTGCTCAAGCGCAGCATCCCGCGCACGCCGCTGGAGGGTTTCGATCCCACCGGTGCCAGCGCCCGTGCCGAGGAAGGCGACCGCCGCCGCGCACGCAGCAGCGACGTGCGCCGCCCGCGCGGCAATGGCGAGAGCGAGGAACCGCGCCCGCGCCGGAACGATCCGGCCAGCTCGCGCAACGCGTTCCGTCCGTCCGACGACTCCTTCTTTTCGCGTCCTTACGAGCCGAGCAGCAGCGCGGTTGGCGCCCAGCCCGACGTGACGGATAGCAATGCCGCCGCCTTCGGCCGTGGCCGTCCGGCGCCCAAGCGGCAACTGGCGGCGCTGCTTGGCGGCGTGCCGCGCAAGTCCTGAGCCGCCGGCGCGAAGCGTTTTGCCGCACCAAACAAAAGCGCCCTCGGGCGCTTTTTTGTTGCCTGGAGGTCAGGTTTGCACGGGGTGCGGTTGCGCGAGGCTCCGCCAGATTCAAGGCGCAGGAAGGCCTAGAGTTGGCCTACGAGGGGGCAGGGTCAAGCGCCGGTCTTGTATTCCTGCGCGGTGCCCGCCGCCAGGTTCCGCGGCAGCGCGGCCCAGCCGGCCGTGGCATCGCTCAGCCAGCTGTCCACTGATTGCGCGTGGCTCGCCAGCCCCAGGTGCGCGCCGGCCGTGCGCAGCGCCACCAGCGGATCGAGCTCGTCGATGGCCTGCGCGCCGCTTTGCTTGCTGAGCTTCTCGCCGAGCGCGTTGGTCACCACCGGCACGTGCAGGTACGACGGTGTCGGCAGCCCCAGCAGATGCTGCAGGTGGATCTGCCGCGGCGTGGAATCGAGCAGGTCGGCACCGCGCACGATATGCGTGATGCCCTGATGGCCATCGTCGACCACCACGGCCAGTTGGTAGGCCCACAAGCCGTCGGCACGGCGCAGCACGAAGTCGCCAAGCTCGGTCGCCAGGTCCTGGCATTGCCGGCCTTGCCAGCGATCGTCGAAGCAGATCAGCGCGGCATCGCCGTCCGGCACCCGCACCCGCCAGGCGCGCGGCGGCTTGCCGTGCAGGCCATCGCGGCAGGTGCCGGGATAAGCCAGGGTCTGGTGCCGTTCGCGCGCATGCAATAGCGAGTCCGCGATTTCCTTGCGCGAACAGCCGCAGGGATAAATCCGATGATCGGCTTGCAGCTTGCGCAGGGCCTCGGCATAGCGCGCCTCGTGCCGGCTCTGCCACTGCGGCGGCTCGTCCGGATGCAGGCTGAGGCGGGCCAGCGCCTGCAGGATCTGCAGGTCGGCGCCGCGCACGCAGCGGGGATAGTCGATGTCTTCGACGCGCACCAGCCAACTCCCGCGATGGGCGCGGGCGTCAAGCCAGCTGGCCAGCGCGGTGACGAGCGACCCCATATGCAGCGGGCCGGTGGGGGAGGGGGCAAAACGGCCCCGGTAGCCGGGCACCGGGCTCGGGTGGACGGACATGGCGGCGGTGCGTTAGTCGGGCTGGCCCGGCTGTTGTTGGAGCAGGGCTTGCGCCAGGCGCGGATCTTCCAGCTTGTTGGCCCACCATTGCAGCGCCTTGCCGCGCGTACTGGTGCGCCAGGCCACCTTGAAATTGCCGGGGTTGCGCACTTCGAGGGTTTCGCGCGCCAGCAGCACGCCGCTCTCGATGAAGGGCTGCGCCATCGGCGCCGGCAGCCAGCCGCAACCCAGCCCGCGGATCTGCGCTTCGAGCTTGTCGCGCATGGTGGGCACCACCAGCACGTCCTGCCCGGCGAGCACGCCATGGGTGCGGGCCGGCAGGTTGCGCGAGGTATCGCCCACCGCCACGATGCGGTGCTTGGCGATCTGCAGGGTGGTCAGCGGACCCGGTTCGTTCGCCAGAGGATGATGCGCGGCCACCGCGAAGACAAAGGGCATGGTGCCCAGCGGGCGTACCTGGAAACCCTGAGTGCTCGGCGCATCGTAGGCACCGCCGATCACCAGGTCGGCGCGGCTGCTGACCAGCGCATCCCAGGCGCCGCCCAGCACCTCCTTGGCAAAGCGCAGCCGGGTGGCGGTGTTCTCGGTGTAGAAGTCGTGGATGACCGGCAGCAGGGCGCGGAAGTTGATCAGGTCGTCCACCACGATGGTCAGCGTGGCTTCCCAGCCGGTGGCCAGCCGCTTGACGCGGCGGGCCAGGTCGTCCGCGGCGTGCAGCAGGTGGCGGCCCTCGTCCAGCAGGGCGCGTCCGGCGGGGGTGAGTTCGGCGCGGTGGCGGCGGCGGTCGAACAGCAGGACGTCCAGGTCCTCCTCTAGCTTGCGCACCACGTAGGTAAGCGCCGAAGGCACTTTGCCCATCTCGTGCGCGGCGGCGGCAAAGCTGCCTTTGCGCTCGATAGCATCGAGAACTTCCAGGGATTCGAGAGAGAGTGCCATGTTCAGAAATTCTGAATGAATACTTCTAAGATCGTCCCGCCAAATATACGCCTGCCACCCTAAACTGCCTAGTATTGAAACGTAGTGCAAGGCCAGGGCTAGGTTGTAACCCAGCTGCTGCGCCGATAAGGCCTGAAGGAGGGCCGTCAAAATGATTGAAATCAGAAAGGCGGGCGAACGCGGTTTTGCGGATCATGGCTGGCTCAAGTCTTATCACACCTTTTCCTTCGCGGACTACTACGATCCCAAGCACGTCCAGTTCGGGCCGCTGCGCGTCATCAATGAAGACCGCGTCGCACCGGGCATGGGTTTCGGCACCCACGGCCACCGCGACATGGAAATCATCAGCTATGTGCTGGAAGGCGAACTGGCCCACAAGGACAGCATGGGCAACGGCAGCGTGATCCGCCCCGGCGATGTGCAGCGCATGAGCGCGGGGACCGGCGTGCGCCACTCGGAGTACAACCACGCCGCGCACGACACCACGCACTTCCTGCAGATCTGGATCCTGCCGGAGAAGGCCGATCTCGAGCCCGGCTACGAGGAAAGGCGCTTCGAGCCCGCGGAAAAGCGCGGTCGCCTGCGCCTGGTCGGCAGCCGGGACGGCGCCGAGGGCTCGGTGGTGATCCATCAGGACATGCGCCTGTATGCTGGCCTGTTCGACGGCGACGAGTCCGCCACGCTGGCCCTGGCGCCAAAGCGGCGCGCCTATGTGCATGTGGCGCGCGGGCGTGTCACCGTCAACGGCAAGGCACTGGAGGCGGGCGATGCCGCGCAGCTGGAAGGGGCCGACGCGGTGACCCTGAGCCATGGCGATGGTGCCGAAGTGCTGGTGTTTGACCTGCCCTGAAGCGCCGCTTGATGAGCACGCAGCCCGCCCGCCATGCCGGCGGGCTGCGGCGCTTTCTCTGGGCGGGTTTGCCGTGTGCTATCGTCTCGCTATAGATAAGCGACCGGGCCGGCACACGTGCCGCCTGGCGTGCCCTGGCCTTCGACATCCACTCCAGAGATGACTTTTGTATCTGTCCTCCTCGCGCTGATCGCCGAGCAGTTCCGCGCCCTGGGCCGCAACAATCCGATCTACGACATCGTGCGCGTGCTGGCCGAGCGGGCGGAGCACGCCTTCGACACCGGGCGCCCGCGCGATACGGCGCTGGCGTGGTTCACGGTGGTGCTGCCGCTGACGCTGACCGCCATGGTGGTGCACTACCTGCTGGCCTCCATCAGCGTGGCGCTCACGCTCGCCTGGAACGTCCTGCTGCTCTACCTGACCCTCGGTTTCCGGCAGTTCAGCCACTTCTTCACCGATATCCACGAAGCGCTCAATCGCGACGACCTGCCGCGCGCCCGCGCGCTGCTCCACCAGTGGACCGGTCTTGAAACCCTTGAAATGCCTGTCACCGAGATCGTGCGGCATACGCTGGAAGCCGCCATCGTGGCGGTCCACCGGCATGTGTTCGGCGTGTTCTTCTGGTTCCTGGTGCCGATCGGCCCGGGTGGCGTCGTCTTGTACCGCATCGCCGAATACCTCGCGCGTCACTGGAACCTGCCTTCCACCGAGCGCAGCCCCGCGCTGGGGCGGTTTGCCGCGCGCGCCTTCTACCTGCTGGACTGGATCCCCTCGCGGCTGACCGCGGTCGGCTTTGCCATCGTCGGTAATTTCGAGGATGCGGTCTATGCCTGGCGCAACCACGCGCGCAAGTGGAACGATGCCGTCAATGGCATCCTGCTCGCCAGTGGCGGTGGTGCGCTTGGCGTGCGCCTGGGCGCGCCGCTGGCCGAGGAGGATTCCACCGTGGTGCTGCGCACCAGCCTGGCCGGCCCGGCCATCGACTATGCGCCCGGCATGGAGGACGACAGCGAGCCTGAGCCGGCCGCGCCCGAATTCGGCATGGAGCCAAACGTGCGTACGCTGCAATCGGCGATTGGCCTGGTGTGGCGTGCCGTGGTGCTGTGGATGCTGCTGCTGGCGATGCTGTCGCTGGCGCTCTGGGTCGGCTGAGCCGGTTTGTCATCCCGCTATCGCCAACGCCCGCGCTTGCCGCGGGCGTTTTGTTTATGCGCCCTTATGTACTCTTATGCGCGCTAAGGCTGCCGCGGCGCCCCGCATTGCCAGCACGAATTGAACTGCGCTTCGTGCCATTCCCCGCATGACAGGCATTGCCACCGTGGCCCCGGCTCCGGATTGGCCGCCGCGCGCAATACCGCCCAGGCCTGGGTTTCCATGTCGTCGTCGATCAGCCAGACCTGCGGTGCGCTCTCGCGAAACGGGATATCGCCCATCGCGCCGGCGAGCCAGGTATTGCGCATTTCGGCACGGATGCCGGCGGCTTCCAGCAAGTTCTGGCAGTGTGCCGCATGGACTAGGGAAGGGGTCGACAGCAATAGTTTCATAGGGATCGGGCATGCCGTTGCAGGCACACCCGATCACCTTACCACGGCTTTTGCTGGCGGGATTCGTGCAGCAGCTGCGTATAGAGCTGGTGGCGCCGTCCGGAGATCTCGCCTGCCTTCATCGATTCCAGCACGCCGCAGCCGGGCTCGTTGATGTGATGGCAGTTGTAGAAGCGGCACTCGGTCAGGCGCGGACGGAATTCCGGGAAGGCACGCTCCAGCATGCCTTCGCTCAGGTGATGCAGGCCGAATTCCTGGAAGCCCGGCGAATCGATCAGGCAGCCGCGCTGGCGGGCCTGGGGATCGTTGCTTTCGCCATCCATGGTTGCGTCGCCATCCACGCTGGCCGGCAGGTGGTAGAGGCGGGTAAAGGTGGTGGTGTGCTTGCCCGAATCCAGCTTGGCCGAGATTTCCCGCGTCTGTGCTTCCACGCCGGGGATCAGCAGGTTCAGCAGCGAGGACTTGCCCATGCCCGACTGGCCGATCAGGATGCTGGCGCGGTGCGCCAGCTGCGGGCGCAGTTGCGCCAGCGTATCTTCCGGCGAGCCGTGCACCGACAGGAACAGCGTCTCGTAGCCCAGCTCCTGGTATAGCGCCAGCCGGCCGCGGGCTTCTTCCAGCCGCTCGGTCAGGTCGATCTTGTTGAGGATGATCAGTGGCCGGATGCCGAGCGCCTCGGCCGACACCAGCGCCCGCCCGAGCAGGTCTTCCGAGAAGCCCGGCTCGGTCGCCAGCACGATCACCACCTGGTCGATATTGGCCGCCAGCAGCTTGGACTTGAACTGGTCGGAGCGATGCAGCAGGTTCTTGCGCGGCTTGAAGCCGGTGATCACGCACTGGTCGGAGGCGGCGCGCTCGATGGTGACGCGGTCGCCCACCGCGCACTCGCTGCGCTTGCCGCGCGGAAAGCCGTGCAGGCGGCTGCCGTCGTCCAGCTCGATCACATAGTGGCGGCCGTGCGCGGCGACGATCAGCGCTTCCTCGGCGGCGGCGCCATTGGCGTTGGATTTGGCAGCGCTTGCGGCGCGCTGCGGGCCTCCCCGGGCGGCGCGGCTCATGCCTGCGCCAGCAGGCGGTCGATCCGCTGCGCCGCTGGTGGGTGCGAGTAGTAGAACGCGCTGTAGATCGGGTCGGGCGTCAAGGTAGAGGCATTGTCCTTGTAGAGCTTGACCAGTGCCGAGACCAGGTGGCCGGCATCAGTCTGGCCGGCGGCGAAGGCATCGGCCTCGAACTCATGGCGGCGCGAGGTCTGGCTGGCCAGCGGCCCCAGCAGGAATGTGAAAACAGGCAGCGTCAGGAAGAACAGCACCAGGGCGAGCGCATGGTTGGTGGTGCCGAGATTGGGTAGCACGCCCAGGCCCGTGTAGAACCAGGTACGGCTGGCCAGCCAGCCCAGCGCGGCCAGGAAGGCCAGGCTCAGCGCGAAGCTCACCAGCATGCCCTTGAGGATATGGCGGCGCTTGAAGTGGCCGAGCTCGTGCGCGAGCACGGCTTCGATCTCGTCGTCGGCCAGGCGCTCCATCAGCGTGTCGAAGAAGACGATGCGCTTGGCGGCGCCGAAGCCGGTGAAGTACGCGTTACCGTGCGCGCTGCGCTTGCTGCCGTCCATGACGAACAGGCCTCGGCTGCGGAAGCCGCATTTCTCCAGCAGGCGCTTGATGCGCGCTTCCAGCGTGGCGTTGGCAAGCGGCTCGAAGCGGTTGAACATGGGCATGATCACCGAGGGCGCAATCATCTGCACGAAGATCGTGAAGGCGATCCACGTCAGCCACGTCCATACCCACCAGTATTGGCCCATGTGTTCCATGAGCCACAGGACGGCAAGCAACAGCGGCAGGCCCAGCGCGCAGCCGACGACGGCCATTTTGGCCAGGTCGGCCAGGTAGAGCTTCCAGCTCATGCGGTTGAAGCCAAAGCGCTGCTCGATGCCGAACTGGCCATAGAGCGAGAAGGGCAGGTCGACCAGCCCGCCGATCACGGCCACGCTGGCGACCAGCGCCACGCTGTAGGCATAGCCCGGCCCGAAGGTGCCGAGCCAGAACTGGTTGATCCACTGCAGCCCGCCCAGCATGGTCAGGACGATCAGCAGCGCGGCGCCGGCCAGCACTTCCAGCATCGACAGCCGGGTGCGGGCGATGGTGTAGTCGGCCGCCTTCTGGTGCGAGGACAGCGTGATGCTGTCGGCAAAGCGGCTGGGTACCGCATGACGGTGTTGCGCCACATGGCGCACCTGGCGGGCTGCCAGCCAGAGCTTGGTCAGCACCATCAGCATCAGGGCGGCTAGGAACAGAAACGTGAACATCGGGCAGAGCCTTGTCGTGTAAAGCCGTCGCGTACGCGGGGCGCGGCCGGATCGCCGGGGCGGGTGCCGGACCGATTTGGAACCGGGAGCGGCAGCGGATATGCGAGAATTATAAGTTGTTCGCGCCCTCCGACCGTGTTTGTCATCGGGAACCCGGGCGCGCCTCCTTCTTTGCCTCTCCTTCGATTGCAGTCCAGATGACCAGCCAAAATACCCACGTGCCCAGCGGCGCCAAATCCGTCAAGAGCGAAAACAACCTGATCTGGCTGGACATGGAGATGACCGGCCTGATGCCGGACACGGACCGCATCATCGAGATCGCGATCGTCGTGACCGACTCCGAGCTCAATATCCTGGCCGAAGGCCCGGTGCTGGTGATCCACCAGGAAGATGCCGTGCTCGACGGCATGGACAACTGGAACAAGGGCACCCATGGCCGCTCGGGCCTGATCGACAAGGTCAAGGCCTCGACCCTGACCGAAGCCCAGGCCGAGGCCGAGCTGCTGGCCTTCCTCAAGCGCTGGGTGCCGGCCGGCAAGTCGCCCATGTGCGGCAACTCGATCTGCCAGGACCGCCGCTTCATGGCGCGCTACATGCCCAAGCTGGAGGCGTTCTTCCACTACCGCAACCTCGACGTGTCCACGCTGAAGGAACTGTGCAAGCGCTGGGAGCCGGTCATCCACAAGGGTTTCGTCAAGCGCCAGCTGCACACCGCGCTGGCCGATATCCTGGAGTCGGTGGAAGAGCTGCGCTACTACCGCACCCACTTTATCCGCCATTCCGCGCCGGCGGCAGCGGCCTCGGGCGAAACGCCCGCCGCCCCCGATGCTCCGGCTGCTCCGGCTGCCTGATCCGCATCATCCAACGTCATCTCCGAGGCGCCCCGAGGGGCGCCTCGGTCCAACCGCGGCCCTTCCATGCTCGCGCGCATCGTCTCGATAATCACGCCGGTCGTCCTGATCATCCTGGTGGGCTGGCTGTACGGGCGCCGCGCGCATCCGGACATGTCCGGCATCAACCGGGCCACGCTCGACGTGATCGCGCCGTTGCTGGTGGTGTCGGCCTTCGTCAGCAAGGAATTCGTGCTCGCCGACCAGCTTGTGCTGCTGGCTTGCGCGGTGGCCGTGGTGCTGGGTTCGGGGCTGCTGGCCTGGCTGGGCGCGCGGCTGCTGCAGGTGGATCCGCGTACCTTCGTGCCGCCGATGATGTTCAACAACTGCGGCAATATGGGCTTGCCGCTATCGGTGTTCGCCTTCGGCCCGGTCGGCCTGGCACCGGCGGTGGCGCTGTTCGCCGCGTCCAACCTTATGCACTTCACCATCGGCATGAAGATCGTCAACCGGCATGCGTCGGTCACGCAGATCGCGCGCAATCCGATGGTGCTGGCGACGGTGCTGGGGGTGGGTTTGTCGCTGGCGCGGCCGTGGTTCACGCTGCCCGAGCCGGTGTTCCAGTCGATCAAGCTGCTGGGCGATGCGACCGTGCCCTTGATGCTGTTCGCGCTGGGCGTGCGCATGAAGGACGTGAGCCTGCGCAACTGGGGCATGGGCGCGATCGGGGCCGTGGCCTGTCCGCTGACCGGCATCGCCTGCGCCTTGCTGCTGGCGCAGCTGGTGCCGCTGACTCAGCTCCAGCGCGGGCTGCTGTTTGTGTTCGCGTCGCTGCCGCCGGCCGTGCTCAACTTTCTCGTGGCCGATCATTTCCGGCAGGAGCCGGACCAGGTGGCTTCGATCGTGCTGCTGGGCAATGTCGCCGCGGTGGTGTTCGTGCCGCTGGGGCTGTATCTGGGGCTGCGCTGAGGCAGCCCCGCCGGTGACTCAGGCCGCCGGCCTGGCGCGAATCGCATGCTTGGGACGCCACGCCTTGGCCACGGCCTCGTCGGTCTCGATGTAAGGGCCGCCGATCAGGTCGACGCAGTAGGGCACGGCGGCAAAGATGCCTTGCACGATGGCCTTGCCGTCTTCGCCGCGCAGGCCTTCCAGGGTTTCGCGAATGGCGCGCGGCTGGCCCGGCAGGTTGATGATCAGGGCGGCGCGGCTGGCGGTTTCGCGGATCACCGCCACCTGCCGCGACAGGATGGCCGTGGGCACGAAGTGCAGGCTGATCTGGCGCATCTGCTCGCCGAAGCCGGGCATTTCCTTGGTGCCCACCGCCAGCGTGGCCTCGGGCGTGACGTCGCGCCGCGCCGGGCCGGTGCCGCCGGTGGTCAGCACCAGGTCGCAGCCGGCCACGTCGACCAGTTCGATCAGCGTGCGGGAGATGACCGCCTGCTCGTCGGGGATAAGACGCTCCACGCCCTGCCAGGGCGAGGTCAGGGCGCGCCCGAACCACTCGCGCAGGGCCGGGATCCCTTCGTCCTGGTAGGTGCCGGCCGAGGCGCGGTCGGAGATCGAGACAAAGGCGACCAGCAATTCGTCCGGATGGTTGCGGGCAATGGGATGAACCATCGCGTGCGTCGTGGTTTGCGTCATCTTGTCCCCAATGGGTTTGGCGTCCTGGTTATTCTTCGGCGTCCGGCTCGGCTTGCGGCTCGTCGGATGCTGCCGCCTTCTTGCTCTCCAGCGCATTCTTGATGGCCTGGAACAGCTCGCGGAAATAGCGCGGCGGCTTGTTCATCTCGTGCTCTTTGCGCGCGTTGCGGATGATGTTGCGCAGCGCCTGCACGTCGCTGGCCGGGTGCTCGGCCAGGAACTTGGTCAGGGCGGCGTCGTCCGCCAGCAGCAGTTCGCGCCAGCGCTCGACCAGGTGCAGCTTGGCCGTCTCGGCCTTGCTGGCGCCCTTGAAGCCTTCCAGCACGCGCTGGATGGCATCGACCTCGTCGTCGTCCAGCTTGCGCATGACCTTGCCCACGAACTGCATTTGGCGGCGCTTGCCTTCGTGGTTGGTGATGCGCCGCGCGTCGCGGATGGCGTCGGCCAGCGCTTCGGGCATGGGCACGCGCGCCAGCCGGTCCTTGGGTAGCGCTTCGAGTTCCACGCCCAGGTCCTGCAGGGCGAGCATATCGCGTTTTTTCTGGGACTTGCTCTTGGGCAGGTCGTCGTCTTCGGCCGGTTCGGGGGCGAACTGGCCGGGGAAGCCGGAGGCGTTCCGGGGGGAGGTGCGGGAGTTTCGCGTCATGGGTGGCATTTTATCTTGCTATGATTGTTGTTTGGACTTTTGATGACCGCGCCCACAATGGATCAATCCGCCGACCAGACCACCCATTTCACTTATACCCAGGCCCAGCTTAGCGAGATGGCCGCCGATGTGCTGCGGGTGGCACGCGAGCTGGGCGCCACCGACGCGGCAACCGAGATATCCGAGGGCAGCGGCCTGTCGGTCTCGGTGCGCAAAGGCCAGGTGGAAACCATCGAACAGAACCGCGACAAGGTGGTGGGCGTCACGGTCATGATCGGCAAGCGGCGCGGCAACGCCAGCACCTCAGATTTCTCGCCCGCGGCGCTGCGGGCCACGGCGGAAGCGGCCTACAATATTGCCCGCTTCACCGCCGAAGACGATTGCGCGGGTCTGGCCGAAGAGGAACTGCTTGAACGCAGCCCGCAGGATCTCGACCTGTTCCACCCGTGGAATATCGACGCCGAACAGGCCATCGAGATCGCGCGCCGCGCCGAAGCCGCCGCCTTCGAGGTCTCGCCGCGCATTCGCAACAGCGACGGCGCCAGCGTGTCGGCCCAGCATTCGCAGTTCGTGCTGGCCACCTCGCGCGGCTTCACGGGCGGTTACCCGTACTCCCGCCACTTTATTTCCTGCGCGCCGATCGCCGGTACCGGCAGCGGCATGCAGCGCGACGACTGGTACTCGTCCAAGCGCGCACCCGACGCACTGGCGGCGCCCGAGGACATCGGCCGCTATGCCGCGGAACGCTCGCTGGCCCGCCTGAACTCGCGCAAGCTGTCCACGCGCCGTTGCCCGGTGCTGTTTGAGGCACCCCTGGCGGCGGGCTTGCTCGGCGCCTTCGTGCAGGCCGTGTCCGGCGGCGCGCTGTACCGCAAGTCGACCTTCCTGTACGACACGCTGGGCAAGGCCGTGTTCGCGCCGCACATCCACATCCACGAACAGCCCCACCTGCCGGGCGCCATGGGCAGCGCCCCCTTCGACGAAGAAGGCGTGAAGACCCACGCGCGCGATGTGGTTCGCGCCGGCGTGGTGGAAGGCTATTTCCTCTCCACGTACTCGGCCCGCAAGCTGGGCATGAAAACCACCGGCAATGCCGGCGGCTCGCATAACCTGACGTTGTCCAGCTCGCTGACCACGCCGGACGACGACTTCGCGGGCATGTTGCGCAAGCTGGGCACCGGCCTGCTGGTGACGGAACTGATGGGGCAGGGCGTGAACTACGTGACGGGCGATTACTCGCGCGGCGCCTCGGGCTACTGGGTCGAGAACGGCGTGATCCAGTTCCCGGTGGAAGAGATCACCATTGCCGGCAATATGGTGGAGATGTTCCGCCAGATCGTGGCGGTTGGCGCCGATTCGCTGGTACGCGGCACCAAGGAAACCGGCTCGATCCTGATCGAGCAGATGACGATCGCGGGCAACTAAAGCAACGGCGGCGGCCTGGGTCCCGGGCCGCCGCGCGTTTCACGCCGGCATTGTCTTATTCCTCGCCGGACGGCGGGCGCTCGTAGGTAACGAAGGCGTAGTCGAAGCCATTTGCTTCCGAGTGATGCGATTCACGCGCGGTGGTGATCCACTGCTGCGGGTCGATGGGGGGAAACATCGCATCGCCTTCGACATCCGCATCGATCTCGGTCACCACCAGCCGGTCCGCGCTGGGCAGCGCCTCGGCATACAGTTGCGCACCACCGATCAGGAAGATCTGCTCGACGCCGACGCATAGCCGCTGCGCTTCCTCGAGCGAGTTCGCCACGTCGCAGCCTTCGATGCGCAGACCGCGGTTGCGGCTCACCACGATATTGCGCCGGCCCGGCAGCGGCCGGCCGATCGATTCCCAGGTCTTGCGGCCCATCACGATGGGCGCGCCCATGGTGGTGCGCTTGAAGTGCGCCAGGTCCTCGGGCAAGCGCCAGGGCAGGGTGTTGTCGCGGCCGATCACGCCGTTGCGGGCCTTCGCCACGATCAGGGTCAACAGTGTCATACGGCCACCGGTGCCTTGATGGCCGGATGCGACTCGTAACCCACCAGTTCGAAGTCTTCGTACTTGTAGTCGAAGATGCTGTCCGGCTTGCGCAGGATCTTCAGTTGCGGCAGCGCCATCGGCTCGCGCGCCAGCTGCGTTGCCACCTGTTCGGCGTGATTGCTGTAGATATGGCAATCACCGCCGGTCCAGATAAAGTCGCCCACTTCCAGCCCGGTCTGCTGCGCCATCATGTGCGTCAGCAGGGCGTAACTGGCGATATTGAACGGCACGCCCAGGAAAATATCGGCGCTGCGCTGGTACAACTGGCAGGACAGGCGGCCCTCGGCCACATAGAACTGGAAGAAGGCGTGGCAGGGCGGCAGCTTCATCTGTGGAATCTCGCCCACGTTCCAGGCCGACACGATCAGCCGGCGGGAGTCCGGGTTGCTGCGGATCTGCGCCACCAGTTCGCTGATCTGGTCGATGTGCCGGCCGTCCGGCGTCGGCCATGCGCGCCACTGCGAGCCATAGACAGGTCCCAATTCGCCGTTTTCATCGGCCCATTCGTCCCAGATGCTGACGCCGTTGTCCTTCAGGTACCTGATGTTGGTCGAGCCTTGCAGGAACCACAGCAGTTCGTGAATGATCGACTTCATGTGCAGCTTCTTGGTGGTCACCACCGGGAAGCCTTCGCGCAGGTCGAAGCGCATCTGGTAGCCGAACACCGAGCGCGTGCCGGTGCCGGTGCGGTCGGCCTTTTCGGTGCCATGCTCTTGCACATGGCGCATGAAGTCGAGGTACTGTTTCATCGGCGCGGGTGTTGGGGAAAGTGACGCGACAGCGTTGTGCGCGTAATGGGGCAATCTGCCCGGAGGTTAGCAAATTGCTAAAGGCTTAGTATTTTATCGCAAAGCAAAAAGGGCCGCCTCGCGGCGGCCCTCCTTTCATGGTCCGGCGCCCTCAGGTGCTGGCGCCATCGCGCATTACTGCGCCGCCGTGGTCGGAGCCCGGCGCTTCTGCACCAGGTAGCCACCGCCGAGCACGCCGCCGATGACCAGCACGAACAAGCCGTAGTAAGCCAGGGCGTTGGTGTTGAAGAACTCCTTCACCAGCGGCTCGCTGACGATCATCTTGACTGCCGTGAAGGCCAGCACGCCGGCGCCCACGAAGATGACCGACGGGAAGCGCGACATCAGCTTGAGTACCAGGCTCGAGCCCCACACCACGATGGGGATGCTGATCAGCAGGCCGAGCACCACCAGCAGGAAGCTGCCGTGCGCCGCGCCTGCGACTGCCAGCACGTTGTCCACGCCCATCACCGCGTCGGCGATGATGATGGTCTTCATCGCGCCCACCAGGGTGGTCGCGCCCGCGCCATGTTCGTCGCCATTGCCATCGTCGGACAGCAGCTTGTAGGCGATCCACACCAGGGCCACGCCGCCGACCAGCAGCAGGCCTGGAATCTTGAGAAGCCAGACCACACCGATCGTCATGGCCGAACGGACCACGACTGCGCCGACCGTACCCCAGACGATGGCCTTCTTCTGCAGGTGGGGCGGCAGGTTGCGCGCGGCAAGCGCGATCACGATGGCATTGTCGCCGGCAAGCACCAGGTCAATGACGACGATGGACAGCAACGCCGTCAGGAACTGCATCGTGAACAGATCGGTAAACCATTCCATAAAATCTCCTCGAAACAACGATAGCCAAAAGCCGTGCGCAAACACCGGGTTAGCCTGGAGACATGTTGGTTGGGAGCTGTGGGGGCGCCTTTGCAAACCATGAAACCAGGTTGCAAAGGTCTTGCTCGACCGCCATATGGTTGTTGGCGCGGTCAGCACAACCGGAGACTATTTGTGATCAGCCTCGGAATGACGATTGTGCTAAGGGCAGGGCCCCGGAGCTACTCCCCTTTGAGGGACGAATCCGTTCGGAACAGGCCCGAAGCGGAAACGCTGAGGCGAATTATAAACGAAGCCACATGTTTTGTGCTGTTGTGAATATTTAGCAAGGCGCACTTTGTGTCAGATATCGCGATGCCATCGCCGGGCTGACAGTGTTCATTGGGCGCCGGCAGGACGATATACGAACCCATGGCGCTTTCCCTTTCCGTGTCATTCTTAGTGAAGAATGCGGCGCCCCGAAGGGTTTGTGCATTGCGGTAAGCACACTCCGCGCGCGCCAGCTATTCTGAGTAGACTGGCTTTTGGCCGATGCGCCCCAGACGTCACCGGAGGCGTATCCCTTGCCAGCCCCGCGCATGCGTGACGTGCGGGCACCTGGGGGTTTCATGCATTGCCATCGACCAACAAGGAAACGTCATGCCGGCCGTCCCGACCCCGTTGAACCCACGCCACAGCCATTCCCAATCCAACCGCAACGCCACCTCGGCCCTGCAACCCAACGGCAGCCAGGCCAGCACTGCCGTCATCGCCAACGGACACGCACTGCCGAATCCGGTACCGCGGCTGGATTTCATCCAGCAGTACCATGAGGACAGCGGTGCCCTGCGCGGCGAGATCACGCGCGGTCTGCTGGCCCGCGCCGCCAGCATCAGCCCCAAGTTCTTTTATGACGTACTTGGATCGCGCCTGTTCGAGGCCATCACCGATCTGCCCGAGTATTACCCCACGCGTACGGAGGCCGCGGTCTTCTCCGAGTTCGCGCCTGCCATGGCCGCGCGTGCCGGCAGCGGCTGCGTACTGATCGACCTTGGCGCGGGCAATTGCCAGAAAGCGGCGCGGCTGTTCGGCAGCCTGCAGCCGGCGCAATACGTCGCGCTCGATATTTCGGTGGAGTTCCTGCGCGGCACCTTGTTCTGCCTGCAGCAGCAGCATCCGCAGATTCCCATGCTCGGCCTCGGCGCCGACTTGTGCGTGCCGCTCGACCTGCCGCCGGAAGTCAGGCGCGGGCGCCGGCTTTTCTTCTATCCGGGATCCAGCATCGGCAACTTCGCGCCGGAGCAGGCGCGGGCCTTGCTGCAGCGTCTGCGGGCGGCCGCGGGGAGGGGGGATGGCGTGCTGATCGGCGTCGACCTGCTCAAGGACGAGCAGGCGCTGGTGGCGGCCTACGACGACCCGCTAGGCGTTACCGCCGCCTTCAACCGCAATGTGCTGCGTAACCTGAACCGCATCGTCGGCAGCGATTTCCAGCTTGACGACTGGCGGCACGCGGCCAGCTTCGACCCCGAGAACTCGCGCATCCAGATGCACCTGCGGGCGGGGCGGGATGTCACCGTGCGCTGGCCGGAAGGCAGCCGCGCCTTTCGCGCCGGCGAGCGGATTCACACCGAGGATTCCTATAAGTACCGGCCGGACGATTTCGCCACACTCCTTGAGGCCGCGGGCTTCGACGATCCGGTCTGGTGGACCGATCCGCGCGGCTGGTTCGCGGTGTTCCATGCGAGGGCCTGACCACGCCGGCGGGTGCTGCGCGGGCGGTGATGGTGCTGGTGTCATAATGCCCGCATCTCTCCTCGTGGGCGCGGCGCATGATGCCCGCCGCCCGCCGGGCAAATCAACCGTGGGCAATCCCATTCACCGTCAGAGTTCTTGATGAGCGGCTTTTCCATGCTTCCCGACCTTCATTTCAATGGTGGCAAGACCGTCTGGGCCGACGCCCGAAGGCTGCCGCGCGAGGGCCTGGCGCAGGCGCTGGTGGAAGCGCGCAACCGCACCCTTGCCTGGCTCGCCGCTTTCGGCCAGACCCGGCGCGGTTGGGAAGTGCCTCGGCAGGATTTTGCGAACCCGCCGCTCTGGACGCTGGGCCATGTCGCCTGGCATGCCGAATGGTGGTGCCTGCGCGATGTGCGCACTCTGGAGCGCGACGGCTTGCCGTTGCAGGCCGCCGGTGTTCCTTCGTTGCTGGCTGGCGCGGACGAATGGTTCGATCCCGAGCGCATCGATCCCGATGCCCGCTGGGAGGCAGCGCTGCCCGACGTAGCGGTGGTCAAACGCTATGCCGGCGAGGTGCTCGAGGCCACCTTGCGCCGCCTGGCGGCGCAACCGGACGATGGCGATGCGACGCTCTACGCATGGCGTCGCGCGCTGTTTCACGAAGACCGCCAGGGCGAGGCCCTGGCTGCGCTGCTGCAGGCCGTGGGCATGGCGCCGGTGGAGCCGGCCGTGGCGCTACCTTCCGTGTCGGTACCGCACGGCGGCACCTTGCAGTTTCCCGGTGGGCGGTTCATCCAGGGCTGGAATGAGCCGGATGGCTTCGCGCTGCCCGACGAATTGCCGCCGCAGCCGACCTATGTGCCAGCTTTCGAGATGGATGCCGCGCCGGTCAGCAATGCGCAGTTTCTCGATTTCGTCGAGGACGGCGGCTATGAGCGCGCAGCATGGTGGACGGCGGCGGGGCACCAGTGGCTGATGATGCAGGACCGCTCCGCGCCGCGTTACTGGGCCCGGCATCCGGAGTCCCGGGCGTGGATGGCGTTGCGCTTCGGCAGCCTGCGCACCTTGAATCCTGACGAGGCGGTACGCCACGTCAGCCTGTTCGAGGCGCAGGCCTGGTGCGCCTGGGCAGACCGGCGCCTGCCGACGGAAGCGGAATGGGAACTGGCGGCGGTGCAGGCGCGCGGCGGCTTGCGCTGGGGCATGGTTCGCGAGTGGACGGCGAACCCCTACGAGCCCTATGCCGGTTTTGTCGCTGGCCCGGCCGATGTGGAGTTCGTTGACTGCTTCGCCACGCACCAGGTGGTGCGCGGTGCCTCGTTCGCCGGCGTGGCGCGTCAGCGCCATGCGCGCGCGCGGCTGGCGCTGCTGCCGGAGGACGATTTCGCGTTCGTGGGCTTTCGCAGCTGTTCCATATAGAGAGGGCCGGCAGGCCCCTTCGGCTGACATCTCCGCCAAATGAAAAAAGCACCCGAAGGTGCTTTTTTCATTTGTTTGCGATGGAGCGCCACATTGGCGGCGCATTCATTCATCCGCGCGAATTAACGCTCGAAACGCGACCGACCACCGGTGTTGCCGTTGCCGCTGCGCTGGCCGCCGAAGCCGCTGCGGTTGCCGTCGCCGAAGCTGCGGGGCGCGCCGTCGCGGTTGCCATCGCGGTTGCCAAAGCTGCGGCCTTCGCCGCCGCGGTAGCCACCGTTGCCGCCGTTGCCTGCGCCACGGTTGCCGTCGGCGAAGCTACGGGGAGCCGCGCCGTCACGGTTGCCGAAGCCGCGGTTGTCGCCACCACGGTAGCCGCCTTCGTTGCCGAAGCTGCGCTGGCCGCCGGTCGCGCCCTGGCCACGATAGCCGGTGCTGTTGCCATTGGCGTTGCCGAAGCCGCCACGGTCGCCAAAACCACGGTTGCCGTCGCGATCGCCGAACGGGCGGTCGCCTGCGGGACGCGGGGCGCCGTCACGGCTACCGAAGCCGCGGCTTTCACCGCCGCCGAACTTGCGGTCGCCGAAGCTGCGGTTTTCACCGCCGCGATAGCCGCCGCCATTGCTATTGCCACGGTAGCCACCGCGGTCACCGCCCGGCTTGCCGCCGAAGCCGGAGCGCGGCTTGGGCGAACGGCGCGGTTCCAGGCCTTCGATCACCGAAGCGTCGACGCGGTTATTGGTGAAACGCTCGATGCGCTTCCACTGGAACATGTCGCCATGGTTCACGAGGTTGATGGCGACGCCCGAGCGGCCGGCACGGCCGGTACGGCCGATACGGTGCACGTAGTCTTCGGCTTGCTTGGGCAGGTCGAAGTTGACCACGTGGGTGATGTCCGGCACGTCGATGCCGCGTGCAGCCACATCGGTTGCCACCAGGATGCGCAGGTTGCCGCGGCGCAGCGAGGTCAGGGTGCGGTTACGCGCGCCCTGGGTCATGTCGCCGTGCAGCGCGCCGGCTGCAAAACCGGTATCCGACAGGCGCTCGGCCAGCGAATCGGCATCGCGCTTGGTCGCGGTGAAAACGATGGCTTGCTTGAGCGTGGCGTCGCGCAGCAGGTGGTCGAGCAGCTTTTCCTTGTGCGACATGTCGTCGGTGAAGTGCAGGCGCTGTTCGATATTGCTCTGGTCGGCGCGGGTCGCGGCGATTTCGATGCGTTGCGGGTCGCGCAGCTGGCGCGAAGCCAGTTGGGCGATGCGGCCGTCCAGCGTGGCCGAGAACATCAGCGTCTGGCGGGTGGCCGGGGTAGCGGCAACGATGGCGTCGATATCGTCGGCGAAGCCCATGTCGAGCATACGGTCGGCTTCGTCGAACACCAGCATGTCCAGCGCGGACAGGTCGATGCGGCCGGCTTCGACGTGGTCGAGCAGGCGGCCCGGCGTTGCCACCAGGATGTCAGGCATCTTGGACAGCGCGGCGAGCTGCTTCGGGTAGGGCATGCCGCCCAGGATGCTGGCGCACACGATGCGGCGCAGGTGGCGGCCGTACTTGGCGGTGGCTTCGGTCACCTGCAGGGCCAGTTCGCGCGTGGGGGTCAGCACCAGCAGCGCGGGTTGCGCCGGCGACGGACGGGGGCGCTTGCCCTTCATGCGCTTTACCGGATCATCGGAACGCGGGCGATTCGGCGAAGCCTTTTCGCTGATGCGCTGGATGGCCGGCAGGATGAAGGCGCCGGTTTTGCCCGAGCCGGTCTGGCTGGACACCAGCAGGTCGCGGCCAGCCAGGAAGGCGGGAATCGCTTGTGCCTGCACCGGGGTCGGCGTGGTGTAGTTCAGTTCAACGAGGGCGCGCAGGATTGCTTCTTCGAGGCCAAGCTTGGCAAAGCCGTTCTCGGCATTGACGTTAGCGGCGGCGGCAGGCGCAACGGCTTCCGGGCTGAGCATGGCGTCGAGCTTGTCGAGCGGGCTCGGTTCCTGGATAGCAGGCGTGGCGATGGCGGCGGCTTCGGTCGATGCGTCGGCGGCGGAGGCAAAAGCTTGCTCCGCACGAATGTCGTGCTGGGTCATGTCGTAGTTTTCTTTAAATGCATGGCACCCCATGCCGAACTAGCGAACAGGGGCGGGCGCAGTGCAAAGTCTTAAAAAGGCTTCGGCGCCAATCGGTGAGGCCGTTACGACAGACACAGCTGACAGTACGGCGGCAGGCAGGGCGACACCGGGCACAAGGCCGGGCGCGCGGTCCCTGGCAGGCAAACAGCTCTGTAGAGCTATTCAACAGGATCGGAGACGAGGCGACGTCGGTGAGAAATGCGTTCTGTCGGGTATCACCACTTGGCCTTGATTCAACAACTTTAAGGCAGGCCAGCCGGCGGGACCGGGGAGCAGAGCTTGAGAGCGGGGGCGGTATCGCCTGCCGGAAGAAACCGGTAGACGTGTTGCACAACTCACAGTGCGAACTCACGGCGCGAATTATAGCAGAAACAAAAGTAAGTTTGTTGCACTGCGATAGAAATTACTTTGAGGTGCTGAACGGCGATTTTTGAGGCTCATTGGGCGCTTTTCATGGGATTTGCCGGTTCTGCATTCGGTATTGCATCCGCGGGCCGCCTGCCTATACTGAATCCGTCGGGCGCATCGATGCCCGGCAAGGTGGCGGACCAATGAGAACCTGCTGACCTTCCTCGGCGCTTTGCTTTAAGTGCTGCTAGCCGCTGATATCGCAGCAGTCGGCGTCATTGCCAGCTTTCCTTCGGCTCTCCGGGTGGTCCGGAGGGACGTCCGCGTCATGGGCGGAATCATGGGAAAACCTGCTTGCACGGCTGTTGCCGCGATAGCGCCGGCGTTGACCTGGATGGTCCGGACCGTCCGCAACCAGCCCGCCAGTGTACTGGCGGGCTTTTTCGTTGGTGCTCCGGGTTTGGGGCGCCTCAAGCGCTACTCCCGGCCTCCGCCAAGCTGACCCATATGTTGCACGGGTAATCCATTGATACCTTTGCTAACAGCCGGAAATCCCGCGTCAAGTTATTCTCGAGCCTGAAACCGACAAAACGAGATAGCGATGACGAGAAGGGTTCTTTTGTGCGCGGCCGCTGTAACTGGCTTGATGGGCGCACTGGGCATGGCGCCTGCGGCACATGCGCAGGTATCGGTCAATGTGTTGATTGGCGTGCCGCCGCCGGCCCCCGTCTATGAAGTTGTTCCCGTGGCGCGCCCTGGCTATGTCTGGGCGCCCGGCTACTGGGACTGGGATGATCGCGGCCACAAGCACAAATGGAAGAAGGGCAAGTGGGAGCGCGAGCGCGCGGGCTATGTCTACGAGGCGCCGCGCTGGGTGCAGGCGCGCGATGGCTGGGTGCTGGTGCCCGAGCGCTGGGATGGCCGGCCGGGCAAGAAGGACAAGGGCTATCACTGCCCGCCGGGACACGCCAAGAAAGGCGAGTGTTGAGCAGGGCGGTGCCTTCGCATTGAGGTTTTTGATATACTCCGGGCCTGCTCCCGGATCGGCGCCGCCAAGGCGCATCGGCATGTCCGCGGAGTCTGACCTCTCGCCGTAGTTCACGGTGTGGAATGATGGCCTAAGTGCTTGAATATTTGGGCATTCAAGGTTTGCTGTAGCAGATTTATAGCAACGCAAATTTGCTCGTCTGGCTCTTCGCCTTCTGCAACTGGTCTGGAGGAACGATCCAGCAATCAGCTAGCACATCCTCCTTGTGAAGGGCACTGCTCTCCAGTTTGTCATGCGAGAATGGCCCGAAATTCGTGAGAACAGAAGGGGGCGGCGAAGTGATTCCAGATTTCAATGCGTCCGGCGTGCTGCCGCCCTACGTGGGGGAGACGCCCGGCGGTTCATCTGCCGACATGTCGCCCTATGATGTGTCCCTGCTCCAAGTCGTTCAGCGTTTCGCTACAACGCAGGTGCGAAGAAAGATCCTTCGCGGTCTCCTAGACTACAGGGAGGCATTGCGCAATATTGGGTTAACCGATGGCTTCCAGTGGTTAGACGGGAGCTTTGTGGAGGATATCGAGTCTTCTGCCCTTGCGCGAGCACCGAATGATATCGATATCGTCACATTTTTCCGGCGGCCGGACCAAGCCAAATCGCCCGCGGACTGGTCGGCATTCGTGCGATTGAACACCAATCTCTTCCAAGACCGAAACGCGGTGAAGGAGCAGTACTCGTGCGATGCTTTCCTTGTTGACCTCGATATCAGACCAGACCTGATTGTGGACCACACGAGGTATTGGCTTGGCCTCTTCTCACATCAGCGCACATCGGGTATGTGGAAGGGAATGGTGCGAGTGTCGCTCGATGGAGGCGACGCGCAGGCGCTCGACCTGCTGAACGAGATGGGTGAAGACGATGAAGAAGCTTGAGCTCAGCAGTCTGCAGGCAGATCTGGCTTCTATTAATGCTTTGCTCAAGAAGCATTCGGAAGCCGATGACCCGCTTGGTTGGTATCAATTCTCCGAAAGAAAGCGCGAGCTCGAAGCAGCCATAGCAGCTCTGGCCAACACACATCCAACGGAAGCCCAAGTGGCTCTTTTCTTTGGAGGTGCTCCGGTCAAGGGCTCCAGGGGAATTCTTGCCGACTTTGCTGGCCAGGCTCTTGACACGTTCCAAGACCTTGTTAACAAGCGTCTATCCACTCTTGGAGGGCTCGCGCTGCGTGCCCGTGGGCCAGTCCGAGGGCGGGCCGATGCGCAACTCTTGATCACGGACATAGTAAGAGGCTCGGTAGGCTTTGTTCTGCAAGAGGCGTCGGACATGCAGAGGCTAGTCGATACTCCTCTCAAGGATGCCGTCGACCAAGCGACTGAACTTCTCTCGCATATCGCCTCAACTGAGGAGGAGGTATTTGAGTCGGCGAGCGATGAGTTGGACGATAGAACTCTCATCACGATGCAACGTCTATTTAAATTGCTCGATGAAAGTCGCGCAACGCTCAGGGTTGTCGATGGCGAGAAGGACTTTCTTTTGGACTCGCGCGCAGTTAGCCGTGCCAGACAGCGGGTCGAAGCCATACAGATTGAAGAGCGCGACGATACCGTGGAGGGTTTCTTGTTCCTGCTGCCTGAGACGAGACGTTTCGATCTGACGAATGATGCAGAAGGCATTCAACTGCTGTATCGGGGCATGGTTGATAGAGGGGCTTTGCCGGCTGCACAGGCCGAAGAGGGCGTGGCCTTGCCCTTGCTCCCCCTCTCCGCGATCGTCGGCAGGCGATGGCGTGTCACGTTGCATAGGAAAGACGTGAGCCAGCGTGGTCGTGTGCGAACTTCGTACACTCTAGTTCGCCTGGTCGAACCCCTTTAAGATCTTCTGATAGACGCGTAGGCTCAACCACCTAAATTGGTTCTCCGCCTCTCATCGCGGCCGCGGTGAGCTCGCCGATAATCCCAAGAATTGCCACACGGCGACTGCTCCATCACACTCCCATCAGTTTTCGTGGGAAACCATGAAGCTTCAACACTCCGCCAAGTCGATCAATTGGGTCATTTTCCACAGCTTGTGTGCAAACGTCGTGGAGAGTGGTTCGGCCGGCCGCAAGAAAATCATAATTTTCCGCAAGCAACTTCATTGCCATTCGGAAGCCAACGTTAGAGTCGGATTGAAGGAGTAGGGAGAGCCAGTCGTCCGCGGACGCCTTATTAATGGAGGCTTCATGTGATGGTCCCCACGATCCCTTAATAAGTATCCTTTCCATTGAAACTTCAAGTGATGGAGGGGGATTCGATTCATCGTGGACTAGCGTCGCAGCATTGTGCAACCGCTGGTCTAAGTCGGCCAGAGATCCATAGGCCTCATCAGTCGAATAGTTGAGTTTATTCCGAGTGACATTGTCGCACCATTGAGCGATAAATTCCTCTTGGAGGTGCGCTGCGTCTATTCTCTGGAGACCAGTCAAAAATGCCTGGGCATTCTGCAAATTCAAGAGATAGCCGTGGGGAATCAGTTCGATGGCCTCATCCACCATTGCTTGTGTAGAAATGGCCGGACTCCAATAGATATTAGAGATCCACGTTGTCAGTCGACGACTTATGCTATCCACCGCGTACTTTTCTTCGATTTCGCCAATCTGTCTTTCCCAATCGACCTCGTCGCTGTGGCCAGTGCGAAGAAAGTTAACGATAGAGTCTTGAAATGCGCTATGCGGACTGAGTCGAATCGGGATTTCGCGCGCTGCCTTTAGGAGAGGATCGGTGTTCGGGGTTGACCCCGCAAAACTCCAGGTTCGCTTCGCTTTCAGGAACGCTTCAGCCGTCATGCCTGGTAGCAATCCACTGTGATGTGCCACGGTCAGTACCGCTATGTCGGTGGTCAGCTCAAGAGCGACGTCGTCGGATATTGTGCGATCTCCGAGAATTGCTTTGATGGCACGAGCTGCCCGCTGCGCAATACGGATGTTCCGGCAATTTGTCTCCAGCCAAGCGTTGCGAGCATTTGCAAACCGCTTGGAAGGCAAATCGGCCGCCACCGCGTCTATCGCGTTAGCACAGGATGTTTGTAGCGCTAGCTCAACATCTATCGTCTTCTCATAGAACTCCTGCCATTTCGCTTGCGCGGCGCCGATCAGATTCTCGGTGCTCAGAATCACGATAACTCTGCAGGCGGCACCACGGAGATCGTCAATCACTCCCATGATGCTCTCCATCGGCAACGCCCCTGTGGCGCGTTCGAGATCATCTAGGACAACAACGTTCCCAGCCAACATGCGGTCGACAACCCTGTCACCCACTAAGTCTCCGACGATCTTCGCGGCCGCCCCGACGAGGCCATTTGAGCCAGAGGCAGTATCGAGTACTTTTGATAGGGGGGCAGATAAGTTCTGCCAGACGCCTTTCAACTGCTGACCTTCCTGCTCATCCAGATGCATCAGACTGAGTGCCAGACCTCGCTTAATCTGAGCGGAATCCTTCGCGCCAAAGAGCGAGAGGTAACCGTGCTTGATTCCCTCCTCCTTCGCGAGTTCTCGCCAGAGATGCGTTTTTCCAGAGCCCCAGACCCCGGAGAGTGCAATTACGCTGTAGGAGGGGTTCCTCAGCAACTCCGTGAGGTTCTTCTTGGTTGTTTCTCGGTCCATAAATTTGCCTGGTTCATAGATTTTTAGTCGTTGGATATTGTATGTCACGAAGCATTCTACGTTTCAAATCTGAATCTTGAAAATGCGCTTAGAGTGCTGCCACGGAGCGTTGCGTACACCAATTATCAGGTGTTAGTTGGATCTCATTGATTCGATCCGTTTATTCAGGAGAAAGACGAGCGCCCCTAAGCTCACATAGCCAAGGGTGGCTTCTATCATTGTCAATATCCTCGTGGTGCTGTTTGATGGCTTCACGTCTGAGAAGCCGGCGTTGACAAAGGTTTTGAAGCTATATTCGACTAAGTCAAAATACTTGTTTTCTTCGCTAGGGAATAAGAAGCCATGTTTCATGAAAATATAAAGACAGGAAAATGCAATGATAACGGTGGCTATGGTGGAAAAAAATGCTACAAAAGAAGTCCAGAAATTTGTGGAGATTGCAATCAGAACCGAATAGAAGGGGGTTCGTTTCTCTGTTGCAGTAAACGAGCGAAATCTCCCTAGGTTTCCTTCGCACCACAATACATAATCTCGAAACGCTGCGTTGTCGTGTCGAGTGAGGTTGTGTACGTCGATGTAGACAGGATCGCACCAGCGCTTCTCTGTAAAGTAGCGCCCATCTTTGTGGCGCGCACATGCCCAGAGGAATTTCAGCATCTCAATATACGTAATTCGCTTGAATTTTACCGACCCGGGCATGTCTTTGTCGCTAAAAGCGAGCATATTAAGTTTTGAGTTTGAAAAATCAACTGTATTGATAGTGGTACCCTCAAAGACTATTTGACCAATGGCGCATGTATCGAATAGCGCATTAGTTAGATTGCAATTGGTGATTTGAATGTTTCCCAGGGTGCAGCGTGTAAATGTCGCGCGAAAGAAGGATCCATTCTGCAATATTAAGTTGTTGATATTTATGCCTTCTATCGGTATTCCATGGAGGTTTGCGTATCCAGAGATGGTTTGGCCTATTGGAATAAGGGTCTGCAGGTCATGTACCAGGTAATTATTTCCCTGATATGTGAACGAAATGCTCTGAAAGTCAACCACAAACCGAGTCGACGGGCTCTCGCCCATACGGAAGCGTCGCTCGATCTCCAATTTTGCGCCAGCCGAGTGCTGGATTAAATGGTTACATACCGCTTCCTTTGCCGCGATTCCAGGCGGCGTGTACCAGCGAAGAGTCAATGCCAAGGTGGAGGCTCGATTATCTGTAAATCCCTTGTTTACGATATCCCATAGCCGTCTCTGAGCGATGTACTGAGTAGCCAACTCTTCTGGCGAGCGCCATCGAACTCCTGCCCGTGCGAGTCTACGAAGCGAACCCGTGTCTACGCCCGGAATCTCGGCTGGAGTTGGGGTCTGGCACAACCATAGGAAGAGGGATACTAGGACGCCTGGGACAGCGATAGGGAGAGTAATAAATACCAATTCTGTCATTTTGCGAACGTATGGTGACTATGCGAGAAACGGGTCGGATTGAGGCGCTGTGAGGGGGGGGCGGTCACAAGGCGGAGATTTTGACCTGCGCGCGCGGCGCCGGCGCGGCGTCCATCAGTTCGGGCGGGAGAGAAGATGTGTGGGCGGCAGTCCTGCAGCGTACACATCAATGAGCAAGGGCAATCGTTTCGTGCCAATAAAAAAGCCCGCTTGAGCTGCGGGCTTTGAACAATATCGAACTGTCGTCTAGGCTAACGACTCACGTCCGAACGCGCGAGTGTAAGAGCACCGTTCAATAAAGTCTTCCTTGAAAATTGCATTTCCAACGGAAGTACTTGAGGCCGAAAATGTGCGCGACAGCGTACGCTTGACACCCGAAATTGTGCCGCTCACGCTATTGATTCCGGCAGCGCCGACTTTTTGGCATAGCTTCATCAATCCCATCGCCAGAAATACTGGGAAAACGATTGTCGTTGCAATCATTAGTGGCCCCGACGACGAAACGATGTAGCTAAGCAAGATCTGCACCGATCGATGGCGAACATCCATAACAAACGCTTGCTGCGCGGGGTTGCTTCCTCGCAGATGTTTTTCAACTCGTTGCTTGAGCCATTCTTGTGCCTCGGCTTTATCACGGAGAGAGGCCTGCATTACAATAAACTGTGAAAAAGAGTGTTCTTCGGTGAGCCGAAGATGTCCATTCAGCAGGTCTCGCAGATGCTGGTACAGTGGGGTGTCCAAATTCCAGCCTTCACTTACGAAGCGTGTGCGTACTTCATCCCGCAGATCGAATAGCTGGTCGCGATGATGATCTAATAGTGACGGGCGGACAATGAATACCCACATTGCAATTATGAGAAGTAAATTTATGCCCAGAAGCATTTGTGTCATTACGCTCTCCTTTTTTTGGGGGTGTCGCCAGCGACTGTTAGGCCGCTTCCCGCATTATATGAATCATCAGCTTCCACCTCTCGTCGCAAGGTTGCGAGTTTCTTATAAGCTCTTTTCTTGCCGGTTCGTTCCAGTCTCCATGCGCCTACGCCAATACCTCCAACAATCCATCCTGCTATATCCGCCAGTTTGATTGCCTCGATCACCTTTGCAATCGCACCAATTTGCTCGGGACTAGCTTTCACAATCTGCAGTGCGCCGTTCATAACCAGGTAGATTGCTAGCAGAACAGTGAGCATGCTCAAGGCATGCTTCGCAAGATCTAGGTAGCCCCGCACGTTCTGTGCGCGGATAGCACCTTTGTGAACCTCTACCTCTCCCTTATTCATCCTCACCTTTCGACGGCATTTTTTGCCGTTCTAGCTCTTCCAATTCGGCCCTGGCACTCACTGCCAACTCACGAAGTGACTTTTAGTGCGCAAAATGTGATGTATGACTGCATAATAACATGTCTCGTGCGTCGCGCATTACACCCTGAGTGTTGGAGATGTCAACCGCGAAGGATAGTGCTCTATATGGAGTCGATACACCATCCGCCAAGAGTGGGGATTCAGTTAGCGCGGCGTAAAGGATTGGTCGGCCCGCCTGGCGGGCCACGCCGCTGCGATTAAGCCGTTTTCCGGGGGAAGTGGAGCAGCTTGCCCTTTTCGGCCACGTCGGCAGGATCCAGGTTGGTGTACCGCTTCAGGTTCCGCCAATCCTTGTGACCAGTGACGGCTGCCACTTCAGGGATGTCCCAGCCTGCCTCGAATAATTTGCTGGTAGCCTCGTGCCGAAGGTCATGCAGGCGAAGATCGGCAATCTGCTTCCCATCGCAAGCCCACTTGAAATACTTGCTGGCCGTGCCGGCCTCATAGGGAAAAATCCGGTCATCGGGGGTGTTCCGCGGCTGGCGCTGGATGATTTCAAGCGCATCACCGATGAGCGGCACCAGCTCGTCGTTGCCTTGCTTTTGCCGGGGGTCCTTTCGGTCACGCACCAGCACCAGGCGGCGGGCCTCGTCCAGATCGATCCATGTGATGCGGAAGATTTCCCCGCGGCGGAATGCCGACTGCATCAGGACGCGGATGATGGCTTCCATGGGCAACTTGTGCTCGGGGTGCTCGCGGAACCAGGTGAAGATTTTTTCCAGCTCGGCGGGGGAGGGCCGGCGCTCACGCTTGCCACCCGGGCCGACAAGCTTCACGTGGTTCAGGGCGGGCCAGGCATTTTTCACTACATCGGGCAGGGCAAGGTCCTGGATGCTGCTCATGTGGCGCATGACCGTGCCGAGCTTGGAGATGTCCATGCTGATGGTGTACGGGCCTGCGCCGGCTGCTTTCCGATCCTGGGCAAACTTGAGGATGTCCTGTGTCGAGAGGCGGTGCACCAGGTGGTCCGCAAAAGCCAGCTTGAGCTTGCGGAGCATGTACTCCTCGTTGGACTTGAGCGCAACGGCGCGCCCCGACTTCTCGCGTGCTTTTCGATAGTCTTCGATGAGGGTGCCGACCGTGAGGCTGGCCGCCGTGCGTGGCGTCTCAATGTCCACTTCTGAATTTTTCGCCCACGCTTGCGCTTCTGCTTTTGTGCGAAAGGTTTTTGATATACTCCGGCCCTGCTTCCGGATCTGAGCGCGCCAGCGCTCCCCGATCATGAGGATCGATGCCATGCGGTCTCCTGTAGCAAATCTGTAGCACGCCCTGCGTGAAATGTGATGATACAGGATGACGCAAAGTGATAAGTTCGGCATCGACCAATCGCCCGGAAACCCAGGCAGGATAAGGCAAAAGCCAGTCCTGATAAGGGTTTCCAGCTACTGGACAGAACCTATCAGCTCGCCGTAGTTCAATGGATAGAACACGCGCCTCCTAAGCGTGAAATGCAGGTTCGATTCCTGCCGGCGGGACCATAATACGGTTCGTAGAAGTTCTCTGAAGTCCTCCCCTCCCAAGTAAATCAAGGCCTCCCGGGTTTTCGGCGTTCGCCAAAGTTCGCCTTTGACCGTTGGCATCCGTGTGTTTTAGGGGCATCATTAGGGGCATCAACAAATGCCCCTAAATTTGGTGCCCCCAAACGATGCCCCGTACCGTCGAGCCCTTAAGCGACACCAAGATCCGGAATGCGAAGCCGAAGGACCGTTCCTATAAGCTGTTTGACGGTGGCGGCCTGTTTCTAGAAATCATGGCCGATGGGCGAAAGCTCTGGCGTTTCAAGTATTACCGGCCTGGCGGCGGCGAGAATCGGCTCGGCTTCGGTGGCTACCCAGAAGTCACGCTCGCCCAGGCCCGCGCGCAGCGGGAAGCCGCACGGGCCCTTGTGGCTGCCGGCCAGGACCCGAGCGCGGTGAAGCAGGAACAGCGCCGCGCGGTCAAGATCGCCGCAGGCAACTCCTTCGAGGCGGTGGCCCGAGACTGGTACGCCACCCAGAAGAGCAACTGGGTCGAGTACTACGCCGGCAAGGTGATCGCCTCCCTGGAAAACGACGTGTTCCCGGTCATCGGCGCCATGCCGATTGCCGACATCAAGGCGCCGGTGCTGCTGGACATGCTGCGCAAGATCGAGGCGCGGGGCGTGCGGGATACCACCAAACGCATCCTGCAGCGCGTTCGTGCGGTCTTTCAGTACGGGATCATCTGTGGGGCATGCGATCGCAACCCGGCCGCCGACATCGATAGCGCCACCGCGCTGAAGGGCGCGCCGGTCGTGCACCAGGCCCGCGTGTCCGCGATCGAGCTGCCGCAACTGCTGCGCGACATCGACGCCTACGAGGGTGACGCCGTGACCCGCCTAGCGCTGCAGTTCATGACGCTCACCTTTGCCCGCACCACCGAAATGATCCAGGCCCAGTGGGGAGAGATCGACGAGGACAAGGCCCAATGGCTGGTGCCGGCTGAGCGGATGAAGATGCGCGACCCGCATGTCGTGCCGCTGTCCACTCAGGCCCTCGCGGTGGTGGCGCAGCTGCGCGCGTTCAACGGACACCGCGACTTCATCTTCTACAGCCCCCGCGGCAAGTCTGGCCATATCAGCAACAATACGATGCTCTACGCCCTGTACCGCATGGGGTACCACTCGCGCATGACTGGGCACGGCTTCAGAGGGGTGGCGTCGACGGCCTTGAATGAGCTAGGGTTCAGATCGGACGTGATCGAGCGCCAGCTGGCGCACGTCGAGCGCAACAAGGTGCGCGCGGCGTACAACCATGCGCAGTACTTGCCCGAGCGGCGGCAGATGATGCAGGCTTGGGCGGACCGGATCGCCGAAATGAAAAAAACAGACTGAGATCACTCATTTAATTAAGGGAGAGCGGCAATGCGTAGGCTGATTCAGGTTGTTTCATTTCTATCACTTGTCGTTTGCGTTATCTGGGCCGTAATGAAGCCAGGATACGATTCATTCGCGGCTACCGTCGCTGCGGTCGTCGTGCTCCTCTCGTCCTTCCTTTTGAGCAAAAAGTCAAATGATGCAGCTCAATCTCAGAAAGTCGAGGCGGGAGGTGTGGGAATTCAGGCTGGCGGAGATGTCAAAATGAACAAAACAAGGATTAAATAAAGTGCTCGGGGACAAACAGGAACAAAGTGTTGGTGCCGGTGCCATTGCGCTGCAGGCCAAGGGGAATATTAATGTCCAAGGGGCTTCTCCGGAGCATGTTGATCAAATGGTTCGGCTGTTTTTGGAGTATAACTTCCCGAGGCTTAGGGAAGAGGCTAGGCAAGCAGCCGAATTGCATGTGGCGGAACTAGGGGAGAAGCTTAAAGCCTCGATAGCAGGCGCTGCTGCGTTCGTGCAGCCGGAAAAACTTGCCGATCCTGATGTTCAAGCAACAATTAATGATGCAGTGCAGGCAAGCGCTCGGAAGGGGCGTGGTGCCAATCCAGATATTCTTTGCTCCCTAATAACTGAGCGTATTTCTCAGCAATCAAATGACTACAAAGATGTAGTAATTAGTGAGGCCGTACAGGTTGTCGGAAAATTAACTTCACAGCAAATTTCTCTGATATCCTTTGTCCATTTTGTGACGTCAATGACTTTACAAGGGGCGCAGGGAGTTGCTGCGATGGAGCCGATGACGAAGATAGCATTGGATTTTTCTACGCCCGGTTTTCAGATCTCGGATTCGCAGCGGCGACACATCGCATATACTGGGGCATGTTCCTTAAATACAATTTTGGGTGGTGATATATATAGCGCCCTTCGCACCGGTGCCTATTCCTATCTAAATTTCCCTGATGATGCCTCTTTCAAGCAGGAAGTTGCGGCCTCGGCGCCGTCATGGGATAGGCTATTGCAGCAATTTTCGAATGGGAATTTCTGGCATATTCAACTTACGAGTGTTGGTCAAGCGATTGCAATTGCGAATATTTCAAGGTATTTTGGAAGGCTTGATTACGGAATTTGGTTGAATTGAGTCGCTTTGCAGTCGGCCATAATTTATTGTCATCAATATGCGTAAAATACGATGATGATGGTGGTGGTGTGGGCAGTACGCGAAACATTATAGTTGGTCGTTATTTTAATGCCTAAAATATTGTGCTGCCATTCATCCGCGCTGCGAAACACTAGGATTGAAAAAGTGAACCCATTCGGCGATAAGCAGGGGCAGGCAGTAGGGGAAGGCGCAGTGGCACTTCAAGCTGGCGGCAATATTGTCATTCAGCGGAACGGGATGACGGCCACGGAAGTTCGAGAACTGTGTGAATTGCTCCTCCAGAGCAATTTCCCCAGGTTGAGGGCGGAGGCGAGGGCTGTCGCGGAAGAGTACGTAAGACAGTTTGCTTCCCATCTCTCGGAGCACCTCGCTCGTAAGCCGGAGGTAATCGACTTCGCAAAACTTGCTGATCCGGACGTGCAGGCTTGCATAAACGATGCTGTGCAGGCGAGTGCACGGAGAGGCGAACGTGCCAACCCTGAATTGCTCTGCGCATTGATCGCTGAGCGTTGCAGGTCTCAGACGACTGAGTTCAAAGAGCTTGTGTTAGCTGAGGCGCTCCAAGTAGTTCCGAAGCTGACCGGAAAGCAAATTGCGGCGCTTTCAGTTGTGTACTTTGTTCAGCACCTGACATTGGCTAATATCGCAGACTTGGCGCAACTGGAGCCTTTGGGCCGCGACGCGCTTCCAGTATCTCGGACGGCTGAAGGAGTATCCCTCATTCAGGCAAATCACATCGTTTATACGGGTGCCTGCTCCTTTACGAGCGGTTTTGGAGAAGATGTGTACCGAGCCTTGCGTTCGAAGTATGCAAGCCTCGGCCATACGGATAATGACGCATTTCGGGACGAGTTGGTAACGAAGGCGCCTTCCTATGCTGCTATTGTCGATCAGTACGTTGCAGACCATCTCACCAACGTGCACTGCTCAAGCGTGGGTTTCGCTATCGCGGCGACCAACCTTTCCGCATATGTTGAGTGCGGAGATCTGAACGAAGTGTTGAGAGGATTGCGCTGAAGTTCGTCGCCGCCTTTTTTACGCATTATGTTGGTAAAAGCGATTTACCCATGTGATTGCTGTCTGTTGGCCTACGGCGTAAATGGCTGTGGCCGAACCTTCGCCGCGACATACAGTGGGTGTTTCGGGCTGCCGTCCTGATTCAACCCGAGGTAATGGAGCAGGGCGCCGCGGCCGCACATCCGGACGATGCGCAACACCTCCGCAGCGCGCGCCGGCGCCGCTTTGTGCGCGCCCCAAGCGCAGATCATAAGCGAGCAGCGATCGAGCGCGTTCATGATTGCGCCGTCGGCTTTGCGCTCGTCGCCCAGCGGCGCCGGATGGGCCAGCAGGCCGTTCGGGTCCGTCGAGCGCAGCGGGAACAGGTTCACCACCTCCAGGCGCCCATAGCGGCCGGCCAGCGCACGCTGCAAGCAGCGGGTGATCGTCGGGTCGTTGACATGGTGGTCGGCGGTCGACGGGTTGAGCATGATGAAGCCCAGGGCCGGCCGGCTGGGATCCCACTCGCGCCAGAGCCGGTAGCGATACTGCTCGCAATCGGAGAGGATGCAGCCGGCCTCGCCGTCGAGGGTCTTGGTGGTTAGGTTCTTCATGCTAGGATTTCCCCTCCCATTCGGAGGTCGTCATGACAATCGAGAGCTACCAGGGCTACACCGTCCGCGGCTTTGCAAAGCAGCTTGGCGATGGATCCTTCGAGGCAGTCGGTGCAGTTGAAAAGGATGGACGCCTCGTGGAGGGCTCGGATCCTTTGGGGTACTACCCCTCGTTCGAGCGTGCTGCGGCAGCCGGGATCGCTTGGGCGAAAGCGTGGGTTGATGATCACGGCTGAACCCTCCGAAATTCCACCACCCAGACCCAGGGATTCGCCTCCCATGCGCCGGCGCCGTTGATGCTGTCCCACAGCGTGCGATAAGAGTTGACCGAGTTCGTGCACATCTGGCAGCTCGGGTTGCTGTAATCGGTCCAGCCGTCCAGTTCTGGCGCGATGCCCTCGGCGATTGCGTCCGCTTCGCTGCAGTCGTTCAGCCGTTCGACGCGCACCCCCGTCAGCTCCAGCACGATCCGGGACAGCGCGCGCGGCGTGTGGATGGATGGGCGGCCTTTGCCAGCCCAGTTCGGCATCGGCGCGTCATCCGGATAGGTCGGTTCGATGCGTCCAGCCGGCCCGATGCTTCGTGCGCCTCCGGCCGCATACAGCACAGTGACGCCCCTGCCGGCCGCCAGTTGCAGCGGAAGAATGTCGCGCGGCGGCGTCTTGTCGTGCGGTTTGCCGACTCGCCACGACTTGCGCACCCAGAGGCGGTCACCGGGCTGGCCATAGGGGCAACCGGCACGCGCTCCCCAGCCGTATGCCTCGGCGGTGGGGTACCTGAGGCGCTTCTCATCATCGAATATGAGCGACCAATGATCACCGCGTTCGGCTAGACCCATCGGCGCAGGCGAGCCGATGCGCCAGGCGCCCGTCAGACCGGCAGCAGAGCCCCAATGCGGATCCCAAACTGGCTGTGGATTGAGCATGCGCCGCGTCTGCGTCTTACGGCCATCCAGGATGGCGCGCACCATGGGTGCGCTGAAGAGGATAGGGCGTTCTTTGGTCATGCTGCGGTCCATGAACCTGCGAGCAGTTTGCCGAAAGAGGGAGCTACGATGACTAAGGAAAAATTCTTCGACAAAGAGCTTGCTGACAAGGTTGGCGTAGGTAAGGCGCTCCACGTCGCCGTGTTGACTCAGGAGATTCGCGAATGCATTGAGAGAATCAATGTCGAGCGCGCGAAGCTCGGTCTTGTCACTATTCAGGAGGTCTGGGAAGCAGGCCTGTTTGGCGATGAGGACCTTCCTGACGTCCCAATCGAGTGAATTTGCGGCATGAGTCATCATGTCGCGCTCCTCGGGAATCCATCGTGCTGCACGCCGTCGAGCACGCGGCCAGCGGCCTTCTTGCCGACCTTGTGCATGATGGTCACAGGGAAGTCATCGTTGTCGCGGGCCTGCATGAAGTCGCCACCGTTCTTCAACTCCCGGCCGTGGCGGTCCAGACAGATGCCGCCATGTATCCACGTCTGAGCCTTGTTGACCCACTGCTGGAAGCTGTCGAGCTGGCGAAATACTGGCTCGCCGGTGCTGGCCACGGTGGCGGCTGTGTGCCACTCACCCCATTGCTTGTGCAGAAACGGGACGCCCGCGGCCGCGCACTGGTCGCGCAGGCTCCGCGCCCAGTCCGGATGCATCGGGCGCGCGCTGGCGCCGCTCTCTCCGCCGACGATGACCCAGTGCAGTTGCTCTCGCGGCTCAGGGCACTGGCAGCACTCCGGCGGATCGGGTGGTTGCATCCAGCCGTCACCTTGGTTACCGGGGATCATGGCGCCGCAACACTTCCAGAGATGTCGCCCTAGGTCCACCGGCCCCAACAGCGGCTCCATGCTGAGGAACCGCACGCGAGCCGGCACGGCCAGCAGCTTCGGGATGTCGCGGTCAGCTTCTTCCTGGTTGCAGATGGTGGCGCCGAGCCAGACGTTCGATGGCAACCGGCCCGGCATTCCTGGCCCGACGAGCATGCCCGGCACATTGCCGATCCGCTTTGTCAGCAGCAACCAGTCGAGGTTCGGCGTGGCCATGATCAGGTCGAACAGATCGGCACGCCAAGCTGGATCCACCGTGTTGTCGAACACGTCGGCCAGGCTGGCGCAGAAGACGCGCTGCCGGCGGCCATGCTCGGCGAAAAAGGCATCATGGTTGGCGTTCCAGGCCAACGGCTTGCGCCAGTTGGTCGCGCTGGTGCGGCGACGCGGCGCGCCCGGGCCCCAGTTCACCGCCTGCCCGCCAGCGAAGCGCGCATTGCGAGTCTCGGCATAGCAGTGGTCGCAGCCTGGTCCAACCTTTTGGCAACCCTCCCACGGATTGAATGTGTGGTCGGTCCATTCGATTTTGCTCTTCTCGCTCATAGGGGCCTCAAGGTTTGCTTCCCAGTGCCGATAAGCCGGGCATGGACGATAATGAAAAATTCCTCAAAGAGCTCGCCGACCTGCTCGGGCCAGAAGCTGCCGAACAGATCGCCGAGATAGGCGCCGAGATTCGCAGCACCATCGATCTCAGCAATGCGCGTCGTATCGCGAACGGCGAGCCGACGCTCGAAGAAGAGGCTGACGAAGCTATGCGCGACGCAGGTCTGGACGACGATCCCGAGTTCAGTACGCAATGAATTGGCGCGACATCGCGCTTATCGCCTCCGGCTGGGTTGCTGTCTGCCTCTTTGCAGGGTGGGCGTTTGCTATTGCGGCGGACACCATCAGATAGCCTCGCCTTGGGCGCTTCGCTACCAGCGCGATGGTGGTCGCGCTCGCGGCGCGCCGGGCTCCATAATGTCTTGGGCTCGCTCATGCGACCTCCGCAGGCTGCGCCACCGACAGCGCCACCGCCACCGGCCGCACCCACACCGGCGTGGCCGACAGCATGAACGTCTCGCCGGACTCGGCCAGCAGCAGAGTGGTGCCCATCACCTCCGCGATCGCGCGCGGCAGCCGGGTCGACGTCGATGCCGCCCAGGCAGCGCCAGGTCGCGACCATGTTGCCCACTTGGGAGGCTGCCTTCTTGAAGCCCTTGGCGCCGCCGCCCAGGCCCGAGCACATGCCGAACGTGGTGTATTCGCGCCGGATCATGCTGTCACCTCGCGCTGTGTGACACGATTTCTTACAACTGGAGGAGGTGGCCGTCGGTATCCTTGCGGCAATTCACCCACCTGCAAGCGAAGTTCGTCATGAAACTCCTTCTCGTGCTCACCTTGGGCACGGCAGCACTTCTTAGTGGCTGTGTCGCTGTTCCATACGATGACGGCTACTATCGCGGCGGATACTCGCGCCCGTACTACGGCGGCGGGTACTTTGATTGGGATGGTGGTGGCTACTCTGGCGGACGTCGCAACTGGGATCGCGACTGGGACAGGGGTGATAACCGCAACTGGAGCCGTGGCTGGAACCAAGACGAAAACCGCAGCTGGAGCCGTGGCGGAGATCAAGGCGAGAATCGCGGCGAAAAGCGTGGGTGGAATCGCGGTGGTGACCGGGGAGAAAAGCAAAGCTGGAATCGCGGCGGCGAACGCGGGAGTGACCGAGGTGATGGCCGTGGTGGGAACCGCGGCGATGATCGCGGGGGGAACCGTGGCGGCGATGGCGGTAAGGGTCGCGGCGGAGATCGCGGCAACAATTGACGCGCCAGAAACGGAAAGCAGAGGGCGGCGGATCATTGCGCCTCTCCTTTGGCGATTGCGGCGCCACGGGCAGCGATGCGCGCGGCATCGACGGCGGCATCCAACTTGACGCCCGTGTTCTCGATAAGGATGCCGTTGCGGCCGATGCTCACCGGGGTATTGCGCGACCAGCGGTACCGCTCTGCGTCCTCGCGAAGATCATCAATCCAACCGCCGGGGGCATTGGCGGCGATCCAGCCATTCAGGCTATCGATTGCAGTGCTGAGGGTGGCATCGCGCTTTTTCTCGCTGGGCTGCTCTGCGGCCAGGAGGGAGCGGAGCGTGCCGGCAACGTTTTGCCAGTCGATAGTGCCGTGGAGGATCACGGTTTCTATCGCGCTGGCGATCGCTTCTCTCTGCTCATCCGTCAGCGTCTTGGCGCTCGGTTGCGGGGCGGCCTGGGCGAGGATGTCGTGCACGCAAGCCAGGAAGTTCTTTTCGGCCGCCACGGTATGCCCGGGCTTGAAATGGCCCATCGCAATTTCCAGAATGCGGGCATCTGTGAGCGCCAGTGCCGCCGACTGCTCGTTGCGGAGGGCAGCGCTAAAGCTGACGGCCATCTCTTGCGCGTCATTCAGCATGGCAACGCTGACTTCCTTGCCCCATGCGTTCTTGATCGGGTTCGAGCAGCACTGGGCGAACAGCGAGGTATGGGCTTTCTCTACGGCCGCGATCGGCTTACGCAGCATTTCGCTGGCGGATTCGGTTTGCTGGCTCACTTCAGTTCCTTATTGTCGCCGGCCATCTTCTTGAGCAGGCGGTAATGGGCGTATCCACCGATCACCAGGCAGATGAACATGCCGGTGACGGTGACGACCAATGCAACGTGGCAGTTCATGCCGCCGTGGCGAGATGCCGCTTGATGCCGTAGTACACGGTGCGGCAGGCGGCCAGGTCGACGGCAGCGTTGTGCGCGCCCACCAGGTCGGTGCCGGTGAAGTGCCGGAAGGCCTCGCCTAGGTTCGGTGACTTGGGCGTGCGCCGGCCGGCGGCCAGCATCTTTTCGGTCGGCGGCAGGTTGATGATCTTGGTGCTCTTCGACTGCGTGCAGAAGGCGGGGGAGGTCTTCCACTCATCGTGGATCGGCGCGTCATGGGCCATGAGACGCATCATCTCGATGCGCACCATCCGCATGTCGAACGACTCGTTGTGGGCGATGCGCAGCTCTGCCTTGCGCCACATGTTGAGAAGGAGCGGCATCGCCTTCTCGATAGGCACGCCGAAGCGCTCAGCCTTCTCGTTGGTGATGCCGGTCAGCGCTTCGAGTTCTTCCGGGATGGTCCAGCCGTCGGGCCTGATCAGCAGGTCCATGAAGGCCAGCGTGGTGCCGGTGTCTTCGTCGTGCAGCTCGGCCGCGATCTGCGTGATATGCGGCTGGCTGGGGTCTTCGCTGGGCAGGCTCCATTGGGGCAGGCCGGAGGTCTCGGTGTCATAGAACAGAATCGGGGTCATGGTGTCGTTCCTGTGGGGGTAGCGGTGGCAGGTGCTGCTGTTGTTGCGGCTACTGAATCAGCGCCGCACGGTCATGCAAAGCGCTTCGAATCGACGCAGGCCGGCTTCCCAGCCCTTGAGCTCGCCGCGGCCGACGATGCGTTCGGGGCGCGGCTGACTGCCAGGTGCCGCGACGTAGAACACGCGGGTGGTGCCGTCGACGCCGCTGCGGATCAGTTCGTTCGCGTGCAAGTCGTCGAGCACCTCGCGTGCCTCGGCGTTGCTGCGCTTGAAATTGTTCGCGATCTGCGTCGGCGTGAAGCGCTGGCCGGTACGTTCCTGCAGATAGACCAATACCGACTTGCGGGTGAATTTCATGGCGCGGGGCATCAGTGACCCCCGCGCGTGGCTGTGATCTGTGTTTCGACCCACTTTTGAACCTCTTCCTCGATCCAGCCGCTGGCGCGGCCAAGCTTGATCGGGGAGGGGAACGTGTGTTCCTTGATGCGCTCGTAGATCGCGGTTTTGCCCAGGCCAACCAGCTGGCTGACCTCGGGTAGGCGGATGATCCGGCGTTGTGCTTCGGTGTTCACGAGAAGTGCCTCCCATGCAGATCGTCGAGCTTCTCGACCTGGTTGCCGCTGAGTTTCGTTACCTCGCCGGCATGCATGCGTGCCGCCAGCGTGCGTACGAAGCTGGTTTCCCAGTCGTTCAGGTCTTTGGTGCCCAGCAGCCCTTCCAGGCGCTGGATCATCACGGTGGTGCTGACCATCACGCAGCCTCCCGCACGGTGCCCACCTCGTGGTCGGCGATCCAGAATGAGGTGATCGACTCGGGCAGGGCGCCCGGCGGCGTCTTGAGGCTCATGAACACCAGCGCCGTGTCGATCGCGCCAGCGGCGGCCAGGTCGTCGAGCCACCAGAAGAGCCGATCCCGCTCGGACCCGATCAGCACGTCCGCGCGGTCCAGCACCAGCAGGCGCAGGCCTGTGAGGCGCGAAATGGCCTCGGCGATCATCGCGTCGGCGCGCCAGCGCTCGGACTCGGACAGCAGCGCATACGGGCGGCCGCCGGCGGCGGTGATGGTCATGTCCGCCTCAATGCCGATGCGCATCCACTCGGATTCGTTCGCGGCGGCGGCCAGGCGCTCGTTGATGGGGTCCAGCGCCTCGGACAGCAGGTCGGCGGGGATGCCGCTGGGGCCAAGGGCTTCCGCGAGCGCGTCCCAAGCGGCCACATCGGCGTGGTGCTGACCGGCCTTCTTGGTCACCGCATCGGCCTGGGCCAGCGCACGCTGCGCGGCGCGCGCGGTATCGAGGTCCTTGCCGAACTGGGTGATGCTGCCCTGAATGGCTTCCAGCCGACTCACGATGGCGTGGCGCTCCACTTCGTCGGCGCTGTCGGTTGCCTCGGCCTCTGCCTGGTCCTGCAGCAGGCGCAGCTGCTTCGCCGCGGTGTCGGCAGCGTCGCGCTCGGTGGTACGGCTCTTCAGCGCGTTTTCCAGCACGGTCAGGCTGCGCTCGTATTCGGGCAGACGACCGGCGGCTTCAGGGTCGATCTGCGCCGGCTCGTACTTGGCAAGTTTGCCCGCCAGGAAGAGCAAGGCGGCACCGCAGTCGGGGCAAGCGCACGGCATGCCTGCTACCTTGCCGCCGGCGGCGGCGCGCAGGGCCTCCACCTGGGGCAGGAACGCATCACGCTCGGCCAGCGCGCGGGCGGCGCTGTCTTGTGCCTTCGGCAGCTGCTCGGCCTTGGCGCGCAGCTCAGCGATCTGGTTGGCGCGCTGCGCGCGCTGCCGCGCCGCTGCGTCGATCTCACCCAGCTGGCGCTGCAACTCGCCGGCCTCAGTGGACAGGATCCGGATGGTCTCTTCCGACTCGGCGATCAGGCTGGCCAGTTCTTCGGGGTCTTTGGCGCCGGCGGGCAGCGGTGCGACCCAGTCGGCGGCCTTCACGCTGCCATAGGTGTCGCTGGTCAGCTCGCGCCATGCGCCCTTGGAGGCGGTGGCCTTGCCGGCGGCTTCCTTGGCAGCGGCGTCGAAGCCGGCGCGCACCAGCGGCAGGACGGCTTCGATCTTCTTGGCGTTACAGCCGCGCGCCACCAGGCGCTCGCGCACCTGTTCGGTACCGATCTTGAGGCCCATCAGGTCGAACAGGAAGGTGCGGCGCGCCTTCACGTCCAGGCTGGCAAAGCGCTGGGCGTCGAGCAGGTATCTCACGCGCTCGTCCGCTGGAACACCCTTCGAGATCTTCCCCGACGGCAGCGCGATGCTGTTCGATTGCGGGCCAACGGATACCACTATCGAGCCGGACTCGGTTCCATCGCGCAGCAGCTTGCTGTATTCCTTCTTCAGGCCGACGCGTACGGTCTCCTCAGTGAGTGCCATGCGGACGGCCTCTTGAATGCTGGACTTGCCCGCGCCGTTGGGGCCGCAGATCAGCGAGACCGGCGTGGCTGGGATGATGTCGGCTGCCCGGATGCCGAGGAAGTTGCGGGCGTGGATGGCAGTGATGCGCATGGTGAGTTACTCCGTTTCCTCGGTCGTCTTCAGCACGTTGCGGTGGCCTTCGAGGTCCTGCGCGCTCACGACGCCATCGGCTTCCATCTGCTCGATCAGCCGAGCGGCGCGGTTGTAGCCGACCTTGAAATGGCGCTGGATCTTGGTGATGGAAACCTGCTGCGTCTCGACGACGTGTGCCACGACCTGGTCGTACAGCGGGTCGGGGCCGGCCTGCTCGGCGTGCCAGCGCTTCCAGCCCTTGACCCATGCAATGCAGAGCGCACCGGCCAGCTTCGGGCAGTCGGATTCGGGCTTGCCCTCGCTGGCGGCCCGGTGGCCAGCCTCGTGTGCGGCTTCGAGTTCTTCCTGCAGGGGCTGTTGCTCGATCGCCAGCGGCGTTTCGGTGTATTCGGCATCGACGACGTTGTCGTCGTCTGCGGCGGCATCGCCCTCGGGCATACCGTCGCCATCACCGTCGGTGTATTCCTTGCCGAGGTCGAATGCGCGCTGATCGGATTCGCCACGCACTTCATCCATGCCCTCGGTGAATTCGGCACCACCGCCGATGACGAGCAGGACGGCTTGGCCTTGGGCGTCCGACAGGTCGTGCAAGCCAGGTGCCGACTTGCCGATCTTGATGACGGCTTGCACGCCGTCCTTGATGGTCAGCTTGTCGAGATCACCGGTTACCACGGTGCGGCCCTGGCTGGCGATCAGGTGGACGGCCATCTTTACCGAGGCGTCGACACGGTTGCGCAGGCGATCAAGAATGTCGTCCTGCTTCTTCTGCGGCAGCTTCACCCAGGTGTCGGGCAGCATCTTCAGTTCCAACACGAGAGCGGACAGCAGATCCTTGCCCAGCGTGCCGGCGGTCATGTTCAGGGTGTTCTTGAATTCAGGGGAGTGGCTCATTTCTGTGTCCTGTCAGGTGTTGGGGTGGGCTACTCGCTGCGTCCTCCGGCCTTGCTACGTCGCCTTCCGGTCGACGGCAGACTCCGTGGCATCCGCTTTCGCCCGTGATCGTTCAGTCGGCGTTGATCGGTGCGCGTGCGCGGCGGGCGGGCTGCGCTGCCGCGGCGGGCTCATCCGACGGCGCGAGTTCGCGCATGCGGCGGGCTGCCACCGAGTTCAGCGTCGCCTTGGCCTTCTCGTCGGGGATCTGCTTGATGAAGCTGCGCGCGTAATCGAGGTCATCGATGGTCTTGGCGGTCAGCAGTTCGCGGTTCACGTCCTGGAACGAGAGGGCGGGCTCGTCGTCGGCAGTACCGGCCTCACCATCCTGTTGGTCGTCATCCGGCGGCAGCTCGTCGCCGGCCGGCTGGCCCGCAGTGCTCGCTTCCTGCTTTTCGTTCTCGGTTGATGAGCTGGCGGCAGGTTCGGAAGCGTGTTTGACCACTTCGGCGGGCTGGGCCGGCTGGGCGCGCGAGCTGCCACGCAGCTCATCGACCGAGGCGCTGGCCACGGTGTACGAGCCGTCTGGGTTGAGGTCGATGATGTCCTGCGCTTCCTCGACCGACTGCAGGCCCATCAGCAACTCGGGTGCATAGAGCTTCCCGAAGAAACTGGCGGTGCGGTACCGCAGCATGACCTCATCCATGGTCTGCCACTTGCTGCCGTTCTTCGTGTACCAGCCTTCTTTGACGGCCATCTCGATGGTGACCGGCGGCGATTCCAGGCGCTCTTTGGTCTCGCGTTCCACCGCCCAGGCTATGGCGACCTTGTCGATGATCTCGACCTTCTTGGTCACGTTGCTGCGGTTGCCGTTCTCCCAAACGATCTCGACACGCTCGACGACCTTCTTGCCGAGTACTTTGATGTCGAAGCGCAGCGGCGAGAAGCGGCCGCAACCGTTCACGGCGGCGATGATCCACTGCGATGACCAGGACGGGCGGCCCTCGACGATGTAGAGGTTCTGCATCACCATCAGCGGATCGGCGCCCATGCGCTGCGCCATGTTGAGAGCCACAACGCTATTCGCCAGCGCGTTCGGGTTCTCGCGGGATTCCTTCACGTTGCCGAATTTGTCGAGCTTCTCGATGACCTTTCGGTAGGCCGCCGGCACCAGGGTGGACGAGGACAGCAGGTTGGCAGCGCGCTGCATAAGTTCGAAGGATTGCGACGAGCCGAAGCCCATGGTGATGATCGGCGCGGGTTCGCGCACGGCGGGCGCGCGCATTTGTTCGAGGGTGGCGGTGTTCATGGTGGTGGTCTCGCTCAGGATTCAGGAATCTGGGATCAGGACTTGTAGGGGCAGGTGGCATGCCGCGGGCAGTACTTCGGCGAGCACAGGACGGATTTCCCGTTGCCGTAGAAGGCGCCGGAATGGATCAGGCGCGAGGCGTGCTGCAGTAGGCCGGGCCGCTCTTCGGTGCCCAGCAGCGCGGCGCGCGGCGATTCGATCTCGCCCACGCCAACCCGCTGCGCGGCCGCGGTCTTGCCGGTGTTCAGGCCAACGATCTGCGCAGGCGCGGTGATGGGAATGCCGACGGCGTGTTCCGCCAGCAGCTCGTACACGCCCAGTTGCGGACCGTGGCCGGCCGTGACCGCGATGCCGTCGGCGCCCACGGCGCGCCCGCCGGACTTCAGGTCCGAAATGCCCGCGCCGACGGCGGTGGTGCGTACGCGGTCGGTGGTGCCGGTCAGTGCGATGCCCAGCTCGGGGATCTCCAGGCGCTCGCATGCCACTTCGACGCCGATGTAGTGCTGGCGCGGCGCGATCTCGGCGCAGTAGCGCGAGTGCAGAGCCAGACCGATCCGTTCGGCTTCGGCCGGTTTGGTGTCTTCCCAGTCCACATCGGCATTGCTGTCATAGAGGGTGGCCACGAACGCGCTGGCTGCTTCGTCCGCGGTGATGGGCTGGCCGTCTAGTTCGGCCTGGTCGAAGGCGGCGGTACCGGCGTGGATCGAGGTGCCAAGGTGCGACGGCACGCCGGACGGCAGGCGCATGCCGAGCAGGTGCTTGGCCTCCCAGCGTGCAGGGCAGTCGAAGAGCTCGGCCAGCGAGCTGGCGCGAATGGTGATGATGTTCATCGCTGCGGTTCCTTGATCATGTCGATGGCGATGCAGATGGCATCGGCCGGATTGGTGGCGAGTACAGTCAGATCGAGTCCTGCGCCGTGCACCTGATAGCTGCGGCCGGGGACGATGGGACGGGCGATCATGTGAGCTTCCGATGAGCGGTGGGCTTGATGGGGCTGGTCTTGTTCTGGGCCGCTTCGTAGACGCAGAAAAGGACGGCCATAGCGACGGTGGTGCCGATCCAGAGGCCAAGCAGCTGAGCCACCGGGTGGCGCGCGAACTTGCGCAGGCGGCTGCTGCTCACGCTGCCCTCGGCAAGTTGTCGACACCCAGGACAGCGATCAGCAGCAGGTGCGCGTGGGCAACTGCCTTGGCTTTGTCGATCGAGTTCCAGACCACGCGCTTGTCGGCGGCGGCGATGTAGTTGCGCAGCAATGCCACTGCCTGCGGCTTCTTTGCCAGCCCTTCGAGGTAGGCGCGCTCAGCTGCGGTGCCGTAGGAATTCTCGGTTTGAGCTATGGACGTCACGCTGTCACTCCCGTCCCGTTGAACAGCAAGTGGTTCGGCTTGGCCTGGCGCATCACGCGAGCCTCGGTGGCGCGTTCGCGGTCCGTCTCGATACTGGCGCGCGCCATGGCGACCAGCTCGTCGTGCAGGTCGGTGTAGTGCCCGAGTTGGACGATGTCGTGGTCTTCGCGGGGCATACCCGAGTAGTCGAAGCACTCGATCTGCAGGAACTTGGCCAGCGCGTTGGTCCGGTCTTGCGGCGAGATGTGACTGAGGATTTCGGCGGGGGTCATGGCCAGGTCCCCTTCAGGCCGCCAGCAGCTCGGCGGCGAGCTTGGCGGTGTCGATGACGCGGTTGGCCTGGGCGGCGGCGCGGGCCTCGGCCGCTGCGTGCATGCGCTTGGCTTGGGCGACCAGGTCGCGCGCCTCGGCGTGGTCGATCTTGGAAATGCCGTTGTGCGGCATGAAGGAATAGAACTGCTCGCCGCGCACGAGGACATAGGCGTCCGGCGCGAATCCCGGGGTAGGGATCTTGGCGATGACGGTCAGGCCGGCCAGGAACCCCACCTTGACCTGTTGACCCACTTCCCACGACTGCTTGGCTTTGCTCATCTCTGTCTCCGGCGAACCGCTGCGAACTTCAGCGGTGTGAACGAAGTTTAGAACGCTAACCTGATAAAGTAAAGAAAACTAAACCAAAAAGTTTAGTGTCCTACGTCAGAGGGGGGGTGAACGGGGGGGGGGCGCGACAGCGCATCGCCGCCTAGGCTGGTCTGGAGTGAGCCTTGGGGAGGTGGGGATGGAACCGGACGAAGTAATCCGCCAGTTCGAGTAGCTGGCGCTGGACGACGGAATGCAGCTGCCGATCGACGACGCGAGAGCTGACCTCGCGATGCTGCTGGCCGATCCGGCTATTCAGGGGAAGGAGAGGGTGCTGCTGACGGAGGTGGGGGCGACCCTACACCGGCTAGGATCTTGACGCGCGGATGAGGGCGGCGCAGCGCTTGTGATGTCCGAGGGCTCCAGGGCGTCTCGGCGATGTGCGTTTTGTATCCCACGGGCGGCAACGCACGCCCGATGGGTGCGCTCATTAACTTAATAGTTCACATTAGTTCCTGGCGGCGGCGGCCGACTGCCGACAAGAACCTGGGGTACTCCTTTGCCTGGCGCGCCCTCGATGTCTCCTTCCAGCGCGCGAATTTCTATGCCTGCCGCTGCGAATGCTGAAGCCAGGACCCGCCCAGTTGGTGACGTGCAGTTGCTCACCTTAACCCCAATTGCCCGCTCCCAACCGGAATAGTAGTGATCCGTGTATCCCGCCGCCTGAATGGCCTCACGGATATCTTGTTGGAATACGACAGCTTCCGGGTCAGTGTCGACAAATTGCACCCATATTTCCGATCGATGCTCACGCGGCAACTCGCTCAATACACTGATGAAGGTGTCATTCTGATGTTTGCCGAGTCGTCTCCACGCAGACAGCAACCTTAGTCTTTCGATCTCTATTTGAGCTTCTGACACTTTTTCGAGTGCCGCCGCTGCCTTGGCATTGCTTTCTGAGATTGATTTTCTAGCTCTGCGCTCCCCCATTACACCGAAAGCGAATACACCGCTTGTCCCGATCACAACGACTCCGGAACCTATAAACGTCATTAAATTCGCTGATATATCATTGGTCGCTATCATTACGAGTATGGCGCCAATGATCAGAACGCCGTTGGATAGGAGGAATAGTCGATCAATCCAATTGGCATTTTTCTGTGCGAGAGCTTCAATCACGGATTTCCTCTGTCGATACAAAATTGGCTCTGTGGTTTTGGAAGCAGGTCGCTTGCACCTTATTCTCTGTGCCGACTAGTATGGGGGGAGCGTGTCCCGCCAATCCGACCGTCAGGCTGAAGCTCTTACCACTTCACAGCCGTGTACGGCTTCAGCTCGCCATTCATGGCGTCGGCCATGATGATCTGGGCCATGGTTCCCTTCACCGCCCTGACTGTTTCCCTCTGCGCGACCTTTCCGCCGACCACGACCTCGATCTTGATGAACTCGCAGGGTGCCTTGCAGCTCATGACGCCGACCTCTGTGGAGGATGCGATCGATGCTACCTTGTGGAGGCCATCCTTTTCTCCAAGGTAGCGAATCATGCGAAGCGGCGAGGCGGCTTTGCCAGCCTTACGATCATTTTCCGAGAGTGCTTCTTCGTAGCCGTACTCGCCGTCCTCTTCTAGGGCGTAGTAGTGCGTCGGCTTCGGCGGAGGGGGTGGAGGGATAACTACCGCTAGCGGGGCAGCAGTCGGCTGACTCTCGGTCTGTTGCGGCGCTTCTGTTTTGCCGCAACTGGCAAGCAGAACCACCAGCGCTGAGCCGGCAATGAGGGGGGAGTGGCTCTTTCGTGACATGTTTTTCCCAATGCCCTTTACGGGCTGGCCCAGCTTAACGACTCGATGCCTGGATTCGCCACCCCTCAGAACGGTGGAAAGAGCGCTGCTCCGTTGTGTCAGTCCGGCCTCCAAGCCGACGCCTTCACAATGCCGGCGACATAGTGCAGCCGCTCGATCTGGTCCTGCGGAATCCGCAGCATGCCGTGGCGCTCGTTCACGGATGACAGGTGTATGACGCCGTCGCGGACATAGGCCAGTTCCTTCACCATGACGCGGCCGTCCTGGGACTTCACCAGGACCTCATCGCCGTTCGTCACGGCCCGGTTCGGCTCGATGACCACAAACTCGTTGTGCTTGACGCGCGGCCGCATGGAATCCCCGTTGCAGCGCAGACCATATGCGTCGGGATCATTCGTGGGGAAGGTGAGAAAGCCATCGCCGTAGCCGACGGGATACTCGATGTCCGAGAAATGGCCGTTGTCGCCGAGTTGTGCCATGCCAACCACTGGAATGCGCTTGAATCTGCTTGGGGGGATTGTGACGATGTCGAACGGAAGGCTCGGTTCGTCCAGCTCAGCTTCTAGCAGATTGCTGAGCATCGGGGCGCCGACGCCATTGATCAACCATGTCGGGCTGTAGTCGTAAGCTTCCTGCAGCTTGACCGCGTGGTGCAGCGGCAGCTTTGGTGCGCCTGGCTCAAGCCAGCTTCTGGCCACCGCCGTCTCGATGCCCAGCAGGGCCGAGAGGGTGCCAACGTCCAGGTGCTGCTCTGCCATCACGATCAGCAGTCGTTCAGGCGGCGTGGTGCCCCCCTCTGCGCCGGACGTGAGCTTGATGATGGTGTCTAGATCGGATGGCAGCCGGCGGCTTTCCGTTGCCAGGCGGGGGCTGATCGCGTCGATCTCGACATCGAGGCCTCGCGCGAAGGCCACCGCGATGTTCACGCTGAGCGGCAGCTGCCCGGCCAGGTACTGCGTGATCTGGGGGCCGATCTCATGGCGGCGCGCGAATTCTGCAACGCTGAAGGGCCCCTTGTGCTGTGTGAAAAGGGCGCTCAGCCGTTCAGCGTCCTCGAGCTGCCAGGCCTCCAGGGTTCTGCGAGCGCGCCACCTAGGTGCACTCATGGTCCGGTCGCGTCAGGCGCTGGGCACATGCAAGGGGGATCCGCGCGGGATGATGGCTGCGATCCTGTGGATCGTCTGCACCGTTTCCAGGGGGCGTGTCATCGGCGGCACGCCGTTATTGATCGAGCCCAGGCACACCTCGTCGTCGCGGACCCAGAGCAGCTCTTTAGCGACTGCGCTGCCATCCCGGAACTTGACCACGACGTCGTCGCCGGGTTGCGCCTCGAAGCTGGGCTCAACCAGGATGAACTCGCCGCTCTTGATCCGTGGACGCATGCTGTCCCCCCGGACGCGCAGGCCATAAGCCGACGGGTCACGGGTGGGCATGATAATCCAGCCATCACCTTGATCTGGCGGGTAGTCGTGGATGCTGATGTATCCGTCGGGGCCGCCTTGGGCTTGTCCCACGACAGGAACTTGTCGGCCTTTGGGCAGGCGCTGGAAGTCGCTGTCGGCAAATGCCTTGAGCTCCTCGTCCGCCGGTGCTTCGCCGTCATTGGCCGCAGCTGCCGCCACCTTCTTTTCACCCTTCTCCATGACGATCCACAAGGCGTTGTAGCCGTAGGCATCTTGGATGCCTACGGCGTATTCCAGCTTTATGGATTTGATCTGGCCGCTCAGCCACTGGCTCACCGTTCCTTTGGTAACGCCGGCGGCCTTCGCCAGCGCTACAGCTTCGGCGCCAGTTTCGTCCAGGATCGCTTGCATTCGTTCGCTTAGGGTCATTTTTAGAAATCTAAACCAAAGTCGGTTTAGAGGGCTTGATAGTGACGGTTTAGAGTTCTATACTCCGTGGCATGAACGCACGCGAACTCATCCAGGCCCTCGGTGGCCCCCAGGCTGTCATTAGCGAGACAGGTCTCAGTAAAGGCCGGATTTCGCAATGGCAGACGAGCAACCACATTCCTCGGCCGTGGGTGATGTTTCTGCGTGCGCGATTTCCAGATGCCGTTGACTGGGATCAGGTGGATCTGGCGGATCGAGAGGAGCTGAAGCCCTCGAAGAAGAGGGGGCGCCCCAAGTCCGCCACCCGCCTCGACCATCCCGAGGCCGCTTAAAAGCGACCCGACCACTACGACTTTTGCCGCGCCTCTCGGCGCGCCACAACTGAACGGGCTGCGGCCCGACCGGGGGAATCACCATGCTGCGACGTACGCAGATGGCTGCACATGACCAGAGTAGGCGCGTTTGCGCCGGCCGGGCCGCTTTCTGCAGGGGCGCCCGGTGATGGCATCCGTTTCCCATTTTTCCCTTTTCCTGCCGGCGGCCTTGGCGCGCCAGCTGCGTTGTCTTGTTGGAATGAATCGTATGAAACGGTTGCAGCACTTGGGAGCATCACATGCCTAGCCTGGAAAGCGCGGTCCTCAGCCGTGTTGCTCCCATGACCCAGAAGCGCGTTGCAGAGCTGATCGGCGTCGAGCCGACGAACTTTTCGCGTTTCCTGAACAACAGCGGGCACAGCCTGTCGTTCGCCAAGATCTGCCAGCTGTTCGTAGTACTCGAGCTGGATGTCGTTGCGCCCGGGGATGGCAGCACCGTTTGCGTGCCGCGCGCCGAGTACGAGGCGCTGCGCTGCCTGGCGAAGAAGGGATTGGAAAGCACGTGATGGACGAGCAAACCTTGTGGGCCATCCACATTGCAGGCTCAGATGACATCGTCCCTGCGCCGTCGAAGGACTCGGCAGAGCGCGAGGCAGCGATCTTGAACCGCTATTTCGCATCCATGAGCCGGCGTGAGAACGCGCCGACGCTGCGCGCCGCGGTGGTCGAGTGGCCGTATGCGGCGTTGGACCACACGAAGCTGCTCGGCCGCGATTGGGATAAAGAGGGGAACCGGAAATGACCTGCGCAAACTGTGGAAGTAACAGCCACACCGCGCCGCATTGCCCGCTGCCGCACGTGCGGATTGCGAGGCCGGCATGAGCGCGAGCCATGGGAGCTGCTACCGGTGCCGGAAGGAAGTGCAGGTGTTTGGTTCGCGCTGGTGCGCTGACTGCTACTACCCCGGTATCGACGGCGACTATGACCGATACCGCGATCTACTCGAAGAGGGCTACACGCGCTATCAGGCGAAGCTGATGGTGGGCTGGGCCGATCCACCGGAGGAAGGCTAATGACTTTCACTCTGGACGCCTGGCAGGTCCTGGCGATTGTGCTGCTGTCCGGCGCCTCGGGCGCGGCGGCGACGGTGATGTCTGTGGCGTGCTATGCGGCGCGCCGGCAGGGGAGGGAACTGGGATGAAGGTCGCAGAACTGGAAGGGGCGTTGCTCGACTATTGGGTGGCGCGCGCCGAATTCCCTGACATGCCCGAGCGCGCGGTTGCGCTGAAGGCGATTCCGTTCTCGTCTTCGTGGCAGCACGGCGGCCCGATCATCGGGCGCGCGTTGATCAGCGTTCTGTACGGGCCGGTGGATTCCCTGACTGAGCCGGGGTACTGGACGGGCTTCATTCGCCCCAGCGACGATGAGGGATACGACGGCCCGACGCAGCTCGTCGCGGCCATGCGCGCCTACGTTACCAGCAAGTTCGGCCACGAAGTCCCGGAGGTGTCACTGTGAATTGCAAGCCTGGCGATCTCGCCTATATCGTGCGCGACCCCTATCCCGAGAACCTGGGCCGCGTCGTCAAAGTCGTCGGCGCGCCACGGTGGCTCAACGACGGGCCCGCTTGGTTCTGTCAGGCAGCCGGCGGTCCGCTGCGCGTGATGAACGCGGATCAGCCCTGGGAATCGCTCAGGGATACCGAATTCGATTGCTATGACAGCGACCTGCGCCCGATCAGCGGTGTGCCGGTTGAGGATGAGGTTTGCGACGAGGTGACGGCGTGACGCAGCAGCTCTCCCTCGAACTTGCCACCCAGGACGATCTCGCTCGATTTCGCATCCCGCACCACGGTAAGCATATCGTCTACGGCGATGTATCTCGCCGCATGGGCCAACTCAGGCGGCAGCGCCGTTGGGCAGAACTCGCAGAGCTGGTGGACGTTGCGGCCGAGCTTTACAAAGCGCCGGAATGGCGCCGGATCTTTGCGGAGTGGCGAGTGCGGGACGCAAAGCGGACGGGGGTGGACACGTGGCCCTACTGACCTTAGAAAAGCGGGTCCACTGCCCAAGTGCTCTTCTTCCCCGGCAGATCGTACTCATGCCGCAGCGCATTGCCGCAGGTGTTGCACCGGTACCAGTTGCGGCTGACCGGAGACGACTTATCGAGACTCGACAAGAGAACAAGGTTCTCGTGGGGTTCCCTACGGAACACCGAATCTATCTGCGCCCTGCAGGCATCGCATGTCGCCATGGTTCTCTCCATGAATATTCGCGGATCGTAGCATGACCTGGACCCACGACGCCCTGCAGGAAGACCTGGCGCAGTACGTGCGCGAGAAAACCCAACGCATGGTCTGGACGAACATGCAGATGGGCCCAGTCGGCTCGCCGCGGCCCGACGCCTACAGCCTGCCGTTCAGCTTCACGCGCTTCACGCCGCTGGCCTACGAGGTCAAGATCTCCGTGGCCGACTTCCGCCGCGACGTGACTGCCGGCAAGTGGCAGAGCTACCTGCGCTATGCCGCTGGCGTGACCTTTGCCGCGCCGGCCGGGCTGATCACCAAGGGCGATATTCCCGAGGGCTGCGGCCTGCTGCTGCGCAGCGAGGCCGGCTGGCGTGCCGCCAAGGCGCCCATGCTTCGCCCGGTCGAGAACTTGCCACTGGAGGCCTGGATCAAGCTGCTCATCGACGGGCTTGAGCGCCAAGTGAAGCTGCGGTTCGCCGATGTGGCTGACGAGTACTCGCTGATCCATCGCGTCGAGCAGCGCCTCGGCAAGGAAGTCTCACGGCTGCTGCATGATCGGCGCGCCGCGCGGTACCGTTACGAGTCCGCGACCGAGAGCCTGAACAAGAGCGCAAAGGCGGCCGAGGCCGAATACCGCAAGACCCTGGACGACGCGCGCAAGAACGCCGAGCGCGACGCAGCGCGGATTGATGGCGCGCGCACCGAGCTGGCGCAGGCGTTGGGCCTTCCGCCTGACGCCCGAACGTTCGAGATTACCAACGCCGCGCAGGCAGCAGCGCGGCGGCTGGAAGCTGATGCTGAGGTGCAGCGGCTGAGAAGCCTGTTTGAGCGCGTTGAGAGCGCTATAGCGAGCGTGGACCGGCCGCTGCCGGAGATTGCGAGGGCAGTATGAAAAGAGATCGTCCCTGGATGCCGTTCTACACGGCGGACTGGACTACAAACCTGAAGCTCAAGCGCTGCACACATGAAGAAAAGGGCGTCTGGATCGATGTCCTGTGCCTTATGCACGAGAGCGAGGAATACGGCGTTCTGCGCTGGCCTCTGGGTGAGCTGGCGGGCGCTGTGCGCACCACTGTGAAAGTGTTGAAATCCTTGGTGGAGAAGGGCGTCCTAAAGGGTGCTGAAGCGGGCGCATCATGTGAGGCGCAAACATTCACGCCAACCCACGGGCGCAAGCGGGGCCCTACTGTGACGATCCTAGACAGCCAGGCCGGTCCAATCTGGTTCAGCTCTCGCATGGTCGAAGACGAGTACAAACGGCTTGCAAAACAGGGGCTACTGCCCGCACAAGAAGACGCACCTAAGTCACCACCAAAGGCGACACCAAAGCCCCCCTTTGGTGAATGCTCTGGTGATTCACCTTACCCACCACCTGACCCATCACCACCCACGCGGGCGCGCGAGACAGAGGACAGAGGACATATAAAAACAAAAGACATAGGCGGCGGCGCTAGTGACTCAACCGTGGGTGGCCCTGTGGATAACTCGGCATCGCCGCCGCCGCTTTCCGCCGATGAAATCGGAAACCACCTGGTGCTGCTGGAAGCCGAGCGGGGCAAAACTGTCGCCCTGTCCTCGCGCGCGCACGAGGCGTTGCTCCGGCTTGCTGACCGCAACATCGCCATGCCGGTGTTGCTCCGGGCTCATGCCCTCGCGTGCGCGCGACGGACGGCCGACCAGGACCCATCCCCGGTGAACCCGGGGTTCCTAGAGCCGTTCGTGGACGAGGCGCTGGCCGAGCTGCGCACCGCGCCACCGGCGCCAGGATGGGACGAAACCCCCGAGGGCGTGCACGCCAAGGCCGACGAGCTGCAGCTTGCGCCGCAGCGCGCCGACGAGCACCCGATCTGGTTCCGCCGGCGGGTCATCAAGGCTTCGGGCGATCAGCACCTGGTCGAGCGCGAGGTCAGCAAGGCCGAGCGGATGAACCCGAACGAGTTCGAGGTCGTGTACCGATTTTTTCACGGCGTGACGCCGGGGCAGGTGGCCGCATGAATCAGCTCGAACAGTGCGACCTGTGCCGCCGGCAGGGCGGGCGCCTCGACTTCAACCACGTCTGCTGCCGCGTGCGCTTCTTGCTGAAAATGCCACACGTCGAGATCCGGCGGGCATGGATAGAGTACTGGCGCAGGCGGGACGGCGACACCATCGCGACGCAGATCGAAACCGAGGTCAAGGCCCGCTGGGCGGAAAGGAACCGAGCATGACGACATCGCTGTTCGACAACGCTCGGCCACTGCGCCGGGTTGAATTTTCGGTGCCTGGCCAGCCTGTCGCTAAGGGGCGCGCCCGCAGCGTGCCAGTGATGCGCAACGGGAAGGCGGTCACGAACGCCAACGGACGCCCCGTGGTGCAGCACCACACACCCGAGAAGACCGTGATCTTCGAGAACCTGGTCAAGCTGGCTGCGCAGCGCGCCATGGCCGGGCAGCGGCCCATGGATGGACCGGTGGAGCTGTGGCTCGACATCAACCTGCAGATCCCGAGCAGCTGGTCGAAGAAGCGCCAGCAGCTGGCCGCCGCGGGCCAGGTCGCAGCAACGAAGAAACCGGACGCCGATAACGTGCTCAAGGCTGTCAAGGACGGCATGAACGGCATCGTCTGGGTCGACGACGCCCAGGCGGTCGAGTACCGCATCAGCAAGCGCTACAGCACCGCGCCCGGTGTGTGCGTCAGCGTGGAACAACTGCCGCTGCAAGCGGCTTGAAGGAATGAAATTGACTGGGGAAACCATGACCGAAGAACGCCTGTTCGAAAGCTCTCACGCGGCGCTCGTGTTCGCGTTCAACTTTTCCGGGCAGCAGTATCAGGCGTCGGCGATGAACAAGGCCATGACGCCGCAGATCGGCTCCGGGAAGGGGCTGGTCGGGGTAGACGGCGCCGCGCAGGCCGGGATGATCCGCCGAGAATTGGGTACGCTGCCGGAACTGCACCGGATGGTGCTGACCGCCAGGCTGGCGCCGCGTGACGTGCCGTGCGAGTGCACCCGGCCATGCTGCAGCGGGCGGTTGCCCAACGGCGAGTGGACCGACGCCATCGTGTGGTTGACCGAGCGCGCTATGCAGCAGCTCTCCGGATCGTTCTCGCACTACCGCGTGCGCCGCTCGATCCTGGAAAAGATCTTCGGGGTAAAGGTCAATCTGGCCGACATCGCCGAAGCCTGCGGCGCGCACCGCAACACGGTCAGCGACCAGAACGCGAAGCTGAAGCTGTGGATCGAAGGGGAGAAGGGGCGCAAGGGCTTGAACTCATCGCCGGGCGTCGAGGCGGTGGCCTGGCTGGCGATTGACGGGCTGCTGAAGGCGAAAGGGATGGTCGGGTGCGAGGAGGCGGCGTAGGGGCCGTTTTCCGGGTTTTTCTTGACAATGTGCAAATCGTGCACAAAAATGGCCCTCATTCGATACACCTGCGAATTACGTCCAGAGCCCGCGCAAGCGGGCTTTTTGCATTTCTGGGGCCATCCGCCATGTTCCTGCCGACCTACTGGTTCCTGCTGTGGGGCGTCTTGCTTCGCGCGCCTTGGCCGAACAATGACGGCTGATTCCAGCCCCCTCACGCAGCCCGCTTGATGTGTCGCATACGAATCAATAGGCTTGTGCAGGCGACTAAGTTGCCAAATATGGCACAGCCTACCCAGTGTCTCCTCCACCCACCCCGTGGTGGATTGCCCGGCCTCCCGCCGGGCGTTTTTATTCCCCACCCCGCGCATTTTTCCCGCCTATGAAAAAGACCGACGAGCTCGCCATCCGCTACCGCGCGGCGGCAGACCTGCGTCGGTACGACAGGAATGCGCGGACGCACAGCGCGGCCCAGATCGAGCAGATCCAGGCCTCGCTGCGCCAGTTCGGCTGGACGAACCCGGCTCTCACCGCCGGTGATGACCTGCTGGCGGGGCACGGCCGGCTGGAAGCCGCCACGCTCATGTGGGCGGCTGGCGAGACCATCCGCAACTGCCCGGTGGCAGGCCAGGTGCCCACCGTCGATCTGTCACATCTATCGGCGGATGAACGGCGGGCCTACATCCTGGCGGACAACAAGCTGGCCGAGAACGCCGGCTGGGACCTGGATCTGCTGACGGTCGAACTGGCGGATCTGCGCGACGCGGACTTCGACCTGTCGTTGATTGGCTTCGACGCGGACGAGCTGGCCGAGCTGCTGGATCCGCCGCCACCCGGCACACCTGGTGGTGGCGCCGGCTCGCTCGCCGAGCAGTTCATGGTCCCGCCGTTCAGCACGCTCAATGCGCGCGACGCGGACTGGCAGGATCGTAAGAAGGCGTGGCTGGCACTGGGCATCCAGTCCGAGTTGGGCCGCGACGCGCCGGCATTCTCGTCGGCGTCCGACAAGCAGAAGGCGGCGAGCGGCGCGACGGCGCAGCATCGCACCAGCATCTTCGACCCGGTGCTGTGCGAATTGGCGTATCGCTGGTTCTGCCCGGCCGATGGCCTGGTGCTGGACCCGTTCGCCGGCGGTAGCGTGCGCGGCATCGTCGCGGCGCGCCTGGGGCGCCAGTACATCGGTATGGATCTGCGAGCAGAGCAGGTGCAGGCCAACCGCGCGCAGCTCGATCTGTTGCGTGCCGGCGACCCCGCGCCGGCCTGGCACGTGGGCGATAGCCGCAAGATCGGCCAGCACCTGGCGGATGTCGAGGCCGATTTCGTGTTCTCGTGCCCGCCGTACGCGGACCTGGAACGCTACTCGGACGACCCGGCGGACCTGTCCACGATGGACTATCCGGCCTTCCTGACGGCCTACCGCGAGGTGATCTCCGGCGCCGTGGGCCAGCTCAAGCCTGACCGATTCGCCTGCTTCGTGGTCGGCGACGTGCGCAGCCACCGCGGCACCGGCTGCTACCGGAACTTCGTGGCCGACACCATCGAGGCATTCCTCGACGCGGGCATGCAGCTGTACAACGAGGCCATCTTGCTGACCGCGCTGGGTAGCCTGCCCATCCGCGCGGCCAAGCAGTTCAGCGCCAGCCGGAAGCTGGGGAAGGCGCACCAGAACGTGCTGGTCTTCGTGAAGGGCGACTGGAAGAGGGCGGTGGCCGCGTGCGGCGACGTGGAGGTGTCGGACGATCTCTTTCCCGAGGCGGCAGAAGGTTAGCCGAGGGCGTGGACAAGCCAGCCTGATCCGAACATGAAGCAGGCGATGGACGTGCTGCCGAGCCACTTCAGCCAGCTCGACTCCTTTGTTTCCAGCATTTCAGGGTGGACGTTGTCATTGCTAGCAATGGCCTGTATTTGGCTGCTCCGATGACGGCGGAGAGTCTGGGTACCCGCGAACAACCCTAGTGTTGCTGTATAGAGACCGATGGTGAAGAACCAGATCCAGCCACCAACGACCACTTGCTTGCCCTGCATCATGTTTGCGCCAGCTAAGGTCGCGGCGGCTGTCATGCCGAAGCCATTCAGGATGATCACGTGCTTGAGTGATTCCAGCTTCCAAGTCCAATATTGGCTGAACACGTTCGCGTAGACAGCAACCTTCTCCGCGCGCAGATGAGGTGTTGTGGTTGGTGCCTCCAGCGTCCAGGCTGGGGGTGCTTCCTTCAGGGCGTTGCTGCTAGGCCGCCTGAGCGTTCGTCGTTGCTGTGTCATCTTCGTTTTCCCTGGGTTACCTCTCGGATGTCGGAGGGCGCGGCGGGATTCTTTACCCGTCAGAAGTCGGGTATACGCAGCTATTCAGAGGCCGATATGGCAGGACGCAAACCATTCGCGCCGACGGACGAAGACCGCCGCCTGGTCCTGTCCCTGGCCGGCTTTGGCGCGCCCCATGAGTACATCGCCAGCCAGGTGACCAACCCGCAGACCGGGAAGCCGCTTGACCCAAAATCGCTGCGTCGGCATTTCCGCGTCGAGCTGGACACCGGCAAGAACAGGACGAACACCCTGGTGGCCCAGGCGCTCTTCAAGCAGGCCACGGGCACCGGCCGCGGCGCCGTGCCGGCGGCGATCTTCTGGCTGAAGACGCAGGCCCAATGGAAGGAGGCACCGCAGGCCGTCGAGATGACTGGCAAGGACGGCGCCCCTGTGTCCTCGGTGGTGGTCAACACCACCCCGGAAAAGTACGCGGAGGTGGTGAGGCAAGTCCTCGATGAGTACTGAACTTGAACGCCAAGCCGAACGCGACCTAGCGCAAGCCGACCTGTATTTCTACAGCCGGTTCATGTTTTATCGGCGCAAGCACTTCAAGTGGCGCCGGAACTGGCACCACAAGGTGATCTGCGACGCGCTGATGGACGTGTTCCACGGCCGGCGCTGCAACGTCATCATCAACCTGCCGCCGCGGTACTCGAAGACCGAGCTGGCGGTGACGAACTTTTGCTCGTGGGCGCTTGGCAAGGTGCCGGACGCCGAGTTCATCCACACCAGCTACTCGACCATGCTGGCGGTGAAGAACAGCGCCGGCGTGCGCGAGCAGATCCAGCACGAGGCATTCGGCGAGATCTTCCCCGGCGTGCGGCTGGCACAGGACGCGACAGCCAAGGACCACTGGAAAACCACCGCCGGCGGCGTCTTCTACGCCACCGGTTCTGGCGGCACGCTGACCGGCTTCGGTGCGGGCAAGGCGAGGGAGGGCTTCGGCGGTGCGATCGTCATCGACGATCCGCACAAGGCCGATGAGGCCACCAGCGACACGATGCGCGGCAACGTGATCGACTGGTACCAGAACACGCTGGAATCGCGTCGCAACAGCCCCGAGACGCCGATCATCCTGATCATGCAGCGTTTGCACGAGGACGACCTGGCGGGCTGGCTGCTGGCTGGGAAGAGCGGCGAACACTTCGACCACATCATGATCCCGGCGATCAGCGCGGAGGGTGAGGCGCTGTGGCCGTGGAAGCACGATATCGAGACGCTGCGCGTCATGGAGAAGAAGAAGCCGTACGTCTTTGCCGGGCAGTACGGGCAGCGACCCGCGCCGGCCGAGGGCGGCATCTTCAAGCCCGACCTCATCACCATCGTGGACGCGCTGCCGCGTGGGCTGCGGCTGGCGCGCGGTTGGGACTTCGCGGCCACAGACGAGAACGAGAAGGGGAAGAACGGCAAGGTGAAGGCCGAGCCGGACTACACCGCCGGGGCCAAGCTGGGCATCGACGAAGTGGGGCGCGTCTTCATCACCGACATGAACCACTTCCGAGGCAGCCCGCTGGAAGTCGAGCGTTCGCTGAAGAACACAGCTGACCGCGACGGCCACGGCACGCTGATCAGCATCCCGCAGGATCCGGGGCAGGCCGGCAAGGCCCAGGCGCAGATGTTCGTGCGCATGCTGGGCGGCTACACCGTCGAAGCCACCGTGGAAACGGGCAGCAAGGCCACGCGCGCCGCGCCGCTCGCCTCGCAGGTGGAGGCCGGCAACGTGTTCATGCTGCGCGCGCCGTGGAACGACGGGCTGATCAGCGAGATGCGGATGTTCCCGAACGGGTCATTCGACGACCAGGTCGACGCCTGTTCGCGCGCCTACGCGCGACTGGTGTTGAAGAAGGGCGGTGCCTTTGGCAGCGTATAGGAACCACATGGCATTTCTCGACCGACTCAAGGCGCTGGTAGCGGGCCGACTGCGTAAGGCGCCCCAGCGCGACACGCAGGCCTACGCCCGGCTGATGAGCCTGGGCGGCCAGCGGTACATGCGCGACCGGCCGCTGATCAAGCCGACGCCGACGAGCCTGCGCAAATTCGCCTCGACGCCGTACGCGCGCCGGGCCATCAACTACATCAAGAACCCGATTGCTCAGCTGGAATGGGAGGTTTCGCCGATCCCCGGCATCAAGGGCAACAGGGCGCTGCAGCAGCAGATCGACGTCACTACGAACTGCCTGAATTCGCCGAACCGCGATGACAGCTTCCGGTCGTTCGTCGAGCAGTTGGTGGAGGATCTGCTGATCGGTGCGGCCGGGACCTACGAGCACCAGGTCGGCAGCGACCCGGCGCGTCCCCTGTGGATGTGGCCGGTCGACGCGCTGTCGATCCAGATCTATCCCGGCTGGGCCGGCGGTCGGAACGAGGCACGCTACTGCCAGGTGATCGGTTATGGCAACGTCGGCGGCGTGCAGGGCCAGGACCTGACGGATGACGAGCTCGTCTACATTCGGATGGACCCGAACACGTCCTCTCCGTACAGCGCAGGACCGCTCGAGGTGGCTTTCCAGTCGATCAATCGCCAGTTGGGCGTGGGCGAGTACGCCGGGCAGCTCACCACCAATGCGCAACCGGAGAATCTGCTCAACTTCAAGGGCATGGATGCCACGTCATTGCAGGCCTTCCGGAACTACTGGCGGGATGAGATCGAGGGGCAGGGCCAGACGCCGATCATTGGCTTCGAGGAAGCCCAGATCCTGAAGTTGCGTGGTACGAACGACGATGCGCTGTTCCTGAAGTACCAGGAATTCGTGATCCGCGAGATTGCCATCGCGTTCGGCATCAGCCCCATGAAGCTCGGCGTGGTGCAGGACGTGAACCGCAGCACAGCTGAGGTTTCGGATGATGCCGACTGGGACGTGACCATCACGCCGCTGGCGCGTTTGATCCAGTCGTACATCAACCGCAAGTCGATTCATGGCCGGCTGGGCTACTCACAGATTTGGTTTCGCTTCCTCGGCCTGGACCGCGACGACGAGCAGGCCACGGCCGAGATCTACGAGAGGTACTACAAGAACAACGCCATCACGCCGAACCAGCATCGTGAGAAGCTCGGCCAGCCGCCGCTCGAGAGCAACTGGGCGGATATGACCTACGCCGACGTCGAGATCGCCGTCAAGGGCGCCCAGGGCGCCAAGACGATGAATCCGGACCTAGCCACCAAGGAATAGGGGCGCTTCGCCCACCACCCCAGCCGCCGCCTTCGGGCGGTTTTTTCATTGGGCGCGTGCCCACACAGGAGAGCCCATGAGCTTTGAGTCCCATACCGTTTCGGCGCCGGATGGCGCCAAGCCGCAGCTGAACGACCGGGTTGTGCTCGGCTCGATCATCGGCGTGGCCAACGGCGCCGGCGGCGGCGCTGGCGCCGCGGTGACCGTCGCTGTGAGCGGCCTGAAGCTGCCGCCGAAGTACGCGGTCGTGGTGAACCCTGGCCAGGACGCCACCTGGTTCGTCAGCGCCAAGACGGCCATCGGCTTCAACGTCACGCTCACGCCGCGCCTGGCCGCGAACACGCTGGCCGCCGGTTCCTTCGACGTCGTCATCACCGCCTGAAGGGGCCACATGGGTATCGTCACCACTCTCACCGCCATCACCCCGACGCCGGCAGAAAACGGCAGCACCGAAGCCTACGGCGCGGATGTTGCCAGCCTGCTCGGCGTGGCCGTCACCAAGGCCCAGGAACTGGCGGCCACCCTGAACACCCTTTCGGCTCGTCTGCCGAACGGCGACGCCAACATCGCGACGATCCAGACCGTGATCGCGTCGCTCTCGTAGGAGCCAGCACATGGCAAACGGACATCAACAGGTCTCTGCCGAGCGCCTGGCGGCCGAGAAGGCCAAGAACCCGCAGGCTGCCGCGGCCATCAACGAGATCGAGATTCTCGTCGGCCAGCTGCGGCTGAAGCTCAACCAGGTTGGCGCCCTTGGCACCAACACCGACGCGCTGGTCGCGTCGATCAAAGCGCTGCTCTAAGGGGGCGACATGGCACGAGCCAACACGAAAGCCGCCGGCAACGAGTCGGACACGACCACGACCGGCGCCGGCGCAGGGCAGTCCGATCCGACCACCGGGGCGGATGGCGCTACCGGCGCGCAGGACGCCGCAGGGCAGGGCGGCACGCCGCCGACCGATGCAGCCGCCCCAGGCGCCGCTGTGCAGCTCAACACGGATACGACCGCTGCCACGCTGCAGCCGAATCTGATCCCGGATGAATCTGTCGATGCGCTGGCCGGCGCCATCGGGGGCGCCGAGGAAGCGGCAGCCGAGGTCTTTCCGGCCGCGCGCCAGACGCTGCGCGAAGCAGTCAGCAGCGCGGCAGCCGACGCCGCCAAGGCTGGCGAGCATGCCACGCACGGTGTGCTGAACGCCATCGAGGTGAAGCTGGCCGAGCTGCGCAACACCATCGCAGCCAGCCAGAACCAGGTGGCCGAGGAATACCGCCACGTGCTCGACTGGTTCGAGAACCTGCTGTAAGGAACACCCATGGCGCTCACGAAAGAACAACGCGACCGCCTGCCGGGATCCGACTTCGCAGTGCCAGGCAAGCGGGCGCTACCCATTCACGACGCGAACCATGTTCGTATGGCGTGGAATATGGTCAGCGACACCAAGGGCCTGAGCGACGCGGAACGGAGCTCGGCGCGCGATCGCATCCTGACGCGGGCGCATGAACTCGGCATCAGCACGGCTGACTGGCGCCTCACGGCGTCGTTTTCCTTCGAGGCGATGAGCCTTGCCGTGCCCGAGGTGGCTGGCCACCCGAACCGGCACCCCTTCACCGGCATCCTGACCCGCCTTGATACGCCGTCCGATAACCCGGTCGGCGGCGCGAACGGGCACAAGACGCTGATCTCGAAGGCGGTGGCCGAGGCGGCGATCGATTCGCTGCTGGGCATGGCCGTCGACTTCAAGCGGAACCTCGACGGCCATGACAGCCGCTCAAAGATCGGCCTCATCACCGAGGCATACGTGGAGGGGGACGCGGTGCACATCGCGGGCTTCTTCTACGCCAAGGACTTCCCCGAGGAAGTCGCGCTGATTCAATCCGAGCAGGACGATCTTGGCTTCAGTTATGAAGCCGACGCCCGCATCCGGAACCTGGAAGCCGACCCGTGGGTAGTTGATCACATCACGTTCACAGGCGCTGCCGTCCTCTACAAGGACCTGGCCGCCTACACCACTACGTCACTGGCCGCACAGGCCGACCCGGAGATCAATATGGAAGAGCTCAAAGAGATCATGAAGGCCGTTGGCGAACTGGCCAATTCCGTCAAGGTCATTGGCGAGAAGGTCAACGGCATGGAAGCCGGCGCCGCCAAGGCCGCGCTGGAAGCCAGCGCCACCCGCGACCGTGTGAAGCCGCACGTCGAAGCGCTGCGCTCGTGCGCCGCCTCGATGGAAGCCGCCGGCATCGGCACCCACGCGACCCAGGGTCACGCCAACGTGCTGCGCCACATGGCCGCCGCGATGGAATCGGATGCCATCAAGGGCAACATCCCGCACATCTACACCGACCACGATTATCTGAACCGCCGGGTGGAAGCGGGTGCCGAGAAGGGGGGCGACGGCACCGAGAAGGCCATCGCGGACGCCGTGGCTGCCGCGCTCAAGCCGATGCAGGAAATGCTCGACGCCGCGACCACCCAGGTGAAGGACCTCTCGGCTGCCGCCTTCAACGGCTCGAAGGAACCCGAGCGCAAGACGCTCAGCCCGGAGGTGAAGCTGCTGCTCGACAAGCACAGCTTGACCGCATCCGCCGAGGCCGGCACGCTGACCGCGACCGACGTCGACAAGGTCCTGGAAGCCCAGGGCATCAAGGGGCGCCCGGCCATCGAGGCGAAGCTGAAGCTGATGGCCAGCGGCGTGCTGAGCGCGACCAAGCAGTAAGCGGCGTCCACAAAGGAATCAGGAGAAAACATGTCCGTCAAACAAGCAGAAATGATGTCCCTGCAGGCCGCTGCCGACTATCTCGGCACCGGTGCCATCGAGGTCCCGATCTTCGAACGCGAGATCATGGACGTAGTGCGTCGCACCAGCGTGACCCTGCAGCGCGTGCCGCAGGTGCCGGCCACCGGCCACCCGCACCGCTACTTCGAGCAGACCGCGATCGCGACTGGCGCCGCGGTTGACCCGCGCAACCTGTCCGCGACGGCCACCGGCCCGACCCGCGTCGAACGCCCGGCCTTCATCAAGGCCGTGACCGCCCAGTCCAACCTGTCGCTGTTCGACAAGGATGTGACCGAGCAGCAAGGCCAGTTCGCCTCGGTGGTCGCCAAGGACGTCGACGACATCATCAGCGGCATCGAGGTGAAGCGTGCCAAGATGTTCTGGGCCGGTACCGACACCAGCATGAGCTCGCCGACCACGCTCGAGTGGATGGGCGCGCTGGCACAGATCGGTGTTACCGCCACCGTTGCCCCGGGCGCTTCGATCATCGACGGCCTGAAAACACAGGTCGCGGCCCTGCTGGCCAACCAGACGTACACCGTACGCCCGACCGCCATCTACCTGAACCCGGTCCTGGCCGACTACATCGACCAGGAGGCCAAGGCTTCGCGCATCGTCTTGGACAGCGTGGAGGTGACCGCCGGCGTCACGGTGGCTGCGATCTCAACCCAGGCCGGCAAGCTGCCGCTGATCGCAGACCCGTTCATGCCGACCGACACCACCGCCAAGTACGGCGCCAGCGCACCGCCGGCGAGCAACCAAAACTACTACGCGGCCATCCTGATGGAGTCGGAGATCGAGATCCCCGTTATCTCGGGCGCCGAGTACAACCCGAATCCGCGCATGTTCCAGCTCGGCCTGGTCGGCAACCTGTCCGGCCAGTTCGTCGGCGTCAAGTTCGACACCCTCATCGTTAAGGGCGCCAGCTACGCCCACGCGCTGGTGGTGGTGAACCGCGCTTAACCAGTCGTTGCCGTGGGGGTAGCGTTCGCCGGGCGGCTCATAACCGCCCGGTTCTTTTTCGCCCCCTAGCTTCGCTGCATCCCTCTACATGGGCCGGGCACTGCACCGGCCCTGACCTTCGAGACCCCCAGCTATGAAAGTCTATCGCCCTGGAAGCCGCGGCAAGCACACCCTGATGGTCGCCCCCGGCGTCGCGCATCCCATCTCCGAATTCGTCGAGGGGAAAGATCGAAAGCCCAAGCAGTTCAATGTCGTGTTCGTCGAGGGCGTGGCCGAGGTGTCGGAAAACCTCGGGCGCTACCTGCTGAACAACGATCTGGCCAAGCGCAGCCCCATCATCGTGCCGGAGTGATCCATGCCGAGCAGCGTCTACCTGCAGTCCAGCGACTATGCGGCGTTCGGCGTGCCAACGGCCACGGCCGACCAGGTGGCAGCGGCATCGACGCTGATCGACGCCTACCTGTGCCGTCCCGAGGGGCTGATCTGGGCGCCGGACGCCAACGGGCTGCCGGCCTACATGAAGGGGCTCGATCCCACGTTCTCGTTTCAGCTGCCGGCGGCGATCGCGCCCGGGCTGAACGTCCCGGTCAACGCTGGGCCGCTGGCCGCCATGCTGGAGGTCGGGGACGTGGTGATCCTCGATCGCGCCACGCCAGCGGTTGTCGAGGCCTGCGTGATCGCCTCCATCACCGGCACGACGGTGCAACTGCAGCAGGTGCTGTTCGCACACGCCAGCGGCGCCACGGTCGAGACCGACATGGTCATCAAAGAACAGCGTCGGATCCCGGATGGCAGGCCGCTGACAAGCACCAGCCGCCGCCCGCTGATGCGACTGATCGCCGGCACGGGGCGCTACGGGTACGGGCGCCGTGGCGACTCGAACCGGTTCAACCTGGACGACTTCAACCTGATTGCGTCGCTGCAGAAGTTCGGCGGCCCGCCGGCGTGGGAGTTGTTCAACGTCACGGCCGCCGGGTTCGACGCGGCGACCGGGAACGTGTGGGTGCCGGCGGGCATCCTGCTGGCCTACTACACCGAGGTGAAGCTGCGGTATGTGGCCGGCTACCAGTACGCCAATCTGCCGGCGCAGATCAAGGGCGCTTGCGCGACGCTGATCCAGGCGATTCAGGCGTCGCCCGAGATGGGTGACATGAAGAAATACCGCGCCGGCGACACCGAGATCGAGCGCTTCAGTGCGTCGCAGCTCAACCCGGATACGCGGCGCAAGCTCGATCCGTTCCGTATTTCGGCCTTCGTATGAGCTTTGTTTACCCGCGCGTGATCAGCGTCAGCCGGCGCCCCGCCGAGGCCGGCGTGGGCGCCGTGGGCTATGGCGGATCGATCCCCGAGAACGAGACCATCATCGCCCAGGGCATTGATGCGGCGATCCAGCTGTCGCGGGACGGGCGCAAGCCTGAGGCTAACCTGCCGGCGGACGGCCGCAAGACCACCTGGCGCATCCTGTTCAAGCTCCCGAACGGCACGGTCGCGGACCGCGACATCATCGTCGACGACCTCGGTCTGCGATATCAGGTGGTGGGCGCTTACTGGAACTCGCTGGGCTACAACTGCCTGTGCGAGCGGCAGGAGACTTGAAATGGCCGACTACACCCAGGTGCGCGACGCACTGGTGGGGGCGCTCGCCGGCACGCTCTATCCGGGCGGCACGGCCCAGCCCAGCATCACCGGCCGCCCGTTCGTCGTCTATGGCGGCTGGCCCAACCCGGCAGATCTCGACGTCGATCTGGCGGCCAGGAAGACCCACGTCAACGTGTGGCCGACCAACACCGAGAAGGTGATCGACACCACGCAGTCGGATTGGGCGACGATGGCCGACCCGGCCAACACCCTCACGCTGACGGTGGCCGGCCAGACCGTGACGGTTGGCGGCACGGTCAGCACGCCGCAGAACGTGGCGCTGGTGGTGGATGGTCGCGGCTATGTCTACGCGGTGCAGCCGGGCGGCACGCTGACCTCGATCGCCACAGTGCTGGCGACCTTGGTGGCGGTCGATTTCCCAGGGACGTCGTCCTCTGGCGCTGTCGTAACGGTTCCGAAGGGCCTAACCCTGTCGCTCGACTTCTTGAACCGGATCTACCAGAACGCAGATCCGCATGACGCTGTGATCTCGCCGCGTGTCGGCGGGTTCGGTACCAGCCAGCGCGAGGTGCGGCGCGTGCAGCGCACGTTTCAGATCTCGGTCTGGGCCGGGCGGCCAGACGACCGGGACCAGGTGAACATGCTGCTGGACGGCGCGATGAACGCGCTGGGCCGGCTCAACCTGCCGGACCAGACCTACGGGTCTCTGCGCTACATCGGCTCGCGCCCCAGCGACGGGGCGCAGAAGGAACACCTATACCGATGCGATCTGCTCTATGCGGTCGAGTTCTCGGCGACCGAGACCCGCAGCGACGCCCAGATCGTCATCACCACCACGAACGTGAGCGCCGGCCCATCGCTGGATGCGCAGTTCCCGATCGCGACCATTGTGGAGTGAGGAAATGAAGCTGATTGTCACCACGCCGTTTGGCGGATACCAGATCGGGGAGGAGATCACCGACCCGGCTGCGGTCGCTGCCGTGCTGACGAGCGACCAGGCGGCCTACGTCACCCAGGTCGCTGTGGATCTACCTCCGAAGAAGTAACCACCGAATCAGCCGCCCACGAGGCGGCTTTGTCTTGTTTGGGCTGCCTCCGGGCGGCCTTCTTTGTTTCCGGAGGCGCAAATGCCGATTGTTCAGCAGGGCAGCATCAATACGACGGCCCTCATCGTTCCCGATCTCTACGTCCAGATCGTCCCGCCGCAGGTGACCCTGCTGAATGGCGTCCCCACCAACGTGATCGGCATGGTCGGCACGGCGCAGTGGGGCCCGGTCAATTCGCCGACGATCATCGGCAACATGGCCATGTACGCCCAGGCGTTCGGTGCGGTCCAGAACCGAAAGTACGACATGGGCACCGCTGTCGCCGCGGCGGTCATCAACGGCGCGAACAACTTCCGCTGCGTGCGAGCGACGGACGGCACGGATGTTGCCGCCACCGCTGTGGTGCAGTCGACCTGCCTGACGCTGACCGGCAAGTACACCGGCACGCTGGGCAATACGATTGTAGCCACGCTGGCGCAGGGTTCGGCGGCCGGCACGTGGAAGGTAACGGTGGCGGCGCCCACCCTGGCCCCGGAAGTGTTCGACAACATCGGCTCGGGCTTGTCCGGCAATGCGCTGTGGGTGGCTATCGCCGCGGCGATCAACATCGGCACCAGCGTTCAGCGCGGGCCGTCACAAATCGTCGTCGCTGCCGCTGGTGCCGGCGTGGCAGCACCGGTTGCTGCCAGCTTCACGCTGGCCGGCGGCACCGATGGCGCCACCACCATCACCGGTACCGTGCTGATCGGCCAGGACACCATCCCGCGCAAGGGCATGTACGCGCTGCGCAACCAGGGCGTGTCGGTCGGCGTGCTGGTGGATTGCGACGACTCGACCACCTGGGCCAACCAGGTGGCGTTCGGGTTGTCGGAGGGCATTTACATGATCGGCGTGGGTCCGGCGGGCGACACGATCGCCAACGCCGTTTCCGCGAAGGCGACGGCCGGCATCGACAACTATGCGTTCAAGCTGCTCTTCGGCGACTGGATTTACTTCCTGGACACGGCCAACGGCGTGACCCGCCTGATCTCGCCGCAGGGCTTCGTGGCCGGCTTGCTGGGGAACCTCTCGCCCGAGCAGAGCAGCCTGAACAAGCAGCTGTACGGTGTGGTCGGCACGCAGAAGTCCAACGCTAACCAGACCTACAGCTCAGCAGAGCTCCAGGCGCTGGCGCAAGCCGGCATCGACGTCGTGACCAACCCGGTGCCGGGCGGCTCGTACTTCGGTTGCCGCATTGGCCACAACAGCAGCTCGAACGCTCTGACTCAGGGTGACAACTACACCCGGATGACGAACTACATCGCCGCGACCATCAATGCCGGCATGGGTAAGTACGTCGGCCGGCTGCAGTCCGTCACCGTGCGCGCGCAGGCCGCGGCGACGTTGTCGAACTTCCTGTCCAGCATGGAACAGCAGGGGATGATCGGCGCAGTCAACGGCGGTCCGGCTTACTCGGTCCAGATCGACGCCAACAACAACCCGATGAACCGGGTGGCGCTGGGCTACATGCAGGCCGACGTGAAAGTGATCTACCTGTCGGTGATCGAGAAGTTCTTGGTGAACGTCGAGGGCTCGCAAGCCACGGTGATCAGGACCTCTACCAGCAACCAGTAAGCCACCCTCTGACCACAAGGCCCCGCCGCGCGCGGGGCTTCTCTCTTTCCGGAGAAAGACATGCCGATTAATGGTTACTCGGTCGGGCGCGACGTCACGATTGTCATCCAGACCCCGACCGGCTCGCTGCAGATCCCGAAGATCACCAAGTTCTCTCGCAAACAGGACGCGACGGTGGAGCGTGTGAAGCGTATCGACGGCGTTACCGAAACGCTTCGATTCTTCGACGGCTGGTCTGGCTCGCTTGAAGCCAAACGGAGCGGCCCAGAGATCGACCGGTACTTCGGTGTCCTCGAAGACAACTACTACGCTGGCCTGAATGAGCAGCCCGCTCAAATCTTCGAGACCGTGACCGAACCGAACGGAGCAATTTCGCAGTTCCGCTACGACGGCGTCATGTTGACGCTTGAAAACGCCGGCGACGTTGCCGGCGACGCGTCCATCCCGTACTCGATGAACTTCACCGCAACCCGCCGCAAGGTCACCGCCTAATCAGATATGACAAACGTAACCGTTACCCCCTCCGAGCGGATCATCAAAGAAGCCGCCAGAGAAATCACGACACAGGACGCTCGTGGGCGCGAAATCACGCTGAGGAAGCCTGGCCCGCTGAACAAGCTCCGATTCTTCGAGGCGATGGGCGAATCGTCTATCAATCCGCTGTGGTCCAGCGTCGTATCGCCGCTGATGTTTGTCTCGGCAATCGATGGCGAGACGGTTCTTACTCCCTCGACGAAACGGGAAATCGAGGCGCTATATCAGCGGCTGGACGAGGACGGCATGACCGCCATCGGTGCGGCGCTTCCCGGCAACTTCGGCATCTCCCGTGGGGAGGTCAACGAGGAAGCCGTAAAAAAATAGTTGAGAACCCGGCGATTCGTAACGCGGTCTGGCTGACCTCCCATGGCTTTGGCTTCGACGTTGCGTTTTCGCTGGACGACACGACGTGCGAGGCGTTCGCCATCATCGTGTCGGAACAACAAACGGGGTCTCGGTTCGATTGGGCCAAAAGGGAATTCGTGAAGACGCCATGAAAAACTTCAACAGTCTTGGCGCATTCGCGCTGCACCTTGAAAAGCTGGCCGCCGAAGCGCCCGCAGTCGTCGCGCACGTGACGGACGCCTCTGCGGCTGAGATCCAGGCGACCGCGCGGGGGATGATCGGCGACTACCAGCAGGCGGTTGGCCCGTATCCGGCCTGGGAAGAACTGGCCGACTCGACCAAGGCTGAGCGCGCTTCCCTGGGCTATTCCGAGAACGATCCGGGTTACCGATCAGGAAAGATGCAGCGATCGATAACCCGGTCGGTTGAGGGCTCCGAGGCGGTTGTCGGTTCGAATGACCAGAATCTCGTCTGGTTTGATATGGGCACGCCAACCCAGCCGCCTCGCCCGGTCCTGGGCCCCGCGGCAATCCACAGCGAGCCTCGTGTCCGGAAGATCATCGGCACCACCACGTTTGCGTGGCTCGCCGGTCGCGGTTGGCTGCGCCCGCGCCTCAAGTCCTCTTGAAGTAGACGAACAGGAAGGCGATGTAGCCGATCGACAGGTACACGCCGATTCCCGGGATGAACAGCATCAGCGGCGGCGGGATCATCGCGCCAGCAAGCGGCATCGGCGGCCGATCTTGCCACCTGCGGCGCAAGCCGGTTGGGCGGTTGTCCAGCGGAAACGCGCGCGGTCGCGGGTACTGGACGAATGAAATGTGCTCCGCGAGCCATTCGTGTATCCGATGGCGGGTCTTGGAAACCAGCATGGTTGTTGTGCGCCGGGGGCCATAAAACAATCAGTATAGGCGGCACGAAATGATTGATGCATACGGGATCGGCGTCACGCTGAAGCTGCACGACCTGATCGGCCCGCAACTGGTCAAGCTCGCGCAGGAATTCGCCAAGGTCGACGCGCTGGCGCTGCAGGTCAACAAGCGCTTGCAGAAAATGGGCTCGGAAGTGGTGGGCGTCCGGAACCTGGCCGCGGCGGCACGCCAGCTCAACACGGGGCTGCGCGGCATCGGCGACCAGGCGCTGCGAGCCGAGCGCAACCTGCACGGCATTCGCGGTGCCATCCCGAGCGGCGGCATCGGTCTCGAAGCCGAGTTGGTGCGCGCAAATGCACAGGCGGCGACGCTACAGGCCCGCATCGCGGCCATGCGCGGCGCCGGGCGCGTCCCTGGTGGCGGCAATCCGCTGCTTCCACCAGGGCCTGGCGGTGGTGGTGGGGGTGGTCGGCGTCCCGGCCACATCCACGGCGGCAACATGCACGTCGGCCCGAACGGGTTCGGGATCGGCGGCGTCGGCATGGGCGTGGCCACCAACATGCTGGTGCCTCTGGCAGCCGCCGGTGCGACCGTCTATATCGGCCACAAGTTCTATGAAGCCGCTAAAGACTATGAAATGGCCTTCACCCGGTTTCGCTCGTTGAACCTGGGTGAGAACGTCAACAGGGATGCCGATTCATTTGCGCGCCGCACGAAGCAGTTCGGCGTGTCGAAGACCGAGCGCATGACGATCCTGCGCGACATGCACGAGGTCATGGGGCATTACGACGACGCCAAGGCTGTCACGCCGCTGTTCTCGCGCATGCTGGCGGCCAATCGTGGCGTGTTCGGCGAGGAGGGCAACAAGTTTGACACGAAGACCTTCCAGGCACTGGGCAAGGTCATCGAAATGCGGGGTGGCACGCATTCGCCGGAGACGATGTACGAGCAGGCCAACTACGCTCAGAAGACCCTTACCGGCTCGGCTGGCCTGGTCACACCGGACGACCTACTGGCCTTCATGAAGACTGGCGGCGTGGCGACGCGCCTGCTGTCGAACAAGGCCTTCTACGAAGAGTCGGCACCACTCATTCAGGAAATGGGCGGCTCGCGGTTCGGTACGGCGCTGATGAGCGCGCACCAGAATCTGGCCATGGGGCGCGGCTCGCTGAAGTCGATGAACGAGGCGGCACGCCTGGGGATCATCGACCCGCGCATGATCGAGTACACGAAGATCGGCACGATCAAGCAGGTGCTGCCGGGCGCGCTCGTCAATGAAGACCTGTACAACAAGTCGAAATACGAGTGGCTAAAGCAGGTGTTGATCCCGGCCATCCGCGCCAAGGGCGTGCGTGGTAAGGACGGTCTCGTCACCGGCGACGCCATCACCGATGACCAGATCGTGAACGAGCTGAACACGATCTTTAGTCAGCGCACGGCCAGCAACGCGTTCGCGCAGATGTTCCTGCAGCAGCACAAGATCGAGAAGAACGTCGCAGTCACCGAAAAGGCGATGGGCATCAAAGAGCTGGAGGAGCAGTACAAGAAATCGCCGCAGGGTGCCGAGGATGAGTTCCAGGCCGCATGGAAGGATTTCAAGGCAGAGTTCGGCAAGAGCATGCTGCCGGCCATCACGGACATGCTGAAGACGGGGGCTGGCATTCTCAGGTCGATCGCCGACGCGCGCGGCGCTCGCGACGCCGGCGCGGAGCCGGGTCTTGTGGAGAGGGTCGGCGCACCGGTTGGGCACTTCTTTACGTGGCCGTGGCGCGCGCTGGGGAATGCGATCTCAGGGGATGCCAGCGCTAAGTCGCTCGACCCCGTCGCCGGGAAGGGCCCCGCAATGACGCAGGTCAACACCACCATCAAGCTAGACAGCCGGGTGCTTGCCGAGGCGACGACCCTCCACCAGGCGCGTGAACTGGCGCGGCCCCAGACGGGGCCAGGCACATTCGACGCCGGCATGAGCCTTCGACCGGCGGCACTGAGATAAAACCATGGCAGATGTCGTCTTGAAACTCGGGGACATCACGTTCCAGCGGAACGAGATCCCTGAGGCGATGCCATTCGGCGGCGAGCAGGCGCTGGTGGTGCATCGGCTGGTCGGTGGTGCGAAGGTCGTCGACGCCATGGGTGCGTTTGAAGGACCGATCGAGTGGAGCGGGTGGTTTGAGGGGGAAGGCGCGCTGTCCAGGGCGCTGGCGCTCGATGTGCTGCGCACGTCCGGCGCGCCCGTGGTGCTGCAGTGGTCGGAGCTGTCCTTTGCCGTCGTCGTTCGGGATTTCCGGCCGGTCTTCCAGCGCTTCTACAAGATCCCGTACCGGATCACATGCGAGGTGGTCGAGAACCTGACACTCTCGACCACCGGCAACGGCGATCTGAGCATCGACGACCTGATCAACGGCGATATCGCATCGGCTGGCGGCCTGGTAAGCGACATCGGAGACTCCACGCTCAGCAACATCATGGAGACGCTGAACACGGCAATCAAAGGAGTCTCGTCATTCGCCAATGCGGCGCAGTCCACATTAAATAGTGTGCTTCAGCCCATCGCGGCGCTGCGCAACCAGACCCAGACGCTGATCGCGCAGGTGAATAACACGCTCATCAACGTGACCACGCTGGGCGGCATCCTGCCAAACAACCCGATCGCGCAGCAGGTGCAGAAGCTATCCAGCCAGATCGTCGCAGCGCAGCAGTTGCCAGTACTGGTCCAGCTCGATCGCGTGGTCGGGCGCGCGCAGCTAAACGTCGGCTCGATCTATGCCAGCGCGAAGCAGGTGACCGTCGCCGGCGGCAACCTGATGGACATAGCTGCCAAGGAATGGGGCGACGCGATGGCCTGGACCGGGCTCGCCAAGGCGAACCCGCAGCTTGGTGCGGATCCTCAACTGACGGGCGTCAATACCGTGACGATCCCGCCCTCTAAAGATGACGTCGGCGGCTTGCTGAATTCCTGATCCATGCTCAACACACTTCCCGTTCAGCCGGTGGCGCGCTCACCGCGCGCGATCGTGAAGGTGGCCGGCATCATCGTCCCCGCGTGGGTCGAGTGGTCGACCGACAACAACACGTTCTACCAGGCCGACACTTTTCGGGTCAGCTTCGCGGCCAATGCGCTGCCCGCCGCGACCAACGCGAATTGGTTCTCGCAGCAGAAAGAGGCATTCGTCGAGATCTTCGCGGGGTTTCCTGCTGACCCGACGAACTTCAGCGAGACGGACCTGGATAGCCTGATCTATGGGCGTGTGGACGATATCGACTATGACCCGGTGGCGACCACCATCGATCTGGTCGGGCGCGACCTCACCGCGGCGTTCATCGATGCCAAGACGTCCATCCAATATCAGAACCTGACGTCGTCCCAGATCGCCACGCAACTGGCGCTGGCGCATGGGCTGACGCCGGTGGTGACCGCCACGACCACGCGTGCCGGGACCTTCTATGCATACGACCATGTCCGCATGGTGGACCAGCGCAGCGAATGGGATCTGCTGAGCTACCTCGCGGCACAGGAGGGCTTCAACGTCTACGTGAAGGGGCAGGCGCTGCACTTCGAGCCGCGCCCGACGGAGGCGGCTGACGCGTACGAACTGCGGTGGGAGGTCGATGAGGCAGGCAACCCGACGGCGAATGTCAAGGACCTAAAACTCTCGCGCAGCCTGACCGTGGCCAAGGGGGTGACGGTCGTGGTGCGGTCCTGGAACGCCAAGCAGAGCAAGGGCTTCACGGCCTACTATCCCAGCAAGGGCAAGACTACGCAGCCCGGGAAGGCATCGCCCTTCGGCAACCAGCAGATCTATCCGATCACCCGCGGCGGCCTGACGCAGGACGAGGCCACGAAGTTGGCCCAGAAGACGCACGCCGAGATCACGCAGCACGAGATGAAGCTGACTGCCGTGCTGCCGGGCGACAACGTCATGACGTCGACGGCGCTGGTGCGGCTCACCGGTACTGGGACCGCCTTCGACCAGGACTACTACGTCGAGTCGGTTAAGCGCTCGATGAGCGTGAATGGCGGCTACGGCATGTCCATCGCAGCAAAGAACCACAACCCTGAATCGGTGCCGTCCCCATGATGCAGCAGATCCAGAACCAGATGCGCTTGGCGGCGCAGATGGCGCAGGCTGGCCGCGCCCAGGTCCAGGTGGGCATCGTGACCAGCTACGACCCCGGCACCGCCTCGGCGCGGGTTCGGCTGCAGCCCGAGGACCCGGACTATCCAGATGCGACGCTGACCGGCTGGCTGCCGGTGGCGTCGCCGTGGGTCGGGAACGGGTGGGGCATCGACGCCCCTGTCAGCCCGGGCGACCAGGTCGAGGTGAAGTTTTTTGGGGGCGAGATCGAGAACGGCTACATCTCGGGGCGCCTCTACAGCGACAGCGCCAGGCCGGCCGGTGCGAAGTCGGGCGAGTTCTTCCTGACGCATCAGTCCGGGGCATTCGTCCGGCTGAAGAACGACGGCAAGGTCGGGATCAACAGCCAGGTCGAAATCGACGCGACGGCGCCAACGGTGGCTATCCAGGCCACTGGCAACGTCAACGTGATGGCCGGCGGCCAGGCCAACGTCACGGCGCCTTCCATCAGCCTCGGGGCAGCCGGGCAGTCGCTGCAGGCGTTCGTCACGGCGCTCTTCATGCAGCTCTTCAACACCCATACGCATCCTGTGTCGGCGGTGGGCTCGCCCACGGGCGTGCCGAATCAGCAGATGACGAACTCACACTTGACGTCGACGGTGAAGGGCGGGTGATGACGCAGCAACTACTGAACGACCTGAACCACTGGGTGGGCGGGGACATCGGCACGTCGCCCACCGGCGACTTCGGCACGGCGACGGCCGACCTGCGCACCAACCAGCGGATTGTGCGGCGACTAACGACGAACCCCAAGGACGACGGAATCGACGGCGGCCCGCCCGACTACATCTTCCACCCGGACTACGGCGGCGGCCTGCCGCGCATGATCGGCAAGCCGCTCAATGTCCCCGCGACGCGGGGCCGGATCCGCGCGCAACTGCGCCTGGAGGAGGGCGTGGCCCAGAGCCCGGAACCGCAAATCACGGTCAACGCGATCACCAATGGTGTGAGCGTCGGCATCCTCTACACCAGCTCGATCACTCGGCGCTCGGTGTCCCTTCAGTTCAACGTGACAAAGTGATATGAGCATTCAGACGCAGGACTGGGTAACGCTGGTCCGCAACCAGGTCACGGCCATCCAGGGCTACGCGAAGGTGCTGGTCGATCTGACCGTCGGCTCGGTCCTGCGCGCGGTGGTGGAGGCGAATGCCGCAGTGGTGATTTGGCTGCAAGGCCTGATCTTGCAGGTCCTGGCGATCACCCGCGCGGCCACGTCCAGCGGCGCCGATCTGGATAGCTGGGTGGCGGACTTCGGCGTGACCCGGCTGCCGGCCACCTACGCGACCGGGCAGGTCACGTTCGCGCGCTTCACCGCAACGCAGCAGGCCGTTGTACCGGTTGGCGCGACGGTGCAAACGGGCGACGGCACGCAGCAGTATGCGGTCACTGCCGACACCACCAATCCGGCCTACAACGCCACGCTGGGCGGCTATGTACTGGCGGCGGGCACGTCGAGCGTCAGCGTTCCCGTCCTGGCGGTGGTGGCCGGCGCGGCCGGCAACGCGGTGATCGGTGCGGTATCGACCATCACCGGGGCGATCTCCGGCGTCGATACCGTCTCGAACGCCTCGGCCTTCACGAACGGCGCAGACCCGGAGACGGACGCTGCGCTGCGTACGCGCTTCATTGCCTACGTAGCCAGCTTGTCGAAGGCGACCAAGGGTGCTGTGGGCTACGCCATCACGTCGCTCAAGCAGGGTGTGACGTACGCGCTGGTCGAGAACCAGACCTACGCCGGCGCGGTGCAGATGGGCTACTTCTATGTGGTGGTCGATGACGGCACGGGCGCGCCGGGCAGCACGTTCCTGGCCACGGTAGCCAACGCGATCGACGCGGTGCGGCCGCTGTGCAGCAGCTTCGGCGTCTTTGGCCCGGTGGTGGTGAACGCGGCGGTGGCGATGACCTGCGCCGTTGCGAGCGGGTACGACCCGGTGGCCACTAAGGCGCTGGTAGTGACTGCGCTGAAGAACTACATCAACGCGCTCGGGCTCGGGCAGACGCTGACCTACTCGCGGCTGGCGCAGATCGCCTACGACGCGTCACCGGGCGTGACGAACGTGACGGGTGTCACGCTGAATGGTGGGGTATCCGACCTGGTCGCGACCTCGCAGCAAACCATCAAGTGGTCCACGGTATCGGTGGCGTAGATGACGGGCGATCAACAGGACATCTACCGTCGCCTTCGTGGCTACCTGCCGCCGTGGTTCGGCGACGAGGCCAATTTCCCCATCGTCCAGGGCGCGCTTCAGGGGCTGGCGTACGCGGGTGCCTACGTCTACGGCCTGCTCAGCTACGCGCGGTTGCAGACGCGCATCAAGTCCGCCACTGATGGCTGGCTCGACATGATCGCGGCCGACTTCTTCGGATCGATGCTGCTGCGCGCGGCGAACCAGTCGGACGACTCGTTCCGGGCGCGGATCCTGATCAACCTGTTCCGCGAGCGGGCGACGCGCGCGGGGCTGATCCGGGTGCTGCAGGACCTGACCGGGCGCACGCCGGTGGTGATCGAGCCGACGCGGCCGGCGGATACCGGGGCGTACGGTGGCCCGCTGCTCGGCTACGGCTATGCCGGCGCGTACGGGTCGATGTCGATGCCGTTCCAGGCGTTCGTGATCGCCTTCCGGCCTGCCGGGACGGGTATCCCGAACATCGCCGGCTATGGCGCGTCCACGGGCGGCTACAGCACGCCATCGCAGGCGGCCTATGCCTCACTGCCGATGATCCAGGGCGGCGTGACGGACGCGGACATCTATGCCGCTATCGACAGCGTCAAGCCGGCGGCCACCATCGTGTGGACCAGCATCGTACAGAACTTGCCCGCGCCGCCGTCGGTGATCCCTGGGATTACCGGCCCGACGATGGTGCTCGACTTCGCCAACCAGACTTACCAGTCCATCTAACGTGGAGTAGGCCATGCCTGATCCGTTTCAGAACACCCCCCCGAGCGTCACCGATCCGTCGTTCGACTATTTCGTGATCACGCCTAGCGACAGTGCAGCCAACAACTTTGCGCGGCCGGCGAACAGCATCCGCGTCGGCACCGGTGGCGATGTCGTGGCGATTCGCCGCGACGGCACGGCCGTAACCTTCAAGAACTGTCCGTCCGGGGAGACGCTTCCTGTCCGGGCGATCCGGGTCAATGTCAGCGGCACCACCGCGTCCGATCTGGTGGGCCTGTGAGGCTCGGCCTGGGATTGTCGGTGGTCTGCCGCAGGCGTGCCGGCCAGTACGATGGCGACGACCTTCGGCTGGGAACGTTGTCGCTAGACTTCCTGGTGCTGAATGAGCCGACAGCGCAGCTCGATTTCGTCGCCAATGTGTACCGGGCGTGGGTCGATGACCCGACCTGGTCGTATGGCACCACTGGCGTATTCAAGTCGAAGGGATGAAGCATGCTTTTCAATCGAAATTTCGCCGACCTGATCACCTTCGCGCGGGCGTCGGCCGGCTGGAGCTATAGCGCTGGTGGGGTGCTCGTGCAGAGTGGCGCCAACACGCCCCGACTCGACTATGACCCGCTTACTTTGGCGGCGCGTGGCCTGCTGCTCGAGGAGTTGCGGACGAATCTACTTTGGCCGAGTATGTATGGGTTGGTCACAGCACCCACTTACTACACGATCACGAATGCAGCTTCCCTTGTTGCCGGGCAGCAGGCAAAGCGCTTCGTCATGGTCGGTGCTGGTGGGCCAAACACGCCAGCTGCAAACGGCGCGCAGTTCACGGCTACCGGTCCAATGTGCACGTGGTCGATCATTGAGATTGATCCCGCCTCTGTAGCTGGCGCGATCACGCGACTCCTTTTCTATAAAACATCGGGTACTCCAGGAATCTGGGGTGGTGTAAATCTAGACCTCACAACGGGAGTGGCGTCGGTTGCCTCAGGCACGGGCACCGTTACCTATGGTGCCGTCAAGCTGTCAAACTTGGGGCCGAACGGCGGCGCGGTGTACCTGCTTTGGACAGCCACGACCAACGCCGGCGGCGAGACGCTGAATGCCTACCCATACCCGATTACCGACGGCTCGGCCTCGGGCGCTGGCAAATCGGTCATCGTGCATCACCACCAATTGGAGGCTGGTGCGTATCCCTCTTCGGCGATCGTTACCACATCTGCCCAAGCAACCCGTGCCGCAGACAATGCCACCATTACCGACCTCAGCAAGATTGGCTTCAGTCAAGGTGAGGGGACTGTCTACGCGGAATTTATGGTGCCGAGAATTGCTTCCGGTGTTGCGGGCGATTCGTTCGGTGGGGTGATAACTATCTGTGACTCTGCGCTGAACAACTACTTTGCAGTTTGGCCTAATGTTACGGGCAATGTGAAGTTTTCCCGTAAGGCTGGAGGGGCTGTCGTGGACATTACTACTGCCAATTCTGTTGTCGTCGGCGCGGTGGCAAAAGTTGCCGTTGCATACGGCGCTGCACAGAATGACGCGATTTGTCTCAATGGCGGAACCGTGGCCAGCGCAGCGGCGATCGCTCCGTCAGGTATGACGGAAATGCGGTTGGGGCGATTGGCCAGTAATCCAGGCTGGCTAAACGGCTGGCTGCGAAACGTTCGCTTCATTCCGCGTCGCATGTCCAACGTCGAACTCCAATCCCTGACCGCGTGAGGTGACCATGTTCCACGACTACTACCTGCGCGGGACCGACCGCGATACCGTGCGCGCTGCGCTGCTGGCCGCCGAACTGACGGTCGAATATACCGAGGGCGGCGAGACGCAACGTATGCCCGCCGAGGGCGTCAACCTCTCGACCATCGGCACGATCTACGAGGGCGGGGAGTGGGATGCCGACGGCAACGTGATCACGCCGCCGGCGGCTGTGCCTGGGTGGCACGTGAACCTGCGCCTGGAACGCCCGCTGACCGCCGGCGAGGCGGCGGCGCTGGGCAGTATCGTTGTCGCGCCGGAGCCAGGGACGCCGTATCGTGTGTGGGCTTGACGATACTTGTCTGTATAGACAAATTTCCTAAAATTGTGGTGCAGACGGAAGGCGCCCGCCGGTCGCGGCGGGGCTCGCCAGTATCGATAGTTATGTTTGGGATACATAACAAGATCTGGAGGCTACCATGGACCAACATGCGCGCACATTGGTGGTGTTCTACCCGCTAGAAACAGGGGAATGTTCCTTTGCAGAAGTCAACGGCCAAAGTGTTATTCACTTCGGTCCATTCGAGTCCCGAGAGGTTGCCGAGACGCTCCTCGCGGACATGTATCCCGAAACGCCGATCGTGGAACTGCCGGAGCAGTCTGCGAAACTCGATGACGATCAGTTAATGATCCTCGGATACGCCACAGCACAGCAGGTAGCGTTTCAAGAGGAAACCGGCGAGTAGCCGGAGCAGCACAGCCTACCAGCCGCCTTTGGGCGGCTTTCACTTTTCCGGGGCCAGTATCGGGGGGCGCCGTATCGGGTGTGAGCATAAAAAGAAGACCGGCCGAGACGGGAAATCCTTGCCGGTCTTGCGCAGAAGCAGAAGCGCAATGGGGCACAGCAGATGCTGCGCGGCGCGAATTAAATCAAAATAATATCTGATATGCAATAAATTTAATTTGTAAGAATTGTATGACCAGATGTCCCTAAATTCAGCCAAAGCCCGCCACGTGCGGGCTTCTTCATTTCCGGAGCCTAAATGGACCGCCAGATCGTATATCCGGGGCAGATCCCCCTCGAAACGGACCTGCTGAACACCAACAAATTCGCCATGATCGCGTTGGCCAAGCTGGCCGCGGCAATGCTCGGTACCGCGACGGTCGTCAACGGCCTCGGCTGCGTGCCCACCGGCCCCGCGTCGCTGCAGGTGGTCGTGAACCCGGGCGAGATTTACAGCCTCGCCAATATTGACGCCACCGCTTACTCGTCGCTGCCGGCAGACACCACGCACAGCATCCTGAAGCAGGGCATCTCGCTGGATGCGGTGACGCTGAGCTGCCCGGCGCCGGCCACGGCCGGACAGAGCGTGAACTACCTGATCCAGGCGGCCTACCTCGACACGGACGCCGGCCTGATCGCGCTGCCGTATTACAACGCCAGCAACCCCACGCAGGCGTGGTCGGGGCCGAACAACAGCGGTGCCCAGCAGGCCACCGCGCGCAAAGGCATCGTCAACATTAGCGTAAAGGCGGGCGTCGCTGCGACCACTGGCTCACAGGTGACCCCGGCCCCGGACGCGGGCTATACGGGCCTGTGGGTGGTGACCGTCGCCAACGGCCAGACGACCATCACGTCGGCCAACATCTCACAGGCGGCGAACGCGCCGATCCTGCCGGCGGACTTGCTGCACGCGATCCAGCAAAGCGCTCTGACGACCGCGGTGGATACTGGCTCGGCGAATACCTACGTGGTCAGCTACAGCCCTGCCATCACCGCGCTGACCGATGGCATGGTGCTCTCATTCAAGGTGAAGACCGCTAACACCGGCGCCTCCACGTTGAACGTCAACGGTCTCGGCGCGCTGCCGCTGGTCGGTGGCGCCCATAGCGCGCTGCAGGGCGGTGAGATGGTTGCCAACGGTAAGGCCTCGGCGATCTGGCGGGGGGATATCAGCTCGTGGGTACTGCTGGAGTGCACGGGCGGGGCGCTACAGGTCGCTGCTGGGACGCAGAGCAATCATGCGGCTCAGATCGGGCAGTCTGCCGCCTACGGCTCGCGCGGCCTGGTAGGCTCAAATAACGCAACCACGCCGAACACGAAGTTCGACGTGTCGGCGGACCTTGTGACGGTATGGAACCCGATCAGCGGCGGGGTCAAGTCCATTGCCAACACGGGCACGCTGACGTGCGATGTCGGCTTGGCCGGACCTGCGGCCAATGGTCGTGACCAGGCAGGGGCCTTCTCGGCATCCTCGTGGATCCACTTGTACTTCGTCTGGAATGGGACCACGCTGGCGACGGTAGCCAGCGCTTCGGCGCCGCCGGCCGGCCCGACGCTGCCTACTGGCTACACCCATTGGGGCTACATCGGGGCCGTCCGCTTCAATGCGTCGTCGCAGATTGTGGCGAGCTATTTTCGAACGAATCGCGCCTATTACGTCGCAGCCCAAAGCGCCGTGAATAATGGCAGTGCAAGTAGCAGCACGTCCGTTAGCGTGTCGTCGTTCATTCCCCCCAATGCGTGTGCATATGGCCTTTCAATCCGCAAGATACAAGGTCTGACTGGCGCAGGCCCGACCCTCGGCATCTCGCATTTTTTGGAGTTGGTCTCCGGGACTACGTTTCAAGAATCTGACTTTGGGATTACGGGTTCCGCTTCAACAGGGCAGACGCAAACATGCTCAGGCCCTCTTGTGGAAATCCCGAATATCTCGCAAGCCTATCGTTATTACATGTCCACGGTGAATGGTAGCGGGGCAGTTGCGTCACACGATCTGATCTATTACGTCATGCCCAATGGAGGCGCATAAATGAAGAACGCATTCGTCGATAGCAATGGCGTACTCAACGCATTTGGCTTCATGGAGGCCAACGGTAAGGACACCATAGTGCCCGTGCCGGACGATTTTGATGGAGAGCCTGGGAAGGCGCGCTATGACGGTAGCCAATGGGTGCCGTACGCAGACCTGGGCGCCGCAAAGGCGAATAATCAGGCCACACGTGATACTTTGCTGGTCGTGGCAGCCTTGCGAATTGCCCCTCTGCAGGATGCTTCAGATTTGGGCACTGCGACTGATGCTGACGTCGCCACCCTGAAGGCATGGAAGCAATACCGGGTCGCCGTGAGTCGAGTCGATCTCTCCTCCACGGACATTATGTGGCCGATACCACCTGCATGAGATGCTGCTCTGGTTGCGGGGTCATCCGCAGGGCACGCGCGCCAGAAGACTCACGAGTCCCCAAATTCCGTGAGATAGACGCCCTGCCCAGGGTAACGGAAAGGTTCGTCAGTCATCTTCTGCATCGCCACACAACAATAGTCCACGCAAAAATGGGCTTGCCGGTGACCACCGTTGAGGATGGCTCGCTCCAGGTTCTTTGAGAAGTTCTCGGAGATCCTCGATTGCAGATCAGCACTGCCGGCAAAGGATGTCAGGCCGCGCTCAAAATCGCCCCTCGAAATCAAGCTTTCGATTCCGCGCTCCTTTGTTCTGCCGGACATGTCGTCGATGTAGCGGAAGTCGAGAATCTTGTATCCGTTCACCCGAGCAACATCGAAGTAGACCGTCGGGTGAATATTGAAGAAACCGTGCGTATTGTCCCCGTAGGTCGGCAGAATCTTCAGCGCGATGCCACCCGGCTTGAGTGAGTTGTGGGTGAAGACGAAGACATTCGAGGCGTTGAAGACATGCTCGTTTGTTCCGCTGTCGACGATGACGTCATACTTCTCCGGCGACTCAGTGCACAAGTTGAGGTCGAAATCGAAGTCCGCTCGCTTGTCGTATTGGTCTGTTGACTTGTAGTCGTTTAGGCCGAAGAGGGAATAGAAGGCGGCTTGTTTCTCCCGGAAGGGAACGCTTGTATTGCAGATGAGCGATACGGTTTCACCAACCATATGCCCTTTCAGCCGACGGTTCGAAACCGACGTAATGTCCTCGCCGCTAAAGAAGAAATCCTGCGGCCCAAGCTCGAGGACAGACGACTTTCCTTCAAAGCTGCCAACTTCGGCGAGATGGTCGAACCACTCCAAGATAACCCGATTAATTCCCACATCTATCCCCTGTTTGCTAGGTCGCGTGCATTCTACAGGACCGGGCCCGCGCACATCCCACAGTCAAGCAAAACCAACCATAGCCGCCATTGAGCGGCTTTTTTTTTTCCGGGGTCACAAATGTCCGAACCAATCAGCGACAGCGCCGCAGCAATGGCCGCGGGTGCGGCTGCATTCAAAGCAATCAGCGGTACCGCCGGTGTGGCAGCGGGTGCCAGCGGCCTGGCCGCAATCGTGGTGATGATCATGATGAAACCTAGAAGCACAGCGGAGTGGGCTGTTGCCCTCATCTCGACGGTGGTGGGCAGCGTCGCCGGCGGCGCGGCGGTGGTGCAGTACTTCGGGCTGCAGGCCTGGACGCATGAGTACATCGGTCTGGTGGCGCTCTTCGGGCTGGTGTTCTCGTGCGGGCTGCCGGCCTGGGCGGTGGTGCGCTGGATGTTCAATTTCATCGAGCGCCGGCGCGACAAGGACCTAGCCGAGGTGGCAGACGAGTTGCGCGACGCGGTGGCTGGGGTGAAGCATGGCTGAGACGCTCATCACCGCCGCGCAGCTGCACGCCATCATGCCGCTGGCCGGCGCTCGGGCCGATGCGTTCGCTATGCCGCTGGCCGCCGCCATGTTGCAGTTTGAGGTCAACACGCCCACGCGCGCGGCTGCCTTCCTGGCTCAGGTCGCGCACGAGTCCGGGCAGTTGCGCCTGCTGCGCGAGATCTGGGGTCCGACACCCGCGCAGCGCCGGTATGAGGGCAGCGCGGACCTGGGCAATACCGAGCCGGGCGACGGCAAGCGGTTCATGGGGCGCGGCCTGATCCAGGTCACCGGTCGCAAGAACTACGTGCTGTGCGGGTTCGGACTGCACCTGGACCTGCTGACGCATCCCGAGCTGCTCGAGCAACCCGCGCACGCGGCGGCGTCCGCCGGCTGGTATTGGCATACCCACAGCCTGAACCGCTTCGCCGACGCCGGCGACTTTGTCGGACTGACCCGCGCCATCAACGGCGGAATAAACGGCATTGCCGAGCGGCGCGCCTTTTGGGCCAAAGCCAAGGCCGTGCTGCACGCCTGACCCCAACCTTCACCATACTTAGCCCCGCCGTGCGCGGGGCATTTTCATTTCTGGAGCACTGCAATGGAACAGGAAAAGAGCGTCGCACATCTGCACGACATGAATCACTTTGGCATTCAGAGCTACCCGGATCGCCTTGTTCCCTGGCGCGATGCCGCTGCCCCCAACATCGAGGCCGGCAAGACCACTGGCCGCCTTCGCAGCTGCGGATACTGCGGATCGATGCACCCGGCCGACGTCGCCGCCGCCATCCGTGCCGGCGCGGCCGGGCACTTCGCAGACCGGAAATATGGCTGGCCGCACAAGGCGTACTTCGAGAACATCCCCAACCCGCACGCGGGGATGCTGGAGTCGCGTTGCAGTTGCAGCTACCCGCGCCAGGAAGAGATCGATGCCGGGAAGTGGATTCGCGTTTCTACCGGGCGATTCGACCCGAACACCGGGGAGCCTACGTTTTCCTGGCACGAGGCCGGCAAGCCCGCAGCCCCGACGACCTACGGGAAGTTCTACATGGTGCATCTGCAGGATGCCACCCCGGAGGACCGGGCGACCATCGAGACGCATCTCGGTCTGGCTTTCGACTTTACGCCGGGAGGCTCCGTCAGCTGGAGGCCGGCGCAATGACTGTGACCCAGACCCACGAAGAGAAAGAGACCCTGGCCGTCGACGTGCTGCTGCCAGGGCACGAAGCCCGCACCACCACGCCGCTGTTCCTGCATTCCAAGAAGGCGCTGATCGCGCGCGAGGGCGGGCGCTGCTTCATCTGCGGCGCCACGGCGGAAGAGAGTGGCCATCCGCTCGAGGCGCACCACCATCCTATCGAGCGATCGCTGGCCAACATGATCGACTGGGCCAGCGTGGCCACCTTCGCGCGCACCGGCGCGCTGGGCCCGCACGCGGCCGCGTTCGACTGGGACCACTTCGACTCGGCCGACCCCTACGCCTTCGTCGACGACATGACGGTGAACGGCCTGCTGCTGTGCAAGGCCCACCACACCGGCAAGGACGAGGGCATCCATGACATGCCGTTCCCGCTCTGGATCGCCCAGAAGTACGCGCGGGAAGGCTACCAGTTCAGCCCCACGGAGGTGATCCACCATGCCGATTCTTGACGCTATCGGGGCGGCCATCAAAGCCGTCTTCGCCACGCCGCAGCGGATCTTCTTCGTCGCGGTGCTGGTGGTGCTGGCGCTGGCCGGTGGCTCGGTCTGGGTCTACCGCGGCGAGCGGGATTCGGCGCGCGCTGAGCTGGCACAGGCCCGGGCCGACCTGGTCAAGGCCAAGCGCGACAACCAGGCGCTGGCGACATCCGTGTCGACGCAGAACGCCGCGGTGGCCGCGCTCGAGGCGCAAGCCAAGATCCGCGCCTACGCCGCGGCGAAGGCCGACGCCGAAGCGCATGTGGCCCAGTCCAAGTACACGCTGCTGGCCAGCAAGATCCAGGCGCAGGTGCCGGGCTCGGAGCAATGCGCGTCGCTGCACGGGCTGCGGCAGACCTTCACGCGGGGGAAACTATGAAGGGGCAACTTGCGAAATTTCGAAATCTCGCGGCGTGCACGGCACTTGCGGTGCTCATGCTGGCCGGCTGTGCCGCAACCCAGGAGGTGATCGAGAGGCCGGTGGAGGTGAGGGTTCCGGTGGCTGTGCCATGCAAGGCGCCGGAGATCCCCGAGCCGGACTGGCCGCTGGCGAAGGTGCCGGCGACCGCCAGCGACTTCGAGTTCTTCCGGGCGGCGCTGGTGGAGCTGGCGCTGCGGGCGGGGTATGAGGTTAGGCTGAAAGTGGCGGTCGCTGCCTGCCAGTGAGCAGCAGCGGACGGATCTGCGGAATGAAGAGTGGCGCTGCCGTTGGAGGCTACTCGTGTAGCGTGAGCTAGCGATGCAGCACGCAAGTGCTGCAACCACCGTCTTTGTTGCACCACTTGTCAGTCAATGTACTCCCGTCATCGGAGATGGTCATACTATGCGTGCTCCCGAAGGTGCTGCTCAGATTCATAGTGTTGCCAGAGATTGATCCCTGTAGTGTGCCAGTGTAGGTTGGGGACGACTCAGCCTTGGTGGTTATAGAGCCTGATACCTTGTTCTGGGTCACTGCGAGGTTTCTGGATTCTGATAGCTGTCCACCCGACCCCCACCACCCAGGGGCACCCGGGCATACACCTTGCCAGTTTCCAGATACATTCACTTCGCCTGAGCTTGTTTTGCCACTGTTGTCTGTTCGATCCGCCCTCGCATTGTTCTGCGATTTGCAAACCTTGCATGACACATCGGAGATGTTGGCGCGCGTGATTGGCTTGTTGCCGAACACGCGATCTGTCCCTCGGTTGCCCTGACTCAGGATTGTGAAGTAGGGGGTGCTGTCAACGTAGTAATCTACCTTCGCGCAGTTTGGCACTGTCGACTGGATGTTGAGGTCAGCACCATAAGAGCCCTTGGTTGATTCCGTGGGCACGACCGAAATGGACGCGGAGCAGGCCCCCACAATCTCCTGGCAATCGCAGTTGTTGCCCTGAGCAATCGCCGTTCCAGCGCCGGCTGCGACGAAAAGGAAGGCCGCGCCGGCAAGCGCGAGCGCGCTTCGGCGTAAGCGATTCAACTCGATCATCCCGACTCCCGTTCTCTTAATTGTGATGTGGCAGATGACCACCTCGTCATAGGACGGGATTCTAGTGCCGCCGCCGCAGATTGGCATCCCACGAACAGGGGAAGCGGCTGGCGGACCTGGAGAACGAGGTGCGCGCGCGGCGGCGTTGAGGAGGGCGCTGTGGCCTGGTTCAACGACTGGAACGAGAAGAACCCCGATTCGCCGATCGAGATCACGAACAAGCAACTGGTGGGCAAGGTTAAGCAGATGGCTACACCGAGTGCAAGTCGGATGCTGAAGGCGGCGCCGAAGGGATTGCGCGGCAGGCTGGCCGACCAGTTATCGGCAGATGCGGAAGAATAAGGCGCCCTGCCTCCTCCTAATGCATGGCAGGCGCCTTAGGCGCTACGGCGTTGGCGTCTGGTCACGATTCCGCCGCGACCTTGATTCGACCAGTTCCCTGCGGACCCCCACGAAGAGTTCGACGATTCGTCTCTCCGGCGATACCTGGGACGCCATTGCGGCTAGCGTTGAAGAACTGGAGGCTCTTGTGGTGTAGAGCGCTGCAGCAAGGGTTGCCGCAACATTGTCGATCTGGTCATCCTGCATTGCTGTCTCCAATGGAATGGTAGGGATGCAATGATGACGGACATACCTGTGCTGATGCACCCCACTCAGGAGTGGGCTACTCGGCCGCCTTTGCTCGCGGCGCGCGCGGCGCCGGCTCTGCAACCATCAACTCGGGCGGGTAGGGCCGCATGAAGCTGCGCGCCCGCTCTGAGTCCCGGCACGTCAGCCAGTCATCCCATTCCGCCCGCGGCACGATGACGATCATCCGCTTTTCCTTGCCCGGGGCATGGAAGCGGTTCATAAGCGGATGCTTGTCCGAGTTGATGGTCAGCATGGTGAAGCTGAACACCTCGGCGCCGGCCTCGTCCGGCCAATCCCGCCACAGGCCCGCGATGGCGAACTCAGGCTCGTCCTTCAGCCAGATCTTCCAGCGCACCGACTTGGGCCCGCTCTCATAGTTGGGCTCGTAGAAGCTGGTGGCCGGCACCAGGCAGAGTTGGCCTTTCTTCCATGGCCCCGAGAACGACCGCTTCTCGCCGACCGTCTCCGATCGCGCGTTCGTGGTGTCGAACTTGGCCACGCCCGGCGGGATGCGCGTCTTGGGCACCATCCCGAACGTGCCGACCAGCGCCTGGCGCGCACCGCTGTCGCCGCCCACGATGATCGGCGCGGCATAGTCCGGCCAGGTCTCCGGCGGATAGTCCAGGGGCGGCGGCTCGACGCCAAAGACGTCGCGCAGCAACTGGCGTTGCACCGGGGCATAGTTAGTGCACATCCTCATCTCCTGGCAAGGGCGTGAGCGGCAACACCCGGCGCGCCTTTTCCGAGACGCGCCGGTGCTTGTCCTGCGCATCTTGCCACGTCGCCGAGGTGAAGATCTTGTCGATGCCGCTGCCGACCAGGTGGGTAAGGAAAACCGGTTTGTCGGTCATCGTGTTCGACCATGGGCAGAAGCATGTCCAGACGCGGGCATCCTGCTCGGGAAGGTCAGTGCGCAGCACGAAACGTTTGAACCAGCCCCTCAGGAATTCATGATGAGCGTTCCCGTCCATCGTATGGACCGGCTGGCCGTAAGGGTCCAGGAGGTACAGCCGCATGCTGAACGGATCGCCATAGGCATCCGGCGTGCCGCCGCGAACGGCGTGGCGCAGGGCTCGGGCCCAGTTCTCTGGGGTGTTGGGTGGCATGGCGAGGCGGGCGCAGCTAGTCAGCGGCGCGGGAACCGCGCGCGCAGCGGCGTTTTCACCGCCGGCCGGGCAACCTTGATCCGGTGGTGCTGGCCGTCCTGCTCGAAAGACAGGTAATCGGCCGTCCACAGCATCTTCTCGATGTGGCGCGTCTCGATGCCGTGCACGGTGACGGCGTTGGCCGTGACGGTGACGCCTTCGCAGTCCAGGCGCAGCTCGGCCGTGTCGCCGGGCAGGAACTGGGTTTCCAGGAAGATTGATGCCGCCTGGTAGGTCACAGGGAACATGCCATCTCCTGCCGGGTGGCGTAGTGCCGCTCGCCGCGGGTGCGCAGGCAGATCGAGCGCGGGCCGGCAAACTGGATGCTTTTGGCAAGCTGGAAGCTCAGCGAAGCGCCTTGGTAATCGAACGCCAGGCGGTCGATTGTCCACGGCAGGGCCATGATCGCCGCTGTATCGACCCCCGTCAGGGTGATCGTCGCGCTTGCGGCCCTGCGCCGCGGCCTCGACCTCCGGGTTCCAGGTGTCGGCGGTGAGCAGCGGATCGTCGATGGTCAGGTGGGGGCGGCGGATGGCCAAACGCGCAGCCCCATGGGACTGGCTGTACAGGTAGACTGTGTCCGGATCGCAGGTGAGCATTGGCGCACTCTGAAAGTACTGTATGGATATACAGTATAACGAGGCAGTCCTAAGACCCAACAAAATATTTTAGGGGCACAGGAAGGGGCATCGAATAAATCATATTTCGGAAACGCCAATAAATATAAGGCTTGCAAGGAGATTTATGATTCCTGCCGGCGGGACCATAATACGGTTCGTAGAAGTTCTCTGAAGTCCTCCCCTCCCAGGAAAATCAAGGCCTCGTGGGCTTTCGGCGTTCGCCAGGGTCCGCCTTGGGTCGCCTGTATCCGTCGCTATTTGTGATCGTGCGGATGTGCGCTCCAGTTTCCTGGCGAGGCGGCGATACACTAGTGGTACATCCTGACGGAGGGCAGGGCAACGGCCGAAATGAAGCTGATTGTGGGTCCTTAGGCCGTGCTACGATTCTCTTGAACAACTGGAGAAAGCTATGGATCTCCAAGGCTTCACGTACTACAAGGATCACTGGTATGAGGCTTCCGCAACGTCCCCAACCGGTGGGCCTTGGCATGGCGAAGTGACGATCTGTGCGAAGGGGGCGGACGGCAGTTCGATCAAGATATTCGAGCACGAACCCGTGCCTGGGCAGTACTTTTCCGAAGGCGAGGCGTGGCAGCATGCGCGCGACTATGCCGAGAAGCTGATAGATGAAGGCCGGGCGAACCCAGACTCTCACTGATTCACGAACCGTATCGCCATTCGGGTCAATCACACTCGGTGCTACGGTCCTCGGAAATTCGGGGAGGCACATATGAACTTCAAGTACAGGGGCCGGGATAGCTCTATCCAGACGAAAGATGTCGCAAGCGATCGGTGGACCTGCCCGCAGCCTCGGAAGTGATCGCTATCGATGACGCATATCGAGTTGCGAAACGAGAGATTGACCAGATCAGCGTTGACTGTGACGACTAGCATCTTCTGAACTCCACCACCCACACCCAGGGGTTCGCCGCCCACGCGTCGGTGCTATTGATCCGGTCCCAAAGGGCGTGGAAATGGTCGCGGAAGGTGAGGGCGGACATATCGCACTGGACCCCCTCTGCCTCCGCGTCTTCCTGGCTGCAGTCGTTCAGCCGCTCGACGCGCACGGCGTTCATCTCCAGCAGGATCCGCGACAGCGCGCGGGGCATGTGGATGCTCGGCTTCCAGGTGATGGCCTCGGCCGGCGGCAAGTTCTCGTACTTGCCAAGCATGTTGTCTGGATATTCGGCGCGGTAGAACGTGGGGCCCGGTATTCCTCCGGCTCGATCAGCGACTGCAGCGCGGCCAGTTCCAGCGTGGTGAAAGGGCGGTGCCAGGTACCGTCCAGCGCCCGGATGATGGCGATCAGCTTGTCATTCGCCGCGGGCAGGCGCGGGTCCGCCACCGACCACCGGCCGTTGTCGTACCCAGCAGCTGCCGACACGGCGCCGCTCGACTGATCCCAGCCCACCACGCCTGGCCACCGGTCAGGTAGTGATCGCCGCGCTTGCGCCGCATGCCTGGGGGCCTGGTACTTTGGCGTGCGGCTCAAGGCCTCGGACAGCAGCCCGGGCGCGCCCTTGCACGGTGACGAGATGAACACGCAGTCGGGTGTCTCGTTGTCGGCGGCGCGCCGGATGTCGGCGGCCGTGGCTTCGCGCCAGCCTGCCGGCGGCTCCTTGCCGTACATCGCACGGGTGAACAGGTCCATGACGGTGCAGGGCACGCCCACGAGCTGCTCGAAGTCGCGCGCGGCTGCCGGGTCCACGTCGATGCCGCCCAGGCAGCGCCAGGTCGCGACCATGTTGCCGACGCGCGACGCGGCCTTCTTGAAGCCCTTGGCGCCGCCGCCCAGGCCTGAGCACATGCCAAAGGTGGTGGATTCGCGGCGGACCATCATGCGAGCACCTCGGTTTTTTGCCGACTATTCTTTGCAATTGAAATTGGTCGACGCTGGTAGCCTGTTTGCCCCCAACGCTTAATTCCGATTGCCGACAAATGACTACCGTTCTCGCCATTGCCGTTGCCTGCGGCGCATTTCTGCGGCTCTGCTACGCGTCTCCTTACGAAGGGGCGTTCGGGCTGGACAGATGCGATCTGAACGGATTCAATGTGACCCCGACATGGGGCCACGATAGCGGCGATAACGGTGAATGCCTGCGCGTTGGGGATTGAGACGCTTTGCGCGTGTTCACGATTTTTTACAGATGCGCTGGATGGCGACCGGTATGCTGTCGACAAATCAATAATCCCCCTGTGGAACGAGCCTTGAAACCCATTCTCTTGATGTTGATCGCCGCGGGCACTTTGCTTGGCGGCTGCGTGGTGGCGCCCTATGACAACTATCGGGGCGACCAGGGCAACGGTTGCCCTCCTGGGCAAGCCAAGAAGGGGAATTGTCGAGTAGACCAATACGGGAATGAGTCCTTCTGCCCGCCTGGTCAGGCGAAGAAGGGCCGCTGCTGAGCTGCACGGGGCGATCACTTCGGCTCTCCTTCGGCGATTGCGGCGCGGTCGATACGCTCGATCTCGGCCAGGATCAGGGCGCCGGCGCGCACCAGGTTTCTGCGGGAGGCTTTCGGCTTTCACCAGGATGCATCCCACGGCCAGACGTGCGGAGGGCTTCCGGCGTTCGAATAGTGGTAGCGCCCCTGCATGGCGTAGCACGCCGCGGCCGTGGCCATTTGCCCGCTGCCGTGCTCGTCGTCGCGCGCCGCGGTGGTGGCGGTGTCGCGTTTGTCCTTGCTGGGCTGCTCTGCGGCCAGGAAGGCGCGGACGTCTTCAATTGCGAATTTAGCCGCGTGGTATCCATTCCCGTGGCTGCCTGCCAGTAAAGGGGCCTTAGTCGAGGGTGCTCCTTAGTCCTGAAGTACTAATACCATTGTTGTGCGCGACTACCAGGGGTACATTTGTGACAACTCTCCACCAAAATAGGAGTCGCAATGACATATTCAGTCGCGGCAACTTGTCCGTACTGCAAGACTGTTCGTCGGTTCGGGGTGGAGATGAAGGTGTTGGAACTGCCTATGAAGGTGCGGCATCGGGTGAGGTGCGGCTGCGCTGAGAGTTGCGGCCAAGAATTTGACCTTGACATTCGCGTGAACTACGTCACTCAGGCTTCTAAGCTTGGGGAGGCAGAGGCGGAGCAAAGTGATTCCTCGTCGCTACCGCCGCCGCCATTGCCTGGGCTGCCCGAGTACCCGACAGGTGGGGGTGTCCCTTCGGGCTAGCTTTGACGCTGGATAGGTGCTGGCTTATCCGCCATCATATCCGCAGGGTACAGTCGCATAAAGTTGCGCGCCCGCACCCGATCCCGGCAGGTCAGCCAGTCCTCCCATTCCGCCCGCGGCACGATGACGATCCCCCGCTTTTCCTTGCCCGGGGCGTGGAAGCGATTCATCAATATTTTTTCGTGGCACTGGACGTGGCACCATGAAAATCATGTTCGGATAAATCGGCTTCCAGTATCGCTTACAGCCGATTTTATGATTCCTGCCGCCGGGACCATGGCCTGGTTCTGGTTCGCGGAAGTTCTCCGAAATCCCCCATCCCCAAATCAATCAAGGCCTCCTTCGGCTGGTGGCGCTAGCGGCCCTGGGCGGGCAACGCCTTGATCGTGGCGGTGCCATCCTTCTGGACGTCGGCGCGTGCCAGGCTTTTGAGGGCGATCGTCCTGTTTGGCATCCTCAGCACGACGATGATCGCCTCGCCGTGGATGTTCTTCGCCCAGCAGCCGGTATCCCAGGTGCCGCGATTGGACGCATCGCTGCGATAAGACGCATAGAAGCGCATGTGCGCGGCATCGACGACCGGCAGGTCGCACTTCTTGTTGATGAACAGGACGGTCGGAGATTGCAGTTGGACGGTTTCCCCGACTTTCATATTCTCGGTCGGGTAGATGTAGGCGTCCTCGGCTGACGCTGCGGCGCACAGCAGTGCTGTTGTGGCGGCCAGTATCATCTTCTTCATGTCGACTCCATGGATAGAGCAGAGCGAGTTGACGACCCCGAAGCAGCGCTTCGGGCGGCATTTGGACTGTCAGGTGCACATCCGTTCTTGCGGAAATTGTACGGCTGACGTTTCCGGTCGGCCAGAGGCTCGACGGCCGGTGGCCATCGTCTGCTCGCGCAGCGACGCCGTAGCCTCAGTGCGCCGCCCCCATCTTCGAAAACAGCCGGATCACCGCAACCCCCGCGATGATCAGCCCGATTCCTGCCCACGCCGCCAGGTCCGGTACCTGGCGATAGAGCACGCTGGCGATCAGCGTGACCAGCACGATGCCGGCGCCGCACCAGATGGCGTAGGCAATGCCTACCGGCACGGTCTTCATGACCTGCATCAGCAGGAAAAAGGCGCCGACGTATCCGGCTACCACCAGCAAGCTTGGCCACAGGCGCGTAAAGCTCTCGGACGCTTTGAGGCTGCTGGTGGCGATGACTTCGGCCGCGATGGCGAGGGCCAGGAGCACGTAAGCGTTCATCGGTGAGTCCTTCTTGTTAGCTGTCGTCGGGGCCACATTTTCCCATACCTCCGCTGGCTGTCAGGATGAGCGGCAACCGCTGCGCGTACCTGCGGTGTACAGTACAAACCACAGTCGGTGCGCGCGCATGCGCTGGCGATCCCTCCTTTCGGGTGGTTGTCCGACATCGTGATGCGCACTTCAATCGGAGTTGGGTGCTTCATTGCCGAAGCGCCGGCGATCCGATTGATCGCCTGTGGGGTGTTCGCGGTAGTCCCGACCAGTTGGCAGACGTCATAAAGCCAACGGCGGGGGAGTCAGGTTCTCAGGGGGAGCGCCATGAATGGCGAGGGTGAGGTACAGACCGTGTGGCCGCAGGCGGAGGGCCACACGACGGGTCAGGGGGTCTGGCGGAACACGATTGCGGCGGCGGATGTCGCGCTGGAAGAAGCCTCGCGCATCCAGCGCGGCGTGCAGCACAACCTGAAGCTCCAGCAGGAGGTGAGGGCGCTGCGCGAGGAGTTGTGCAAGGCGCATGGCGAACTGGACCGCTATCGTGGCATGCATGCGCGCGTGGTGGTGGGCATGCGGCAGCTGGAAGAGGAGAACGGCGCCGAAATCAGCCGCCTGCGCGCCGAGAGCGAAATGCTGATGGTGCGCCACCGCGTCTACAAGCTGCTCGCCGAACACTACGCGCTGACCGCATTGCGTTTCGAGCCATCCACATTTGCCGAGCACCGCGACCGGGTGCTTCAGCACATCCTGTTCCAGCGACGCAAGGGCACGCCGGTCTCCGGCATCGGTTCGGCGGACATCGCCTTCCTGCTGCTTTAAGCGTTATCCGGCCCGGGGAGCGGTGCGCGGGCGCAGCACCAGCAGTGCCAGCATGCCGCCCACCACGCCCCAGAAGGCCGAACCCACGCCGGCCAGCGTCATGCCAGAGGCGGTGATCATGAACGTGAGCAGGGCCGACTCGCGCTCCGCCGGGGTCTGCATGGCCGTGGTCAGGCCGCTGGCGATCGAGCCAAGCAAGGCGAAGGCGGCTACCGCGACCACCAGCGCCTTGGGGAAAGCGGCGAATAGCGCGGCAATGCTGGCGGCCAGCACGCCCGCCACCAGGTAGCCGAGTCCGCAAACGACCGCGGCCGTATAGCGCCGGTTGCGGTCCGGATCCGCTTCCGCGCCGGTGCAGATGGCTGCCGTGATCGCAGCGAGGTTGATGCCATGCGAGCCGAACGGCGCCAGCAGAACCGAAGCGATGCCGGTCACGGTGATCAGCGGTGATGCCGCTATGTGATAGCCGTCGGCGCGCAGCACCGCCAGTCCGGGAATATTCTGCGACGCCAGCGCGACGATAAACAGCGGCACGGCGATGCTGACGAAAGCCTGCAGCGAGAACACCGGCGTGGTCCACACCGGCCTGGCCAGCGCGAAATGGAGCGATTCGAAATGCAGCTGGCCAAGCGCGCCGGCGAGCGCCACGCCCACCAGCAGCACGCCAGGCACCGCGTAGCGCGGCCAGAAGCGCTTGCCCACCAGGTACAGCGCGAACATCACCAGCAGCAACAGGGTTTGCTGCTGGGCTTGCACGAACACGTCGACGCTGATGCGGAACAGGATGCCGGCCAGCAGGGCGGAGGCAATGCTGGCCGGCAACGCGCGCATCAGTTTGTCGAACCAGCCGGTCAGGCCCGCCGCCGTCATCAGCAGCGCCGCCATCACGAAGGCGCCGATCGCCTCCGGATAGGGCGCGCCGGGCAGGCTGGCGATCAGCAGGGCGGCGCCGGGCGTGGACCAGGCAATGACAATGGGAACACGCGTCAGCAGCGTGAGCCCGATGGTGGTGACGCCCATGCCGATGGATAGTGCCCAGATCCAGGAGGCAACCTGCGCATCCGACAGGTGGGCCGCCTGGCCCGCCTGGATCATCAGCACCAGCGAACTGGTATAGCCGGTCAGCATGGCGATCAGCCCGGCTACCAGGGCGGAGACGGAGAGGTCGGTCAGCTTCAGGGGGGCGGTGGCAGTGGACATGGAACGGACACTTGGCTTGACTAGGCGAGCACGCGAAAGCGGCCGGGCCGTCATCTTCGCACGAGTTGCGCCGTTCTTGCCCTGCCCTGGAGCATTGCCGGCTCCCCGCAGCCCCATGCGATGCTAGTCGGCAACCTTGTCGCTGGGGAACTTGAAGGAGTCGCGCAGCAGGTAGCTCATCGGGATGTCGAGGTTGACGCCGTGCGGCGGGATCGGCGACTGGAACCACTTCTTGTAGAGCTTCTGGGTCTCGAACGAGTAGATGGCCGAGACCAGCGTCTTGTCCACCAGCCGCTTGAACTCGGCGTCCTGCTTCGACAGCATGATGGCGTAGGGCTCGATCGTCAGCAGTTCGCTGGTGACGGTGTAGCTGGCCGGGTTGCGCGAGTTCGCGCGCAGGCCGTAGAGCAGCACATCGTCCATGACGAAGGCGTCGGCCTTGCCTTGCTCGACCATGGCGAAGGCTTCGGCGTGGTCCCTGGCTTCCACCACGCGGATCTGCATGGCGCCGGAGCCGTTGATCTGGCGAACCACGGCCAGCGATGTCGTGCCCGCCGTGGAGACCACCGTCTTGCCGCGCAGGTCGCCCAGCTTGCGAATGCCGGAGTCGGTCCTCACCAGCATGCGGCTGCCGGCGATGTAGTGCGGGATGGTGAAGGCCACTTGTTCGCGCCGTTCGCGGTTATTGGTGGTGGACCCGCATTCGAGATCGGCTTTGCCGTCGACGATCGCGGCGATGCGGTTGGCCGGCGTGACGGGCACGAATTCCACCTTGAGGGCTGGCAGTGTGAGTGCGCCGCGTAGCGCATCGGCTACCCGCAGGCAGAGGTCGACGGCATAGCCGTGCGGCTTGCCGTCGGCCACGAAGGAAAACGGTACCGAGCTCTCGCGGTGGGCGATGTGCAGCACCCCGGTCTGGGCAATGCGATGCAGCACCGGTGAGCCGTCGGACTGCGCCGCGGCAGGCCTGGCGCCAGTGGCCAGCCAGAATGTGAGCAAGGTTGATAGCAGGAGCAGCAGCGGCAGGCGGACCGGGCTGGGCGAAATCGCCAGCCCGGCGCCGCGCAGGCGCCGGCAAACCGGATGGATCATGGATGTCCCCGTACAAAAAAAGCGGAAAAGGCGTCGAGCGGAAATGGCGTTGGGTCGCCTGCACCGGTTCGGACCGGTTTTTATGCTGCTACTGCCGTTGTGCTGCGGCCTGCCGGCCGGCAAGCATTGTTCCACGGCGGAAAGCAGCCGGACAACGGTCGCGGCGTGGGGTGTTGCGTGGCGTGCAACAGGCCCGGAAGGATGCGGGCGGCCGCGGGCGTTGACGGGACTTTCCCTTACGGACTTGTCCGACTAGAGCCGGGCGGGGACGCTTGCTATGCTCCGTTCGTGCCTTGCGAGCAGGGCACCGAGGAGAGACTCTTGGGCCCGCGCAAGCGCGGGCCCTTCTTTTTTGGGCCGCGCCTCCGGGCGAGGGCGCACGGAGGTGGTCTACAATGCCGGCTACCTGGCACCCTGCCGCCCGCTTGCCGGCCGACGCCGGCGGGCGGCTGCGCGTTCAAGCCGCTTGAGTCGCCTTCCTTTCGCTGTCTCCTTTCGTATTGCTCCCATGGCCCTGTTTTCGATTTCCGACGCCCAGCTCGCCTTTGGGCACGTGGCCTTGCTCGACCATGCCGACTTCTCCCTCGAAGCCGGCGAGCGCGTCGGCCTGATTGGCCGCAACGGCTCCGGCAAGTCGTCGCTGCTCAAGATCGTGGCCGGCCTGTCCGCGCCGGACGATGGCCTGATCGCGCGCCAGAGCGGCGTGACCTCGGCATATGTGCCGCAGGAGCCGCAGTTCGAGCCGGGCCAGACCGTGTTCGACGCCGTGTCCCTGGGCCTGGGCAAGGTCCACGACCTGCTGGTCGCCTATGAAGCGGCGCTGGCGGCGCTCGACGATAACCACGACGAGGACTCGCTGGCCGAATTGCACCGCCTGCAGTCCGAAGTCGACGCCGCCGGGGCTTGGGGCTTGCGTACGCGAGTGGAAACCACGCTGGCGCAACTCAGCCTTACCGCCGATGTGCGCGTGGATTCGCTGTCCGGCGGCATGCAAAAGCGCGTGGCGCTGGCGCAGGGACTGGTGGCCGAGCCCGACATCCTGCTGCTCGACGAACCGACCAACCACCTGGACGTGGAAGCGATCCGCTGGCTCGAAGACCTGCTGCTGGCTTTCCGCGGCAGCGTGCTGCTGATTACCCACGATCGCGCCTTCCTCGACCGCGTGGCAACCCGCATCGTCGAACTGGACCGCGGCCGGCTCGTTTCCTTCCCCGGCAACTTTGCCGCCTACCAGACGCGCAAGGCCGAGCAACTGGCCGCCGAGCAGGTCGAGCAGGCCAAGTTCGACAAGCTGCTGGCGCAGGAAGAAGTCTGGATCCGCAAGGGCGTGGAAGCACGCCGCACGCGCAGCGTGGCCCGCATCCAGCGCCTGGTGACGATGCGCAACGAACGCGCGTCGCGGCGCGACGTGCAGGGCAACGTCAAGCTGGAGGTGTCGCAAGGCGAGCGCTCCGGCAAGATCGTCGCCGAGCTGACCGATGTCAGCAAGGCCTTCGGCGACAAGATGGTGGTGCGCGATTTCACCGGCGCCATCATGCGCGGCGACAAGGTCGGCCTGATCGGCTCCAATGGCGCGGGCAAGACCACGCTGCTGCGGCTGATCCTGGGCGAACTGGCGCCGGATACCGGCGAGGTCAAGAACGGCAGCAATATGCAGGTGGCGTATTTCGACCAGATGCGCACGCAGCTGGACCTGGAGCGCTCGCTGGCCGATACCATCAGCCCGGGCAGCGACTGGGTCGAGATCAACGGCCAGCGCAAGCACGTGATGAGTTACCTGGGCGACTTCCTGTTCGCGCCGGAGCGCGCGCGTTCGCCGGTCAAGTCACTGTCCGGCGGCGAGCGCAACCGGCTGCTGCTGGCGCGCCTGTTCGCGCGGCCGGCCAATGTGCTGGTGCTCGACGAACCCACCAACGATCTGGACATCGACACGCTGGAGCTGCTGGAGGAACTGCTGCAGGACTACAGCGGCACCGTGTTCCTGGTCTCGCACGACCGGGCCTTCCTGGACAACGTGGTGACTTCGACCATCGCCGCCGAAGGCGACGGGCGCTGGCGCGAGTACGTGGGCGGCTACTCCGACTGGCAGGTGCAGTCGGCGCGCAGCGCGGCCATGCAGGAAGCGCGCGCGGGCGAGCGCAAGGCTGCGGAAGCGCCGAAGCCGCGCGAAGCGCGCGCCCCCGGCCGCGTGGTCAAGCTGTCGTACAAGGAGCAACGCGAACTCGACACGCTGCCCGAGCGCATTGCCTCGCTGGAGAATGAGCAGAAGGCCGTCAGCGCGCAGTTGGCGGATGGCTCGCTCTATGTCAGCGACGCGGGCAAGGCGGCGCAGCTTGCGGCGCGGCACGATGAGATCGACATGGAACTGCTGGAGGCGCTGGAGCGCTGGGAAGTGCTGGAGGCGAAGACCAAGGCCGAGGCGCAGTAACGGGGCAGGGCGGTCGGGCGGGGGCGTCCCATCCCATGGTGCCATGGGACGCCCGCTGTCCTTACCCGCACCAGGCCAGCACCATGTTAGTCAGATCCACCATGAACGCCGGCCGCAGGTAGGCCATGAAGCCCAGCGCCATCAACGCGGCCAGCGCCGCGAAGCCGCCGGCCCGCAAGGCAGCGGCGCGCGCGGCGCTCATGCCGCTGCCGCCTGCGGGCGCGCGATCGCATGCTCGCGTATCGGCAGGTTGACCAGCGCGGCGACGACGCCCAGCCCGATTGCGATCATCCATACCATGTCGTACGTGCCGGTGCGGTCGTACAGGAAGCCGCCCAGCCAGGCGCCCAGGAAGCTGCCTATCTGGTGCGAGAAGAACACCACCCCTGACAGCATCGACAGATACTGCACGCCGAATACCTGGGCAATGATGCCGTTGGTCAGCGGCACCGTGGACAGCCACAGGAAGCCCATCATGGCGGCGAACACCCAGGTGCTGGCGGCCGTCAGCGGCAGCAGCAGGTAGGCGGCGATCACCACCGAGCGGGTGATGTAGATCATCGACAGCAGGTGGCGCTTGGGCATGCGCTGGCCGAGCGCGCCGGCGCTATAGGTGCCGAACACATTGAACAGGCCGATCAGCGCCAGCGCCACGGTGGCGATCTTGGGATCGGTCAGGCCGCGATCCTTGAGGTAGGGCGCCAGGTGCACGCCGATGAACACCACCTGGAAGCCGCACACGAAATAGCCCAGCGTCAGCAACTGGAAGTTGCGGTTGCCGAACGCTTCGCGCACGGCCTGGCCGATGGTCTGCTGGAAGCCGCTCCCGTGTCCCTCGCTTTGCGGCTCGCGCAGGCTGAAGGCCAGCGGCAGCATCAGGCAAGCCAGCACCGCCAGCACGAACAAGGCGTTCTGCCAGCCTGCCACCGAGATCAGCGTCTGCTCGACGGGGATCATCAGGAACTGGCCGAAGGAGCCCGCGGCGGCCGCGATGCCCATGGCCCAGACGCGTTTCTCGGGGCTGGCTACGCGCCCGATCACGCCGTACACCACGCTATATGTGGTGCCGGATTGCGCAATGCCGATCAGGATGCCGGCGCCCGAGGCGAAGGCGGTGCCGGAGGTGGCCATTGCCATGACCACCAGGCCCCCGACATAAAGTGCAATGCCGATCAGCATGATGCGGAAGGCGCCGAACTTGTCGGCCAGGGCGCCGGTGAACGGCTGGGTCACGCCCCACATCAGGTTCTGCAGCGCCAGCGCGAAGGCGAAGGTCTCGCGGCTCCAGCCGTGCGTCTGCGTGATGGGAAGGTTGAACAGGCCGAAACCGTGCCGGATACCCATCGACAAGGTGACGAGTAGGCCACCGCATATAAGGACTGCTGTGAGGGAAAGTGCCTTTTCCGGCGTGCTTTGAATGTTGTTCTGCATGGCGTCCTGCATCCTGGCTCGGTGTGCGTAGTGCTGTTTTTAGTTTTGCCGGCGCGGTCCGGACCCGCCTGGGCCGCGCCTGTGCGAGCGAGTGTACCCCGCATCGGCTCGTGGCGTCGGGCGCCGCTCCGGGGCCGGGGCGGCGTCGAATATGTTGTATGGAGCACAGTCACGCGCAGTCACGATTGGCACCAAGACGGCTGCGCGCTTCCATTACAATGCAGGCTGCCCGGCCCCCCTGGCTGGCGTGCGGCAAGCGCCCCCCGCCAAGGCTGGCCGAGAATCCCACTAAGCAAGCGACTCCATGGCGAGCAAAACCAGTCAGTACAGCGAATCTTCCATCCGGGTCCTGAAGGGCCTGGAGCCGGTCAAGCAACGGCCCGGCATGTACACCCGTACCGACAACCCCCTGCATATCGTGCAGGAGGTGATCGATAACGCCTCCGACGAAGCGCTCGGCGGCCACGGGTCCGAAATCATGGTCACCCTGCACCGCGACGGCAGCGTCAGCGTGGAGGACGATGGCCGCGGCATCCCGGTCGGCATCCACCCCGAAGAGCAGGTCCCGGTGGTGGAAATCGTGTTTACCCGCCTGCACGCGGGCGGCAAGTTCGACAAGGGCAAGGGCGGCGCCTACGCCTTCTCGGGCGGCCTGCACGGGGTGGGCGTTTCCGTCACCAATGCGCTGTCGACCCAGCTCGACGTGACCGTCTGGCGCGACGGCAACTGTTCCACGCTGACCTTCTCCGGCGGCGACGTCACCGTGCCGCTGGCCACGCGCAAGCTCGAGCGCGGCGAGAAGAAGAGCGGCACGCGGGTGCAGGTGTGGCCCGACGCGAAATACTTCGATTCGGCCACGATCCCGATGGCCGAGTTGCAGCGCCTGCTGCGCAGCAAGGCCGTGCTGCTGCCCGGCGTCAAGGTCACGCTGCTGCACGAGAAAAATGGCGAACGCCAGACCTGGCAGTATGACCAGGGCCTGAAGGGCTACCTGGTGGAAGCGCTGGCGCAGGGCAGCGGCGCCGAACTGGTGGTGCCGATGTTCGAGGGCGAGCACTTCGCCGACCCCGACGCCAACCCGGCCGAGGAAGGCTTCGCGGAAGGCGAGGGCGCTTCCTGGGTGGTGGCCTGGACCGAGGACGGCGCGCCGGTGCGCGAGTCCTACGTCAACCTGATCCCCACCCCCGCCGGCGGCACGCACGAGTCCGGCCTGCGCGAAGGCCTGTTCCAGGCGGTCAAGAGCTTTATCGAGATGCACGCGCTGCAGCCCAAGGGCGTCAAGCTGATGAGCGAAGACGTTTTCGCGCGCGCGTCCTTCGTGCTGTCCGCCAAGGTGCTGGACCCGCAGTTCCAGGGCCAGATCAAGGAGCGCCTGAACAGCCGCGACGCAGTGAAGCTGGTGTCCGCCTTCAGCCGTCCCGCGCTGGAGCTGTGGCTGAACCATCATGTGGAATACGGCAAGAAGCTGGCCGAGCTGGTGATCCGCCAGGCGCAGGCGCGTACGCGCGCCGCGCAAAAAGTGGAAAAGAAGAAGGGCTCCGGCGTGGCCGTGCTGCCGGGCAAGCTGACCGACTGCGAATCCACCGACGTCACCCGCAACGAACTGTTCCTGGTCGAGGGCGACTCCGCCGGCGGTTCCGCCAAGATGGGGCGCGACAAGGAGTTCCAGGCCATCCTGCCGCTGCGCGGCAAGGTGCTCAACACCTGGGAAACCGAGCGCGACCGCCTGTTCGCCAACAACGAAGTGCACGATATCGCGGTGGCGATCGGCGTGGACCCGCACAGCGCCAATGACGAGCCCGACCTGTCCAACCTGCGCTATGGCAAGATCTGCATCCTGTCCGACGCGGACGTGGACGGCGCGCACATCCAGGTGCTGTTGCTGACCTTGTTCTTCAAGCATTTCCCCAAGCTGATCGACAACGGCAATGTGTGCGTGGCGCGCCCGCCGCTGTACCGCGTGGATGCGCCGGCGCGCGGCAAGAAGCCGGCCCAGAAGCTCTATGCGCTGGACGATGGCGAACTGGTGGCGATCCAGGACAAGCTGATGAAGGACGGCATCAAGGAAGGCGGCTGGCAGATCTCCCGCTTCAAGGGGTTGGGCGAGATGAATGCCGAGCAGCTTTGGGAAACCACCATGAATCCCGACACGCGCCGCCTGTTGCCGGTCGCGCTGGGCCATTTCGACCTGCCCCAGACCGTGGGCGTGATGAATATGCTGATGGGCAAGGGCGAGGCCGCGCAGCGGCGTACCTGGCTCGAAGAGCGTGGCAACGAGGTGGTTGCCGATATCTGATATTTGATGGCCAGGCAGCCGGCGTTCGTGACGTCCGGTGCCTGTATGACGCGAGGAATCCCGATGGCAAAGACCAGACCTACCAGCAACCGGCCGCGGCAGTGGATTGCCGCCGGCATGCTGCTGGCCGGCCTGGCCCTGGCGCCGGCGGCCCACGCGGCGCTGTATGGCTACATCGACGACGACGGCGTGGCGCATTTCTCGGATGAGAAGCTGGACGAGCGCTATACGCTGTTCATGAAGAACGGCGGCGAGCTCAAGAGCCCTTCGGTGGGCCGCGCCAGTGCCGGCGGCCAGATCGACCTGGAAACGCACAAGCTTTACCGCTACGTCGTCAACCATCCCAATATCGCCACGGTCGAACCCATCATCCGCCAGGTCGCGCAGGCGCAGAATGTGGATCCGGCGCTGGTCAAGGCGGTGATGGCGGTGGAGTCGGGCTTCAACGCCGGCGCGGTGTCGCCCAAGGGCGCGATCGGGCTGATGCAGGTGATTCCCGACACCGGCGCGCGCTTCGGCGTGAGCGCTGACGCGCGGCGCACGGTCGGGCAGAAGCTGGCCGACCCGCATACCAATATTTCGGCCGGCGTGCGTTATTTGCGCTGGCTGATGGAGCTGTTCCCCAACAACCTCGAACTGGTGCTGGCAGCGTACAACGCCGGCGAGGGCGCGGTACAGCGCTACAACAACAAGATTCCGCCTTATCCCGAGACCCAGCAGTACGTCAGCACGGTGCTGCAGTTCTATCGCTTCTACCGTCCGGGCGGCGCGCCCGCGGGGGTCGCGGGCGGGGGCATCAATCGCGTCAAGATGGTGATCGGCGGCCGCCGCAACATGCCCTGATCCGATCACGGACAACACGACGAACCGCATAACGAACAACTTGCAACCGGCGCACCGGCCAACGATGCGATGCGCCGTATTCTTGCCAATCCATGGAACAACAAGACATTCCGTTTGACCCAGGTTCACCCGACGAGGGAGCGGACTCTCTGACGCTTGCGCACTACGCCGAGCGTGCCTATCTCGATTACGCCATCAGCGTGGTCAAGGGCCGCGCGCTGCCGGAAGTCGCCGACGGCCAGAAGCCGGTGCAGCGCCGCATCCTGTTCGCCATGCACGAGATGGGCTTGCGCGCCGACGCCAAGCCGGTCAAGTCGGCGCGCGTGGTGGGCGACGTGCTCGGTAAATTCCACCCGCACGGCGACCAGTCCGCCTACGATGCGCTGGTGCGGCTGGCGCAGGACTTCTCGCTGCGCTACCCGCTGATCGATGGGCAGGGCAACTTCGGCTCGCGCGATGGCGATGGCGCCGCCGCGATGCGGTACACCGAGGCCCGCCTCACGCCGATCTCGCGTCTGCTGCTCGACGAGATCGACCAGGGCACGGTGGACTTCGTGCCCAACTACGACGGCTCGATGGAAGAGCCCAAGTTGATGCCGGCGCGGCTGCCGTTCGTGCTGCTCAACGGCGCTTCCGGCATTGCCGTGGGCATGGCCACCGAAGTCCCGCCGCACAACCTGCGCGAAGTCGCGGCGGCCACCGTGGCGATGATCCGCAACCCCAACATCACGCTGGCCGAACTGCTGGCGCTGATGCCTGGGCCGGACTATCCCGGCGGCGGCCAGATCATTTCACCGGCTTCGGATATCGCCGCGATCTACGAGAACGGCCGCGGCAGCCTGAAGGTGCGCGCGCGCTGGACCATCGAGGAAATGGCGCGCGGCCAGTGGCAACTGGTGGTGACCGAGCTGCCGCCGAGCACGTCGTCGCAGAAGGTGCTGGAGGAGATCGAGGAGATCACCAACCCCAAGGTGCGTGCCGGCAAGAAGTCGCTCACGCCCGAGCAGTTGCAGCTCAAGCAGGGCATGCTGGCCGTGCTCGACGCGGTGCGCGACGAGTCCGGCAAGGACGCGCCGGTGCGGCTGGTGTTCGAGCCCAAGAGCAAGAACATCGAGCAGCAGGAATTCATCCAGACGCTGCTGGCGCATACCAGCCTGGAATCCGGCGCCTCGATCAACCTGGTGATGATCGGCACCGATGGCCGGCCGCGACAAAAGGGCCTGGCCGATATCCTGCGCGAGTGGATCGCCTTCCGCTTCGCCACTGTCACCCGCCGTACCCGCCATCGCCTGGGCAAGGTGGAGGACCGCATCCACATCCTGGAAGGCCGGATGCTGGTGCTGCTCAATATCGACGAGGTGATCCGCATCATCCGCGAGAGCGACGAGCCCAAGCCGGCGCTGATGCAGGCCTTCAGCCTGTCCGACCGCCAGGCCGAGGACATCCTGGAAATCCGCCTGCGCCAGCTGGCCAGGCTGGAAGCCATCCGCATCGAGCAGGAGCTGAAGACCCTGCGCGACGAGCAAGCCGAGCTGGACGTGCTGCTCAAGTCCGAGACCATGATGCGCCGCCGCATCATCAAGGAAATCGAGACCGACGCCAAGCAGTACAGCCCGGAAGACAAGGACCCGCGCCGCACGCTGATCCAGGAAGAGCGCCGCGCCGCCGCCGAAGTGCGCGTGGTTGACGAGCCCGTCACCGTGGTGGTGTCGCAAAAGGGCTGGGTGCGCACGCGCCAGGGCCACGGCCACGATGCGCAGCAGTTCACCTTCAAGGCGGGCGATGCACTGTACGGTACCTTCGAGTGCCGCACCGTGGACGTCATGCTGGTGTTCGGCACCAATGGCCGCGCGTACACCGTGCCGGTCGCCGGCCTGCCCGGCGGGCGGGGCGACGGCGTGCCGGTGACGACGCTGATCGAGTTGCAGCCCGGGAGCCAGATCGCCCACACCTTCGCCGGCAGCGTCGACCAGCGCATGCTGGTCGCCACGCGCGGCGGTAACGGCTTCCAGACCAAGGTGGGTGATATAGTCAGCCGGCAGAAGGGCGGCCGCGCCTACCTCACGCTGGACGAGGGCGACGCGCCGCTGGTGCCCGCGCCGATCGGCGAGGAAGCCACGCACGTAGCCTGCTTGTCGGCCAACGGCCGCATGCTGCTGGTGTCGCTCGACGAGATCAAGTCGCTGTCGGCCGGTGGCCGTGGCGTGATCCTGATGGAGCTGGAGCCCAAGGAGACGCTGTTGCAGGCGATCGCCGTGGGCGCGCCGGGCCTGTTGGTGTCCGGCGCCGGGCGCGGCGGCAAGCCAAGCTCGCAGAAGCTCTACGGCCAACTGCTGCTGCCTTATGTGGGCAAGCGCGCCCGCAAGGGCCGCGCGCTGGATCTCAGGCTCAAGGAGCCGAGCATCGAGCCGGTACGGATCGTCCCCCCGGCAAGCGGCAACTAAGCCGCGTCAACCCAAACTGGCCCTGCGCGACGATGCGCGGGGCTTTTTTCTTTACCGCGCATGGCGGAACGCTCGGGTGCCATCCAGGCCCGCCATGTCTCTCCCGTTTACACGCGATGCCAGTTACTCCTTCCCCCGCCGGCGACGATCCGATGGTAGCGCTAGCACCCCCGCCCACGCCGCGGCGCCTGTTCATCGAATTTGCCCGCATGGGGCTCTCAGGCTTCGGCGGCGTGCTGCCGTTCGTGCGGCGCGCCGTGGTGGACCGCAACCGCTGGCTTGGCGACCGCGACTTCGTCGAGCTGCTCAGCCTCGGGCAGGTGCTGCCCGGCCCCAACGTGATCAACCTCGCGCTGATGCTGGGCCTGCGCTTTGCCGGGCTGCGCGGCGCGCTCGCGGCCTTCGCGGGGCTGGTGATGGTGCCAATGGTGGGCGTGCTGGCGCTGATGCTGCTGTACGAGCACTACCGCGACGTGGCGGCGGTGCAGCGCATGCTGACGGGCATGACGGCGGTGTCGGCGGGCCTGGTGCTGTCGACCGGCTTCAAACTGGCGCAAAGCCAGCCGCGCACAGTGCGGGGGTTGATGATCGGCGGTGCGGCGTTTGTCGGCATCGGGCTGCTGCGCTGGCCGCTCGTGCCGGTGATGGCGGTGCTGGTGCCGATGGGCCTGGTGCTGGAGTGGCGCAGCGAGCAACTGGCGCGGCGCGCGCATGCGCCACCGGCGCCGACTGCGATCGACGCGCCCGCCATGCCGTCCAGCGATGATGGCATCGATGCCGTGCCGCCCGAGGCCAAGGAGCCGCGCCAATGAGCTCGCCCAACGTGCTTTCCAGCCTGCTCACGCATTTCCTGCTGCTGTCGTTCCTTGCCATCGGCGGGGCCAGCACCACCATCCCCGACATGCACCGCTTCCTGGTGGAGTCGAACGCCTGGATGAGCGACGCGCAGTTCTCCGCCATGTACGCCATCTCGCAGGCCGCGCCTGGGCCGAACATCTTGTTCGTTGCCCTGTTCGGCTGGCAGGTGGCGGGTCTGGCCGGCGCCATCGTCGGCATGATTGGCATTTGCGGGCCGTCCAGCGTGATCGCGCTCGGTTTCGAGTATTTCGCCGGCCGCTCGCCGCAGGCGCGCTGGCCCGGCCTGATCCGGCGCGGCCTTGCCACGCTGACCATCGGCCTGCTGTTTTCCACCGGCTGGATTCTTGCCGCGAGCGTGGATCACCGCTGGACCGCGGTGGCGGTGACGGTGGTCACCATCGGGTTGATGTTGAAGACCAAGGTGCATCCGTTGGTGTTGGTGGGGGTGGGGGCTGGGGCGG
>JYOD01000065.1:0-12846 GCA_000955785.1 Burkholderiaceae bacterium 16
TCGGCGCCTGCCGCTCTGGCCGCCTGGAGGCGTGTACGGATGCCGACATGGCGGCGGATTTCCGCATCTAGGGCTGGCCCGGCGCGTTCCAGCGCAACCGGCCCCACCAGCGCGATGAACGCGCGATGCGCGCAGCCGATGTCATGGCTTTCGAGGGCGCGGGCAGCATGCTTGCCCGCCCGCTGGCATCGCACCCATAATTCCGGATATTGATTTCCGGGAAAGCCAGTTTATGGGGCATGGACGCCAGCGTTCTCTTGTATCGATGCTTTCCGACAGCGCCGCAACGGATAAGCCGCCGGCACGCATGGCTCCGGTTCCGGCCGAGGCCGGGCCGGCGGCGGGCAATCCGCTGGAGAGCGAGACCGCCCGGCGCATGCTCGAGATCGCCGAGCGGCTGTTCGCCGAGAACGGCGTCGAACTGGTGCCGCTGCGCCACATCGTGGTGGAGGCGGGGCAGCGCAACCGCTCGGCGCTTCACTACCACTTCGGCTCGCGCGAGGCGCTGGTCAGCCAGTTGCTGAATTTCCGCCTGACCCATATCAACAAGGTGCGCAACCGCTACCTGGATGAAGTCGAGGCGGCCGGGCTGGGTGGCGATGTGCGCGCCATCGTGGAAGCCTCCATCAACGCGCTTGCCGATACCATCCGCGACACGCCCTGGGGCGCATCCTATGTACAGGTGCTGGCGCAGGCTGCGTTCAGCCCGAGCCTGCTCAACGCGGACATGATCAACGCCGACGCGATGTCCGGCGTGATGCGAGCGAGAAAGATGATTGCCGCGGCATTGCCCGACCTTCCGCGCGAGATCCTGCATAACCGCCAGAAGTGGTTTACCTGCAGCGTGGTCTGTTCGCTGGCGCAGTGGTGCCACCAGAACCAGGTGTCAGCCAGGCGCGGCCAGCCTCCGGTGGCTGACCTGGCGGATTACTGCACCGCCGCCCTGACCGCGCCTGTCGGCAAGCCCGGCATGGCGACCAGAGGCGCCAGAGGCTCCACGGAGTAGCCGGCTTTCCTCCTGCGCGGCATGCCGGTCCCGGTCCCGCCAGATTTAGCAAAATTTGGTAGCCGTCCTGGCCAGAAGCGCGGACGGTTGGGGCATTCCGCTGCGGGGCGAGGCAAAGTGCCGCCTCGCTTGCGCGAAGTGTGGCGAATTCACCGTATGTAGCATCAACCGACCCCGTTTTCTCCTGAAAATATTCAATACACACTTCGATAGATTTCAGATGGGAAAGTGTTGATATTGGAAACGATGGGACTAAAGGACTTCAGTTCGTCACTGAGGACCAGCGCGCCGCCATGGCCGCCGAGACTGGAAACCAGATTTTCCCAAGTACCGGACTCAAGTAGACGGGGCGCTGGCATGCGGCCCGTAGCGCTGCCCGGCCAAGAGCGCTGGCGCGGGATCTCTATCGAGCGCCGGTTGCCGATGTCGAGTCCGGGCAAGGCAGAGAGCGTGACGGACCTCACCCGGTCAGGTGATTGCGCCTCGCGCCCGATTGCCTATGATCTGCGGCTGGGGCGGACCTCGCGAGCCGCCTTTTCACACTTAGCCCTCGACCTCCCCGGCCGAGGGCTTTTTTCTCTGGCGGGAAAAACACCAATTCTGGCGAAACCGTTTTTCGGGCAAAATTTGTAACCTTTGCCAGAGCGGCGCGATGCGTGCAACCAGCGGCCGGCCAACACAAGATTGCCGATTACCCGACCACAAGGGAAAACCTAAATGCACCCCAGGAAGACGAAGCCTCTCGCCATTGCGTTGCCACTGCTGCTCACTGCGGTGTCGGCGCATGCCACGGAGGGCGCGTTGGGCCGACCCATTTCCGGCACCAGCGTGGTGCCGAATGCCGGCATCGTATCGCCGGAGCCGATCCTGGCTGTCAACCTGGCCGAGATGTACCTGAATGGCTCTGTCGACGGCGGACGCCAGGTGCCGATCGGGGGGCAGGCCTCGCTTGGCATCAGTGGCGAGGTAGCCTTTACGCTGGCCACCATCATGAAGGTCTGGGACACCAAGACCGGCGCGTGGAATTTCGCCTCCAGCTTCACGCTGCCGTATCTGTGGAACAGGGTGGGTGCCAACGTGACGTTGGGGCGTTTCAACGGTAGCAGCCAGGACACCGCGTCCGGCCTGTTCGATATCTACTTCACGCCGGTCATCGCCGGCTATCACTTCTCCCAGACCGAGCACGTGGCGCTGAGCCTGAACATCTGGGCGCCCACGGGCAGCTACGATGCCAACGCGCTGGCCAACACGGGCCTGAACAACTGGACCTTTGTGCCGCAGGTGGCGTACACCAAGATCCTGCCCGAGCAGGGATGGCAGTTCGATGCGGTCGCCGGCCTGCAGTTCTACACGCGCAACAACGCCACCAATTACCAGAATGCGCCGCTCTTCACGCTTGACATCATGGCGCGCAAGCTGTTCGCCAAATCCTTCAGCGCGGGCCTGATCGTCGGCACCACGCAGCAGCTCGGCAACGACAGCGGACCCACCGCGGATCGCCTCAATGGCTTCCGCGGGCACGACTGGGCGATCGGGCCGGTCATCAACTACGACACCAAGATCGGCGCCAAGAGCACGCTGTCGCTCGGCCTGCGCTGGGTGCCGACGGTGGCGAGCCAGAATCGCATGGAAAGCACCAGGACCTTCATGGGTACGGCGACGCTCGTGTTCTAGCGGGCTGTGCGCAGAGCCGTTCCGAGGTCGGAAGCGGCTGGCGGAATGCGCCGGCAAGACGGTGCCGGGACCGCCGCCAGTGACACGCCGGCTTGCCCGCCGGCGCTATGCCTCCACGATCTGCTCGAAGCGCAGGGCCAGGAAGTCGATCAGGGCGCGCACCGCGGGCAGCAGCCCCCGGCGCGAGGGATACACGGCATGGATGACGCCGCCCCTTGGCCGCCATGGCGGCACCAGCATGACAAGGCGGCCTTGCTTCAGCTCGTCCTCCACCACCATGCTCGGCAATGCCACCGCGCCGATCCCCGCCAGCGCGGCGAGGCGCAGCGCCAGCATATCGTCGGTGACCAGGCGAGGGCTGTGCCGGATTTCCATGCCGGCGCCATCGGGACCCTCCAGTTGCCAGCTATGCGCGGGTTGCGGCGGGCCCCAGTCGAGCGTCGGCAGCGCGGCCACGTCGGCCGGCACGGCGGGCAGGCCGCGCTCGGCCAGCAACGCGGGGCTCGCGACCAGGCACCAGGCGCGCCTGCCCAGCGTGCGCATCACCAGATCGCTGTCGCGCAAGGGCGGCACGCGGACCCGGATCGCCACGTCGATGCGCTCGGCGATCACGTCCACGCTGCGGTTGGTGGCCTCCAGATGCACGATCACTTTTGGGTAAGCCGCCATGAACTCCGCCACCATGGCGCCGATCCGCGCGTGCAGCAGCGCCACCGGGCAAGTCAGGCGGACGATGCCCTGGGGCTCGGAGCGCGTCAGGTCGATGGCCTGCTGCGCGGCATCCGCCTCGACCAGCATGGCCTTGCAGTGGCCGTAATAGCTTTGCCCGATCTCGGTGACGGAGAAATGCCGGGTCGAGCGCTGAATCAGGCGCGTGCCCAGGCGCTCTTCAAGTACGCCGATACGGCGGCTCAGCTTTGACTTGGGAATGCCGAGGGCACGGCTTGCCGGCGCGAAGCCCTGGTGATCCACCACCTGGGCGAAGTAGAAGAGGTCGTTGAGGTCGGGGTGCATCGGGGGGCATCGTCCTATCAATAGGACACTGAGGATAGCGCACGCCGACTACCGACGGGCCTGGGGACGGCCTAAGCTCTTCTTCAACAGAGACGCAGTCAGCCCCCATCGCTCAGGAACCTCATGAAGCAGATCATCGGCACCTATAGCAGCCCGCACGCCCATTGGGTGGGCGACGGCTTTCCAGTCCGCACGCTGTTCTCCCAGCAGAGTCTTGGCAGCCACCTGAGCCCGTTCCTGATGCTGGACCATGCCGGCCCGGCCGAATTCACGCCCGCCACCCGCAAGCGCGGCGTGGGCGAGCATCCGCACCGCGGCTTCGAGACCGTAACCATCGTCTACCAGGGCGAGCTGGAACACCGCGACTCCACCGGGCAGGGCGGGCGCATCGGCCCGGGCGACGTGCAATGGATGACGGCGGCGTCCGGCATCCTGCATGAAGAGTTCCACTCGGAAGCGTTCACCCGCGCCGGCGGCACCCTGGAAATGATGCAACTGTGGGTGAACCTGCGCGCCCGCGACAAGATGGCGGCGCCGGGCTACCAGACCATCCTGTCGGCGGACATTCCTTCGCAGCCCTTGCCGGGCGGCGCTGGCCGGATGCGCGTGATTGCAGGTGAACATCAGGGCGCGCGCGGACCCGCCCACACCTTCACGCCGATGGATGTCTGGGACCTGCAGTTGCGCGAGGGCGCGGATGTCGACTTGCAGGCGCCCGAGGGCCGCACCGTGGCGCTGGTCGTGCTGCGCGGCAATGTGCGGGTCAACGGCAGCCAGGCCGCGCAGGCGGGGCAGATGGTGCTCCTTGGCCGCGCGGGCACCGCCTTTGCGCTGGAGGCCACCAGCGCCGCCGTGGTGCTGGTGCTGCACGGCGACCCCATCGACGAACCGGTGGCCAGTTATGGGCCGTTCGTGATGAACACGCAGGAAGAAATCGCGCAGGCGCTACAGGACCTGCGCAGCGGCCGCTTCGGGCATATCGAGGCAGCGCAGGAGAGGCGCTTGCAGTGAGCGCGCATCAGGATCGGGCGGCCCTCGGGGGCCGCGGCAGCCAGACAGCTTGCATCCGATCGCGAAACGCTGGATTCCCGGCGCAGCTGAACGTCAATCGATGAGCTTTCATCGTAATTGACCGTTGTTAATCGTTAATCCTCAAAAAGGAGATTCGCATGACTACCCCGTACAAGCGCCTGGACAAGAGCCAGGCCGCCGTCCTCCTGGTCGATCACCAGGCTGGCCTGCTATCCCTGGTCCGCGATATCGAGCCCGATAAATTCAAGAACAACGTGCTTGCGCTGGCGGACCTGGCCAAGTATTTCAACCTGCCCACCATCCTGACCACCAGCTTTGAGGATGGCCCGAACGGGCCGCTGGTGCAGGAACTTAAGCAGACCTTCCCCGATGCGCCCTACATTGCGCGGCCGGGCCAGATCAATGCCTGGGACAACGAGGATTTCACCAAGGCGGTCAAGGCTACCGGCCGCAAGCAACTGATCATAGCGGGCGTGGTGACCGAGGTCTGCGTGGCGTTCCCCGCGCTGTCCGCGCTGGCCGAAGGCTATGACGTCTTTGTAGTTACCGACGCCTCCGGCACTTTCAACGAAATCACCCGCAATGCCGCCTGGAGCCGCATGGCGGAAGCCGGCGCGCAAATGCTGAGCTGGTTCGGCGTCGCCTGCGAACTGCATCGCGACTGGCGCAACGATATCGAGGGACTGGGCACGCTGTTCTCCAATCACATTCCCGACTATCGCAACCTGATCGCGAGCTACACCACGGCAAAGGGCGCCAAGTAGGCTCGGTGGGCCGGCGCTTCAGGCGCTGGCCCTCTGCGTTTCACCGGCCTGCGCGCGCAATGGCGCAGGCCCGGCGGGCCGGTTTCCCCTGGCCGCGCCCGCCAGGATCACCTTGACATCCTTACTTAAGATATATATCTTACGATATGTCTTTAGATAGTAGGGGTTGTGATCATGCGTCACCATCCGCTTCTGGGCAGGCGTAGCCATCACATGCTGGCTCACCTGTCGTCTCATTTCTCCGCCCTTCCCTCATCCCACGGGGCGCGCCATGCCATACATGCCGTTGGCCGCCATCGCCATGGCGGCGGTCCGGGCGGCTTCTTTGGCGGCGGCGACGGCTTCGATGGGGACGGCGATAGCTGGCGGCGCGGCCGCAAGTTCAGTTCGGACGATCTCCAGCTGATGCTGCTGTCCCTGCTGGAGGAAAAGCCCAGCCATGGCTACGAACTGATCAAGGCGCTGGAAACCCGCACCAACGGTTTCTACAAGCCCAGCCCCGGCATGGTCTATCCCGCGCTGACGTTCCTGGAAGAAGTCGGCTACGCCACCGTGGATACCGAGGGCAACAAGAAGCGCTACCAGTTGGCGGAGCCGGGCCGGGCGCATCTCGAAGCCAACCGCGAGCGGCTGGCGCTGATGCTCAACAAGCTCAAGCACGTGGCGCGCAAGATGGAGTGGGTGCGGCGCGCGCTGTCGAGCGAAGGGGCCGAGGGCGGCGAGGAGCGTGAAGCCGAAGGCGGGTGGCTACCCGAGTTCGTCGAGGCGCGCCTGGCGCTCAAGCGCGCACTGCTGATGCGCACCGAGGCCACGCCGGCCGAGCAGCGCCGCATCGCCGCCATCCTGGCGCGGGCCACGGCGGAGATCAATGCCGGGCAGGACGGGCAGGGCGCTACCTGAGTGCTGACCCGGTTCCCGACACTCCATATCCCGAATTCAAACTCCCAGTCATCAAGGAGATCCATGAATACTCGCGACCTCACCGTGCAGCGCGTTCGCCATGAACTCAGGATGCGCCTGCTGCAAGTGGTGCGTACCCAGGCCGTTTCCCCGCAACTGCTGCGCGTCACGCTGGCCGGCGACGACCTGAAAGGCTTTGTCTCCGCTTCCTTCGACGATCACGTCAAGGTGTTCTTCCCGGCGGCCGGACAGGACAAGCCCATACTGCCGGTAGCGGGCCCCAACGGCCCGGTCTTTCCCGAAGGCGTGCCGAAACCCGCGGCGCGCGATTACACGCCGCGCCGCTATGACCCGGTCGCGGGCGAACTCGACATCGAGTTCGTGCTGCATGGCGATGGCCCTGCCTCCACCTGGGCCGCGCAGGCTGCGCCCGGCCAGCATCTCGGCGTGGGCGGCCCGCGCGGCTCGTTTGTGATTCCCGAGGGCTTCGACTGGCACCTGCTGGTGGGCGACGAAACCGCGCTCCCCGCGATCGCCAGGCGCCTGGAGGAACTGCCGGCCGGCGTGCGCGCGCTGGTGGTGCTGGCGGTGGACAACGCCGCCGCCGAAATTCCGCTGCCCAGCCGCGCCGACGTCGAACTCCGCTGGCAGCACCGCGACAGCGCGCCAGCGGGTGCAACCGCTGGCAGCTTGCTAGAGCAAGCGCTGCGCGAGCTCCCGCTGCCGAGCGGCGAGGGCTATGCCTGGGCCGCCGGCGAAGGCGCGGCGATCCGTGCCGTGCGCCAGTACCTGGTGGGCGAGCGCGGCATCGAGAAGGGCCGCATCCGCGCCGCCAGCTACTGGAAGGCCGGCGCCGCCGCCGTCCATGAGAACATCGACGACTGATGACTGACGGGTGCCGCGTCCGTTCGCGCGGAGGTTGAAGACCGGATCGACTGGTTTTACAATGCAACCGCCTCGCCGTGAGTGCCGGAACCGGCGCCAGCGCAGCGCGCCGCAGCCCGCGGCGCCGTGCGGGCGGCGCGCAGACGGAGTTGCGATATGGTCCGGCGAACCAGCCTGGAAGGTGCGGAGTGCCCCGTGGCCCGCTCGCTCGATGTGATCGGCGACTGGTGGTCGCTGCTGATCGTGCGGGATGCCTTCGACGGCCTGCGGCGCTTCGGCGAGTTCCAGCGCAGCCTGGGCCTGGCCAAGAACATCCTGTCCGACCGGCTGCGCACGCTGCTGGCGCACGGCATCCTGGAGCAGGTGCCGGCATCGGACGGCAGTGCCTATCAGGAATATGTGCTGACGCAGAAAGGCCGGGCACTGTTTCCCGTGGTGGTGGGTTTGCGGCAATGGGGCGAGGCGTTCTTCTTCGCGCCGGGCGAGCCGCATTCGGTGCTGGTGGATGGCCAGGCTGGCAAGCCTGTGCGGCAGCTCGAGGTGCGCGCCGAGGATGGCCGCCTGCTCGGGCCCGATGACGCAGTGGTGAGGAAGGTGGGCGAGGCGGCATGACGCTGCGCAATCCATCGCGGGCGTAGCCGATCCTTCGATCTTCATTCAAACCTTGTCCACACCGCATCGCCATGCCAACGGATTCTTCCTCCCGCCCCGCGCTCCTTGTCAGTTCCTGCCTGCTCGGCCAGCCGGTGCGCTACGACGGCCAGGCCAAGGCCCAGCCCGAGCCCGTGCTGGCCATGCTGGCGCGGCATTTCGATCTGATTCCGGTCTGCCCCGAATCGCTGGGCGGCTTGCCCACGCCGCGCCCGCCCGCCGAGATCGTCGTCGGCAGCGGCGCGCACGTGCTGGCCGGTGCCGCCATCGTGCGCGATGCCACCGGCGCCGATGTCACGCAGCCCTTCACGGCAGGCGCGCGCGACGCACTGGCGATCGCGCGGCAGCGCCAATGCAAGCATGCCTTGCTTAAGGCGCTGAGCCCGTCCTGCGGCAACCGTGAACACTACGACGGTTCGTTCAGCGGCGCCGTGCGTCCGGGGCAGGGCGTGGCCGCGGCATTGCTGGCCGAGGCGGGCGTGCGCGTGTGGAACGAAAGTGAGATCGAGGCGCTGATCCGCACCGCGGGCGCGTCGCCGGCCGCGTTGCAAAACCCGTAGACGCCGTGCGTATTCGCCGCTAAGATCTTCCCGTCGGCCGCACCAACGGCCGGCAGCGTCGCTCGGACGGTTCCGGGCGCTTACGTTCAAGGAAAATCCATGTCCGCCTCCGCAGGCAAGCGCCGCTTCGCGCGTATCGATCGTCTTCCCCCCTACGTCTTCAATATCACCGCCGAGCTGAAAATGGCGGCGCGCCGCCGTGGCGAAGACATCATCGACATGAGCATGGGCAACCCCGACGGCGCCACGCCGCCGCATATCGTTGCCAAGCTTACCGAAGCCGCACAGCGCCCCGACACCCACGGTTACTCCGCTTCCAAAGGCATCCCGCGCCTGCGCCGCGCCATTTCGCACTGGTACCGCGAGCGCTACGACGTCGAGATCGATCCGGATACAGAGGCCATCGTCACCATCGGTTCCAAGGAAGGGCTGGCCCACCTGATGCTCGCCACGCTCGATCGCGGCGACACCGTGCTGGTGCCCGATCCGAGCTATCCCATCCACATCTACGGCGCGGTGATTGCCGGCGCCGATATCCGCTCGGTACCGCTGGTGCCGGGGGTGGACTTCTTCGCTGAACTGGAGCGCGCCATCCGTGGCAGCTATCCCAAGCCGAAGATGATCGTGCTGGGCTTCCCGTCGAACCCTACCGCGCAATGCGTGGAGCTGGACTTCTTCGAGCGCGTGATCGCGCTGGCGCGCAAGCACGATATCTTCGTGGTGCACGACCTGGCTTATGCCGACATCGTGTTCGACGGGTGGAAGGCGCCGTCGATCATGCAGGTTCCGGGCGCCAAGGATATTGCCGTGGAGTTCTTCACGCTGTCCAAGAGCTACAACATGGCGGGCTGGCGCATCGGCTTCATGGTCGGCAATCCCGACCTGGTGGCGGCGCTCACGCGCATGAAGAGCTATCACGACTACGGTACCTTCACGCCGCTGCAGGTGGCCGCCATCGCCGCGCTGGAAGGCGACCAGCAATGCGTGAAGGAGATCGCCGCGCATTACCAGACGCGCCGCGACGTGCTGGCGCGCGGGCTGATCGAGTCCGGCTGGCCGGTGGAGATTCCCAAGGCCTCGATGTATATCTGGGCGCGCATTCCCGAGCCGTATCGCGCGCTGGGATCGCTGGAATTCTCCAAGCAGTTGCTGGCCAAGGCCAAGGTCTGTGTCTCGCCCGGCATCGGCTTTGGCGACTACGGCGACGAGTACGTGCGCTTCGCGCTGATCGAGAACGAGGCGCGGATCCGGCAGGCGGTACGGGGCATCAAGGCGATGTTCCGCGCGGACGGACTGGTGAAGGTGCCGGTGGACGAGCACCAGCCGCACGGCCACGCGCCGAAACCGAAGGACTGATCAGCCGCTGGTCGGACTCTGGTTCGATGACACGCCGGCGCAATGCCGGCGTGCAACGTGCGCGGCGTCAGCCGAGCGACGCCAGCGGATGCGATTCACGCGGCCACGGACTATCGAAGAACGATTGCACGGTGGCTTCGCTGACTTCGCCCACCGTCTTCACGCGCCAGCGCGGCGCATTGTCCTTGTCGACGATCAGCGCGCGTACCCCCTCGATGAAGTCGCCCTGCGTAAAGGCATGGGATACCACGCCCAACTCCATGCGGAAGCAGTCCGCAAGATCAAGGTCGCGGCCACGCAGCAGCATTTCCCGCGTCACGGCCATCATCAGCGGCGAGCGTCCGCGCAGGATCTCCAGCGTGCGCTCGGCCCAGCCGGCATAAGCCGGATCGGACTCGGCCGCCAGGCTGTCGAGCAACCCGGCCACGCTCGCATCGGCACGGAAGTGCCGCAGCACGGCCGGCAAGGCCGCCTGCAATGGCGCATCGGCGCTGCCGGCAAGGGGCGTTGCCGGCAGCGCGGCGCGCAGGTCCGCCAGCACATCGCCCGTCCAGCGAATGCCGGCTAGCGTCTGTTCGATGCCTTCCAGGCTCGCGGCGGGCACGGCGATATCGGCCAGCTTGCACAGCAAGGTATCGGCAGCGCCGAGCGTCACGCCGGTCAGCCCGACATAGAGCGCCAGTGCCGGAGGCAGCCTGGACAGGAAATGGCTGGCGCCCACGTCCGGAACCAGGCCGATGCCGGTCTCCGGCATCGCCACCCGCGAGCGCTCGGTGACCACCCGCAGATGCGCGGCCTGCGCCAGCCCCATGCCGCCGCCCATGACGATGCCGTCCATCAGCGCCACCACCGGCTTGGGATAGCCATGCAGGCGGTAGTCGAGCCGGTATTCGTCGACGAAGAACTGCTGGCGTAGCGATGTGCCGGCGTGGAAGCTGTCGTACAGCGCGCGGATATCGCCGCCGGCGCAAAAGGCCTTGCTGCCCGCGCCGCGCAACAGCACGGCGGCGATGTCGCCGCGCGTGGCCCACGCCGCAAGCTGAGTATCGAGAGCGCCGATCATCGGGTATGACAGGGCGTTCAGCTGACGCGGGCGGTTCAGCGTGATCACGCCGACGCCGTTGATCTCCTGGAACAGCACCTCGGGTTCGGCGTTCATGGCGGCGGCAGGGCGCTCCTGCGCGGCGTCGTTCGGGTTCAGGCGCATGGCGTGGCTCCTAGGCGTTGCGCCATTGCGGCGCGCGTTTTTGCAGGAAGGCGTTGACGCCCTCGCGCTGGTCCTCGCCGTCGAACAGGTCGACAAAGCGCTCGCGCTCCAGCGCCAGCGCGGGGCCGCGCGGCACGCCCTGGCGGGCCAGGTGCACCAGTTGCTTGCTGTAGGCTGCCGCGCGCGGGCTGACATTGCTTGCGCGCTCGGCCAGGCGCATCGCGGTGTCGAGGGCCTGGCCGGCCGGCACCACCTCTTCCACCAGGCCGATGCGCAGCGCGGTGGCGGCATCGATCCGTTCATTGGCCAGGATCATGCGCTTGGCCCAGCCCTCGCCCACCAGCCAGGGCAGGGTCTGCGTGCCACAGCCGCAGGGCAGCAGGCCGACGCCGGCCTCGGGCAATGCCATCTGGGCTTGTTCCTCGGCAATGCGGACATCGCAGGCAAGCGCGCATTCCAGCCCGCCGCCCATCGCGTAGCCGTTGATGGCGGCGATGACCAGGGGGCGCGCATTCTGCAGAGCTTCGAAGGCGGCGCCGAAGCGCTTCGCCATTACCCGTGCATGGGCGCGGTCGCCGTCGGCGAAGCCGTTGAGGTCGGCGCCGGCGCTGAAGAAACGATTGCCGTCGCCGGTGACGACGATGGCGCGGATACGCTCGTCGGCGTTCAGCGTGCCCACCAGTTGCTGCAGCTGCTGCAGGCCTTCGGCATTGAAGGCATTGGCGGGCGGGCGCTTGAGGGTCAAGCGGGCGATATGCCCGTCGATAACGTGTTCGATCATGCCGACGGCTCCTCTTGCGTCATGTACTGGCGGATCACGCCCGAAAAATCGAGCTGTCCGTCTCCGGCCTGGCTCACGGCCTGGTAGATCTGCTGGGCCAGGGCGCCGAGGAAGAGCGGCTGCCGCACGCTGCGGGCGGCGTCCGCGGCCAGGCCCAGGTCCTTGAGCATCAGGTCCGCGCCAAAGCCGCCGCTGTAGCCGCGGGAGGCCGGCGCGGCCGGGATCACACCGGGGTAGGGGTTGCAGGTGTCGGCGGCCCAGCAGCGTCCGGTGGAGGTGTTGACGATGCCGGCCAGCACGCCGGCATCGATGCCGAGCTTGACGCCGAGGGCCATGGCCTCGGATACGCCGATCATGGAGATGCCGAGGATGAGGTTGTTGCAGATCTTGGCGACCTGGCCGGTGCCGGTGCCGCCGCAGTGGACGATGTTGCGGCCCATGCCGGAGAGCACTGGCTGCAGTTGTTCGAACAGGGCTTGTTCGGCGCCTACCATGAAGGTCAGCGTGCCCGCCTGGGCGCCGCCGGTGCCGCCGGAGACCGGGGCGTCGGCCATCGGGTTGCCTTGCTTGCCGGCCTCGGCGGCCAGTGCGCGGATGGTGGCTGGGTCGATGGTGCTGGAATCTACCAGGGGGACGCCGGGGCGGACGCCTGCGAGTACGCCTTCGGGATCGAGGTAGGTGGCGCGGACGTGGGCGGCGGCCGGCAGCATGGTGATGACGAAGTCGGCTTCGGCGGCTGCCTTGCGGGCGGATTGGGCGATGGCGGCGCCGTCGGCTTTTAGTGCTGACAGGGCGGTTGGGTTCAGGTCGAATACGGTGAGGGTGTGGCCTGCCTTGAGCAGGTTGCGGGCCATGGGGGCGCCCATGTTGCCTAGGCCGATGAAGGCGATGTGCATGTTGGCTCCTTACTCTTTGTATCGGTTGTGTTTTTTGCGGTTGCGGCGGGCTTTTAGAGTCAAAGGCTTGAAAACCTGAAAACCTAAAGTCAAAGGCAGTTTCACCCCCCTGCGGGGGGC
>JYOD01000065.1:12876-150760 GCA_000955785.1 Burkholderiaceae bacterium 16
CGGCTCGCTTCGCATCGCTTGGGGGCTCGCTTCGCATCGTGTTGGCAGAGGGCAATGCCTTCAGATTTCTGAAGGCTTGCCCTCTGCCCGCCGCCCTTCGCTTTACCGCAAGCTGATGGTCGTATTCACTCCATCGTTCACCGTCGCGTCATCGAACCAGCGTGCGGTCACCGTCTTGGTCTGCGTATAGAACTGCACCACCTGCTTGCCGTAGGGACCCAGGTCGCCCAGCTTGGAGCCGCGCGAGCCGGTGAAGCTGAAGTAGGGCACGGGTACCGGGATGGGGATGTTGATGCCGACCTGGCCGACGTCGATCTCGCTCTGGAACTTGCGTGCCGCCGCGCCGCTTTGGGTGAATACGCCAGTGCCGTTGCCGAAGGGGTTGCGGTTGACCAGCGCGATGGCTTCGTCGAGTGTGTCGACTGCGATCACTACCAGCACCGGGCCAAAAATTTCCTGCGTGTAGATCGACATTTCCGTGGTGACGTCGGCGAATACGGTCGGGCCGATGAAGTTGCCGTCGGGGTAGCCGGGTACCTGCACATTGCGGCCATCCAGCAGCAGGGTGGCGCCTTCGCGCTCGCCGGCTTCGATCAGGCCGGTTACACGTTGTCTGGCCGCTACCGATACCACCGGGCAGACATCGACACCGGGCTCGCTGCCGGCGCCGACCTTGAGCGTCCTGGCCTTGGCGACCAGATCGGGCAGCCAGTCGCGTGCGGCGCCTACCAGCACCGCCACCGAGGTTGCCATGCAGCGCTGGCCGGCCGCGCCGAACGCCGCGCCGGCCAGGGCGTTGAGGGTGTGCTCGCGGTGCGCGTCGGGCAGTACCACGGCGTGGTTCTTGGCGCCCATCATCGATTGCACGCGCTTGCCGTGCGCGCCGGCCAGGTTGTAGACGTGGGTGCCTACGGCGGTGGAGCCGACGAAGGAAACGGCCTTGATGTCCGGGTGCGTGCACAGGGCATCGACCACCTCGCGCGCGCCGTGCACGACGTTGAGCACGCCGGGAGGTACGCCGGCCTCGACGGCCAGCTTGACCAGTTCCATGGTGGACAGCGGATCCTGCTCCGACGGCTTGAGCACGAAGGTGTTGCCGCACACGATCGCCATCGGGAACATCCACAGCGGGATCATGGCCGGGAAGTTGAACGGCGTGATGCCGGCGCAGACGCCGATCGGCTGTTGCAGGGTGTAGGTATCCACGGTGGCGGCCACATTCTCGGCAAAGCCGCCTTGCTGCAGCGTGCCGATCGAGCAGGCGTGCTCCACCACTTCCAGTCCGCGGAAGATATCGCCTTCGGCATCGGCCAGCGTCTTGCCCTGCTCGGCGGTCAGGATGGCGGCGATGCGCTTGCTGTGCTCGCGGATCAGGGCCTGGTACTTGAGCATAATGCGCAGCCGCGCGCCCAGCGGCGTGTGGCGCCAGGTGGCAAAGGCGCGATGCGCCGCGGCGACGGCCGCATTGACTTCGGCCGCCGTGGCCAGGGGGACCTGCGCCAGCACTTCCTGCGTGGCGGGATTGACCACCGGGCGGAATTCGGTGGCGGCGGACTCCACCCACTCGCCGTTGATCAACAGCTTGACGGTGGGCACGGCGGCGGTGTTTGCGGAAGCGGGCTGGGCACTCATTGGGTGGTCTCCGTCGGTTCTGGGTTTTGGTGGGTCAATGCTGGAAATGAGCAGGCACGCTGCTCAAAGGGTGCGCGCGATCAGCATGCGCTGGATCTCGCTGGTGCCTTCGTAGATCTGGGTAATGCGGGCGTCGCGGTAGTGCCGCTCGACCGGGTAGTCTTCCAGGTAGCCGTAGCCGCCGTGGATCTGCAGCGCCTTGGAGCACACGCGTTCGGCCAGCTCAGAGGCGTAGAGCTTGGCCTGCGAGGCTTCCGACAGGCAGGGCTGGCCTGCGGTACGCATATGCGCGGCGCGGTGCACCAGCAGGCGCGCGGCATTCAGCTCGGTAGCCATGTCGGCTAGCATGTTGGCAATCGGCGGGTGCTCGCGCAGCGGGCGGCCGAACTGCACGCGCTCGGCGGCATAGCGGCAGGCGGCTTCGAAGGCGGAGCGGGCGATGCCGAGTGCTTGCGCGGCGATGCCGATGCGCCCGCCTTCCAGGTTGGACAGGGCAATGCGCAGGCCCTCGCCGGGCTCGCCGAGCAGCGCGTCGTGCGGCACGCGGCAGTCTTCCAGCGTGATGGCGCAGGTGTCGGAGGCGCGGATGCCGAGCTTGCGTTCCGGCGTGTGCACGATGAAGCCGGGCGTGTCGGTGGGCACGACAAAGGCGGACAGGCCGCGCTTGCCTTGCTCCGGCTCGGTGGCGGCAAACACGATGGCTACGCCGGCGCGCTGCCCGTTGGTGACGAACTGCTTGGAGCCGGACAGCACCCAGCCGCCGTCGGTGGCGCGGGCACGGGTGCGCAGGTTATGCGCTTCCGAGCCGGCCTGCGGCTCGGTCAGGCAGAACGCGCCGATCATCTCGCCGCTGGCCAGGCGGGGCAGGTAGCGCGCCTTCTGCGCCTCGGTGCCGTAGTGCAGGATGGGGCCGCAGCCCACCGAGTTGTGCACGCTCATCAGCGTGGCGCAGGCGGCGCAGCCCGCGGCGATCTCCTCGATGGCCAGCGCATAGGCGATGTAGTCGGTATACGTGCCGCCCCATTCCTCGGGCACGATCATGCCGAGCAGGCCGAGCGCGCCCATTTCCGCCACGACCTCCGGCGGCAACTGGCCGGCACGGTCCCAGGCGGCGGCGTCCGGTGCCAGCCGTTCGCTGGCGAAGGCGCGCGCGGTGTCGCGGATCATGGCTTGCTGTTCGCTGAATTCTTGGTGCATGGCGGCTCGGGTTGCGCCGGGACCGGCGTGGGGTTGGCACGCGATCGCGGCGGCTGGCGGTTGGTCGGGTGGCCCGCAGTGGGCGGGGGGCATGGCAGCAAGTGTAGGAAGACAGCGGGGGTGCTCCTATGCCAGAATCCGCCAACCTTGCTGAACTCGTTTGCCACTGCCGGCAAGCCCGGGCAGGCAAACCGTACCGTACCGATCGTTGCATTCCATGGAAAAACACAGCGTCGCCATTTGCTTCGTGCATCACGCCATTGCGGGCCTGCGAGCGCGCGGTATCGCGCCGGAGCCGGTGCTGCAGGCCGCGGGCATCGCGCCGGCGCTGCTGGCGGTGCCGCAGGCGCGGGTGTCCGCCGCAAGCTACAGCGCCCTGTGGCTGGAAGTGGCCGCCGCGCTCGACGATGAATTCTTTGGCCAGGATTCACGCCGCATGAAATGCGGCAGCTTTGCCATGCTGTGCCACGCCGTCGCCAGCAGCAAGACGCTGGCGCAGGGGCTGGAGCGGGTGGTGCGCTATTTCGGGCTGCTGCTCGACGATATCGGCGTGCGCCTGGAGCGCGAAGGCGCTGGCGCCGAAGGTGGCCAGGGGGGCGGCAGCGGGGCCAGCAAGCGCGGGCGGGCGGCGCTGGTGCTCACGGCACCGTCGGCGCGGCCGCCGGGCGTGTTTGCCCAGGAGACCATGCTGATCATGCTGCACGGGTTGATGAGCTGGCTGCTGCGCCGGCGCGTGCCGGTCCTGCTGGCGGCGTTCAGCTATCCGGAGCCGGCCTACAGTGCGGAATACCGGCTGATGTACTCGCGCCACCTGGCGTTCGGCCAGCCGGCCACGGCGCTGGTGTTCGACGCGGCCTGGCTGGACCAGCCGGTTCACCAGGACGAGCGCAGCCTCAAGGCCTTCCTGCGCGACGCGCCCCACAACGTGGTGGTCAAGTACAGCGACCGGGGCAGCATCATGGCCCGCGTGCGGCGCCAGTTGCGTGCCCAGCCGCCGGAACAGTGGCCCACGTTCGACCGGCTGGCGCACGATGTCCATATGTCGTCATCGTCGTTGCGGCGCCGGCTGATGGAGGAGGGCGGCACCTACCAGCAACTGAAGGACGAACTGCGGCGCGACCTGGCCATCGAGGCGCTCAGCCATTCCAGCCGCCCGCTGGCGGAGATTGCCGCCGAACTGGGCTTTGCCGAGCCCGGGGCTTTCCACCGCGCGTTCCGCCGCTGGACCGGGCTGCGGCCGGGCGCGTATCGGGCCACGACGCCCGCGATGCACTAACGGCGCTAACGCTCGCCGGAAGGGCCCATGGCGGAGGGTTGCGCCGCATGTGCCGGAGCGGCGTGCGGCATGACGTCAGGGGCAGCCGTATGCGGCAGCACGCGGTTGCGCCCCGAGAGCTTGGCCACATAGAGCGCGGTATCGGCGCGCGCGGTGAGTTGCTGCAGGCTCTCGCCGGGCTGCCATGCGGCATAGCCGCCGCTCACGGTATAGCGCACCGTGCCGGACGGGCCCCCAACGGGGCTGGCCTCGACCAGCGAGCGGATGCGCTCCGCGACGTGGCGGGCATCCTCCAGCGAACTGGCGGGCAACAGCACGATGAATTCCTCGCCGCCCATGCGGCCGATGCGGTCGGGCGCGCGCAGGCTGGCGGCGGCAAGCCGCGCGAACTCGGCCAGCACGGCGTCGCCGGCGGCATGGCCGAACGTGTCGTTGACCGACTTGAAGTGGTCGATGTCGACGATCAGCAGCACCGGCGGGGGCCCGCCCCCGGGGGCGCGAGCCAGTTCCCGCCTGGCTTCCTCCTCGAATGCCTTGCGCGACATGGCGCCCGTCAGGTAGTCGCTGTTGGCAATGGCTTCGAGCCGGTGCACCATCGCATCGTGGATCATCAGCACCGCGCCCATGGTGAGACCCGGCGTGGCCATCGCACCCAGCACGAGAAAGGCGGCATTCAGTCCGGGCGAGGTCATGGTGGACGGGTCATCCATGACCGAGAGCGCCGACAAGATGCCGCGCAGGGCATGCGCGGCGGCAAGGAAGAAGGCGAAACCGGCCGTGGTCAGGTGCTGGCTGGCGGGGCGGCTGCGCGGGCGGTAACGCACCAGCACGTACCCCGCGCAAGCGCACAGCACGGCATGGAATACCGAAACGACGACAACGCGCGTGTTGAAGTCATTGTCGATATAGCGCCACGTTACGATGCCGGCCACCACGGCGAGGGTCGCCGCCGCCATGGCCCGCCAGGGCGGCTCGCGCCCGCAGAAGCGCGCGATGCCGGCGTGGAACAGCGCCAGCGCCCACGCCAGCGCGCCGTTGGCTACCACGATCGACAGGATATCGGGGACCCGGCCACGCAGCGTAAATAGTACGAGCGCCACCATGGCCGTCAGGTTGGCCTGCCACCAATGCCTCACGCCGGGCTGGCCGCTGCGGCGCAGCGACCAGACGATCGCCAGCATCATGACGCTGAGCAGCGTCGTGACGGCTAGCAGGGCGAACGGGTCCGACATCTGCTGATTTCCTCCGGTTGTGTCGCGTGATTGGGTGCGGGTGCCCGGGCGGGCGTGAAGCTCCGGAGAATACCCTAGCGGCGTCGCCGCTACCCACCCACGCAAGAGGGGGTAGACCATTGACTTGCGGCGGCGCTGTCAGGCCAGGGGGCTAGAATGGGGAGCAGGGCGCTTTGATCGGTACTGCGCATCAATGCCCTGACGCTGGCCGTATTGCCGTCATCCTGTCCTTCCCCTCTCGTTTTCATTGCCGCAGCCAGGGACACCATGCAACAGATCAGATTCGACCTCGGCGACCTGCAGGCCATGGTGGCGGTGGTCGAGCAAGGCGGCTTTCGCGCGGCGGCCGAAGCCCTCAACCTGTCGCAGCCGGCGCTGTCGCGCCGCATCGAGAAACTGGAGGAAGCGCTTAACGTCAAGTTGTTCGAGCGCACTACGCGCCGCGTCACACTGACTGTGGTTGGGCGGGAGTTTGTCGGCAAGGCGCGTGCGGTGCTGACGGAAGTGGAGACTTCGTTGCTTGGCATCGGCGATGCCGCCACGGCTCGCGTCGGCGAAGTGACCATTGCCTGCGTGCCCTCGGCCGCGCACTATTTCCTGCCGGCGGTGATCGGGCGTTTTCATGCGCAGTATCCGAATGTCCGCGTCAAGATGGTGGACGAGGGGGCTAACGTCGTGCTGCATAGCGTGGCCAGCGGCGAGGCGGATTTCGGCCTGAACTTTATCGGCACGCAGGAAGCCGATCTGCTGTTCGACCCGTTGCTGCGCGATCCGTTCGTGCTGGCCTGCCGCCGCGACCATCCGCTGGCGCGGCGGCGCTCGGTGAAATGGGCCGAACTGGCCGGGCACACGCTGGTGGCCCTGGCCAAGTCCAGCGGCAACCGCCTGATGCTGGATCTCGCCCTGGCGGAGGCGCCGCGGCGGCCGGCCGCCTTCTACGAGGTACGCCACGTCGGCAGCGTGCTGGCGCTGGTGGAGGCCGGCCTTGGCGTGGCGGCGGTGCCGCGGCTGGCGCTGCCCGATGGCGACCGCTCGGGGCTGGCCGCCGTGCCCCTGCGCGAGCCCGCGGTCTCCCGCATGCTGGGGATCCTGCGGCGCCGGGGGCGCATGCTGTCGCCGCATGCGCAGGCGTTGTACGAGATGGTCGCGCAGGCGGTGCCAGGGCGGGGCCGGGCGCGGTCATTGATGCGTGAAAGCGATCAAAGCTAAAAAAGATTGCATTATCGCGGCGCGCGGCGCGTGCATAGAATGGGCTGCCTGCCCTCGGAGACCGATGCGGGCAGGTCCTTTGTCTGTTCCCATTTTCCATTTCAATGCCCATCGAGAGCGCATATGCCCATGTCGTCCGCCGCAGTGCCTGGCCCCGCCGTCACGTCCCTCCGCAGTCATCCTTCGAACTCCCATGATTCCCGCAAGCGGCCGTTGCTGGCGCTGGTGCTGGCCGGCGTGGCCAGCCTCGCGCTGGGCGCCGGCAATGCACTGGCCGAGGAGGTCAAGGTCATGAACTCGGGCGGCTTCACCGCAGCCTACAAGGCACTCGGACCCGGCTTCGAGAAGGCCACGGGCAATACCTTGTCAACCGCGTGGGGCCCGTCGATGGGCAAGTCCCCCGAGGCGATTCCCAACCGGCTCGCGCGCGGCGAGCATGCCGATGTGGTGATCATGGTTGGCTACGCGCTGGATGAACTGATCAGGCAAGGCAAGGTGGTGCCGGATAGCCGGGTAGCGCTGGCCGATTCGCGCATCGGCCTGTCGGTGCGCGCCGGCGCGCCAAAGCCGGATATCAGCACGGTGGATGCGTTCCGCAAGACGTTGCTGGAGGCGCGCTCCATTGCCTATTCCGATAGTGCCAGCGGCGTGTATGTCGAGAAGGAGATGTTCAAGAAGCTGGGGATCGAGGAACAGGTCAAGGGGCGCGCGCATATGATCGAGAAGACCCCGGTGGGTAGCGTGGTGGCGCGGGGCGATTATGAGGTCGGCTTGCAGCAAGTCAGCGAGTTGCTGCCGGTGGCGGGGGCCACGTTTGTCGGGAAGATTCCGGAGGCGGTGCAGCAGGTGACCAGCTTTGCGGCGGGTGTGCCGGTGGGCGCGGAGCATCCGGAGGCCGGGCGGGCGTTGATTCGGTATTTGGCTTCGCCTGCGGCAAGAGGGGAGATTGAGAGGAGCGGGATGGATGCGGTTGTGGAGAATAAGCGGGGGCAGTGAGAGGGGCGGGGCGCTGGTTGCGCGCTCGCGCTGGCGCTAGCCCTGGCAAGCCGGGGCCGCGGTGACGCGGCTCCTGCAGGTCAGCCGCGGCGAGATGTGACCTCATTCTGAAGCGGATTCCTGGCGCGCTGCAGCGCCACCCTGCAGCGCATCCTGTCACAAAACAATCCGTCTGGCTGGTATGATCCGCATCCATGACACAAGCACACCGCCGAAAGAAGCAGCCCGACGTGCTGCGCCCGCAGCTATTGCATTCCGCGGCCCAGCTCGCCCTCGAATCCGGCCTGCGCGCCGTGACGCTGGATGCGGTGGCGGCGCGTGCCGGTGTCAGCAAGGGCGGATTGCAGCATCATTTCCGCAACAAGCAGGCGCTGCTGGACGCGCTCTTCGACGATGCGGTTGAGACATTCAACGCCGATGTGGCCGCTGCGATCGCCAGCGACACGCAGGCCGAGGGCCGCGCGGCGCGGGCCTATATGCGGGCGACGCTGCAGGAAGAGAGGAAAGAGGACGCCGCCAGCTATCTGCACCTGCTGTTGGCGCTGATGCTGACCGATGCCGATACGCGCGATCGCTGGGCGCCACGCATTGCCGAAATCGCCCGCCCCGATCCGCTGCCCGCGGCAGAGGCGGCGAGGCTGATGATTTGCCGCCTGGCCGCTGACGGGCTGTGGCTCGCCGACCTGCTGGGCAGCCAGTCGATGGAACCCGGGCTACGGGCGGAAGTCCTGCGCCAGCTGGACCAGATGACGCGGCGCCAGCCGCAATGAACGCACGATCGAATTCCCAATTGAATACCCAACCGAATACCCAGCCAAAGGCCCAACCTGGCACCTGGCATGACGCCGGCGCACCCACGCAGGAAACGCCCGCCACGCCGGGCGCCGGCGCGGACCTGCACCGGGCCATCGACGCGGCCCGCGAGGCCCTGCTAAGCCACCAGCATCGCGACGGCCACTGGTGCTTCGAGCTGGAGTCGGACGCCACCATCACCGCGGAGTACATCCTGATGATGCACTTCGTGGACGAAATCGACGCCGATTTGCAGGCGGCGATGGCGGTCTACCTGCGAAGCATCCAGAGGCAAGACCGTCATGGTGGCTGGGACCAGTACCACGGCGGCGCGCTGGACGTGTCATGCAGCGTCAAGGCCTACTACGCGCTGAAGGCTGCCGGCGACGATCCCGATGCCCCGCACATGGTCCAGGCCCGCCGCGCCATACTGGCGCAGGGCGGGGCCGCCAAGGCCAATGTTTTCACCCGCATCCTCCTGGCCACGTTCGAGCAGGTGCCTTGGCGCGCCACGCCCTTCGTGCCGGTCGAGCTGATCCTGTTCCCTCGCTGGGCGCCTGTGCATCTGGACAAGATGGCCTACTGGGCGCGCTCCACGCTGGTACCGCTGACGGTGCTGTGCTCGTTGCGGGCCAAGGCCGCCAATCCGCACCGTGTCGGGGTCAGCGAACTGTTCGTCACGGCGCCCGAGCGCGAGCGGCACTATTTCTCCCGCGCGGGCCTGATGCGCAAGGCCTTCCTGGTGGTCGACAAGCTGGCACGCGCGATCGAGCCGCTGATTCCCTCCGCGGTGCGCCGGCGGGCCGTTGCCCGGGCGCAAGCCTGGTGCGTGGAGCGCATGAACGGCGAGGATGGCCTGGGCGGCATCTTTCCGCCGATGGTGTACTGGTACGAGATGATGACGCTGCTCGGCGTGCCGAAGGCGGATCCGGCACGCGCTACCTGCCTGGCTGCAATCCGCAAGCTCGTGGTGCGCCGCGCCGACGGCTCGGCCTATTGCCAGCCCTGCCTGTCGCCGGTGTGGGATACCGCCTGGAGCATCATGTCCTTGCAGCACGCCGGCACCGACGCGCGCACGCAGGAGGCGGTGCAGCGCGCCTACGACTGGCTGGAAGCGCGGCAGGTGCGAGACCTGCGCGGCGATTGGGGCAAGCACGTGCCCGCGTCGGTGCAGCCCGGCGGCTGGGCGTTCCAGTACGCCAATGCCTATTACCCTGACATCGACGACAGCGCTGTGGTGGCCGCCATGCTTGCCGTGCGCGCGCGCCGGATCGGCCAGCCCGAACGCTACCAGGACGCGGTCGCGAGCGCCGTGAAATGGATGGTGGGCCTGCAATCGCGCAATGGCGGTTTTGGCGCCTTCGATGCCAACTGCGATCGCGAGTACCTGAACCGCATCCCCTTCGCCGACCATGGCGCCCTGCTGGATCCGCCCACCGAGGACGTTTCCGGCCGCGTGCTGCTATGCATCGGCCTGAGCGGAAACCGCGACACGCACGCCGCCGCCGTCGAGCGCTGCTTGGACTATCTGCGCCGCACGCAGCGCGCCGACGGCGCCTGGTGGGGACGCTGGGGCAGCAACTATATCTATGGCACGTGGAGCGTGCTGGCGGGCCTGGCGCTGGTGGGCGAGGACATGCGCCAGCCCTATGTCCGCAAGGCAGTCAACTGGCTACTGCGCTGCCAGCACGCCGATGGCGGATGGGGCGAGACCAACGACAGCTACTTCGACCACTCGCTGGCGGGCACCAATGGGGGCGAGAGCACGCCCAACTGCACCGCCTGGGCGCTGCTGGCCCTCTTCGCCGTGGGCGAGGTGGATACGCCCGCAGTGCGCCGGGGCATTGCTTACCTGCTGGACTGCCAGGCTGGCAGCGGCCTCTGGCAGCATCCGTCGCACAATGCGCCGGGCTTCCCCCGCATCTACTACCTGAAGTACCACGGCTATACCGCCTACTTCCCGCTATGGGCGCTGACGCGCTACCGTCAGCTGGCAAGGCTCCCGGCGGCGAAGTAGGGCCCGGGGCGGCCCATACGGTCTGGCACACCGCTACGGCCCGCTTCGCAGCGCGGGCCGGCGTGCCCCCCTTGGGGGCGCTCCACACTGCGACAACCGGCGAGGTTTGAACGGACCCGCGGTTTGCTCTGCTCTCCCGCTTGCGGGAGAGCAGCCGGGGGTTTTGCCGGACACTGCGATTCTGATGCTGCTCGGACTCAAGCCAGTCTTCCATCTGCCTCTGCGGGTACTTCAGGGCTTCGCGCGTAACCTGCGCGCGCTTGCATTTCACGACCAGTACCCAACTACACGACGTTGGGCTGTTACCACGGCCGCTAGATTGTAATTATTACAAATGTAATTTTGTTTAAAAATTGCAAAGGGATATCTAGGAACGAGAAAAGACGTTTAGAGTCCTGCGGCAGCGTTTATCGTGCACTCTGTTCATTACTCAAAAACATCCCTTTATCGGAGCATCGCTCGTGAGTCAGGTTAATACACCAAGTATTCGTATTTCAGCCAAAGCCATTGTTATCCACAAAGGCAAAATTCTATTGATCAGATATAGATCTGATTCGGATGATTGGTATACCCTTCCGGGCGGAGGGCAATTGTTTGGCGAAACGTTGCCTCAAACATTGGTCAGGGAGTGCCTGGAAGAAACAAAATATCATGTTGAGACAGGCAGGCTTGTTTTTGTTAGGGAATATATTGGTGCAAACCACGAATTTTCAGAACTCGATAGTGGTGTTCATCAAATTGAAATGATGTTTCTTGCCTCCCTTTCCGAAAAAAGCTCTGATATTCGCGCTCTAGAAATTAGTGCGGACAAGGATCAAATTGGTGCTCATTGGGTAAGATTGGATGACGTGGATGATTCTCAATTATTCCCTGCTGCTTTACGTCATTTTATTTCAGCGGGAAAAATTTCACCCGATGAGAAAATATATTTAGGAGATGTAAATTAATCATCATAATGTAAAAATTTGTATTGCTGGCCCATCAGGATCGCTGCCCGCAGGGTTCCTGTGCACGCGGCGATGGGTATCGACTTGTGTTAAATAATATGGACGACCGGAAGACATTATGCGACCATCTTCTTGGGATTATAGAGTGAAATTATGTCAAAAATCTCATGCGATGTTCATTGGAAAATGGAGTGGCCGCCAGAAAAAATGCCCGTCGAACAAGTCTACGGAATTCTATTTTTTGGGGATGGATCGGTCCTGATCCTGGATGATGCAGGGCGATTTAACCTTCCTGGAGGTCATCCGGAGAATCGCGAGACCTGGCTCCAGACATTGAAGCGCGAGTGTATAGAAGAGGCTCAGGCTGAAATATCCAATCCGATGTATCTCGGTCATGTCGCAGTCAAAGAGCATGTCGATGGTCATACCAGGGACTTCGTGCAACTGCGGTTCGTGGCAGATGTTCGGAAACTACTGCCATCCAGTCCCGACCCTGTTACCGGCACGATCTACGCGCGCAAGAAAGTTAGCCCTTCCAATGCGGCAAGGCTACTCAACTGGGGCGAGCATGGTATTCAGCAGCTACAAGATGCGGAAGCTCTATGGCAGTTGACCAAGCAGAGGCGGGCGACGTGACGCCCCGATGGCAACTAGCGCCGGTGTTCATCGTGTTCGGGGCATCGTTGCTCCGCAGCCGATGGCAACTAAAGCGGATGCCCGTCGTGGAAGACGAAAATAGCGCCGGCTCGTTTCCGGGCCGGCAAGAATTCCCTGCTGCCTCTATTTCCCAGGGCCCCCGGCCCGAGCCGAAGTGCCCCCCCGGTCAGTCACGCATCGCCGGCATGGCGTTGCCCGTCAGCAGTACCGCCGCTTGTTCACCATACGTGACCACGTAACCGCCATTGGACGCTTGCCATGCCTGGGCGCCTTGCCGGTCGGCGAACCAGAGTTGCTGGTAATCGCCGAACTGGCCGAGGTCGAGGCGGTAGCGGTCCAGTACCCTGGCGGGCCGGCTGTCGATGTCGCGTTTGCATGCGGACCAGCTGGCGTAGCCCAGTTCGGCCGCCAGCAGATGCAGGCAGTGCTTGAGCTGCAGTGTGTGGCGCAGCCGGTAGAGTTCCGCGACGCTTTGAACGCGTACCTGCGCGTGGTGGATGCGCCGGATTACCGGTAGCGCCTGCATGGCTTCTTCAGCGTGGAGCTGGCGCAGCAGCCTGCGTGCATGGCGGCGCAGGAAATCGCTATTGGGTAGACGGGATGGAGCGTTGAGCGTTGTGAGCCACATGTCATGTCCTTGCAATGCCGTTTCCCGCGGCGGCAAAAAAGGTCAACGTTGTGGTTCTTGCAACGAACTGGCGGTGCCGGGCTGGATCGCTCGGCGCCGTACGGTACGGGCAGGCAGGTGCGCTGGCTTTTGCGGGAGCGGGCGCCCTGCCGGCGCCCGGACGGGATTATATGCCAGCACCGGATGCCTTTGGCAAGCGTTGGCTGAATCAGGCTGCGCTTGCCCTTGGCCGGATGCCAGCCGGCTAGGCCGCCTGCGCCTCGGTCTCGGCTGTCAGTCCGAGTTCCTCCACCAGCCGTGCCGCCAGCGCTGCCGCCTGGTTGCGCACGTCGATGATGGTGCCTGACTCCCACAGCGCCCCGCGCAGCGGTGCGCCCAGCGTGCTGAGGCCGGGCACGAGGCGGCCGCCGCGATCGAATACGCGGCCGCGCGCGTCGCCGTCGAGGCCAGACCCGGCTGCCGCCGGCCGCACCAGGCCGCGCGCCAGCAGGCTGCGCACCAGGGGCCGGGTGTTGCCTGCGTGCCAGCCATACTCCGCGCCGGTGCAGTTGATGGCCGCGTCCACCGTGGAGGGCGCGGGCAGCGGGCGCGACAGGCGCAGGGCCACGCGCTGGCCTCTCCCCCCGCTGCCGTGACCGCCACGCTGCCAGCCGCTGGCGGTGTTCCCGTCATCGGCCGGCGCCAGTGCGGTGACGCGGGCGGCGTGTACGTGCAGGCGTCCCTGTGCGCGCACCGCCTCGAATACCGCATGCGTGGGCGGCGCGGCACGGTGCAGCAGGTTGTCCCAGAAGGGCCGCACATGGCGCAGGAAGCGCTGGCGCTCCGGCACGCTGGCGGCCGCCCACAGCGGGCCGATGTAGGTACGCAGCGCGGGCGGCACGCTTTGCCAGTCGAGGCCTTGCGCCGTCAGTTCAGCGCTTTGCCGGCGCACCCGCCGGACCACGTCGCGCGCGGTGGGCGCGGCCAGCGCTTCAGGTCCCGCGGCGGCTAGGAAGTCGTCGCAGGGGCCGGCGTTGTGGCGCAGCCAGGGTACTAGCGCACGCCGGGAGAACGCGTGGTAGGTGCCGGTGAAGCCGAGGCGTTCCAGCGTGGCGACCACGTCGAGCATGGTCAGGCTGGTGCCGATCAAGGCGATCTCGCGTGCGTTCGCGAGCCGGGCCAGTGCTTCGGGCTGCCAGGGGTCCGGCACGTAGCGGCCATCGGCTTCGAGCGCGTCGTCATGCGCCAGCGCCGGCCGCGCGGGCTGCACGCCGGTGGCCAGCACGATGTGGTCCGCATCCCAGACACGGCCGTCGGCGCTGCGCACACGGTGCGGCACGCCGATGGTCACGTCGGTGATTTCCGCTCGCACATGTTCCAGCGTGGCGTGCCCGGCGGCGCCAGCCAGCGCGCGTGCCAGGGTGTCTTGCAGGTAATCGCCGTACACGCCGCGCGGGGCGAAGGCGTTGTCGGCCTCGGCGGGGGCGGCATGACCTTGGCGCACCAGCCATTGCGAGAAGTCTTCCAGCGCATCGGGGTGAAGGCTGAAGTTCAGCGCGGGCCCATTGAGGTAGTGCGCCGGGTCTTGCGTGCTGTAGGCCAGGCCGCGCCCCGGCTCGGCATGCGGCTCGAACAGGTGGATGGCGAGCGGTGCGCTGCTGTCGCGCAGCAACCGGATGGCGGTCAGGGTGCCGGCCATGCCGCCTCCCACGATGGCGATGCGGCGTGGCTGGGAATCGGGTCGGGTCATGATGATCTCAGGCGTTGGTGCCGGGCGGGTTGGCGTGTGCCGCTGGCGGTGCCGCGGCGCGCAGCGCCTGTTCACCGGCATTCACCAGGATGGCGTCGTTCTGCGGGGTATGGATGCGGCTGCACAGCACGTTGCGGTAATGGCGCTCAAGCGGATTGCCACGCGACAGGGCAGGGTTGCCGGCGAGCCTGACGGCAAGCTCGACGGCGGCGATGGCGTTGTCGGTGATGTTGAGCTTGAGCAGGTTGCTGTCCGTGGCGCTGGCCGGCGCGCCGGCATCGGCATCGGCGCTGAAGCGGTCCAGCTGGATGCGGCTGGCCAGCAGCCAGCTGTCGATGCGGCCCACCGCTTCCTGGAAGCGCGGCAGCGTGGCCAGCGGCGCGCCCAGGCTGCCGGGCGCGCGCAGGTTGAGCCACGCAACAAACCAGTCGCGGGCGCTGTGCGCCACGGCGTTGTACAGCGTGCCGAGCAAGGTGGATGTCCACACGGCCCAGGCCGGGTCATGGCGCTCCGCCCAGGCTTCGGGCAGACGCAGGTCGACCGCGTAGGCCGCGGGCAGCGGGGTGCTGTCGAAGACCACGTCGTGGCTGCCGGTGGCGCGCATGCCGAGATGGTCCCAGGTAGGCACTACGGTGATGCCGGGCGCGTCGCGCGGCACCAGGAACACACCGGTGCGCGGGCTGGGCTCGTCGGTGCGGCCCCATACGGCCAGCCAGCTCAGCGCCGGGATGCCGGTGGAATAGATCTTGTGGCCCGACAGCAGCCAGCCGTCGCCCTGCCGGCGCGCCACCGTGGCCGGCAGGCCGCCGCGCGCGGGGGAGCCCAGCGCGGGCTCCACGCGCAGGGAATTGATCAGCGCGCCATGTTCCACCGCGCTGCGTTGCACCTGTTCGCGGATGTCAGCCGGCCATAGCGTGTCCTGTGCCAGGTTGCGATGGCCGAGGATCTGCATCACCAGCACCAGCGCCGTGGACGGATCGCCCGCAGCCACGTGATGGACCACGCGGCGCGCTTCCGCCAGGCCGGCGCCGGCACCGCCGAGCGCGCGCGGCACGGTGAGGTCGAGCAGCCCGAGCTGGTGGAGTTCGGCGATGTTCTCGAAGGCGAAGGTGGCGTCGCGGTCATGTGTGGCGGCGCGTGCGGCAAAGCGCGCGGACAATGCGCGCAAGGCTTCGTCCGTGCGCAGGGGACGCGCCGCGCCGGCCGTACCGGTGGCATCGGGGGTTGGCGCGGCGGGCGTGAAGCCGCTTTCGCGATGCCACTCCGAAATCCGCTGCCGGCCGGTAGTGCCGGTGGGTTTCAAATGCATTCTTGCTCCTGTTTTGTCTGGTGGACGTTCAATGGCAGATCAGCCCGCTCTCGACCAGCATCATGTTGAAGGCGGCGTCGCCGGCGGCTGCATCTCGCAGCCGTGCAAGCCGCCCGTCGCGTTGCCAGCGCGCCAGCCAGTGCTCCAGGTAGCGCGCCGATTGCGCATCAGCCTGGCGCAGCGTCAGCGTCGCGCCCTCGCCATCGAGTAGCAGCGGCGCCGCCGCGAAGAAGCGCCATTCCGGCAAGCGCATCACGCGCGCGATCAGCGCGGCATCTTCCGCCACCGCCGCGCACTCGCCACGGCGGAACGCCAGCAGCGACTGCAGCGGCGAGGGATAGCGGCGAAGCCCGGCGCCGGCCCGGTTCAGGAGCGCCTGGAAAGGGCTGCCTTCGCTCACGCAGGCGGACTTGCCGTCGAGCGCATCGAGCCGGCTTACCGGCGCGAAGCGCAGGGTCAGCAAAATGCCGCGAGGCGTGCCTGGTGCCCGTACGGAGGCTGCGCGCGGATACGCACCGTCCGCCGCCGTGCCAAAAGCGAGATCGATAGCGGGGTGCTCGTTGCTGCCGGCGCTGGCTACCGGCAAATGCCGAAGCCTGACCGGGACGCCCAGCGCGCGACCCAGTTCCGCGGCCAGCGCGGCTTCACCCGGATCGGGCTCTGCCACCAGCGGCCGGCCCGGCGGCGTCGGGTGCGGATACGCATGCACGCCCACCACCAGCTCGCCGCGCGCCTGGGCTTGCCGCAGCAATGGACCGGGTTCGGCGTGCGATTGCCACGGCGTACCCGCGAACAGCCATAGCGGCAGGGCGATCGCGCAAGCCGCCAGGGCGATCCTGCCCGCAATGCGCCTTGCCGCCGCCGGGATGCCCGAGGGCAAGCGCGGCAGGGCATGCGTACGCGTGCCGTCCGCCATCCTCCCTGGCACGGAGTCAGGCCCCAGCCACCATGTGCCGTGCAGATGCCTGAGTTCATCGGGCATGGCCGCCTCGCCTGCGTTGGCTTACCATCCCTGGCCCAGCCCCAGCAGGCCGAGGATCTCGCGGCGCAGCCGGATCAGTTCGGGGTCGTCGCGATGGCGCGGATAGTCGCGGTCGATCCTGAGTTCCGCCATGATGCGGGCGGGGCGCTCGCTGAACACGATCACGCGCGTGGCCAGCAGCAGCGCTTCCTCCACGTCGTGCGTAACCAGCAGCGCGGTAAAGCGCGAGCGCTGCCACAGCGCTACCAGCTCGCCCTGCATGCTCAGGCGCGTCAGCGAATCGAGCTTGCCCAGCGGCTCGTCGAGGATCAGCAGGCGCGGCTCGTTGACCAGCGCGCGCGCCAGCGCGGCGCGTTGCGCCATGCCGCCGGAAAGCTGGCGTGGATAGGCGCGGGCGAAGTCGGTCAGCCCCACGCGTGCCAGCGCATCGTCCACGCGGGCACGCTGGCTGCCGAGCAAGCCGCGCGCTTCCAGGCCGAGCGCGGCGTTGTCCCATACGGTGCGCCACGGGTAGAGCGTGGGGTCCTGGAACACCACCACCCGGCTCGGGTCGGGCCCGCCGATCGGCACGCCATCCACCGCCAGCGTGCCGCGCCGTGGCGGCTCCAGCCCGGCCACCAGCCGCAGCAGGGTGGACTTGCCGCAGCCGCTGGGGCCGAGCAGGGCAACGAACTCGCCCGGCTCCGCAGTCAGGCTGACGCGGCTGAGCACCGGCAGCACCTGGTCGCGCAGCGTGAAATGATGGCTGACCTGGTCGATGGTCAGGCGCACGCCGTTGCCGGCGGCACCAACCTTGTCGATGGCAGCTTGCGCAGGCTGAGCCCGGGCGGGTTCGTCGAGCACGGCGCTTACCATTTGACCACTCCTTTTTGCCAGGCCAGCAGGCGGTCCCGCGAGCGGAACAGCAAGGTGATGAGCCCTGAGAACAGGATCGCCATCACCAGCAGCGCGCCGTACATGCTGGCGTAGGCGGCCCAGCCCTGGGCCCATTGCAGGTACCAGCCCAGGCCGGACTTGACGCCCAGCATCTCGGCCACCACCAGCACCGAGAACGATGCGCCCAGGCCCATGAACAGGCCGACGAACACGCTCGGCAGCGCCGCGGGCACGGCGACTTTCAGCACCAGGAAGCGCTCTTTGGCACCGAGGGTGCGGGCCACGTCGTAATACGCCGGGTCCACCGCCGCCACGCCGGACCACGTCAGCACCGTGACCGGGAACCAGGTCGCCAGCGCTACCAGGAAGGTGGCCGCGCTGGCGCTGCTGGGAAAGGCGAAGAACACGATCGGCAGCCATGCCGTGGCCGGCAGCGGCCCCAGCAGGCGCAGCACCGGGTGGACCCAGTAGCCTGCGCGGCTCGACCAGCCGATGGCCACGCCGGTCAGGAAGCCCGCCAGCGCGCCGAGCAGGTAGCCGGTGGCCAGCAGGCGCAGCGAGTGCGCCACCGCGTCGGCCAGCCGCGCATAGTCCTCGAGAAACACTTCAAGCAGGGTTTGCGGCGGCGCGAAGAAGGGGCGCGGCAACAAGCCGAGCTTGGCGGTCACCAGTTCCCAGATCAGCGTCAGCACCGCGAGCACCAGCAGCCACGGTCCGGCACGGCGCAGCGCGGCGCCGATGCCGCCCAGCCGGTGCTGCACGAACGCCAGCACCAGCAGCACGGCGGCGATACCCGCGAACAGCGAGGCGGTTTCATGCGTCAGTGGCCAGTCTTCCGGCTCGGGCCAGAATTTCACCACAGCGGCGACGGCCAGCCAGGCCGCCGCGGCCAATGCGCCGCCCAGCCAGACACGCGGGATCGCGGGCGCCGGCACGGCCAGGAAGTCATCGGGCGCGTCGAAGGCATCGTGTCCGGCAAGCGCCTGTGCGCTGTCCAGCGCGCCGCGCTGCCCGTCAGCCGAGAACGTTGGCATAGATGCGCTCCGCGAATTTGCTGGAATCGGTGCCGGGCCGGATCACCGACACCAGCTTGAGTTCGTCGGTGTACTGCGCCAGCTCCTTCTTCAGGTCCGCGCCCACCGGATGGTGGCCGTGCGTATGGCTCTTGAGCATGGCCACCACATCGGCCTGCGGAACCTTGGCGAACTCGGCAAAATGCCGCGCCGCGCCTTCGGGATTGGCCACCGTCCAGTCCTGCGCTTGCAGCACGGCGTGGGTGAGCGCCGAAGCGGTCTGCTTGTCCTCGCGGATCAGGCTGCCGCGAATGCCGAGCACGCAGCAGGCGCGGTTGGCGTATTCGTCCGACAGGTTGGTGGCGACCTCGACCAGGCCGCGCTCCTTGCGCAGCAGGTAGGTGCGCGGGTCGCCGTCGGCGGCGGCCTGGGCTTCGCCTTTTTCCAGCGCGATGCCGAGCAGGTCGGCCGGGTACTGGCGCCACTGCACATCGCGCACGGGGTCGATGCCGCGCTTGGCCAGCAGGATGGAAAAGAAGTTCTTGGCCGGGCTGGCCATGTCGCTGACGGCCACGGTCTTGCCCTTGAGGCTCTTCAGGTCGGTCACGCCCGAGTTGCTCAGGGTCAGCAGCCGCATGCAGCCGCCGTGGGTGGCCGCCGTCAGCTTGACGTCGAAGCCTTGCTCGAGCGGCTTGAGCCAGCGCAGCGCCATGCCCACGCCGGCGTCCGCTTTCTTGGTGGCAATGGCTTCGAGCAACTGGTCGGTCGAGCCGCCAAAGTTGATCAGCTCCACGTCCAGGCCGTGGTTGCGGAAGATGTTCTCCTTCAGCGCCGCGGCAACCGGCGCCAGGCACACGGAACTGGCGTTCCAGGCCAGCTTGACCGGCTTGAGCTGGCCGGTGGCGGCGCTGGCCCTGGAGGTCCAGATAAAGGGCGCGACGCCGCCGGCGATGGCGAGCGCGCCGGCGGCCTGCAGCCAGCCGCGGCGGTTCAGGGTGCCCGTGCTGCGCGGATTGCCCTCGGGCGAGGAACGGTTGACTGCGGACGGCTGCTCTGGCTCTTGGTGCATGGCACTCCTCGGTAGGCTGCGGGATGTGGACGATATGCACCATGCTAAGAACTGGTTCACTGCAACAGAACGAATTTGTTGGCACAAGCTTGCACGCCCACCGACTAATGCGGCGGCTGCATATGCTTGTACCGGCGCGAGCGCGTGGCCGGCAGTGGGGTAAGATCGCCGCTTTCCATTCCGGTCAGATCGATGCAAGCGCAGGCAGTCGCCGCCCCACGGCGGGTGGATATCGTGGTGTACCCCGGATTCAAGGCCATGGAGGCGGTCGGCCCGATGACGGTGTTCGACTACGCCAATGTGCGCCTGGCCCAGCGCGGGCAGCCGCCGGCCTACGCCACCCGGATCGTCGCGCTGGAAACGGGTCCGGTGCGCTCGGACACGCTGATGACGCTGGAGGCCACGGCCCGGCTCGATACTGTGCTGCTGCCGGACATCGCCCTGATCGTGGGTGCGCGCGATATCGAGCGCGCCATGGACGAGGCGCAGGGCATCGTGCCCTGGGCGCGCGCGGTGGCGCCGCGCATCGGGCGGCTGATCGCGCTGTGTTCGGGCACGTTCTTCCTGGCCGCGGCGGGCCTGCTCGACGGGCGCCGGGCCACCACGCACTGGGGCGTGGCCGCGCTGCTGCGCCAGCGTTTTCCGGCGGTGGAGGTGGATGCGGACGCCATCTTTGTGCGCCAGGACAACCTGTGGACCTCGGCCGGGGTGACTGCGGGCATCGACCTGGCGCTGGCCGTGGTCGAGGAAGACCTCGGCCGCGAACTGGCGCTAGACCTGGCGCGTGAACTGGTGGTTTACCTCAAGCGTCCCGGCGGGCAATCGCAGTACAGCCTGCATCTGGCCAGCCAGGCCACCAGCCACGCCGGCATTCGCGGGGTGCAGGACTGGATACTCTCGGATTTGACGCACGACTTCACGATGGCGGAGATGGCGGGCCGGGTGGCGATGAGCGAGCGCAATTTCCGGCGCGTGTTCGCGCGGGAGACGGGTAGCAGCCCGATGGCGTTTATCGAGTCGGCGCGCATCGAAGGCGCGCGGCGGCTGCTTGAACAAGGTGAACTGCCGCTCAAGTCCATTGCCGTGCGCACCGGATTTGGTTCGGACGAGGGGCTGCGGCGCGCGTTCCTGCGCCAGATGGGCATTACGCCGCGGGACTACCGCGAGCGTTTCGGGGTGGCGCAGCGATAGGCAACAGGCAACAGGCGGGGTTTTACTGACTGCCTGAAGGCGTAGCGCCCGTGGCGCCCGGCGCGTTGGCGTGCAGCCCCGAATCCTGGCTTGCCGGCGTATCGGCGGCGCTGCCGCCCGGGCCGTTCTGTGCGCTATCCTGCGAGCGCTGGCGGCCCCGGCCTCGGCCGCCGCCACGTCCGCTGGCGCCGATCGCCGCGGCATGGCTCTGCTTGAGTTCCTGATTGATGCTGTCCACCGTGCGCGGCGCAGGCGTCATGCGCGCAAAATTGTTCTGGATGGCGCTCATGGCTTCGTCGCCAGCAGCGGGTGAACCCTGCGCGAAGGCGGCGGGCGACAACCATAGCGCGACCACCACGGGAACCAGGCGGAAAGCACGGGCGCTGCGGGTCATGATGAAGTCCTTCGGATGGCCGCAAGCCGCGTTCGGATGACGCGGCCACAGCGATTCAGGACACTACCAGCGCGGCCTGCCGCAACGCAAGGCGGTGCGCGACGGATTCTGTTTCATCGGGCGCCGGCGTGTTTCAACGTATTACCAGGCGGCGCCGCCTGCACCGGCACTTACGCCAGGTTCTGCCCGATACGCCACAACACCCCGGACGGATCGATCAGCACGAAGTCGCGCATCTGCCAGGGCTGGTCCTGCGGAGGCACGATCCTGACACCGTAGCGCCCGCCGATATCCTGTGCATTGACCTTGTCCCACCAGGCCTGCACATCTTCCACCAGCAGATGCATCATCAGGTTTTCAGCCAGATCTTTCACATAGAAGTTCTGCAGCATGAAGCAGCACTTCCCGTGATGCAGGTAGGCCAGGTTGTCATCGCTCCATGGCATGACGAAACCCAGGTCCTGGTAAAACTGCCTGGATAGTGCGAAATCCCGGGCGGGCACAAAGGCCTTGAGTTCGACGGTGGTCAGGTTGCTCATGATGCCTTGTTCAGGCGCACGGGCGGTTCCCCGCCCGCCGCACATGGTCAGAGTTGCGCTATGTGATGCCGGATATGGTTCTCGATGAAGGTCGAGATGAAGTAATAGCCGTGGTCGTAGCCCTCGTGCCGGCGCAGCAGCAGCGGCTGTCCGACGGCGGCGCAGGCGGCCTCGAATGCCTCGGGATAGAGCTGTTCGGCAAGGAATTTGTCGGCCAGGCCCTGGTCGACCAGGATGCCGCGCGGGAAGGGCGCGCTGGCCTGGCGCTGCATCAGCGCCGAGGCGTCGTACTGCTCCCAGCTTGCGCGGTCCTCGCCCAGATAGCGGCTAAAGGCCTTCTCGCCCCACGGACAGCGCATGGGCGCGGCGATGGGCGCGAAGGCCGACACCGAGCGGAAGCGGCCGGGATGGCGCTGCGCCAGCACCAGCGCGCCATGCCCGCCCATCGAATGGCCGAAGATGCCGACACGCTGCGGATCGGCGGGCAGCGCGGTGGTGACGAGGTCGAACAACTCCTGCGCCACATAGCTTTCCATGCGCCAGTGCTGGCTCCAGGGCGCCTGCGTGGCGTCCAGGTAGAAACCCGCTCCCGCGCCGAAATCCCATGCCTGCGCCTCGCCGGCGACGCCGGTGTCGCGCGGACTGGTATCGGGCGCCACCAGGATCAGGCCATGCTCGGCGGCAACGCGCTGGGCGCCGGCCTTGATCGTGAAGGTTTCCTCGGTGCAGGTCAGGCCGGCCAGGTAGAACAGCGCGGGCAGGCGCTGTTCAGGCTGGATCAATGCCTGCGCCGGCAGGAACACAGAGAATCGCATCGGCAGGCCGATGGTCGTCGAGGCATGCCGATAAAAGCGTTGCACGCCGCCGAAGCAGCCGTGCTCGGAGAGTAGTTCGAGCATGGCGGGCCTCAGTACAGGACTACGGAACGGATCGACTCGCCGCGCTTCATCAGGTCGAAGCCCTCGTTGATGCGCTCCAGCGGCAGGGTGTGGGTGATCAGGTCGTCGATATTGAGCTTGCCGTCCATGTACCAGTCGACGATCTTCGGCACGTCGGTGCGGCCGCGCGCGCCGCCGAAGGCCGAGCCCTTCCATTCGCGGCCGGTGACCAGCTGGAACGGGCGGGTGGAGATCTCCGCGCCGGCCTCGGCCACGCCGATGATGATCGACTTGCCCCAGCCCTTGTGGCAGCACTCCAGCGCCTGGCGCATGACCTTGGTGTTGCCGATGCATTCGAAGGAATAGTCGGCGCCGCCATCGGTCAGCTGCACGATATGGTCCACCACGTTCTCCACGTCGTTCGGGTTGATGAAGTGGGTCATGCCGAACTTGCGGGCCATGGTCTCGCGGCCGGGGTTCAGGTCCACGCCGATGATCTTGTCGGCGCCCACCATCTTGGCCGCCTGGATCACGTTCAGGCCGATGCCGCCCAGGCCGAACACCACCACGTTGGCGCCGGCTTCCACCTTGGCGGTGAACAGCACCGCGCCCACGCCGGTGGTCACGCCGCAGCCGATGTAGCAAACCTTGTCGAAGGGGGCATCCGGGCGGATCTTGGCCAGGGCGATCTCCGGCACCACGATGTGGTTGGCGAAGGTGGAGGTGCCCATGTAGTGGAAGATCGGCTCGCCGTCGATGGAGAAGCGCGAGGTGCCGTCGGGCATCAGGCCCTTGCCCTGCGTGGCGCGGATGGCCTGGCACAGGTTGGTCTTGCGCGACAGGCAGAACTTGCACTGGCGGCATTCCGGCGTGTAGAGGGGGATCACATGGTCGCCGGGCCTGAGCGAGGTCACGCCGGGGCCCACGTCGGTGACGATGCCCGCGCCTTCGTGGCCCAGGATGGCCGGGAAGATGCCTTCAGGATCGGCGCCGGACAGCGTGTAGTAGTCGGTATGGCAAATGCCGGTGGCCTTGATCTCCACCAGCACTTCACCGGCGCGCGGGCCGTCCAGGTCGACTTCTTCCACGGTCAGCGGGGCACCGGCCTTCCAGGCGATGGCGGCTTTGGTCTTCATGATGTTGTCCTTGGTAGTGGCGGCAACTGGCGTGCCGGCCCGATGTCTGGGGACGTATATCGGTGCCGTGCGGGACGAGCCAGGCACGGCACCGTTCGTCAGCGACGACTATACGCCACGCGGTTGGCCGCGGACGCCCGAGGCGGCGGATTTGGCCTCGGGCGCCCCTTGTTTGGCCGAAATCGTGGGTTGCGCGGGGCGGGACGGCTGACCGGGCGGCTGCCGTCCGGATGCCGGTTCGGCCAGGGTTTTGGCATCGGCCCGGAGATCTTCCGACTGGCCGACGTGGCCAGCGCAGGGTCGACCTGGGCGCGCCGCCGCCCCCTGCGTGGATCAGGGTAGGGTCAGGGCATATTGAATTGATCCGATGGCTTGCTCTGATCCAGCTCCGGCAAACCTGCGGAATACATGACCGCCCAGTTGTCCGGACCTAGCCCTGCATCACGGCAGGGTAAGCTGCCGACGCGCTTTCCGTCCTTCTCGACGACAAGCCCTTCTTTGTCCCAGCCCTTGCCGCTGCCGGCGTAGACCACATAGTCGTAGCCCCCGTTGGAGAACCTGAAGTAATCGGTGCCGCCACCTGAGTAAGCGGTGACGCCCCACCGGAAGTGCTTGCGCGGATCATCCGTGAGTTTCGGGTAAGCAAGCTCGACGGCCCCCTTTTTTCCAAAGCGGTACTGCACGTACCCTTTCGTTTTGGAAAGATCTGGCGAAGCGCAAAGCGATACAACCTTGTTGCCTTTGACCGTACATGAGAACGCAACTTTCTCGCCCGCCGCGCACAGCGATTCATATGCCAATGCAGTAAGCGAAAACATCGAAAGCAGCAGGGCGCCAATGACGCGGTGCGGGTGGAACATGAATGACTCCAGTTGAATGACTCCGGTCAATCGAGCAGGGCGCCCTGCTCGAACGCGACGAATTCGCAGCCGTAATGGTGTACCGCAGCGTCGGCGGTATGCACCGACTGGTAACGTACCACGCGAACCCCCACCTCCAGGCTTGCCAGCGTGCCAAAGCGCAGCCTGCCTTTGGGCAGCAACGTCCCGACGGCCAGGGCATCCGTACCTGGTGTGCGCGAGCGCAGCCCCACACCGGATGCCGAAAGATCGGCAATGTCCAGGATGAGTCCGGTGCCGTCAGGCAACTCGGCCTCGAATGTGTACTGGTAGTCCAGCGTCTCCGCCCTGTAGTCCCGCCGCCGTTGCACCTGGGACAGTTTTTCCGGGAATGGCACCGAGAACGCAGCGGCGCCGGCAAACAGGGAGCGGGCCGGGGCGCCCAGGCAAAGCGTGAGCGACACATCATCCAGGACGGTCGAAAGTTCGCTTTGCGCGCAGGCCAGTACCGCCTCATTGTCAGGCTCGCCAGCGCATCCCTGGAGCGTAAACGTGCGGGCTGGCGCGTCCACGGACAATACTTTCGTGCGCAGCGTGCGCCCATCCGGCAAGCGCAAGTCGAGGCTGCGCTCCTGCATGGCCAGGATGTCCAGTATCGCGCGGATCTCATCCTCAACGGCGTACTGGAACCCATCCGATGACGGCGGGTTGGTCGAAGCGGGGTCAAGTCTATTCATGGATTGGAATGGCTGGTGAACGATCTGACGCGAGGCGTCGGCCCGGCGCGGAGTCAGGCCCAGGCGGGCAAGCGAAGGCGGCCAGGAATGTGACCGCGAAACGACTCCTAACGGCGGGAGCGATCAAATCTTTAGCCCGCCGGGGAAGGGGGGAGGAATGGCGCTGCGATGGAAAAGATGGGGAGGAGAGCGCTGGATTTCTCAAGAACCTGTTTGGCAATGCCGTTAGAGCGGTCGGCATGCAACGGAAAATGCGATGCAACGAATATGCCCTCGAAGTTGGCAGCTCGCGAGAACCTTCCGATCAAATACCTTGAATGAGTTAGTCCCGATGAATCGTAGCGCTAGCGCCGCAGTGTTCCCGGACCTGTCTGCAACACCGTCATGGCCTCGAACGCCTTAGGCGCGCCCTTGCCGCTCCCGTGGGCGGCAGGCAGCGATATCGAACGGCTCAGCGATCCGGGCCGGATACTTCAGATCCTGCAGGATCTGGCCCGCGTGCGTACCCGGCTCCATCTTCAACCTGCGCAGGAGTGGCGGGTTGCTTCATGCTTTCTGTCCGTCGACCCGTCCAGAGGCACCTGCGTGCTTGCCTGGTGCCGCAACGGCCTGGAACTGGAAGCGATCCTGAACGCCAGCGAACTGGCCGCCTCGGCATCGCTGGGCGATAGCACGTTCCATTTCCGGTTCGCCACGCCGGCAGTCACCCGCTTCGATGGCGGACCGGCGTTTCTCGCTTCCTTCCCGGCCGGGATCTATATGGTTCCGCGCCGCAGGCATTTCCGCGTCCGCCCGCAGCAGGACAGGGACTTTCGCTGCCAGATCCTGTTAAGCGACGGCCAGTTCGTGGAAATGGATGTCGCGGACCTGTCGGTATCCGGGGTGGGCTTGCGCTCCATGCGCATCGGACCGGGTCAGTTGCCGGTCGGGACCACTATCCCGCAATGCCGCCTGGATCTTGGCGACCTGGGTGCGATGAAGCTTGCGCTGCAGGTGGTGCGGCATCGAAAGACATGGCACGGCAACGAGGCGCACAATCATTTCGGCTGCCGCTTTGACCAGATGGATGGGCAGAGCGGCAAGTGGCTGCAGCGCGTGGTGTTTGCCCTGGAGCTGGCGGGGCGCCAGTGAGCAGGGCGCCCGGAGACGGGCCAGCCTGCGCCGGTCCCCGCAACAACGGCGCCATTGCATCCGGCGCCGCCAACTCGAAACGCAGCACCGCACCGGCGAGCGCCTCGCTCAGCTTTTGCGCCAGCAGGCGCGCGAGGATGCCGGTGGTGCCATGGCCCGCGTAGTGGGCGCTGCCGATGGCGTCAACGCGGGCGATGGCTATGCCGTGGAGCACGTTCGCGTGCTCCACGGCATAGGCGTGCATCACACGCTGGAGCTGGCGGGCCGTCGCGCTCAGTATCCTGGGTATCGCGGCTGCGGCGCCTCCTGATAGTAATAGGGCGCCGGCTGCGGTGCGCATGGCACATAAGCGCGATCGTAATCGCGATAGCAATATCCCGGCGGCGGCCCGTAAGCCGGCCCATAAGCCGGCGCGGGCGGGGCGGCCATGACGACCGGCTGGCTGGCCACGGCGGTACCGACTACGGCCAGCCCGACGAGGGCGCCGATGGCCAGCGCGACCGCACCGGCCGAGTCGCCGTCACCGTGGCCGCGTCCGCGTGCGGAGGCAGGACCTGCGGCCAGCAGCGCGGCGGTAAGCAGGCCTGCGCCTAGGATGCGGGCGGCACGATTGGGTTTGCGCATGACTGACTCCTTGTGGCTGCATGTAAGGGCCAGCGACAGTGACAGCGGCTGGCCTTGCAGCCATCTTAGGGGTCAGGCGTCTCTGGAATCTGTCCACACGGTTAGCAGATGTAACGCTGGAGCCATGGCGATCAGGGCGCCGGACTCGGCGGCGGCGGAGGTGGCGAAGCGTCGGGTACCGGGGCAGCCTGCGGCGCCGGGGCCTGCTTGTCAGGAGCCTTTTGCTTGTGCTTCTTGTGTTTCTTGTGTTTCTTGTGCCGCGGCGGCTGTGGCGGCAGGGGCTTTTGCGTGGCGCGCTCGCCTTGCGGCGTTTGCGGCTCGGGCGGCGGCAGCGCGGCGCAGGCCATGCCACTGATGGCCAGGGCGGTAAGCAGGGCGGCTGCCTTGCACATCGAAATTCCGGGCTTCATCAGGACTCCTCGAAAAATAATCCGTCACAATCGTCACAACTCTCGGCAAATGCGGGGGCTGAAGTGTAGGACAACGCCTGAACCGTGTATCGCATTTGCCTCCCGGCGTATCTGGCGAGCGTACTCAGGCACCGCCCCGGTCGCGAGGCACCGCCGCCAGGCGGGCGGTGGACGCTGGCGATGCGGTCCCGTGCTGGCCTTCATGCTGACGGCCAAGCCACCATCCCAGCCAGGCCCATCCCAATGCCAGCGCAGCCCCGGTGAGCGCCACCACGGCCGGGTGGCCGGATAGCCCGTCAATGGCGGTCTTGATCCAGGCGCTGACCGCATCGCCGGCGCGATAAACGGCGGTGTCGATCACGTTCTTGGCCTTGTATTTGGTTTCAGCATCCACCAGCGTGAACAGCATCTCCCGGCCCGGCCGCAGCAATGCGTATTCACCCACCCGGCGCAAGATCATCACGCCGGCCAGCACGCCGAAGGCCGGCCATAGCGCCAGCACCAGGAAGCCCGCCGCCACCGCCAGCGGCACCGCGCTGAGCAGGGAAGTCACGCCATAGCGCCTGGCGATACGGCCCGAGAAGAACACCTGCACCACAATGGTCAGCGCCTGCACGATGGCGTCGATGGCGCTGAAGACCTGCGTCTGCTGCGTGCGGCTGGGAAAGGTCTGCGCCACCAGCCTGGCCTGCTCGAAGTAGAGAAAGGTGCTAGCGGTGGCCAGCAGGATCACGAACAGGCTGATGCCCAGCAGGTAGCGCGAACGCGCCACCAGCGTCAGGCCGGCCCAAAGCCCGCCGCCGATAGGCCGGGCAGGGTCCTGAGCCGGGACCGGATCGTCCGCCACCGGCACGCCGGCGCCGGCGCGCCGGCGCCAGCCGAACAGGTAGCCCACGCCGGGCAGCGTGGCCGCCAACAGCGCGGCGGACAGGAGCATCAGCCCGGTCAGGCCGATGCGCGGCACCAGCCAGCCGCCGAGCAACGGCCCGGCGAGTCCGCCCGCGCTGGCGCCGGCGGCCAGCAGGCCGAACAGGCGCCGCGCTTGGCCGGGGCGGAATACATCGGCCATCAGGCTCCACGCCACCGACACCACGAACAGGTTGAACACCGACAGCCAGACGTAGAACATCCGCGCCAGCCAGATACCGTCGGGCGCGGCGCGCGTGGCCACGGCAAAGCCCAGCAGGTTGGCGATAAAGAACGCATAGACCCACGGCACAAAGCGCCGCCGCGGCAGGCGTGCGCTGCACAGGCCATAGCAGGGAATCGCCACCAGCATGACCACGAAGGTGGCGGTGAACAGCCATTGCAGGTTCTGCACACCACCGGCGATACCCATGGTCTCGCGCACCGGGCGCAGCATGAAGTAGCTGGCGAACAGGCAGAAGAAGAACAGGAAGCCGGCCGCCACCGCGCTGCCTTCGCCGGGCTGGATGCCGAGGCCGTGCCGGGCCGCTTGCGTGCTGCTGGCCATGACCGGCTCAGGCCAGCAGCGCGGCGATGCGCTCGCGCTGGCGGGCATCGGGCATGCGGCCCAGGCCCGCGCCGAGGTTGTCGCGCATGTTCCTGGGCTTCGAGGTGGCGGGGATTGCCGCCGTCACGGCGGGATGGCTGACAATGAATTTCAGGAAGAGCTGGGCCCAGGAGTCGCAGTCGATCTCGCTGGCCCAGGGTGGCAGCGGGCGGTCCTTCACCGCGCGGAACAGCCGGCCGTCCTGGAACGGACGATTGACCAGCACCGCCACACCGCGCTCCTGGCACAGCGGCAGCAGCGTGCGTTCGGCATTGCGCTCGGCGAGCGAGTAATTGATCTGGACAAAATTCACGCGTTCGCTGCGCACGATCTGGGCCAGCGCCTCGTGCGCGTCCTCGCGGTAGTGGGTGATGCCGGTATAGCGCGTCTTGCCGCGTTCCTTCAGCTGGCGGATAAAGCGCAGGTTGTCGCGCCAGTCGATCAGGTTGTGCACCTGCAGCAGATCGACGGTTTCGCTACGCAGGTCGCGCAGCGACTGCGCCCACTGCGCCGGCGCGTTGGCGGCCGACGCCGAGATCTTGGTGGCCAGGAAGACCTTGGCGCGGGCGTTGGCATCCAGCAGCAGGTCACCGGTAACGGCCTCGGCGCTGCCGTAGCTGGGCGCGGTGTCGATCACCGGGCCGGGCGTTTGCAGCAGCAGGGCCATTACCTCGGCCAGCGGCGCGCGCTCGCCGGGCTCGGTACCCACATTGAAGGTATCGGCGGTGCCCATGCCGATCACCGGCAGCGTTTCGCGGCCGCCGGGCAGCGCACGGCGCAGGGGGAGCGGGGAGGGCGGGGCAGCGAGCGCGGCGACGGGCGAGGCCAGGCCGGCGGCAAGCAGCATGCCGCGGCACAGGAAGCGGCGTCGATCAGATGACATGGCGGTCTCCTCGCTGGGGGGCACGGATTCTGGTGGCCGGGATCCCCGGTGCCGCGGCATATAGCCACGGCTTCGCACGGCCCGGTGCGGCTGGATTAAGCTGGACGCTCCGGTCCGGGGCATCTTCTCACAGATAGGAATCCTGCTGCTATGGTCGCTTTGGTCGCTCTTCTGCTGGTCTGCATCTACCTGTTGCTTGCCGGCGTGCATGTTTACTGGGCGTTGGGCGGCTCCCTGGCCAAGGATGCGGCGGTGCCCCGCGTTCCGCGCAAGGTATCCCCCGGCGAAGGGGCGGCTGCGGCACCTGCGATGGTGCCCGCTTTCACGCCTTCGCGCACCGGCACGCTGATGGTGGCCGTCGGGCTGGCGTTGGTGGCATCGATGGTGGCCGCGCGCGCCGGGCTGTTCGCCGCGCCTTCCACGGGGCCGCTCCTGCAATGGGCCATCGGCCTGGTGGCGGTGGCCATGCTGGCGAGGGCGGTGGGCGATTTCCGCCTGGTTGGGTTCTTCAAGCGCATTACCGGCTCACCGTTCGCGCGGCTGGACACACAGGTCTATTCGCCGCTATGCACAGTCCTCGCCGCCGGCCTGGCGTACGTGGCGATCCTGCCAGCCTGATCGTCCTGCCTGCTCCCGCCGGCGGCCCGCGCGGTATCGCCGGAACCCCCGATTGCAAATTGGGGGCGAGCGCCTGAAAATGCCCTTCATCCAAGACCGGGCGCCGCGGCCAGGGGCCGTGGCAAGAGGCTGAACGGGAGACGGGAGACCACGATGCGCACCCAGGTAGCGATCATCGGTGCCGGGCCGGCGGGCCTGCTGCTGGGGCATCTGCTGCGCCGCGCCGGCATCGATGCCGTGGTCATCGAGGACCGCAGCCGCCAGCACGTCGAGGCGCGCATCCGCGCCGGCGTGCTGGAGCAAAGCACCGTGGACCTCCTGGTGGCTTCCGGCGCGGGCGAGCGCCTGCAGCGCCAGGGCCTGCGCCACCACGGCATCGACCTGCTGTTCGGCGGACGCCGCCACCACATCGACCTGTCCGGGCCGACCGGGGGCCGCGCCATCACCGTGTACGGCCAGCACGAGGTGGTCAGGGACCTGATCGCCGCGCGCCTGGCGGATGGCGCGCCACTGCTGTTCGAGGCCAGCGGCGTGGCGCTGCACGGCATCGATGGCAACGCGCCCGGCGTCACGTTTGAACGCGGGGGGCGGCGCCACACGCTGCATTGCGATTTCATCGCCGGATGCGATGGCTTTCGCGGCGTCTCGCGTGGAGCGATTCCGGCATCCGCGCTGCAGGTGTTCGAGCGGACCTATCCCTTTGCCTGGCTCGGCATCCTGGCCGAGGCCGCGCCAGCCGCGCAGGAGCTGATCTATGCCAGCCATGCGCGCGGCTTTGCCCTGTTCTCGATGCGCTCGCCGCAGATCACGCGGCTCTACCTGCAATGCCGACCCGACGAGGATCTCACCCTGTGGCCAGATACGCGGATCTGGCAGGAGCTGCACGCCCGCCTGGAGACCGGCGACGGCTGGCGGCTCAACGAAGGCCCGGTGCTGCAAAAGGGCATCACGCCGATGCGTAGCCATGTGGTGGAGCCCATGCAATATGGCCGGCTGTTCCTGGCCGGCGACGCGGCGCATATCGTCCCGCCGACCGGCGCCAAGGGCATGAACCTGGCGGTGGCCGACGTGCGCACGCTGGCACGCGCGCTGGCGGCACACTATGGCGAATGCCGCGACGACCTGCTGGCGGCGTACTCCGCCACCTGCCTGCGGCGGGTCTGGCGCGCCGAGTATTTCTCCTGGTGGATGACTTCGCTGCTGCATCGTTTCCCTGACCAGACCCCCTTTATGGCGCGGCTGCAGCGGGCCGAGCTGGAATACGTTGCCGCTTCACCGGCCGCGGCCGCGTCTCTCGCGGAAAACTACGTCGGGCTGCCCTTCGCCGCCTTCGAGGGCGAGTGAACCCCATCCATCCCTTTGGAAAGACAGGAGACTTCATGACTCAGCGCAGTGGACGGACCTCATCGCAACGCGGGGAGGGCCGGCGATGATCGCCAGCTTCCTTGGCGTGCTGTTCGACGGGCTGGCTTATGGCTGCCTGCTGTTCCTGATCAGTGTCGGGCTCTCTGTCACCATGGGCCTGATGAATTTCGTCAACCTGGCCCACGGCGCATTCGCCATGTTCGGCGGCTACGTCGCGGTGGTGCTGATGAGCCGTGCCGGCGTGGCCTTCCTGGCGGCCCTGCCGCTGGCCTTCGCGGGTGCCGCGGTGGTGGGCTGGGGGCTGGAGCGCACCTTGTACCGGCGCCTCTACCGCGCCAGCCATCTCGACCAGGTCCTGTTTTCCATCGGGCTCACCTTCATGGCGATCGCCGCCGCCACCTACGTGTTCGGGCCCGGCCAGCAGCCGGTGGAGCTGCCCGCTTTCCTGCGCGGGCAGGTGCGGCTTGGAGGGCTGGATCTTGGCGCTTATCGGCTGTTCCTGATCGGCGTAGTGGTGGCGATCACCGCGGCGCTGGGCTGGCTGGTGGGCCGCACGCGCTTTGGCGCGCAGGTGCGCGCGGCGGTGGACAACCAGCAGGCGGCGCGCGGCCTCGGTATCAATGTGGAGCGCGTATTCAGCCTGACTTTCGCACTCGGTTCGGGACTCGCGGGCCTGGGGGGCGGGCTTGGCATCGATGTGCTGGGCCTCGATCCCTCCTTCCCGCTCAAGTACATGGTGTATTTCCTGCTGGTGGTGGCGGTGGGCGGCGCGGGCACCATCCGCGGGCCGCTGGTGGCGGCGCTGCTGCTGGGCGTGGCCGATGTGGCCGGCAAGTATTACGTGCCGGCGGTGGGCGCCTTCGTCATCTATGCGCTGATGGTGCTGTTGCTGGTGCTGTTCCCGGCCGGTCTCTACGGGAGGCGGGCATGAGCGCGCTGGACAAGGTATCCGATGTGGCCAGCGCGGGTGGCGGCGTACTGCGCCCGCGCCTGCCGGACGGGCGCTGGCGAGCCGGCGAGATCGTGTTCTGGCTGCTGCCGGTGGCGGCCTGGTTTCTGTTGCCCGGCTACCTGATACTAGGCAGCCAGGTGCTGATTACCGGCCTGTTCGCGCTGTCGCTGGATTTGTTGCTGGGCTACGCGGGCATCGTCTCGCTCGGGCATGCGGCGTTCTTCGGGCTGGGCGCCTACACCGCCGGCCTGCTTGCCGCGCATGGCTGGGGCGAGCCGTTGTCGGGTCTGCTTGCGGCGGGCGCGGTGGCCGGCGTGGCGGGCTGGCTGGCGAGTTTCCTGGTGGTGCGCGGCGGCGACCTGACCCGGCTCATGGTCACGCTGGGCATCGGGCTGATGCTGTTCGAGGCGGCCAACAAAGCGGCCTTCCTCACCGGCGGCGTGGACGGGCTGTCGGGCGTCACCATGTCGCCGCTGCTCGGGTTGTTCGAGTTCGATCTGTTTGGCAAGACCGCCTACCTCTACAGCCTGGTGGTTGTCTTCATCTTGTTTGCGCTGGTGCGCAGGCTGGTGGACTCCCCCTTTGGGCTGTCGCTGCGGGGCATGCGCGAAGGGGCGCGCCGCATGCCCGCGCTGGGCGTCAACGTGCCGCGCCGGCTCGGCGCGGTATTTGCCGTGGCGGCCGCGCTGGCCGGCGTGGCCGGCGGACTGCTGGCGCAGACCACGCAGTTCGTAGGCATGGACGTGCTGGGCTTTCCGCGCTCGGCGGAGTTGCTGGTGATGCTGGTGCTGGGCGGCGCGGGCAGGCTGTACGGCGCCCTGGTTGGCGCGGCGGTCTTCATGATCGCGCAGGATGTGCTGGCGGGCATCAATCCGGTCTACTGGCAGTTCTGGATCGGCCTGTTGCTGGTGGTGATCGTGCTGTTCGCGCGCGGCGGAGTGATGGGCGCCGTTGACGGCTTGCGCGGCATGCGTCGCAAGCCGGATGGAGACCAGCCATGACGGCCATCTTGCGCACGGAAGGGCTGTCCAGGTCCTGGGGCGGGTTTGCTGCCAACAGCGAGATCTCGCTGCGTTTCCCGCCGGGCGCCCGCCATGCCCTGATCGGGCCGAACGGCGCCGGCAAGACCACCTTCATCAACCTGCTGACCGGCGCCTTGCCGCCCAGCAGCGGCACCATCTGGCTCGGCGACGAGGACATCACGCATCTGCCGCAGCACGCGCGGGTGCGGCGCGGCATGACGCGCACCTTCCAGATCAACACCTTGTTCCCTGGGCTGACCGTGCTGGAATCCGTCGTGCTTGCGGTGGCCGAACGCAGCGGCGCTACACGTATCTGGCATCGCACCGTGGCATCGCAGAGACCGCTGGCCGACGAGGCCATGGCGGTGCTGACCAGCCTGCGCCTCGACCGCGATGCCGATACCGAGACGCGCAGCCTGCCTTACGGCAAGCAACGCCTGCTCGAAATCGCGCTGGCGCTGGCCACCCGGCCCGCCATCTTGCTGCTGGACGAGCCCGCGGCCGGCATCCCGGCCGGCGAGAGCGCCGAGCTGTTCGGCGTCATTGCCGGCTTGCCGCGCGACATCACCATCCTGTTTATCGAGCACGACATGGACCTGGTATTCCGCTTTGCCGAGCGCATCACCGTGCTGGTCGGCGGCCGTGTGCTCACCGAAGGCACGCCGGCGGAGATCGGCGCCGATCCCCGCGTCAGGGAGGTGTACCTCGGGGAGGCCGCGCATGATTGAATTGCTGCGGGCAGAAGGGGTGTGCGCGGGCTACGGCGAGGCCGTGGTGATCGACGGCGTCGACCTGACGCTTCGGGCCGGTGAGAGCCTGGCCCTGCTGGGCCGCAACGGCGTGGGCAAGAGCACGCTGCTGATGACCCTGATGGGCCTGACGCGGCTGCAGCGCGGCAGCCTGCGCTGGCAAGGGCGCGACCTGTCGCGGCTGGCAGCCCACCAGCGTGCCGCCGCCGGGCTGGGATGGGTGCCGCAGGAGCGCTGCATGTTCCCGTCGCTGACGGTGGAGGAGCACCTGACGGCGGTGGCGCGGCCGGGCTTCTGGAACGTGGCGCGGGTCTACGAGATCTTCCCGCGATTGCAGGAGCGCCGGGGCAATCTGGGCAACCAGTTGTCCGGTGGCGAGCAGCAGATGCTGGCGATTGCACGAGCACTAATGGTAAACCCGTTACTGCTATTACTGGACGAACCGATGGAAGGTTTGGCGCCTATTATTGTTCAGGAATTGCGGAACGTGATCCGCCGCTTGATAGACGAAGGCGGCATGGCTGTGATTGTGGTGGAGCAGCACGCGCGCCTGGCGCTTGGCATGACCCGGCGCGCGATGGTGCTCGACCGGGGCAAGGTGGTACATGCTTCGACCAGCACGGAGTTGCTGACGGACAAGGTTACGCTGGACAGGTTGCTGACGGTCGCCTGAGCCAGGCCACGGCATGGTCAACCGGGGTCTGGCGGTGGTGGGCAGCCGTTGATGAACCACGCCGACACGGGCGGCAAAACCGTGGCCGGCATTCGGGCTATGCCCATTCTTGCAGACGGGTAGTGACGGGGGACTATGGAAACCCATGAGCAGAAGCGGCTGGTCAACGCCTATATCAAGCGTTACAGCCGGTACGACCCGGCCATCGGTCGGCACGAGGTGCGCTCATTCTGGGTCTGGCAGGCCTGCGACTGGCTGTGCGTCAATGATCCCGAAAGGCTGTGGCGGCTGGTGCTGGAGGTCCTTGCCCATACGGAGAGTCCCCGCGTGCTGGGCGCGCTCGCCGCCGGCGAACTCGAAGACCTGATCGAATACCACGGCCCGGCGTTCATCGGGCGTATCGAGCAGCAGGCCGGGCGCGACCCGCGCTTCCGCCGCCTGCTGTGCGGCGTCTGGCGCAGTTCCACGCCCCAGGTCTGGGCGCGTATCCTGGCCGCCAGCGATGGCAATTTCAATGAAGTGCCGCAGCGCGCGATGTGGATGTGCTACGACGTGCGGGGCATCGGGCTGCCGGACGGGCCAGCGCCTGGCGGCGCCACGGCGGATCTTGCGCAGATGCGGCGCGCACCCGAGAAAGTGCCTGCCCGCATCGAGAAACCGCAGTCTCCCCGCCAGCAGCGCCAGGGCGCGCGGGCCACCATCGCCATTGAGCCACCGCGCCCCGGCGCGCGGGCTACTTCCCCGGATCCTTGACGTTGTCGAATTTGTCGAACTCCACGTTGTAGAGTTCGCCACCGACCTTCTCCACGCGCCGGATATAGACCGTCTGCACCACGTCGCGGGTGTCCGGGTCGATCAGGATCGGGCCCCGCGGGCTGGCGATCTTCATGCCTTTGAGCGCTGCCAGCATCTTGTCCCCGTCAGTCGCGCCGCCGGTCTTCTTCAGCGCTTCGTAGATCGCGCGCATGCCGTCATAGGCGGCTACCGCCATGAAGTTGGGCCGGCCGGCGCCAGGGTTGGCTTCGGCGAACGCCTTCAGGAAGGCCTTGTTCTCCTGCGAATCGTGGGCCATCGAATAGTGGAAGGACGTAATCACGCCCAGCGTGGCGTCGCCCATGGCCGGCAGCACGTGGTCGTCGGTAAGGTCACCGGTGGCGATCACGCGGATGCCCGCCTCGGCCAGACCGCGCTCGCGAAAGCCCTTCATGAACGCCACGCCTTGCTCGCCCGCGGGCAGGAAGAGGAAGACCGCCTCGGGTCTGGCATCCTTGATGCGCTGGATAAACGGGGCGAACTCCGGGTTGCGCAGCGGCACCCGGATGGATTCGATCACCTGGCCGCCACCGCCGATGAAATTGGTCTTGAACGCGGTCTCCGCATCGATGCCCGGCGCGTAGTCCGCAACCAGCGTCACCACCTTGCGCACCTTGTTCTTGATGGCCCATGTGGCCATCGGCGCCGAGATCTGCGGCAAGGTCATCGAAACCCGCGCGATATAGCCCGACTTGGTGGTGACCGAAGACGACGCAGCGTTGAAGATCACCATTGCCTTCTTCGCCTGCTCGGCCACCGGCGCCACCGCCAGCGCCTCCGGCGTGAGACCAAAGCCGGCCAGGACATCGACCTTGTCGCGCACCACCAGTTCTTGCGCCAGGCGCTTGGCCACATCGGGAGCGGGGCCGGTGGTGTCCTTGCTGATGATCTGCACCTTGCGGCCCGCCACGGTGTCGCCGTTGAGCTTCTGGAACGCCTTGATGCCACCCTCCATCTGCTTGCCGTAGTCGGCGAAGCTGCCCGAAAAGGGCGCGATCAGCCCGATCTTGACGGGGTCGGCGGCGTGGGCGAGCGTTGGCGCCACGGCAAGCACGCTGCACGCCGCAAGGGCGCGCAGCAAGGGGGCAAAGGTCATCGATGGTCTCCTGGTTGGGTGCGCTCTGGTCCCGGCGCCGGGCCGGGCGCGTGCCGGCGCGGGCACTGGCTGTGGAGTTTAGGGGGATGGGGGATTTGGTGCAATCGGGGAGGGCCGCGCATTCATGGCGGCCGTATCGGTCCGGCGTTGGCCAGCGGAACCTCGCGCAGAGGCGCCGGCTAACGCCGGTTGTCCGCGTCAGGCAGCAACAAGGCGGAACGAGGACACCGCTTGCTTCAGGCGTTGGGCCTGCTCTTCCAGCGATCCCGCTGCGGCTGCGGCTTGTTCCACCAGCGCAGCATTTTGCTGCGTCACCGTATCCATCTGGGTGACCGCCTGGTTGACCTGCTCGATGCCGGCGCTCTGCTCGGCCGAGGCCGCGCTGATCTCGCCCATGATGTCGGTTACGCGCTTGACCGCGCCCACGATCTCTTCCATGGTGTGGCCGGCTTGCCCCACCAGCTGCGAGCCCTTTTCCACGCGCTCGGCGGAATCTCCGATCAGTGTCTTGATCTCCTTGGCGGCAGTCGCGCTACGCTGCGCAAGGCTGCGTACCTCACCGGCCACCACCGCGAAGCCACGGCCTTGTTCGCCGGCACGGGCAGCTTCCACCGCGGCATTCAGTGCGAGGATGTTGGTCTGGAAGGCGATGCCTTCGATCACGGCGATGATATCGACTACCTTTCTGGACGCGCCGTTGATCTCATCCATGGTGTCGACCACCTGGCCGACCACTTCGCCTCCCCTGACCGCGATTTCGGAAGCATTGACCGCCAGGGAGCTGGCTTGCTTTGCGTTGTCGGCGTTCTGCCGGACGATGCTGGTCAGTTCCTCCATGCTGGAAGCGGTCTGTTGCAAGGACGACGCCTGTTCCTCGGTCCGCTGGGACAGGTCGGTGTTGCCAGCGGCAATCTGGCTCGTGCCGGAGGCAATGGACTCCGTGCCGGTGCGTACCTGGGTGACGATGCGCAGGATATTGCCATTCATCTCGTTCAGCGCTTGCAGCAACTGGCCGGTCTCGTCCTTGCTATCCACGTCGATGCGGCTGGTCAGGTCGCCGGCCGCCACTTTCCGGGCAAAGCCAACGGCACGATGGAGCGGCCGCGTAATGCCGATGGTCAGCCACAGCGAAAATGCCACGCCGATCGCCAGCACCAGCAGGCCAAGCACGATCAGGCGGTTCCGCGTGGTTTCATAAATCCCGTTGATATGTTGCGCGGTCGCATCGATGCTGGTGCGCTGGATATCGAGCAGCTTCTGGATTTCAGCGAGATAGGCGTTGCCGGCAGGCACGAACTCGGCTTCCAGCACCTGGTTGGCTTCGTCCGTGCTGCCTTCTTCCTTGAGCTTGGTGATCTTGTCGCGGGAGTCGTTATAGGGCTTGCGCACGGTCTGGATCGTCTGGAATGCCGCTTTTTCCGCTTCCGAGGAGAGCATCGGCTCGATCTTGTCCCGCAATGCGGCGATGGCTTCCACGGAGCCCTTTGTCTCCGCGGCAAAAAAAGCGCCGAGGCCCGGATCCGAGCTCCGCGCCACCGCGGTCGTGCGCCGCACGCTCGTGTGCATCAGGCGATACCAGTCGCTGACGACGCGCTCCTTGGCCAGCGGCTGCTGCATCATGTCGTGCGTGCGGTGAGCGACTTCCTGCAAGCCCAGGACGCTGAACACCGTCATGAGCGTTGACAGTAGCAGCACCACGCCGAAACCAATACCGAGACGTACCCCAATTCCAAGATTTTTCATTTCTTTTACCTGAATGGAAATAACAATGGTGGCGAAATGCTGGCCCCGAGGGGGCCCATTCGCTCTTTTGTCTGCCGCACAGTGCTATGACGAACGCACCTGTAGGCAATGGTGAATAACGGCTGGCGGGAGACAGACTTGAGTGCCGATGCTGCCTGCGGGGTTGGGGAGGCGCGAACCAGTGCGAAACGCTGTACCGCAAGTCAGAATGCCTGGGCTGCATTGGACCCCGTGAAGCAGCGTTGTGTCCGCACACCGTGCGGCCGGGTAGCCCAGCGTTAGCAGGCGTAATTGCGGGGCGACCCCACAACGCTTGATCCAGCGCAAATCAAATGCCTGACGCCATCGCAGAATTAAGTAGGCGCGCATCGGCGCGCTCGGGAGACCACGATGCCGGCATTGACCCTGGAGCAACTCAACACCCTGGCCGTCCTGCTGGATAGCCGGGAGGAACGGATCCGCGGGCAGATGGATGCGGCGAATGTTGCCCGTGCCGTTTCCACACGGCCCGAAGCGGGCGACGTGGCGGATCTGGCGGAGCAGGGCGCCGAACAGCGCATGGACGACGCGGTGGTGGACCACTACCGCGCGGAACTGGCCGATATCGCGGCCGCGCGTGCACGGATAGCGCAGCAAGCCTACGGCATCTGCCTGGATTGCGGCGAGTCCATTCCGTATTTGCGCCTGCAAGCGTACCCGACGGCCGAGCGCTGCATGCCGTGCCAGCGCAGGCATGAACACACATTTGGTGCGGCGTCTTGAATCCCTGATGAGAGAGCGCTACCTGATGGAACGCATCATGGAGACGGAGACAGGGGCTGGCCACCGCCCCACCACCACCAGCTTTCAACAGCCCCGCGGTATCGGCCCGGCCGCGCATCATGCCTGTCGCGGCAAGCCTGAGATCGACTATCCCACCGCAGAAGAGACGCCGCGCGTTCATTGGCGTCGGGCTTGAGCGCAGCCATCCTGCGCCGCCCGACGATGCCTGGAGACCAGCATGACCCATCCCATCGTGACCCCCGACTCCGTTCCGGAGTATGTCGAATTGCCCCCTCCGCAGATGGAAGGCGGCATGCCGCTGATGCAGGCGCTGCGCCTGAGGCGCTCTATCCGGGCCTTCACCGGCGATCCGCTGGCGCCGGAGCTGCTCTCCACCCTGCTGTGGGCAGCTTACGGCATCAGCGAGCCGAAAACGGGCCGGCGCACCGCACCGTCGGCGCGCAACTGGCAGGAAATCGACCTGTACCTGGCGCTCGCCGACGGCCTCTATGCGCTGGAACCAGCCGCCTGGCGCCTGCGCCTGGTTAGCGGGGAGGACGTGCGCGCAACCACCGGGCTGCAGGACTACGTGGTGCAGGCGCCGCTGGACCTGGTGTTCGTTGCTCGCCTGTCCAGGATGGATGAGCAGGCAAAACCGGTGCGTCAGTTCTACATGGGGCTGGACACCGGATACATCAGCCAGAACGTGTATCTATTCTGTGCTTCCGCCGGGCTGGCGACGGTGGCGCGCGGCCTGCTGGACAGGCGCGCCATGGCGGGTGCGATGCGTCTCGATGCGGACCAGCGCGTGGTGCTGGCGCAAAGCGTCGGCTTTGCCTCGGCGAACGGAGGGACCGGGCATCCGGCATGACGATCTGCAACGAGCGTCTGGGAGCCGGTTATCTATTGGAGGGCATGATGAGCACAACCTCGCGGGAGCAAATCGACATCGATCTGAGCGGTGTGGTGCTGCCCGGCGACCTGGTCTGTCCGCCGCGTGCTACCGGCCTGGTGCTGTTCGCGCATGGCAGCGGCAGTTCGCGGCTCAGTCCCCGCAACCGCTATGTCGCCGGCCATCTCAACCACGCCGGCATTGCCACCCTGTTGACGGACCTTCTGCTTGCCGAGGAAGACGTCGGGCCGGCGCGGCGTTTCGATATTGGCCTGCTGGCCGCGCGCCTGGAGGGCATCACCCGCGCCGTTCGCGGCATGGCGCAGCTTGGGCAACTGCGCCTGGGATACTTCGGCGCGAGTACCGGCGCGGCGGCTGCAATCCGGGCCGCCGCGCTGACTGGTGGCGGCTATCGGATCGACGCCGTGGTTTCGCGCGGCGGCCGCCCGGATCTTGCGGGCCATGACGCCCTCGCGGCGTTGTCCGCGCCAACCTTGCTGATCGTCGGCGGCGCGGATACCGAGGTGCTGCACCTGAATGAGCGTGCCTACACATGGATGTCCTGCGAGAAGCACTTCGAAATCGTTGCCGGTGCAACCCATTTGTTCGAGGAGCCGGGCGCACTGGAAGTGGTGGCACGGCTGGCTGGCGGGTGGTTCGCCACACACCTGGCGGGGCGGCGGGGCGCGGACCCGGCAACCGGTGAACAGGAGACATCGTGATGTTCCAGGACAGGACTGAAGCCGCCACGCGGCTGGCGCAAGCGCTTTCGAATTACCGGGGCACGCATCCCGTGGTGCTGGCCGTTCCACGCGGGGCGGTACCGATGGGCAGGATCGTAGCCGACCAGCTCGGCGGCGAACTCGATGTGGTGCTGGTCAGGAAGCTGGGTGCGCCGTTCCAGCGTGAGCTGGCAGTGGGTGCGGTCGATGAGAGCGGCTGGGTCTATGTCACCCCCTTCGCCGAACAGACTGGCGCCGATCCGGCTTATATCGCAGAGGCACGCAGAGAGCAGCTGGAACTGCTGCGCCGGCGGCGTGCGCTCTACACGCCCGGGCGCACCGCATTGCCGCTCGGCGGCCGCACAGTCATTGTGCTGGATGACGGCCTGGCCACCGGTGCCACCATGATTGCCGCGCTGCACGCGGTGCGGCAGCAGCAGCCTGCGCGTCTGATATGCGCCGTGCCCGTGGCCGCTCCGGATTCCCTGACCCTGGTGGATGACTATGCGGATGAAGTGGTCTGCCTGGCCGCGCCCGCTAGTTTTCGTGCGGTTGGCGCGCATTACAGGGAGTTTCCGCAGGTCGACGACGCTGAGGTGGTCGCCTGCCTGGCGGGGGGTGGGGGATGAATGCACCAGCCATATCGGCGGCGGCCTGTGCGCCGAAAACCGCATCGGTGCGACGTCCTGCCGCAAAGGTCGGCGCCGTGCGTTGGGGTATTCGGAGGTATGCGGCGGCGCGGCAACTATCGGGCGATTGACGTGCGTCAACTCTGGCCTTCAGACGCCGCCAATAATGAAAAGTGCATCCATGCTGGCACGGTCAGCATGGGTGCGGTTTCGCCTGACGCTCTTGTGCGGAGATCTGCTCTCCATGCGTGTGGGAGACGTCTGGATTTTTATGCCCATCCGCAGTTTACTGAGTGAAATGACGCCTGCAAGGAAGCGATCGAAGCGCAGGCGACGAAGTGGGGGCGCGAAACATGGAATTGAAATACAAAGGCCGAACCGTCTCGATCTACACACTCAAGGCCGCCCCCGATAGTTGGGATTGGTCTTACGTCATCCACGGAGTCGAAGCCAGGCGGCATGCCGATGCGCTTGCCCGGTCGGAAGATGTTGCGGTGGAGTGCGCTTTTCAAGCGGCCCGGAAAGTCATTGACCGCTTGTCGGAAGAGGACAATGACTAGCGTCGTCACAAGCCGGGACTGATCGACAGCAGCGGAGGCAGCCAATGGATCGCGACACCATGGAGTACAAGGGGTTCGTCATCCATGTCTTCTGCGAGATGATCAAGGATGGCTCGTACACGGCATCGTGCGAAATCTGGGAAGACGCGGCTGTCGTGCATGATGCCAGATCGATTGGCCGGAACTCCGCCACTGCCGCGGATGCGAAGGCGACGGCTTACGGATGGGCGAGGCAGTGGATAGACAGCAATTCTTGAGCATGAGGCGGGGCCGGTACCTCGCCGGCGTTTGGCCGGATCTCAATGACACCTGGACAGGGGTAGAGAATGCTGATTGGCGTGCCAAGGGAAATCAAGGACCAGGAGTATCGCGTCGGACTGACACCGGCCAGCACGCGGGAATTGACCAGCCGGGGCCACCAGGTGCTGATCCAGGCGGGCGCGGGCGCGGCGATCGGCCTCCCGGACGAAGCCTACATGGCGGCCGGCGCGGCGATATGCGGCGACGCGGGCGAAGTCTTCAGCCGCGCCGACATGATCGTCAAGGTCAAGGAGCCGCAAGCCGCCGAGCGCGCCATGCTGCGGCCGGGACAAATTCTGTATGCGTATCTGCATCTGGCCCCCGATCCAGGGCAAACGGCGGATCTGCTGCGGTCTCGTGCCGTCTGCATCGCCTACGAGACGATCACGGGGCCCGGAGGTGGCCTGCCATTGCTGGCGCCCATGAGCGAGGTTGCAGGCCGCATGTCGGTCCAGGTGGCCGCGTCCAATCTTGAAATATCGAAGGGGGGCATGGGCTTGTTGCTCGCGGGCGTGCCGGGCGTCGCACCGGCCCATGTCGTCGTGATTGGCGCGGGGGTGGCAGGGACGCAAGCCTTGCAGGTAGCAATCGGCATGGGGGCCAGGGTCACGGTGCTCGACAAGAACGTGGAACGCTTGCGGCAGCTCGACCTGATCTTCGGCAATCGCATCACGACGCTTTACTCCAGCGAACATAGCATCGAGGCGTCGGTATTGAATGCCGACGCGGTGATCGGATGCGTGCTGGTGCCGGGCGCATCCGCCCCGAAGCTTGTCACGCGCGGCATGGTTGCGCGCATGAAGACCGGATCGGTGGTCGTGGATGTGGCGATCGACCAGGGCGGGTGCTTTGAGACCTCGCATGCGACCACGCATACAGAGCCAACCTACCTGGTCGATGGCGTGGTGCATTATTGCGTTGCCAATATGCCCGGGGCCGTTGCCAGAACCTCAACGTTCGCGCTGAACAATGCAACCATCGGCCACGCTATCGCACTGGCGGACAAGGGATGGAAGCGCGCGCTGGCGCAGGACAGGCACCTGAAGGCAGGCTTGAACGCTTGCGAGGGCCGCGTGACGTACAAGGCAGTGGCCACGGCGCTGGGCTATGAGTACATGCCTGCCGACCAGTTGCTGGACTGATTCCGTGCCGCAACAACGCCACCCTCGGGTTGCTTCATTAGCCATCGGGGTGCGATGGAGGTGCGGTTCAAATTACATCCGCCTGTTCCTGGCAATGCGCGGTGACCGGCGTCGCACGCATGGCGCATCAGGACGGTCTTCCTGCCATATCGCCTCGTGAGCTAGCCTTCACTGCGCGATGCCATCCGCCCCTTTTGTACTCAAGAGATGGGCGGCCGCGCGTATGCTGAGTATGCTAGATAAGGTAGACGCTCACCTGACCAACCGGAGGGAATCATGACCGCGCCTGTCACACCCCAGGTTATGCCCAAGTGCCCGTCATGCGGCGCAAGGGATGGATAAGATTGCCCACCGTCATCAGCTCTCGCAGAGCAATGTGCCCATCTTCGTTGTCGTTCACTGAAATGAATGCGGGCATGTGCATGTTTATGGGGTCCTGCCATACTCGCAGGCATAGGCAGGTCTGCGCTACGCAACGCCGCTCGTCTTAGTCGCGAGGAGGCAGCTATGTTCAAGCATCTTCTGGTACCCACGGACGGATCCCCACTCTCCGAAACCGCCGTCAGAATGGCGATGATGGTCGCCAGGGACTTCCGTGCGAAGGTTACAGGCATTCACGTCATTCCCGAGTTCCGCGTCTTTACCCATCGAGCCGACATGCTCGAGGATGCGCAGGAGCGCTTTGCCCAAAGGGCTGAACACCATGCAGAACAATACCTGGGAGTGATCGCGCAAGCCGCGAAGGAAGCAGGGGTGGAGTGCGAAACGGTCTGTGTAACCGGCGAGCATCCTTATGAGGCGATCCTCCGGGCGGTGGAGGAGCGGGGCTGCGACCTTGTCGTCATGGCCTCGCACGGCCGATCTGGCATTCAGGGGCTGCTGATCGGCAGCGAAACCCAGAAGGTCCTGACGCATGGCACGATCCCGGTTCTTGTGTATCGTTGAGGGATCGTGCCCGGTTGACAGCGCCTGAAGCGCACCGCCTTCAAGCGGCTCAGCGGGTACCGATTCCTTCGCTCACGCTGTCCTGCGCGAGCCGCCTCCAGTTCTTCGCTGCATAGGCATGGGCTTGCCTTAACGCTGCCCACAGACCGACCAGCCTGAGCATCTTCAGCAAGCCTCTGGCTTCGAATTCCGTCGTGCGCCGGACCCGGGTCCGGCCATCGCCGAGCGATTCAAGGGTGAAGGTGTCGACCAGCTTGCCAACCCAGGCGCGGCACCAGACGGTGCTTTCCCGCATCTGGTACTGCAGCAGCCGGTCCGGCTCCAGTTGCAGGATGCGCTGGTTGATCGTGCCCCGGTCCGTGGTGCATTGGCGCGTATTCCCGACCGCAGCGGTGCCTTCCAGAACCCGGCAGCTCACTGGCTTGGGAATTCCGAACCAGAACAGCAGCGGGCGCGACGTATCCATGCGCGCATGCAGGAAGTGCGGCCAGACATGCCGCGGCTCGCAATCGAAAATCCACTCGGATCTGATCTTCATAACCTGTGCCCGGTTGCGGATAGCGGTTGGCGGAAACAAAAGGGAGCCGCGCGGGCTCCCCTCGTTCAACAGGCCGGCACGGCTTACAGTGCGGCGTCTTTCAGCTTCTTCATCGGGCGTACCTTGACCTTGACGGTTGCCGGCTTGGCGGCGAACCACTGGTCTTCACCGGTGAAGGGGTTCTTGCCGAAGCGCTTCTTGGTGGCGGGCACCTGGGTGGCGACGACCTTGAGCAGGCCCGGCAGGGTGAACTCGCCGGCGCCCTTCTTGTGGACGGCGCTGAGCACCGTGTTCTCGAGATGGGCCAGCACGGTCTTGACCGTCTTGGCATCCAGTTCGGTCTGGGCGACCAGGTGCGCGACCAGGCTGGATTTGTTGAAGGTGTCCTTCAGGGGCTTCACCGCCGGCGCGGCTGCTGCGACCTTCTTGGCCGGCGCTGCCTTCTTTGCAGGTGCTGCTTTCTTTGCCGGCGCGGCCTTCGTTGCCGGTGCTGCCTTTTTGGCGGCAGGCTTGGCGGTGGTCTTTACGACAGCATTTGCTTTGGTAGCCATGGATTTGAAATCTTGTGTTCGTTGAATTGCCGCCTGCTGCCGACGGCGGCAGGCGCGCGGGGAGCATAGCACTCCTCGCGGTGCATGCCAAACGCGCGCCATCGGCGCGCCGCGCGGCGCGCTAATTGCCGGTGCCGCCAGCGCCGCCACGCAGGCTGGCGGCAAGCGCCAGGCAGGCCGGGGGAAACGCGCCAGGCAAGCGGGAGCGCTGCAGCGAGCGCCCCGGTCTCCGCCACCTAGAGCGCGAACGACATGAGGCAGCTCCTTGCAAAGCGCCACGAACCGTCGCGGCATAGGAGCAATTTAGTCGGCGGGTCCGCTGCGGGCTATCGGAGGATCGCGGAGATTGACGTAGGCCTGTTCCGACTTGTCCGGTGTGGTAAGTCCAGTGGCCCCTGGCGCAAGGCAATGGTTTCAGGGCGCGTGCGTCTTGGTGTCGCGCACCCCGTAGCCCGTGAGGAGGACGATTTCGCCATCCCGGATTACGGCGCGCGCGAGCCCCGGCGCTTTGCTGTCCCGCATCGACGCTGCGATGAGCCGGCGGCACGCTCCGCATCGGATGGGAGCTAAGGCGCGCATGCACGTACACCCGTACCAGGCAATGCGCGATCCGGTTACGCGCCTGGCAACCACGCGCGGCGGCGCACTATGTGCACGCCATTGGCGCGGCAGGAAAGACGCCTTACTTGGCGGGCGCTTCCGCCGCGCGCTTGTCGGCGTCGCGCAGCCGCTTGACGGCTTTGCCCAGCAGGCCGCCTTCGCTATCGGATACCGCGGCTTCCAGCGTGGTCAGCGCTGCCCTGATCTGCGCGCCGTGGGCGGCGGAGAAGGCCTGGTCTTCAATCAGGGCGTCGGCCTCCTTGCGGGCGCGCTTGCCCAGCTTGCGGGCGAACTCGGGGTCGAGCTGGCCTTGGGCGGTGGCGTTGGCGATATGGTCGAGCAGGGCGATCAGGCCTGGCGCCGTAGTGGTGGCCGGCACGGCTTCCTCGGTCTTCCTGAGCTTTTTGGGCATAGTTCTTTTCCTCCGGTTGGGGCTCGATTCTATCGCTGGGGCAGAAGCGGGGCCTGCTTCCAAATATGAAAGATTTGTGACAATCATAAGCAGGAAAGGCCTCGGCGCCCAGCGATTTGCTGCGGTGCACACCATAGCACATCGCGGCACGGAATCCTCCGGCCGGCGCCACTGGCACCGAGGCACGGGGCATGAAAAAAGGGGAGGCGCACGGCGAGCGCCCCCCCCCCCTTTTTTCGTGGCTGCCGCCCCGCGGATGGTCAGACCACCGTGGCCAGCGCCAGGGTCAGCAGCAGCGCGATCACCGAGATCAGGGTTTCGCAGACCGACCAGGTCTTGAAGGTCTGGGCCACGGTCATGTTGAAGTATTCCTTGACCAGCCAGAAGCCGCCGTCGTTCACGTGCGACAGGATCAGCGAGCCGGCGCCCGTGGTCAGCACCAGCAGTTCGGGCCGGGTGCCCGGCACGCTGGCGGCGATCGGCGCGACGATGCCGGCTGCGGTGGTCATGGCTACCGTGGCGGATCCGGTGGCGATGCGGATCAGCACCGCGACCAGCCAGCCGAGCAGCAGCACCGACACATGCGCGCCGGTGGCCACGTCGACGATGGCGTTGGAGATGCCCGAATCGCGCAGCACGCGGCCAAAGCCGCCGCCGGCGCCGACCACCAGCGTGATGATGGCGGTGGGCGCCACGCACTCGTTGGTGAACTTCAGGATGTTCTCCCGATTGAAGCCGCGGGCCTTGCCGAAGGTGTAGAAGCTCACCAGCGCGGCGATCAGCAGCGCGATCACCGAGTTGCCGATCAGCTTGAGGAAATCATTGAAAAAGGTCTTGGGCGTGCTGATGACATCGGCCCAGCTGCCGATCAGCATCAGGAACACGGGCAGCAGGATGGTAAACAGCGTGATGCCGAAGCCGGGCAACTGGTGCGATGCCTTGACGCTCTCGTCCTCCTCGGTGAACTGGTCGGCCAGCGGATTGATATCCGGCAGCTTGACGTAGCGGTCCATCAGCTTGGCGAACAGCGGGCCGGCGATGGCGGCGGTGGGGATGCCGACGATCAGTGCGTACATGATGGTCTTGCCGATGTCCGCCTTGTAGGCGGTCACCGCCAGCAGCGCGGCGGGGTGCGGCGGGATCAGCCCGTGCACCACCGACAGGCCTGCCACCATCGGGATGCCCACCAGCACCATGGAGGTCCCGGTGCGCTTGGCCACGTTGAAGGCGATCGGCACCAGCAGCACGAAGCCCACCTCGAAGAACACCGGCAAGCCGACGATAAAGGCGATGGTGACCATGGCCCAGTGCACGTTCTTCTCGCCGAAGGCATCGATCAGCGTGCGCGCGATGCGTTCGGCGCCGCCGGATTCGGCCATCATCTTGCCGAGCATGGTGCCCAGGCCCACGACCAGCGCGATGTGGCCCAGGGTGCCGCCCACGCCGGCCTCGAACGATTTGACGATGTCGCCCATCGGCATGCCCACGGCAAAGCCGAGCAGCACCGACACGACGACCAGTGTGATGAAGGGGTTGAGCTTGAACTTCGCGATCAGCACGACCAGTGCGATCACGGCGATCAGCGCGTAAAGCAAGAGTGTGGTTCCGGTTACGGCGCCCATATTGTCTCCTTTGTGCGGGGTCCGCCGGTGGCCCGGCGGGGCTCCCCCGCGTCCGCTATGAAAAGGGCCGCGCTGGCGGCGGCCGGTTCAGGTTGTTCGTGGCAGGCTGGCCTGGGTTCAGGCCGTCGGCTTCTTGTAGGCGATGCAGTCCACTTCCACCTTGCAGTCGACCACCATGCTCGACTGCACGCAGGCGCGCGCCGGCGGGTTGGCGCCGAAGTACTCCTTGAAGATCTTGTTGAAGGAGGCGAAGTCGCGCGCGTCGTCCAGCCAGACGCCGCAACGCACGATGTGCTCGGTGCCGTAGCCGGCTTCGGCCAGGATGGCCAGTACGTTCTTGATGGCCTGGTGGGTCTGGGGCACGATGCCGCCGTCGATCACCTCGCCGGCCACCATCGGCACCTGGCCGGACACGTAGAGCCATCCGTCGGCTTGCACGGCACGGGCAAAGGGCATGTGCTGGCCACCGGTGCCGGCGCCGCCTTCGACGCCAAATCGTTTGATATCCACGCGAACTCCTGAAGCAAATTGCAGATTGCAGATTGGGTTTATTGCTGGCCACGCGGGGCGGGAGCGCGGCCGGGATTCACCACGCGGGTGCCGGCCGCGCGGCCTCGTTACTGTGGCGTTGCGGCGTTCGCCCCTGCGGGCTTGCCGCGTGCAAGGAAGCGGCCCGCGCGCGTGCCGGTGGGCCGGCGCTGTTGCCACGACAGCTCGCCGTTGACCCACACCGCGGCGATGCCCTCGGCCGGTTGCATGGGGTCGGTGAAGCTGGCCGCATCGCGAATCGTGGCGGCGTCGAACAGGACCAGGTCCGCCCAGTAGCCTTCGCGCACGAAGCCGCGTTCAGTCAGGCCGAAGCGTTCGGCCGACAGCCCCGTCATCTTGTGGATCGCTACCGTCAGCGGGAACAGCTCGCGATCGCGCGCGTAATGGCCAAGCACACGCGGAAAGGCGCCCCACAGGCGCGGGTGGGGCAGGGGATCGTTGGGCAAGCCATCGGAGCCCACCACGGTGGCGGGGTGGCTCAGGATGCGGTCTACGTCCGCGTCTTCCATGCAGTGATAGACCGCGCCGGCCGGCTGCAGGCGGCGCGCGGCGTCTTCCAGGCTGAGCTCCCACTCGGCGGCGATGTCGGCCAGCAGCCGGCCGCCCATGTCCGGGTGCGGTTCGGACCAGGTCACCATGATGTCGAAATCGCTGGTGACCTGCTTGAGGTCGAGCGTGGAGGAACTGGCCGTGTAGGGATAGCAATCGCATCCCACCGGCTGCCAGCGCTGGGCTCGCTCCAGCGTGCCCAGCACCTCGGCGCTGCGGCCCCAGTTGTCGACGCCGGCGCATTTCAGGTGCGAGATCACCACGGGCACGCGCGCGTGCCGGCCGATGCGGAAGGCTTCGTCCATTGCTTCCAGGATCTCGGCGAACTCGCTGCGCAGGTGGGTGGCATAGAGCGCGCCGGCGCGGGCCAGCGGTTCAGCCAGCGCCAGCACTTCGTCGGTGGTGGCGGAGAACGCATTGGCGTAGGCCAGCCCGGTGGACAGGCCAAGCGCGCCATGGTCGAGCGCTTCTTCAAGCTGCGCGCGCATGGCGGCGATCTCGGCCGCGGTGGCGGTGCGGTCCAGCCGGTCCATATGGTTGCTGCGCAGCGCGGTATGGCCGACCAGGGCCGCCACATTGACGGCCGGCTGCGCCGCCTGCACGGCTTGCGCATAGGCGCCGAAATCGGGATAGCGGAAGGCGTCGGCGGTGCCCAGCAGGTTCATCGGGTCGGGCGGCTCGCCGCGCAGCGCGACGGGCGCCGCGCTGATGCCGCAATTGCCGACGATCACGGTGGTGACGCCCTGCGACAGCTTGGGCGTCATCTCGGGCTGGCGTACCACATTGGTGTCGTCGTGCGTGTGCACGTCGATAAAGCCAGGGGCCAGCACCAGCCCTTCGCCTTGCACCACATGCGCGGCGCTGCCGGGATCGATGCCGTCGGCACCGTCCTCGAGCATGGCGATGCGGGCGATGCGCCCGGCGCGCAGCGCCACATCGGCCAGGCGCGCTTCGGCGCCGGAGCCGTCGAGAAGGGTCGCGCCGCGGATCAGGGTGTCAAACAGTTCAGGCATGGTCAGTCTCCGAGCGGCTGGCGGCTTTCCGGGGCATCCGGTCCGGCAGTGTTGCCGCGGTGCGCGTCGAGCACGTACTTGAGCCGCCGCAATTGCTCCTGGCTCTGGTCCTGCTGGAGCAGGGCGAGCTGGGTAGCCAGCACGTCCATCACCAGCAGCATCGCGTAGCGCGAGGCCGAGGGCTTGAAAATAAAATCGGTTTCCAGCGTGCGCACCGGCAACAGCACGTCGGCGCGTGCCGCCAGCGGCGAGCCCAGCGCGGTCACCGCGACCAGCTTTGCGCCGTATTCGCGGGCGATATCGCAACTGGCCAGCATCTCGGGCACATTGCCCGTGGCGGAGAAGGCAAGCACGACATCGTCCTTTTGCAAGGTGGCCGCCACCATCTTCTGCAGCAGCGCGTCCTGATAGCTGGCCACGGGACGGCCCAGGCGGGCCAGGCGGTAACGCGCCTCGTCGGCCATGAAGGACGAGCCGCCACCCATGCCAAAAGCGTAGACCATGCGCGCCTCCAGCAACAGGCGCGCCGCACGCTCCATACGGTCGGGGTCGATCAGCTTGCGGTTGACCTCAAGTGAGTCCAGGATATCCGCATGAATGCTGTCGGCCAGCGTGGCCGGGGACGGCTCCGCCGCGCGGGCGACTTCCGCCTGCAGGAAGCGCTGGCCCACCGCGGTGGCTTGCGCCAGTCGCAGCTTCAGATCGCGCACGTCGCGGCAGCCGATGGCCTTGGCGAAACGGGTCACGCTGGCCTCGCTCACCCCGGCCTGGCGCGCTAGTTCGTTGATGCTGGTGGCCGCCGCGCCAGCCAGGTCCTGCAGGATCACTTGCGCGACCTTCTGCTCGGCCAGGCGCAGCGTGGGGCCACGCTCGGCAATGCGGGTCAGGATGTCGAAGGGCGCGGACATGGTTGGCAGGTCGGTGGTGGAGGCAAGCGGGTCCATCGGGCCAATGTCGCCCCGGAGCCAGCTTTGAATGTTACTTTATAACAAGGGTGAAATATCGTAATTTCAAGGCTATCATTACGTCAATCGGAATTTTTCAGGATGATGGCAACATGCGTGAAATAAAGTACCAAGCCGGCACGATCGATCCGCTCAACAAGGCGCTGGGCAAGCTCGAGGCGCCGCTGGCGCCCGATGACGCTGGCCAGGTAGGCTGGAAATTGCTGGCCGAAGACCTGAGCCTGCCGGCGGCGGTGCTGTATGAAGAGCGCCTGGTGCATAACCTGGAGTGGATGCGCCGCTTCATGGGTGAGTACGGCGTGCAGCTGGCGCCGCATGGCAAGACCACCATGGCGCCCAAGCTGTTCGCGCGCCAGCTTGCCGCCGGCGCCTGGGGCATCACCCTGGCCACCGCGCACCAGACCGCCGCCGCGTATGCGCACGGCGTGCGGCGCGTGATGATGGCCAACCAGCTGGTTGGCCGCCGCAATATGGAAATCGTGGCCGACCTGCTGCGCGATCCGGATTTCGAGTTCTTTACGCTGGTGGATTCGCCTGAACTGGTGGACCAGCTCGGCGCCTATTTCAGTGGCCGCGGGCAGCAGCTCCAGGTCTTGCTGGAGCTAGGTGTGACAGGCGGCCGTACCGGCGTGCGCGACGCGCGGCAGCAGGAGGCCGTGCTGGCGGCGCTGGCGCGTTGGCCCGGCGTGCTGTCGCTGGCCGGCGTGGAAATCTACGAAGGGGTGCTGAAGGAAGAGGCCGACATCCGCGAGTTCCTGCAACGCACCGTCGCGGTGACGCGCGAACTGTCCGCGGCGGGGCGTTTCGGCCGCAACCCGGTGGTGATGTCCGGCGCGGGCTCGGCCTGGTACGACGTGGTGGCGGAGGAGTTCGCCCGCACCGACATCGGCACGCCGATCGACATCGTGCTGCGCCCCGGCTGTTACCTCACGCACGACGTCGGCATCTACCGCGCCGCGCAGCAACGCATCCTGGCCAGCAACCCGGTCGCGCAGAAGATGCGCGAGGGCCTGCTCCCGGCGTTGCAGCTGTGGGCCTATGTGCAGTCGATTCCCGAGCCCGACCGCGCCATCATCGGCATGGGCAAGCGCGACGCCGCCTTCGACGCCGGCATGCCGCTGCCCGCCCAGGTGTACCGCCCCGGCACGGAGGCCCCGGTGCCCGTGCCCGTGCACTGGGAAGTCACCGGCATGATGGACCAGCACGCATACCTTCAGATCCGGCCGGGCGACGATCTCAAGGTCGGCGACATGGTTGCCTTTGATATTTCGCATCCATGCCTTACCTTCGACAAATGGCGCCATATCCCGGTGCTCGACGGCGACCTGCGCGTGATCGACCTCGTGCAGACGTTTTTCTGAAGCGGCATCGCAGGCAGCAGCAACGAACAGCAACGAGCAGCAACGACAGGGGACGCTTGCACCATGAGCATCGACATTCTCGCTTTCGGCGAAGCACTGGTTGAATTCAACCAGCAGCCCGACGATCCCACGCGCTACCTGCAAGGGTTTGGCGGCGACACTTCCAACTTCTGCATCGCGGCCGCGCGGCAGGGCGCGCATACCGGCTATATCAGCGCGGTGGGCGAGGACACCTTCGGCGAACGGCTGCTGGCGCTATGGACGCAGGAGCGGGTCGATACCCGCCACGTGCGCATCGATGCCGGCGCGCCGACCGGCGTGTACTTCGTCACCCACGACGCGCACGGCCACCGCTTCGACTACCTGCGCAGCGGCTCCGCGGCCAGCCACTACAGCCACGAGAACCTGCCGCACCACGCCATCGCCGAGGCGCGCTACCTGCATGTGTCCGGCATCAGCCTGGCGATCAGCACCAATGCCTGCGACGCCGGCCTGGCGGCAATGGAGCACGCGCGCAAGGCGGGTTGCAAGGTCTCGCTCGATACCAACCTGCGCCTGCGGCTCTGGACGCTGGCACGCGCACGCGGCATCATGCGCGAGGCCTTTGCGCTCACCGACGTATGCCTGCCCAGTTGGGACGACATCACGGTGCTGACCGGTCTCAACGACCGCGACGCCATCGTCGACTACCTGCTGGGCTGCGGCATCGGGCTGGTGGCGCTGAAGCTGGGCGAGGAGGGTGCTTATGTGGCGACGCCCGAAGCCCGCTCGCTGGTGCCGCCGTACCCGGTGCGCCCGCTCGACGCCACCGGCGCCGGCGACTGCTTCGGCGGCAGTTTCGTCGCTCGCCTGGCCGCTGGCGACGATCCCTTCGAGGCCGCGCGCTATGCCAACGTGGCGGCCGCGCTGTCCACCACCGGCTACGGCGCCGTGGCGCCGATCCCGTTTATCGAAACCGTGCTGGCGCGAATGGCCCAGTCGGTTTCCGTGATTGCCTGATACCGCCTGGCGCCCGGCGCCGCCCAACGGGCGGCCGGGCAGGCAGGCTTGCAACCCCAAGCGCCAAGTCCCATCGTCCGACCTTACCGAACACCAACTGCCATGCAAACTCAATCTCCCTCGCTGATCGAACGCCTTGTTAACGTGCCGGTGATCCCGGTGCTCGAGTTTTCCTCCGTCGACGAAGCCCTGCATGTGTCCGAAGCCTTGGTCGGCGGCGGCCTGCCGGTGCTGGAGATCACGTTGCGCACGCCCGTGGCGCTGGACGCCATCAAGGCCGTGGCGGCAGCGTTTCCGCAGGCCTGCGTGGGCGCGGGCACGGTGCTGACGGCGGCGGACCTCAAGGCCGTAGGCGATGCCGGCGCGCAATTCGCGGTCTCGCCCGGACTCACGCCGGCACTGGCCGTGGCTGCGCAGGGCGCCGGCGTGGCGCTGCTGCCTGGCGTGGCCACCGCCAGCGAAGCGATGGCGGCCATGGAGGCCGGCTTCAAGTTCCTGAAGTTCTTCCCGGCGGAAGCGTCGGGCGGGGTGCCGATGCTCAAGTCGCTCTACGGTCCTTTCGCGCAATTGCGCTTCTGCCCCACCGGCGGCATCGATCTCGCGCGTGCGCCAAGCTATCTCGCGCTGCCCAATGTGGTGTGCGTGGGCGGCTCGTGGGTGGTACCCAAGGACGCCGTGGCCAAGGGCGACTGGGCGCGGGTGCGTACGCTGGCGCAGGAGGCTGCGGCGCTGCGCAAGACCGCCTGACGCCCGCCTGCCCGCCTGCCCGCCTGCCTGGGGCGTCGGACAAAGGCGGATAGCACGCTGCCTCGCCAGGTTCTAAGCTTGCCTTATCCGGACTGCTGGAGGCAGCATGTTTGCGCGATTGGCGGGAAAGGCGGCGGATAGCGCGGCAAGCTCCGCGGGAAGCTGGGCCCGCCGGCTGCGCCGCGCGCTGGTTTGCGCGCTGGTCCTGTTTGCCGAGTCCTGCGCCAGCCTGCCACCGCCTGTTCCACGCGAGCAAACCGCCGCCCTGTCCGACCCTGCCACCACCGCCCTGGGGCGGTTGGTCGCGGAAAGCTCGCCCGACCCGGCCCTGTCTGGCTTCCACGTGATCGCCTCCGGCGAGGAAGCCTACGGCACCCTGATTTCGCTGGCGAACCATGCCACGCGCACGCTGGATCTCCAGTACTACATCATCGAGGCCGACGAATCCTCCCGCGAAATCCTGCGCCACGTGCGGGCAGCCGCCGAGCGGGGCGTGCGTGTGCGTGTTCTGGTCGATGACCTGCACAGCGATGGCGAGGACCGGGCCTTTCTGCGCTTCGCGGGACATCGCAATATCGAAGTGCGCATGTTCAACCCCTTCCCGGCGGGGCGCTTCTCCAAGTTCACGCGGATGCTCTCTTCCGCCACCGACGTCCGGCGGCTGAACCGGCGCATGCACAACAAGGCGTTTATCGCCGACAACGCACTGGCCATGACCGGCGGGCGCAACATAGGCAACGCCTATTTCCTGAGGGCACCGGATACCAATTTCGTCGATCTCGACGTGATCGCGGCCGGGCCTGCCGTGCGCCGGCTCTCCGCTGCCTTTGACCAATACTGGAACAACCCGCTGGCGGTATCGGTAGAAACGCTCGCGACCCCGGCCGAGACGGCGGACGCGGCCGCCAGCGCCGGTGGCGCCAGCGCGGCACGGCCCGAGCAGACCCTGGTCGACGCGGAAACCGAGCGCAAGCGCATCGAGGCACAGGGCATGACGCCGCCCGGCACAATCGACGCACGCGCCAGCTTCCTTGGGCGCCAGTTCGCGGGTGGTGGCAAGCTGGCGCTCGAATGGGCGTCCGCCAGCGTGATGGTGGATGCGCCGAGCAAGGTGTCGCCGGACCAGGCGCCCGCCGCCGGCGAGACCATGGGTGAAGAACTGGGCCGCATGCTCAGCGGGGCGAACCAGGAGATCATCCTGATCTCGCCATACTTCATCCCTGGCGACCGCGGGGTGGCGTGGATGGCGGATCTGGTCAAGCGCGGCGTGAAAGTGCGCGTGCTGACCAACTCTCTGGCCGCCACCGATGCGCCCATCGTCCACGTCGGCTACCGGCGCTACCGGCCCGACCTGCTGCGCGCGGGCGTGGAGCTGCATGAGCTCAAGTCGCGACCCGGCCGGCCGCAGAAAATCATCGGGGATTACACGTCGTCGCAGGCCAGCCTGCATGTGAAGGCCGCGGTCGCGGACCGTACGAACCTGTTTGTGGGGTCGATGAACTTCGATCCCCGCTCGGCCAGCCAGAACACCGAGACTGGCCTGATCATCCACAGCCCGAAGCTGGCGCAGCAAGTCGCGCAGTTATTTGCCGGGGCGATCGATGACAACAGCTACCTGCTGCGCTTGTCCGGACAGGGCGCGGTGCAATGGGTGGATGGCAAGGGAGACAAGGCGGTGGTGTTGGATACCGAGCCGGATACCAGCTGGTCGAAGCGCACCTGGATCGACGTGCTCGCGCCATTCACGCCGGAGGAGCTGCTGTAACCCCCCGGCGCGCTGGCCGGGGATGACGAGCGAGGCGGCGGGTGGAGACGGGCAGGTCGCGCAATGCCAGGCCCACGCCGCCAGGCACCGGAGCCGGTGCCGGCGACACATCCTATTTGCTGCGATCCGCCGCGCCTTCGAGCTTCTGGCCGCCCTTCTGGATATCCTGGCCGAGCCCGGCCATGGTGTTGCAGCCAGCCAGCAGGGTGGCAAACAGAATGCAGAAAATCCATCCTTTTTTCACGCCAGACTCCTTTCGATCATTGAATTCGCCGCAATTCTACCGTTGTCGCGGGGCACAATTGAAACGCGATGCATGCCATTTTGTAACCGTTCGTGCCCGGCGAAACGTGCGGCGGGATGCCGCATTCCGGGGGAAGGTAGCAGCACGGGCGGCCTGCCTACGCCAGCAGCTCGCGCGCACGGGCGCAGATGGCCGGATGCGTCTGCGCCAGCCACTGGGCCGGGAAAGGCTGGGCCAGCAAGTAGCCTTGCACGGCACTGCAGCCCCAGTTGCGCACCTCGGCCAGTTGGTACTGCGTTTCGATGCCCTTGGCGCAAACTGGCAACGCAAGGCGCTGTGCCAGCTCACAGGCGGATTGCAGCCGCGCGGCGCCGGCGCTCTCCTGGTTTGGCTGCGCGGTCGTGCCAATGCAGCGCGCATTGAAGGTCAGCAGATCCGGGCGCAGGCGCTCCAGGGTAGCGCTGCCGCCAGGTGCGTCGGCAAAGTCGCTCAGGGCAAAGCGCACGCCGGCGCGCCGCAGCGTGGCCAGCTTCGCGGCAGCCACGTGGTCGGTGGCGAGCAACGCTCCGGGGGGTATCTCCAGGCAAATCCTGGCCGGGTCCAGATGCCGGCGTTCCAGCGTGCGCAGCAGGGTATCGATCATGGGGGTGCCGTGCATCTGCGCGCTGGACACCAGCAAGGAGAGTTCCACCGGTTCGCCGATGCCCGGGCAGTCCAGCAGGGGCAGGGCGTTTTCCATCAGCCAGCGCGCGACGTCGCCCATCATGCCGAGCGATTCCAGCGCAGGCAGGAAGTCCTGTGGCGCAACCCGCCCGAATTCGGGGCTCTGCCACCGTAGCCTGGCTGTATAGCCCGTCACGCAGCCTGTGGACAGCGATGCCCGTGCCTGCAGGTTCAGAGCAAGCTGGCCTCCGGCCAGCGCGTGCGGGAGGGCAGCCAGCAGGGGTGTGGAAAGCGGCGCGGACGTTGTTGCAGCGTTGGCGGCAACGTCGTCACCGCCGCGCTTGCGCACACGCAGCATCGCGTCATACGCTTCGCGCAGGCTGCGCTCGGCCGGCTTGTCGGGTTCGTCAAGCGCCACGCCGACGCTGCTGGACAGGAACAATTCGAACCCATCCTGCAGGAAAGGGCGTGCGAGGCCGGCGGCCACGGCACGTGCCAGGCGCAGCGCGGCTTCCATGTAATCGGCCGCCGCCAGGGGCAGCGGCATAGCGGCGCCGATGTCGGCTTGCCCCAGCCACGTCATCTCCGCCGGGGGCGCCAGCGCGGCTACGCGCGCCGCTGCCTGCGCGCGCAACCGTCCGGCCAGATGCGCGCCGAGCATTTCGCTGGCGTGGGAAAAGCGGTCCAGATGGATAACAAGGACCGCGAATCGTTGCGTGGCGGGCGACAGTTGCCGGCGCGCTGCCAGCGCACAAGCAAAATCGCTTGTTTCCCGTGGGTCCACCTCCGGCGAGCGGACATCGTCGTCTGCGTCAGGATGCATGGGGGGTCCCTGTCGTGATCCGGGCGCGATCCGGCCATGCCGCGACCGCGCCAACCGCCATGCCATCCGTGCTCCGGCCTGGGGATCCGGTCCTCAAGCCGCAGTCAGGAGTGGCACGGCACAGCCAGATCATACGGCACGACAGGCGACGCCCGAAGGGCTGCGGATACAGGGATAGTGCGGATTCGCGGGGGCTTGAAGGAGGTCAAAACCCGGCGCCTGGCGTAACCAGGCCCGGCGGGCAGGGTGATCAGCCGGTGGTTTCGGCGTCGGCGCCGTCCTCGGGCGGCACGCGCGAGGCCAATACCTTGTCGATGCGCTTGCCGTCCATGTCGACGATCTCGAACTTCCAGTCGGCCCAGCGCACAGTGTCGCCGGTTTGCGGGAGCCGGCCCAGCAACAGCAACAACATGCCGGAAAGCGTGTGGTAGCGCTCTTTGTCCTCTTCCGGCACGTGGCGCAGGCCAATGCGGTCTTTCAGCTCGGGGATGGGGATCAGGCCATCGAGCAGCCAGGAGCCATCCTCGCGCTGCACCGCCCATTCCTCGCCGGTGCCGTCCTGCTTGAATTCGCCGGTGATGGCTTCGATCAGGTCCTGCAGCGTGACCAGGCCCAGGACCTCGCCGTATTCGTCGATGACGAAGGCGATCTGGCCACCCGAGATGCGGAAATTCTCCAGCAATTCCATGCCGGTCACACTCTCAGGTACGAAAACCGGAGGTTGCACCACGGCGGCCAGGTCGGTGGGCTCGCCGCGCAGGCGGCGCGCAAGCAACTGGCGCGCGCTGACCACGCCGAGCATGTCGTGCATGCCGCCGCGCACCACCGGGAAGCGCGAGTGATCGGACTCCTCGATGCGGCGCAGGTTTTCTTCCAGCGGGACTTCCACGTCCAGGCAGACCACGTCGCCGCGCGGCACCATCAGCGAGGTGAGCTGGCGGTCGTCGAGGCGGAACACATTGCGCACCATGGTGTGCTCGTGTTGCTCAATGACGCCCGCCTCCGAGCCTTCCACCAGCAGCGCATGGATCTCTTCTTCAGTGACTGCCGGGCCACGGCCGCTCTTGACGCCAAGCATGCGCAGCACCAGCCGGGTCGAGCTGGAGAGCAGCTTGACAAAGGGCGTGGAGGCCAGCGCCAGGAAGGAAATTGGGCGTGACACCAGGCGGGCGATGGTTTCCGGCGCCATTTGGCCGAGACGCTTCGGTACCAGTTCGCCAAGCACGATGGAAAAGTACGTCAGGCCCGCCACAACGATGATGGTTGCCACGTAACCGGCTGTCGACGCCTGCAAGCCAAGGCCTTGCAGCCACACACCAAGCGGTTGGGCCAGGGTGGACTCGCCAACCACGCCGTTAAGCACGCCGATCGAAGTGATGCCGATCTGCACGGTCGAGAGGAAGCGGGTGGGGTCTTCGCCCAGCTTGATCGCCTCGATGGCGCCGCGGTCGCCTTCCTCGATGCGCCGTTGCAGGCGGGCCTTGCGAGCCGTCATCAGGGCGATTTCGGACATCGCGAACAGGCCGTTGATCAGAATCAGCGCCAGTAATATGGCAATTTCCATCAGGGTGCGCGCCCTGTGCGCGCAGGAGTTATCGAGGCCCAAAGCATAACATCGCTGTATGTCAGGAACGCTTCCGGCCTTGCACAGAGTGGCTTATCCATCGCCCGGCGGTATTTGCGGCCGAACGGGCCACCGCCCCCCGCGCAGCGCGAAAACCGAACGATGCGCCGTTCGAATTCACGACGTTCGAGACGGTGCAAGTCGCTTGCCCCCACTTTCCGGAGCCAGGGAGTATTCGATATCCCATTGATATAAAAAGAAAAAACGCTTGTCTCCGCTGGCTGGCACAGCGGTTGCGATACAGACACCGGACCACCGTGCCACGCGGTGAGTCTGGCAACGGCGCTGCCTGGCAGCTGCCGTGAACGCTGTCAAAGCAAGGAGACAAGGATATGGAAGTGCAATCACAAGTCCAGGTGATGGGCATCGACGCCGGCGGCACGATGACCGACACCTTCTTTGTGCGCGCCGACGGACGGTTCGTCGTCGGCAAAGCGCAAAGCAACCCGGAAGACGAATCCCTGGCCATCTTCAACTCCTCGGAGGACGCGCTTGCGCACTGGCAGCGCGGCGTCGACGACGTGTATCCCGAACTGCTGACCTGCGTGTACTCGGGCACTGCGATGCTCAACCGCGTCGTGCAGCGCAAGGGGCTGGACGTGGGCCTGATGGTCAACAAAGGCTTCGAGCACGTCCATTCGATGGGGCGGGCCATCCAGAGCTACCTGGGCTACGCACTGGAGGAGCGTATCCATCTCAACACGCACCGCTACGACGAACCGCTGGTGCCGCTGTCGCGTACCCGCGGCGTGACCGAACGCACCGACGTGCAGGGTGAGATCGTCATCCCGCTGCGCGAACACGAAGTGCGCCAGGCGACGCGCGAACTGGTGGCGGCCGGGTCCAGGGCCATCGTGATCTGTTTCCTGCAATCGCACAAGAACGGCACCAGCGAGCAGCAAGCGCGCGACATCGTGCGCGAGGAACTCAAGAAACTGGGCGCCGATCTCCCCGTGTTCGCCTCGGTGGACTATTACCCGCAGCGCAAGGAAAGCCACCGGATGAACACCACGGTGCTCGAAGCCTACGCGGCCGAGCCCTCGCGGCAGACGCTCAAGAAGGTCAGCGACCGTTTCAGGAAGCACGGCGCCAAATTCGACCTGCGGGTGATGGCCACCCACGGCGGCACCATCAGCTGGAAGGCCAAGGAACTGGCGCGCACCATCGTCTCCGGCCCGATCGGCGGCGTGATCGGCTCCAAGCTGCTGGGCGAGACCCTGGGTTACGACAATATCGCCTGTTCCGACATCGGCGGCACCTCGTTCGACATGGCGCTCATCACCAAGGGCAACTTTGCCATTGCCGCTGATCCCGATATGGCGCGCCTGGTGCTGTCGCTGCCGCTGGTGACGATGGACTCGGTGGGCGCCGGCGCGGGCAGCTTCGTGCGGCTCGATCCCTATAGCGGCGCCATCAAGCTCGGTCCGGACAGCGCGGGATACCGCGTCGGTACGTGCTGGCCGGAGAGCGGGCTGGACACGGTGTCGGTTTCCGACTGCCATGTGGTGCTGGGCTACCTCAATCCCGACAACTTCCTTGGCGGCGCCATCAAGCTGGACGTCGAGCGGGCGCGCCAGCATATCAAGGCGCAGATCGCCGATCCGCTGGGTTTGTCGGTGGAGGATGCGGCAGCGGGCGTGATCGAACTGCTCGACCTGCAACTGCGCGAGTACCTGCGCTCCAATGTAAGCGCCAAGGGCTACAACCCGACCGAGTTCGTCTGCTTCTCCTATGGCGGGGCAGGGCCGGTCCATACCTATGGCTACACCGAAGGGCTGGGGTTCAAGGACGTGATCGTGCCGGCGTGGGCGGCGGGCTTTTCGGCATTCGGCTGCGCCTGCGCGGACTTCGAATACCGCTATGACAAGAGCGTCGACCTGGCGCTGCCGCAGGACGCCGCCGAGGCGGACAAGGCCCAGGCGGCCCAGACCATCCAGAAGGCGTGGTCGGACCTGGCCGCCAAGGTGATCGAGGAGTTCAAGATCAACGGCTTCAAGCCCGAAGACGTGATCCTGCGCCCCGGCTACCGCATGCAGTACATGGGCCAGCTCAACGACCTGGAAATCAGCTCGCCTATCGTCAGTGCCGCCACGGCGGGGGACTGGGAGCAGATCGTCAATGCCTTCGAGGAAACCTACGGCAGGGTGTACGCCAGCTCGGCGCGTTCGCCGGAACTGGGCTTCTCCGTCACCGGCGCGATCATGCGCGGCATGGTGATTACCCAGAAACCGGTGCTGCCGGAAGACCCGGAAGGCGGGCCGAAGCCGCCTGCGCAAGCCCGCCTGGGAACGCGCCCGCTGTACCGCCAGAAGCAGTGGCGCGACGCGGTGCTGTGGAAGATGGAGGCGCTGCAGCCCGGCAACATCATTACCGGACCGGCCATCATCGAGTCGGACGCGACCACCTTCGTGGTGCCTGAGGGCTTTGCCACCACGCTCGACAAGCATCGCCTCTTCCACCTCAAAGAAGTGAAGTAAGGAGACACGCCATGAACATGATGTCCAGCAAGGAAGTCGGCCTCGCCGACCTGCTCAAGACCGGCGAAACGCTCAAGCAGTTCCGCGACGCCATCCTGGAGCGCACCGCTAAAACCGGCCACTACAACGGGCTCACGCGCCTCGAATTCCGCGAGCGGGACCCGATCCGCTACGAAAAGCTCTTCTCCAAGCTGCGCGGCGGCCTGGTGCATGCGCGCGAAACCGCCAAGAAGATCGCCGCCAGCCCGATCGTTGAGCAGGAGGGCGAACTGTGCTTCACGCTCTACAACGCCGCAGGCGACTGCGTGCTGACCTCGACCGGGATCATCATCCACGTCGGCACGATGGGCGCGGCGATCAAATACATGATCGAGAACAACTGGGAGGCCAATCCCGGCATCCATCCCGGCGACATGTTCACCAATAACGATTGCTCGATCGGCAACGTCCATCCTTGCGACATCGCCACCATCGTGCCGATCTTCGCGCACGGCAAGCTGGTCGGCTGGGTGGGCGGCGTGACCCACGTGATCGATACCGGCGCGGTGACGCCGGGATCGATGTCGACCGGGCAGGTGCAGCGCTTCGGCGACGGCTACATGATCACTTGCCGCAAGACCGGGGTGAACGACACGCCGTTGCGCGACTGGCTGCATGAGAGCCAGCGCTCGGTACGCACGCCGAAATACTGGATCCTGGACGAGCGTACCCGCATTGCGGGCTGCCACATGATCCGCGACCTGATCGAGGAAGTGATCGAGGACGAAGGACTGGAAGCCTACGAAGAGTTCTCCTACGAGGTGATCGAGGAAGGGCGGCGCGGCCTGCAGACGCGCATCAAGGCGATGACGTTGCCCGGCAAATACCGCAAGGTCGCCTTCGTCGATGTGCCATACAACCATCCGGACGTGCAGACTTCATCGGCTTTCGCCAAGCTCGATTCGATCATGCATTCGCCTGTGGAAATGGAAATCCGCAAGGACGGCTCGTGGCGGCTGGATTTCGAGGGCGCGAGCCGCTGGGGCTGGCACTCGTACAACGCGCACCAGGTGGCCTTTACCAGCGGCATCTGGGTGATGATGACCCAGACCCTGGTGCCTACGCAGCGCATCAACGACGGCGCTTACTTCGGTACCGAATTCCATCTGCCCAAGGGTACCTGGATGAACCCGGACGACCGCCGCACTGGCCATGCCTATGCCTGGCACTTCCTGGTCTCAGGCTGGAGCGCGATGTGGCGCGGCCTCTCGCAGGCCTACTTCAGCCGTGGCTACCTGGAAGAGGTCAATGCCGGCAACGCCAACACCTCCAACTGGCTGCAGGGCGGCGGCATCAACCAGGACGGCGAGATCCACGCGGTCAACAGTTTCGAGGCGTCTTCGTGCGGCACCGGCGCCAGCGCCATCAAGGATGGGCTGAATCATGCCGCGGCGATCTGGAACCCGGAAGGCGACATGGGCGACATCGAGATCTGGGAAATGGCCGAGCCACTGCTCTACCTGGGGCGTAACGCAAAGGCCAATTCCGGCGGCTACGGCAAGTACCGGGGCGGCTGTGGTTTCGAGACGCTGCGCATGGTGTGGAAAGCGCAGGACTGGACCATGTTCTTCATGGGCAATGGCTATATGAACAGCGACTGGGGCTTGATGGGCGGCTATCCGGCCGCCACCGGCTACCGCTTCGAGGCCCACAAGACCGGCCTGAAGGAGCGCATTGCCGCCGGCGACAGCCTGCCGCTGGGCGGAGACGCCAATCCGGACCTGCCGGATTACGAGAACCACCTCAACGCCGGCGCGGTGGTCAAGCGCGACCAGCAGTGCATGACCACCGAGGACTGCTACGACAACTACGACCTGTACCTGAACTACCTGCGCGGCGGCCCGGGCTTTGGCGACCCGCTCGACCGCGAGGCGGAAGCCATCGAGCGGGACCTGAACAACGCCTTGCTGCTGCCGGAGTACGCGCAGAAGGTCTACGGCGCCGTGGCGACCAAGGATGGCAACGGCATCTGGAAGGTGGATGCCAGGGAAACGGCTCTGCTGCGCGTCGAGATCCGTAACCAGCGCCTGGCGCGCTCGCAGCCCGTCCAGGAATGGATGAAGGGCGAGCGCGAGCGGATCCTGGTCAAGCACGCCTCGACCCAGGTACAGCACATGTTCGCCACCAGTTTCGGTCTGTCGACGAAGTTCGAGCAGCAGTTCCGTACGTTCTGGGATCTGCCGGACTCGTGGACCCTGAGCGAGGACGAACTGGACGTGCCGACCTATGGCTCCAAGTACCGCATGGACCTGTCCAAGATGCCCGACGTCAACACCGTAGTGCTGGTCGAGGAATGAAGCCCGGCCCACGCCAGCGAACACAGACATCAGGCAATACGCCACCAGAGAGGATTCAATATGTCCACCTACACCAGTGAACAGGTCAAGAACCTGGTCGACGGCAAGCTCGACTGGGACACCACCCTGCGCATGCTGTCGATGCCCAAGGATGCCGCGCGCTTCCAGCTTTACGTGGAAGCACTGCAGAAGAAGCTCGATTGGGACGACCGCATCGTGCTCCCGTTGAGCCCGCACATGTTTATCGTGCAGCAAGCCAAGACCAGGAAATGGGTGACGCAATGTGACTGCGGCCATGTCTTCTGCGACTATCGGGAGAACTGGAAGCTGCACGCCAACGTCTATGTGCGCGATACGGACGAAGCCATGGCCGAGGTCTATCCGCAACTGATGGCGCCGGATACCCAATGGCAGGTGTACCGCGAGTACTACTGCCCGAAATGCGGGACCATGCACGACGTGGAAGCCCCCACGCCGTGGTATCCGGTGATCCACGACTTCGAGCCGGATATCGAGGCGTTTTACACGGACTGGGTGAAGTTGCCGCTGCCGGAGCGAGTGGATTGATGCGCGCATCGGCATGGATGTAATTGCTTGTCCACTTCCTGGCCCGGGGATGGATCGTCCATCCCCGGGCGGAAGGCCTGGCGGCCGTTCGATTTTCGGACGGCCGTTTCGTTTTCGGCCGGTCGCTGGCGGACGATCCGGCGCGCGCGCGGCCCGGCAGGGCGCGCGGCCGGTGGCTGGCGCGTGGCCTGGAACTTGCACGACGTAGACAAGTCCCGGCTGGCTTTGGCGGCAGCGTCGGGAGTAGCATGCAGGAAGCGGGCTCTGGTCCCGCAAAGCAGATAAGACAAGAGAACGAGCCGGCGAACCGGCCATCCGAGCCCGCATCGAGCGGGCCCCCGCAAGGAGACACGGAATGCAAGAAGCCGGCACACCGATGGACTGGTTTTCTCATCCCGACCACGACGCCAGCATCATGTCCGCCTGGGAACACTTGATCGACGGCGGTGAGGCGAGTGCCGGAGAATTGCGCTGCGTGGTCGACGATTCCTGGCGCCGCTGTCTGGTGGGCCAGGTCGATCCCGGCGCCGGCGCCGCGCCGCCACCGCTTGACGAAGGCGCCCTGAGAGCCCGGCGGGAGAAGAACGATCGCCTGCTCAGCGCCAGCCTGCCGCTGATACAGCAGACCCGCGAGTTCCTCTCCCAGACCGGCACCATCATGCTGCTGGCCGATCCCGACGGGATGATCCTCCAGCAGGAGGGCGATATGCGCATCGTCGAGCCGGCCGGGGAAGTGGGCCTGATTCCCGGCTGCGACTGGACCGAGCTCAACTGCGGGACCAATGCCATCGGTACCGCGCTGGCCTTGCAACAGCCCGTGCAAATTCACGGCGCCGAGCATTTTTGCGCCGGCATCAAGCGCTGGACCTGCTCGGCCACGGTCATCCGCGATCCGCTGGACGGCGGCGTGCTTGGGGTCATCGATGTGTCCGGCCTGGCGCAGACCTACAGCCGGCATAGCCTGGCGTTGACGGTGTCACTGGCCGGCCGTATCGAAAGCCGGCTGGCCAAGCTGGCCATGGAGCGTCGCCTGCGCCTGCTGGATCGCTGCATGAGCCATTTTGCCTCGGTGCGCAGCGATGGCGTGCTCGTCCTCGATGCGGGCGGGCGCCTGGTCAAGGCCAATCCGCAGGCGCCAGGGGCGCTGGCACGGCTGGGTGTGAGCACGGCGCTGAACAGCGCGTTTTCCGTCCCCGGCCTGGACGCCCGTGCGGCGGGCGCGGGCTCCGGACCACTCCCCGAATGGCTGCGCCTGGCCCGCTTCGAAGCGATCCGCGATAACGGGGAGATGCTGGGTTTCGTAGTGGTGATCCCTGCCGCGCCGCATCGTCTCGCAACGGGTGCTGCCGGCGTGCCGGCCGCCCGGCCGGGCCTGGCCCCGGCGTTCTCCCGGATCGTAGGCAGCGGTGCTGCCTTGCGCTCCGCCGTGGAGAAGGCGCAGCACCTGGCGCCGTCCAGGGTGCCTGTACTGCTGCTGGGCGAGACGGGTGTCGGCAAGGAACTGTTCGCGCAGGGGATTCACCAGGCCAGCGCTTGCGCGGATGGCCCGTTCGTGGCGCTCAATTGCGGGGGGCTGTCGCGGGACCTGCTCGCCAGCGAGCTCTTCGGCTATGCCGAGGGCGCGTTCACCGGGGCACGCAAATCGGGCGCGCCCGGCAAGATCGAGGCCGCCAACCGCGGAACGCTGTTTCTGGACGAAATCGGGGAAATGCCGCTCGATATCCAGCCGCACCTGTTGCGCGTGCTGGAAGAGGGGGAGATTTACCGGCTGGGCGAGAACACACCGCGCAAGGTCAGCTTTCGCCTGGTCGCCGCCACCCACCGGAACCTGCGCGACGATGTGTCCGCGGGGAAATTCCGCATGGACCTGTTCTACCGTATCGCCGTGACCAATATCGCGATACCGCCGTTGCGCGAGCGCAAGGACGATATCCCGGCCCTGGTCACGCACTGGCTGGGGCAGCTATGCGAGCGCTACGGCCTGCCGGTGGCCTCGTTCGACGACGACGCTTACCGGTGCCTGCTGGCCTACGACTGGCCGGGCAATATCCGCGAATTGCGCAACGCGCTGGAGGGATCCTTGCTGATGGCCGAAGGCGGCGTGATCACCATGGACAAGCTGCCGCTCGAAATCAGCGCGGTGGGCATGCCGGGCGCCGCCGGCTTGCCCAAGGGCCTTGCCGGCAGCGTGCCCGAAACGGTGTGCTCGCTGGAAATGGCCGAATCGGAATCCATCCGCAAGGCCCTGGCGTACAGCGGCGGCAACCTGACCAGGACCGCGTCGCGCCTTGGCATCGCGAAGAGCACGCTATACCAGAAGATCCGCAAGTACGGGTTGAGCGCGGCCCTGAGCGAAACGCGCGGCAGGTTGACATAGGGCGGCGATACTCACCGCTTCCGGCACCTTCAGTCCTCCAGTTTCAGGCTGGCTTTCTTGACGAATGCGTTCCAGCGTTCGTATTGGTCGCGGGCATAGCGGTCCAGCGCCGGGCCATCGCTGGCCACGACCTCGAAACCCGCCTGGGTCAGTTTGCGGTGCGTTTCGGGGTCCGCCAGCGCGGCCTGGAACGCTTCGGTGAGCTTGCGCACCGTCGCCGGCGGGGTGCCGGCCGGGGCGAAGATGCCGATCCAGGAATAGGCCTCGAAGCCGGGAAAGCCGGATTCCGCCACGGTCGGAACATCTGGCAGGTCCGGCAGCCGCTGGTTGCCGGTGACGGCCAGCGGCTTGATCTTGCCTGCGGCAATCTGGCCCTTGAGCGCCGCATAGCTCAGCAGCGTCAGGCTTGACACATTGCCGAGCACGGCCTGCACGGCGGGCCCTCCGCCGGCATAGGGAACATGCAGCAACTCGACGCTGGCCTGGCGCTTCAGGTCCTCGGCGACCAGGTGATTCATCGAGCCAAGCCCGGTGGAGGCGTAGCTGTATTTGTTCGGCGCCTGTCGGGCGGCGTCCAGGAAGGCCCGCAGGTCTTTGCCGGGCACGGTGGGCGAGGCGCCGATGACCAGCGGGAACCGTACCGCCAGGGTCACGCCGACGAAGTCCTTGAAGGTGTCATAGGGCAGCTTGGACTTGGCGATCGGATTGATGGCGTGGGTGTCGAAGCTCACCAGCACGGTGTTGCCGTCCGGGGCGGAGCGGGCCACATATTGGGTGGCGAGCTGGCTGGCGGCGCCAGGGCGGTTCTCGATCACCACCGGCCTGCCGGCCGCCTCGGCCAGCTTGGGCTGGATGATCCGCGCGGCGATGTCGGTGCTGCCGCCGGGCGGGAAGGTCACGACCAGTTTCAGCGGCGTTGCGCTGTCCGCCAGCGCGGGCCGGATGGCCAGCGGCAGCAGGCAGGCGAGGAGCGCGACGCCGGCAACCAGCGCGCGTCGGTTGACGGATGCTACACGTAGACAAAGCATGAATACCTCTCCCTTGGTCTGTTGGCGTCTGATGGCGTCCGTGACTTCTTGTGCGCGGTCCTTCCTGGCCGGCGGCCGCGCTCCCCGGCCCTGTGCCTCAGCCCATCCACTGGCTCACCGGCGCGGCGGTGTCCTGCAATTCCTGTGAAATCACATCGACCAGCGCCGGGCCATCATGCTCCAGCGCAGCCCGGATGGCCGCATCCAGCAAAGCGGGATCCTCCACCCGCCAGGCCTTCACGCCGAAGGCTTCGGCCACCCGGGCGTGGTCGGTGCGGTTGAAGTCCACCGAGAAATAGCGTTTGTCGTAGCCGGCTTTCTGGCTGGCCTTGATCCAGCCGTAGACCGAGTTCGAGAACACGATCATCTTCAGCGGGATCTTGCGCCGCACCAGGGTTTCCATCTCGCCGCAGGTGAAGCCGAAGCTGCCATCGCCCATCACCGAGACGACAGTGGCGCTGGGGCGGCCGACGATGGCGCCGATGCCCGCCGACATGGAGAAGCCCAGCGCGCCATGCGCCCGGTTTGTGATGAAGTGGCGGCCGGGCCGGCTGGCATTGTAGTAGGCCGAGAAGTACGGGCAAGGCGTACCGGGGTCGGCGACCACGATGGCATCGTCGGGCAGGAGGCGGTTGAGTGCATCGACCACGCGCTCGGGCTTGATGGGCGTATCGTGCGATGCAGCCAGGGGGGCGAACGCGGCCAGCTTGGCGGCACGCGCCGCGCCAGCCAGCGCCACGCCGTCGGCGGCGTCCTCCGGACGATGCGCAAGGCGGTCCCGCACGGCAGCGTTCAGCGCGCGCAAGGCCAGCAGCGCGTCGCCCACCATGCCGACCTCGGTCCGGTAATTGGCCGCGATCACCATCGGGTCGGCATCGATATGCAGGATCGGCACGCTGCGGGCGGGAAAGCGCCAGTGTTCGGTGGTGGTCGAACCGGCCCGGCACCCGATGAACAGCACCAGATCGGCCTGGGCGACAATCTCGCGGGTCGCCATGATGCCGCCGTTGGCGCCCACCACGCCGGCATTGAGCGGGTGGGTGTCGGCCAGGCTGCCCTGGCCGCTGACCGTGGTGCAGACCGGCGCAGACAGCATGACGGCCAGCGCGTCGAGTTCGCCGCAGGCGCCGGAAATCACCACGCCGCCGCCGCAAATGATGACCGGCGCGCGCGCTGCCACCAGCTTTTGCGCCGCGCGCTCGATTTCCACGGGATCCGGGGCGTAGCGCATGGCGGGGAAACGGTCGTGCCCCTGCTGGGCCCAGACGTCGGCGGCATCGACCTCGTGCTTTTGCACATCGTACGGCAGGCAGATATGGGCTGAACCGGGCTTGCCCGTGGTCATGGCGCGGAACGCGCCGCGTACCGCATCGGGAATCTGGTCGGCGCGGTCGACGGTGGTATTCCACTTGGTCAATGGCCGGTAGAGTGCCTCCTGGTCCAGCTCGGTCAGCGGGTATTTGCCGCGCGAACCCACCGAAACGTCCGACGTGATGCCCAACACGGCCACGGAAGATTCATTGGCCTCGACCAGCCCTGGTAACAGGTAGGTAGCCCCGCCACCGCTCGGGCCTTCGCAAACGCCCACCTTGCCGGTAACGCGCGCATAGGCGTCGGCCATATAGGCGGCACTGCGCTCGTCCCGGGTCAGGATGTGGTCAATGCCGTGGTCCAGGCGCGCCAGGGCATCATAAAAGGGCAGGCTGGTGTCGCCGCACAGGCCGAAGACGTGCTTCACGCCGTTGAGTTGAAGCATCCGCACCATGGCTTCGGCGCCATTCATCTTAGTCATCCGGGGAATCTCCAAATCCAGGGGCCGCGCGCCGCCCTGGTTGCGGGCCGGGCGCATGCCTGTCTTGGTTGCAGTTGAGCAGGCATGTGCAAAGGATACACATTAGAATACAGTTAAGTATACTTAAAATTGCAGCCCCGGACCGGACGTGCCACGGGCCCGCGGTATGATCCAGCGCCCATCCTTTCGAAGCGAAGCAGACAACAGCATGAAGACGCCTATTTCTACCGTCAGGCGAAGACGCGGTTCCGACGTGTTCACCACGCTTCGGGAGATGGCGATTTCGTATGAACTCAGGCCTGGCGAGCGCCTCAACGAGATTGAACTGGCCGAGCGGCTGGGCGTGAGCCGTACACCGGTGCGCGAAGCGCTTACCCGGCTGGCCACGGATGGTTTCCTGGTGGAATCGAGCCGCGGCTATATGCGCCGCCCGCTCGAAATCCAGGAAATGCTGGATCTGTACGAGGCCCGTGTCGCGGTGGAGCGGGAATGCCTGCGCCTGGCGTTCGCGCGAGCCACGCCGGCCGCTATCGCGGAGATCGGCGCCTATCTCGATCGCAGCAAATCGGTCCCGCCGGATACGCCGGTGCGCGAACTGGTCGAACTCGACGAGGGTTTTCACATGCGCATTGCCGCCATGGCCGGCAATGCCGAGCTCAGGCGCATGCTCGCCAGCCTCAACGAGCGCATCCGCTTCATCCGGTGGATCGACATGGAGAACATCGGCCGCGATTCCACCCAGCGCGAACATGCCGAGATCGTGCGCGCCCTCGCGGACCAGAACTGGGAGGAGGGCGAGCGCTATCTCAGCGCGCATATCGCGTTGCGGCGCGAACAGATCGTCGAAGCCATTACCAAAGGGCTGGCGAGGATCTACTTGCCGGATGCCGCCGAGAACGCATGCTCGCCGGAGGCGCCCGCCGCGGGGCGTTGAATCTGCGATTACCTCGGAGGTAGTCGCCAGGTGGCCATCGCCATGCTGTAATACCGCCATGGACACCCTGACCCCCAGCTCCGAAACCGCACTCGACTTCCCCGGCCTGCTGCGCTACTGGCGCGGCAAACGCGGCTACAGCCAGCTCGCGTTGTCACTGGCGGCAGGGGTCTCCCAGCGGCATATCAGTTTCCTTGAATCCGGCCGCGCCCGGCCCAGCCGCGAGATGGTGCTGGCGCTGGCCGACCGGCTCGGCGTGCCGCTGCGGCAGCGCAACCGCCTGCTGCTGGCCGGCGGGTTTGCGCCGGCCTACAGCGAGCACGGGCTGGCCGCGCCCGCGCTGCAGATGGTGCAACAGGCGGTCGCGCTGATCCTGTCCAAGCAAGAGCCGTATCCGGCGGTGGTACTGGATCGCTTCTGGAACATGCTCGATGCCAACCAGGCATACCGCCGCATGATCGGGGTACTGCTGGGCGAGCGCGCGCCATCCGTGCTGGAGGAGGGCGGCGGGCGCATCAACCTGATGCTCACCGTCTTCAATCCGGATGGCCTGTGGCCGGTCATCGAAAACGCGCGGCAGGTGGGGCGTTACCTGTTGCGGCGCGTATGGCAGGAATTGCAGACGCAGGCGCAGGACCAGACCGCGCGCGAAATCTTCAACCGGATTGCCGGATGGCATCCCGACATGGTCGGCCCGGCCGGCGTCCCGCTGTTCGATGACGAAGCCGCGGAACGCACGCCACCGCCGATGTTGCCGGTGGCGCTGGCGGCCGAAGGTTTCCGCGCCTCGCTGTTCTCGACGCTGACCACGCTGGGCATTCCGCAGGATGTCACGCTGCAGGAAATGCGCATCGAGTGCTTTTTCCCGGCCGACGATGCCTCGCGCGCCGCGCTGGAGGCGCTGTCGAAGCGGCCGTCCGAACGCCCGCCCTCCAGCGCCCACCGGGGCGTGGCTCTTGGTAGCGCATGAGGTAACTCATGGCAAAGGGAAATGAACGGGATGGAAGTCGGTGACTATGGTCTATTTCCATTGAGAGAGCCCCCAAAATCCCATGGCAATTGGCTTTTTCGATTTGAGGATTTTCCTAATAATCGGGATTGGGCGATTATTGATTCAACTCTCCGGGCAGATTGCGTGCCGCTATAGCGCCTTCGATGGGGCGCCTGAAGCGAGGGACTAGCTGCCAGCCGGAAGGCGGCCGTGGCACGGTATGCGACAATGCGGGCTGTTTTTTGGTCTACACGAGGGTCCGTCCATGTCCTTGCGCGCCTTATTCCATGCTGCCGCCGTGCTGATCGGCAGTAGCGTCTGTCTTGCCGCGTATGCCGAACCGGTTGCTGCAACGGTTCGCCCCGCCGCCGCGGGTTTATATGAGTGCCAGGCTCCCAATGGGGGTACGGTGTTCCGTGCCACGCCGCGCGAGGGTTGCGCGATGCCGGCCGCATCGGATCCTTCGGCGCCCGACCCGCAGCGCTGGCTGCCCCTGATGGGCGCAAACGGGGTGGTCTCCTACTTTGACAAGAGTTCGGTGCGCCGCCGGGGGCCCGAGGTCGGCGTGGCCATCATGCGTAACGCGCCGGCTGGCGTGATTCGCACCGCCAGTGGCGAACCGATCCGCTCCTCGCTCAAGCGCATGGTCTTCAACTGCGCCACGTCAATGTACGCGGTGGTCGAGCAGACGCTCTACGCCAAACGCTACGCGCGCGGCGAATCGCTCTACACCATCAGCGCGCCGCAAGCCGGCATGCCGCAGCCCGCCAACGCCGGCACCGTTGCCGGTGAACTGCTGGGCCGGTTGTGCCATTGAGGCCCTCGCCGGCGCGCCTGGACGCGGCCAATGCTGCGCCGCAGTGTCGATAGGCGTGCCGATGCGTCAACCCATCTCGACCTTGTGCCGTTGTTGGTGGTGACGAAGCGTAGGTGCCTGTGGCCGCCAAGGGCCTCGGCCAGGCTTCGTTCCACAGCTGACCAGGAGGCTGATATGAAGAAGTGGATCGTGATGTTGTCGCTGGCCATGTTTGGCGCGGGTGCATATGCCCAGGCGTCGGCTCCCGCCGCCGGAGATAAGCCTGCCGCGGCAAGCTCGAGCAAGGCGACAAAGCCCGCCAAGACGAAAAAGAACCACGCGCCTTCCGATAGCGACAAGATGATGAATAAAGGCGCCTGAGCGCCGATAGCGAAAGGCGACAGGCAGCCCTTGCGTCATTGCGCCACCGCACGCATGCGCTGGCCGGGCCAGTTCGCCACGCCGCCCGCGTCCGCCGCACCGCGCGTTGCATCACGCGGTGCAGCGTGCCCGGGTACCGATGTCCAGCGGCGCCATGCGCCATTCCGGGGGGACTGGCATCGAGGCGGAACCTAATCGAGAGGCTGCGGCCTCTCTTTTTTTGCCCGGTTGTATTCACACCGGCTTCCCGTCGCAATGTCGATCCCGCGCCGCCTTGCGCAACGCCATCTGACAGCTGGTCCAACTTTCCCGAACGTCTGCTTCAGACGTGCACAGGCTTGATCCGGGTGCAGTGCACGATTTCGCAGGTGCGCCATGCGCCGTTCCAGTGCCGTACGGGTCCACGCAGCCCGCATTGACGGCGCCCAATCCATATCCTAGCGTTGCAGATTCGGACGTCGGCCCCAAATAGCAAAGCGGGGTGCAGCGGCATGCGAGACGGAGGCGAGATGCTCGCCCCCGGCTATCAAACCTGGCGGCAGCGCCAGGGAAGGGGCTGTAGAAATGGCTGAATACACAACGTGCCCTGTGCGGCACCGCGCGCTAATCCTGGGGCGTTGTCCATGTGACGCCCCGGCACGGGATTCGCGCCGAAAGCGGCGTCCGGGCGACCGGGGTTTCAAATTGTTGCAAACGTTGCCTGATCGAAACGTGACTTCCTAGGCTCGAATTGTTAAGGTTCTTTTGCGCATTGCAACAAGCCCGATACATGCTTGGTCAAGTGAAAACAATGCGCCGCAAGATCCTTATCCGTGCTTCCCGGTACTTTCGCGGTCAGCATCCCGCCGTTGCTTTTGTCATCCCGGCCGCATGGTGGCCCGCCTTTTGCTGCGGTGACAGATCGCCCCTAATTTTCCAACTCTGCCTGTCACTGGCATCCATGTCCGAAACCGTTACCCTGCCGACCATCCAATCTGCCCAACCCCATACAGCGGCACGCGCCAATGCGGGCGCCATGCGCCTGGGCAGGTGGTTGTGCGGCGGCATGCTGGCGGTGTGCGCGATGGCCGCGCACGCGTTCGACTTCGATACCGTGGCGGCGCGCGCGCGCCAGCTGGCCGGAACGCCTTACAAGGCGCCTGCGCAGAACCTGCCTCGCGAACTTCGCGAACTGTCCTACGAGCGTTATCGCGAGATCGAGTACAAGCCCGAGCGATTCCAGTGGCGCAATGCCAAGCTTCCCTTCGAGCTTTCGTTCTTCCATGAGGGCATGGTGTTCGACCAGCCCGTGCGCATCAACGAAGTGGTGAGCGGCAGCGCGCGCGAGATTCGTTTCGATCCGGCCGCCTTCAACTATGGCCCGCACAAGGTCGATGCCGCCAAGCTCAAGCCGCTGGGCTTCGCCGGCTTCCGGGTGCTCTATCCCCTCAACAACGCCAAGAGCAAGGACGAAGTCGTGTCCTTCCTGGGCGCCAGTTACTTCCGCGCGCTCGGCAAGGACCAATGGTATGGCCTGTCGGCGCGTGGCCTGGCGGTGGATACCGCGCTCAATTCGGGCGAGGAGTTCCCGCGTTTCGTCGAATACTGGATCGAGCGGCCTTCACCGGCGGACAAGCAACTGACCATCTATGCCCTGATGGATTCGCGCCGCATGAGCGGGGCTTATCGCATCGTGATCCGGCCGGGCGCGGAAACCGCCATGGAGGTGAAGTCGCGCCTGTTCATGCGCGAGAACGTCACCAAGCTCGGCCTGGCGCCGCTGACCAGCATGTACCTCTTTGGCGAGAACCAGCCTTCGGCGGTGCAGGACTACCGGCCCGAGGTGCATGACTCCGACGGTCTTTCGGTGCAGCTCGGCACAGGCGAATGGCTGTGGCGGCCGCTGAGCAACCCCAAGCGCCTGCTGGTGACCTCGTTCGCGGCGACCAATCCGCAGGGCTTCGGCCTGATGCAGCGCGACCGCAATTTTGGCAACTACCAGGAAATCGGCGCGTGGTACGAGCGCCGCCCGAGCGCCTGGGTGGAGCCCAAGGGCAACTGGGGTTCGGGCCGGGTCGAGCTGGTGCAGATCCCGACCCCGGACGAGACCAACGACAACATCGTGGCGTACTGGGTGCCCGACAACCCACCTAAGCCCAAACAAGCTTTCGATTTCGAATATCGCCTGCTGTGGCAGAAGGACGGCGAAAAACAGCCGCCACTGTCGTGGGTGACACAAACGCGGCGTGGCCAGGGGCTGAGCCGCAAGCAGGAAGACACCAGTTTTTCGCTGGTGGTGGATTTTGAAGGCCCAGTCTTCAAGAAACTGGCTGCGGATACCCGGATCGATCCGGTGATCTCGGCCGACAGCAACGGGGAGCTGCTGAACACTTCGACGCAGCGCAATGAGGCAACCGGCGGCTGGCGCATGACGATGGTCGTGCGCCGCAAAGACGAAAACAAACCGGTCGAATTGCGCGGCTATCTTCGCAACGGCAATACAACCCTATCCGAGACGTGGAGCTACATCTTACCCCCAGGCTAAAGCAGCGCGCGGCCCCGGCGGCATGCGAGCGCTATCTCGATCGCGTGCCGGTCTCCCCAGACCTGCGCCGCGAGCTTCTCAACAATGTCGCTTGCGGCGATGACGCGGACCCCGAATCGGCCATTCATTCGCTGCAGCAAAAACTCGCGGCTAAAGACGCTGGCCAGTCGCCGGCGGGCGCTGCCTACGGTTCGGTAGGGCGTCGCCTCAATCTCGCGTACGGCGCCCCGCAAGCGGCGGGCGAGCCCCTGGTGCAACGCCGTGCCGATGGCACCGTGCATATCGACACCGGCCCGGCTCCCGAGCGCGCCTCGATGGTGCCGCGGGCCTGGCCCCCGCACATCGTCACCGGTTTCCTTCGCAACCTGGGCCGGCGCGTGCTTGGCCGCCCGCCCGTGCCCGAAACCTGGGACACCTTGCACGATGGTCCCGACGCCGAGGGTAAGTGGCATCCCGCGGGCGCGCACCGCCGCTGGGTGCTGCTTGGCCTCGTGGCCGGGCAGACCGCACTGGCCACCTACTTCATGACAAAGGTGCTGCCTTATCACGGCACCGACCCGCTTGAGATCGCCGTACTGGCGCTCTTCGCTATCCTGTTCTCGTGGGTGTCCGCGGGTTTCTGGACCGCGATGATGGGTTTCCTTGTGCTGGCCAAGGGCGGCGACCGCCATCTGATTTCGCGTTCGGCAGCGGTGGACGGACCCATCGCGGAGGAGGCGCGCACGGCAGTCATCATGCCGATCTGCAACGAGGACGTGAACCGGGTCTTCGCCGGGCTGCGCGCGACCTATGAGTCGATGGAGCGCACCGGCGAACTGGCGCGCTTCGATTTCTTCGTGCTGTCCGACAGCGGCGACCCGGACCTGCGTACCGCCGAGACCGATGCGTGGATGGAAACCTGCCGCGCGGTCAATGGCTTTGGCCGAATCTTCTATCGCTGGCGCCGTCACCGCGTCAAGCGCAAGACCGGCAACGTGGCCGACTTCTGCCGCCGCTGGGGCAGTGCGTATCGCTATATGGTGGTGCTAGACGCCGATAGCGTAATGAGCGGCGAATGCCTGACCACGCTGGTCAAGCTGATGGAAGGCAACCCCGGCGCCGGCATCATCCAGACCGCACCGCTGGCAGTGGGGCGCGAGACCATGTATGCGCGGGTGCAGCAGTTCTCCACGCGCGTGTACGGTCCGCTGTTCACCGCAGGACTGCACTATTGGCAGCTTGGCGAATCGCATTACTGGGGCCACAACGCCATCATCCGCATCCAGCCCTTCATGGAGCACTGCGCGCTGGCGCCGTTGCCCGGTAAGGGGCCGCTGGCGGGGGAAATCCTGTCGCACGATTTCGTCGAGGCCGCCCTGATGCGCAGGGCCGGGTGGGGCGTGTGGATTGCCTATGATCTCGAGGGCTCCTACGAGGAACTGCCGCCGAACCTGCTTGACGAGGTCAAGCGCGATCGCCGCTGGTGCCAGGGCAACCTGATGAACTTCCGCCTGTGGATGAAGCAGGGCTTCCACGCGGTGCACCGCGCCGTGTTCCTCACTGGCGTGATGGCTTATCTGTCGGCGCCGTTGTGGTTCCTGTTCCTGGTGCTGTCCACCATCATGCTGGCCAAGCACGCACTGGTACCGCCGGAGTATTTCACGCAGCCTTACCAGTTGTTCCCGACCTGGCCCGAGTGGCATCCGGAAAAGGCGCTGGCCCTGTTCTCGGCTACCGCCACGCTGCTGTTCCTGCCCAAGGTCGCCAGCGTGCTGCTGCTGATGAAAGACTCGCGCAACTATGGCGGGCCGCTGCGCCTGGTGGCTTCGATGCTGATCGAGGTGGTGATGTCGGCCTTGCTGGCCCCCGTCCGGATGCTGTTCCACACCAAGTTCGTGGCGGCGGCATACAGCGGTTGGGGGATTACCTGGAAATCGCCTCCGCGCGAGGATGCGGAGACGACCTGGGGCGAAGCATTTCGCCGTCATGGCATGCACACCTTGCTAGGGCTTGCATGGGGCGGACTGGTGCTGTGGCTGGATCCAAATTTTGTCTGGTGGCTGCTGCCGATCGTCGGCTCGCTGGCCTTCTCGATTCCGCTCTCGGTGTGGCTGTCGCGGGTTTCGTTTGGCCGTGCGCTGCGCCGCGCCAGGCTGTTCGTGACGCCGGAGGAGGCCACGCCGCCGCGCGAAATGGCCGCCATGCAGAAGCACGTCGAGGCCGCGGGCGAACCGCCGGCATTTATCGATGCAGTGGTCGACCCCGTGACCAACGCATTGATGTGCGCCACCGGCTCGCCCCGCGTGGTACAGCCGCAGGCCACGCAACAGGAACATGCCGCGCTGGTGCACCAGGCCCTCACCGCCGGGCCAGGCGGCCTCAGCGCTGCCGAAAAGCACCTGCTGCTGGGCGATCCCTTTACGCTGGCCAGTCTGCATGAACTGGTCTGGGGTTCGCCGCTGGCGCATTCGGGATGGAAGGAAACCCGTGTGTTGCCCCGGCGCGCTGCCAATGTGGTGCCGCTGCGGCCGCGGCTTGCCTGAGTCTTGCGAGAGGAGCGGGCGCCCGCAACGGGCGCCCGCCGACCCCGGCACTCCCGGGTGTCGCGGCAAGGAAATCAAATGGTTTAGCGCAGCGCCGAAGAGCAGATGGGCGCGTTGATGTAGACGTCGCCCACGCGGCGCTCGCCCCGCTCGTTGCGCGTCATATAGCGGAACATCATGCTGATGCCCAGCTTGGTCAGGATTTCCACATCCCGGTTGGCGCAGATATTGCGCTGCAGGGGCGCGGCATAGCTGAGCTCGAAGCTGGCGAGGTCCAGCATGGGGCCTCGATACTTGGTCAGCTCAAGCTGGAAAAGGATGTGTTTGCCCGGTACCGACTGGCAGCGGCGCAGGCGCGTCTCGCCATCGATTTCGATGGGCAGCGCATCGTTGAGTTGTCGGCAGGCACGCGACAGTATGTTGTCCGGCCGCGCGGTGTTGCGCAGCAATTCCGGTACGCCCGCTGCGCCGGTGTTCTGGCCAGTGGCCGCGCCCTTGAGCATTTGCGCCAGCGCATCGGCTTCGTCCACCACGACGGGTGCGGAGGCGGCGGCCCTGACTGGCGGCGTTGCCGCGAGCGCTTGCTGCGCCCACGGCAAACCGGCCGCGCCGGCGACCAGGGTAAGTAAGACAGAAAGCAGTGCGTATCTTGTTCTCATGCAGGAAAACGTTGCCGGAAGCCGTTTCGGTGGCCGGGCTTCCGCGGTGCGTCGGGCTGCGCGATCGTCCGCCCGGGGCGGCCGACAGGCTGGCATTGTACCCTTGGCGTTACTGCGGTTGAAAGCCACGCACTCCTCCGATCCGCGGCGAAGCGAAGCCCGTTGCCGCCGGCATGTCCCGGCACCGTCGGGCCTATCATCACAGTTGCGCGCGTCCAGGCGGACGCGCCTGCATCATCGCCGCGCGGCGTGTCGAGTGCGCGGCTTGTTACGCTATGCAACAATTACGCCTCTTACCGCTCCCGCGCCGCTCGCGTCGCTGACGCATTGGCGCAGGTGGCCATTCCGGCCGCCCCGTTGTTCCTCAGGATGTTTCGATGACTCGCTCCGCCCGCGCGCCACAGTCCGCGCGTTTCCCGCTTTGGCTCCTGGTATGCGCTTCGCTCACTGCGCTGGCGCCCCTTTCGATTGATATGTACCTGCCGAGCTTCCCTGCGCTGGCCGGCGATCTTGGGGTCGATATCGGGCGTGTGCAACTCACGCTGGGAACCTTCCTGGTGGGACTGGCGGTGGGGCAGGCCTTCTATGGCCCGATCAGCGACCGCTTTGGCCGCAAGCCGCCGCTGTACATTGGCCTGCTGTCCTATGCGCTCGCAGCGGCCGGATGCGCGCTCGCGCGCGACGTCGAGGCGCTGATGCTGTGGCGCTTCTTGCAGGCCCTGGGCGGCTGTGCGGGCATGGTAATGGCCCGTGCCGTGATCCGCGACCGGCTGGAGGCGCACGAATCCGCGCGCGCCTTCTCCTCGCTGATGCTGGTGATGGGCCTGGCGCCGATCCTGGCACCCATCATTGGCGGGGCCGTGCTCGCGGCCTTCGGCTGGCGCGCCATCTTCTGGCTGCTTTGCGCCAGCAGCCTGTTGATCCTGTGGGTGGTCCACCGGTACATGGAAGAATCGCTCGACACCGTCAATGCCATGCCACTGCGCCTTGGCCGCGTACTCGCCAACTACGGCGAGCTGCTGCGAGACCGAGGCTTCGTCGGCTATTCGCTGTCTGCCGGCTGTGCCCAAGCGGGGATGTTCGCCTATATTGCGGGGTCGCCGTTCGTGCTGATCGAGTTGCATGGCATCGATCCCTCTTATTACGGCTTCGTATTCGGCGCCAACGCGTTGGGCTTGATTGGCATGTCGCAACTTAACGCGCGCCTGGTGCGCAACCGCACGCTTGACCAGGTGCTAGGCGGCGCCCTGGTTGCGCCGTGCGCGGCAGGCCTGGCATTGGCTGTCGCGGTGCTGGCCGGCCTGGCGCCGTTGCCGGTGCTGCTGGCCGGATTCTTTGTGTTTATCGCCAGCCTTGGATGCATCCTGCCGAACGCCTCGGCCCTGGCCATGGCGGAGCAGGGCCAGCGGGCCGGCACGGCGTCCGCGTTGATGGGGACGCTGCAATTCGGGCTGGGCACCCTGGCCGGCGCCGCGGTCAGCTTCTGGCGCGACGGCAGTGCATTGCCGCTGGCGGTAGTCATGGGTATTTGCGGTACCGGTGCGGTACTGATGCGCATCTTCGGCCGTTCAGGCAACCCCGCGCGCGGCGCTGGCTGACTGCCGCCGCCATAGCGTAGCGGGACGGCCTGGTTCCGCGCGTCCGGCTCCTCCCTTCGCGGCACGGCTACGTGGCCGCACTGTTTTGCAGCACCACCAGTTGGGCCGGCATCGGCGCGGAGAATCCGGCCTCGCCAAAACTCTCGCGGATCGCGCGGTTGGTGTCAAAATACACCTGCCAGTAATGATCGGTGTGGCAGTACGGACGCACGGCAAGGACGGGACCGACCAGGTTGAATTCGAGAATCTCCACGTCGGGCGGCGGTTCGGTCAGCACGTTGGGCAGTGCGGCCATGCGTTCCTTGAGCAGCGCGGCGGCGGCGACGTGGTCGGTACTGCCGGCCAGCTGCGCCTTGAGCTCAACGCGGCGGTAGGGATTGGCGCTGAAATTCTGGATCGTGTCCGAGAATATCTTGCTGTTGCCGACCACGGTCAGCACGTTGTCCGGCGCGTCCAGGGTGGTGGAGAACAGCCCAATTTCCCTGACGGTGCCGGTTATCCCGCCCACCGTGACGAAGTCCCCAACCTTGAATGGCCGCAGCACCACCAGGAAAGCCCCCGCGGCGAAGTTGGACATCAAGCCCGACCAGGCCATGCCGATGGCAATGCCGGCCGCGGCAATCAGCGCGGCGAAGGTGGTGGTCTGGATGCCGAAATAACCCAGGATGCCGATCACCAGCACGACATTGAGCGTGACCGTGACGATGGACCCGACGTAACGCAGCAAGGTCGGATCGACCTTCTGCCTGGCCAGCGACCCCTGCACCATCCTCACCACGACATGGATCAGCCACCGGCCGATCACCCAGAAGGCGAGGGCTGCGAGTATCTTGACCCCGAACTCCGTCGCATAGGCAATGACTAAGTCTTGATACTTCTGCAGCGTTGTGGCATCCATCGCGGTTCTCCCTTGCTGGCTCGGCAGGTACACGGGCAACGAACATCATGCAGCGAATTCCCGGGCGCATCCGGGGCGAGACGCGAGTGCGGGCAACGCATTATTGCTACGCCGCGTGCGGAAGTTCAAGCACAAAATGGCCGCCACGGGCGCAGCGCGCCACCGGCCGCCAACGGCCGGGGATCCGCAGCAGCGGATGGCGGGGGGGGGCAAGCCCCCTGCGCGCCGCGGCTTACCAGTTGGTTTCGCGCTCCGGCGTGGCGGAGATGCGATGCAAGGACAGGTCCGCGCCGTTGTATTCCGATTCGGCATCGAGCCGGATGCCGACCAGCTTCTTCAATGTGCCGTAGACCACGGTGCCGCCCACCAGGGCGATGACGATGCCAAGCAGCGTGCCGATCGTCTGCGCGCCCAGGGAGACGCCACCGATGCCGCCCAGCGCCTGGCTGCCAAAGATACCGGCGGCAATGCCGCCCCAGGCGCCGCACAGCCCATGCAACGGCCAGACGCCCAGCACGTCGTCGATATGCCATTTGTTCTGGGCCAGCGTAAACAGGTAAACAAACAGCGCGCCGGCGATGGCCCCGGTCACCAGCGCACCCAGCGGATGCATCAGGTCCGAGCCCGCGCAGACCGCCACCAGGCCGGCAAGCGGGCCGTTATAGGCAAAGCCGGGGTCGTTGCGGCCCGCCGCCCAGGCGGCCAGGGTACCGCCCGCCATGGCCATCAGGGAATTGATGGCGACCAGCCCGCTGATCTTGTCGACGGTCTGCGCGCTCATGACATTGAAGCCGAACCACCCCACCGCCAGCACCCAGGCGCCCAACGCCAGGAAAGGGATATTGGAGGGCGGGTGGGCGCTGATGCGGCCGTCTTTCTGGTAGCGTCCGCGGCGCGCGCCCAGCAACAGGATTGCCGGCAGCGCGATCCAGCCGCCCATGGCGTGGACCACGACGGAGCCGGCGAAGTCGTGGAATGGCACGCCCGCGACGGAGGTGATCCAGTCTTGCACGCCGAACCGGTTGTTCCAGGCGATGCCTTCGAAGAAGGGATACACAAGGCCAACCAGGACGAAGGTTGCCACCAGTTGCGGATTGAAGCGCGAGCGCTCGGCAATCCCGCCGGAAATAATGGCGGGAATGGCGGCCGCAAAAGTCGCCAGGAAGAAGAACTTCACCAGTTCATAGCCGCTTCGTTGCGCCAGTTCATGGGCGCTGGTAAAGAATTCGACCCCATACGCCACGGTGTAGCCGATGAAGAAATAGGCGATGGTGGAAATGGCGAAATCCACCAATATCTTGACCAGGGCGTTGACCTGGTTCTTCTTGCGCACCGTGCCTAACTCAAGAAACGCAAAGCCCGCGTGCATAGCGAGCACCATGATCGCCCCCAGCAGGATGAACAGGGCGTCGGTGCCGCTTTTCCAATTGTCCATACATTCCTCATGCTCAAAATGGGAGCACTGGCATGCAAAAAGCATTCCAGTGTGGGGCATCCTGGCGGGGAATCTGCACCGTGTTGGGTGCTTTTGCACCGGATTGTCGCGCCTGCGGGGGCTGTCCCGGTGATAACAGCGAGGGCGATCGCCTTGCGGTCCCTATGGCGACAGACAAAAGCCTGCGCCAAAATGATGCATCGCATTGATTTGGGGCGTATCCCCTCACAATCATGCACCATAATGGGAGATTGCAGCACTCTTGCCCAGAACCAGGGCAAGTCGCCGCCTGTGATCCTCGCATCGCACCGGCGGTGGTAGCGAGCTGACTAAGCAAAGCCGCATCGCGCAGCAAGGGATGCGCGTTGCCCGTACGCGCGTTCGAATTCTTCCTAGCGTCAACGAGCGCATTTGAAACGGCGGAAAAGGGGGGGTAAATTCCCCGCAAAGGCGCTTGACTCAAGGATTTGCGGCTTTTTTCGTTGCATTGGTGCCACTGGGGATTGCCCAATGCGTAAAGCGCGGATTAGACTGCGCCGATCGGTAATTTGCCGCGTGGCAGACACTCCGATCAAGACGACCAACAAGGGAAATCAGCCATGAATAAAGGTGAACTGGTATCTGCCATCGCCGCGGACGCCGAATTGAGCAATGCAGCGGCAGAGCGCGCACTGAATGCGGCTCTGGACAACATTAAGAAGGCAGTTGCCAAGGGTGATTCAGTAACGCTGGTGGGTTTCGGCAGCTTCAGCTCCGGCAAGCGCGCCGCGCGTACCGGCCGCAATCCGCGTACTGGCGAGACCATCAAGATTCCGGCCGCAAAGACGGTCAAGTTCTCTGCCGGCCAAGGGTTCAAGGACGCTGTGAACAAGAAGAAGTAAGCAGTCTGCGCCTTGAGCGCTGAGACGAAGGCGGCCCGAAAGGCCGCTTTTTTGTTGGCACCGGGGCGCGCCGGGACGTGCTCCGCCACAAGGCACGGGGCCCGTTCCGGGTTAAACTGCCGATCGTCGGCACCAGCCGTTCGACCCGCTTCGCGGGTCCGCCTGGCCGCTTCCAGATTCCGGATTTCATCATGAACGACCTGTCCCACCAGCTTTCCATGACCGTGCTGATGACGCCGGACATGGCCAATTTCTCCGGCAATGTGCACGGCGGCACCATCCTCAAGTATCTCGACATGGTGGCTTATGCCTGTGCCAGCCGCTACGCGGGGCGCTATGTCGTGACCTTGTCGGTGGACCAGGTCGTATTTCGCCAGCCCATCCACGTGGGAGAACTGGTGACCTTCCTGGCAGCAGTCAATTTCACCGGGCGCAGCTCCATGGAGATCGGCATCAAGGTCATCACCGAGAACATTCGCAGCAAGCTCGTGCGCCATACCAATAGCTGCTATTTCACCATGGTGGCGGTGGACGACAATGGCGCCCCGGCCGAGGTGCCGGCGCTGGTGCCGCGCGACGAAGTCGAGCGCCAGCGCTTTGCCGCGGCCCAGCTGCGCCGCCAGCTTCGCCAGGAAATGGAAAAACGGCACGACGAAATCACGGGCAAGGTGCCCTGAGGTGGAAGGGGCACGCATGCATACCAGCCTTATGCGCCTGCTAGCGGCGCTGGCGCTGCTGGCGCCGGCCGCGCATGCCGAGGAGATCGGCAGCGTGAGCACCAATTTCCGCATGACCGGCTCCGACAAGGTGGTGATCGAGGCTTATGACGATCCGATGGTGCAGGGCGTGACGTGCTATGTCTCGCGTGCCCGCACCGGTGGCATCAAGGGATCGCTGGGCATGGCCGAAGATCCGCCCGAAAGCTCGATCGCCTGCCGCCAGGTCGGGCCGATCACGTTCAAGGGCCCGCTGCGCCAGCAGGACAATGTATTTTCCGAACGCATGTCGATCCTGTTCAAGACCTTGCACGTGGTGCGCACGGTCGACCGCAAGCGCAATACCCTTGTCTACCTGACCTACTCGGACCGTATCGTTTCCGGCAGCCCGCAGAACAGCGTGACAGCGGTGCCGGTGGCGGCGGAAACGCCGATTCCGGTCAAATAGCCTGCAACCAAGAATCCCATCCGGAGAAGACAGCATGAGTCAGCAAGGCAAGGTAGCGCTGGTCACGGGCGCCGCCCGCGGCATCGGCAAGGCGGTGGCGCAGGCGCTGCTGGTGGCGGGCTACCGGGTGGTGTTCGCCGGGCGCACCGCCGAGCCGCTCCAGGCGCTGGCCGCGCAAGCCCGGGCCGATGGCCATACGGCGCTGGCGGTGCAGTGCGATGTCAGCGATCCGGCTTCGGTGGATCACCTGTTCGCGCAGGTCCGCGAACAGTTCGGCCGGCTCGACGTGCTGTTCAACAATGCCGGCATCAATGCGCCGGCGGTGTCGATCGACGAGTTGTCGGTGGAGCAATGGAAGGCGGTGCTGGACACTAACCTGACCGGCGTCTTCCTGTGCTCGCGCGCCGCCTTTGCGCTGATGAAGTCGCAGAGCCCGCGCGGCGGCCGCATTATCAACAACGGCTCCATCTCGGCGCACGCGCCGCGCCCCAATACGGTCCCGTATACGGCCACCAAGCACGCCATCACCGGGCTGACCAAGAGCCTCTCGCTGGATGGCCGCGCCTTCGATATCGCTTGCGGGCAGATCGACATCGGCAACGCCGCCACCGACATGGCTTCGCGCATGGCGCGCGGCGTGCCCCAGGCCAATGGCGAGATCGCGCCCGAGCCGCTGATGGACGTGGCGCACGTAGCCAGTTCGGTGGTCCATATGGCCAACCTGCCGCTCGATGCGAATGTGCAGTTCATGACCGTGATGGCCACCAAGATGCCCTTCGTCGGCCGCGGCTGAACATCGCCCAAGCGCCTTGCCCGCCTGCCGCGGGCAAGGCGGCTTGCTAGTTTGCAAGCGGCGCCAGCGCCTCGCTTTCGGCCCTGCAGTCGCCGGCGGGCTTCAGGCCCTTGGCGCGGACTTCGGCAAGCTCCGCCTTGGCTGCCGCCAGATCCGCACGGAAGGCGGGGTCAGCATGCAGCCGCGCCACGGTGGCTGCGCCCATGATGCGGCCCTGCATCGCATCGCTTTGCCAGTGCACATTGCAGACCAGCCGGCTCCGCCCATAAGCCAGCCCGCGCGCCAGGATCGCATTGGACTGCTGGGGCGCGATTTCCGCCAGGATCAGTGCCCATGCCCAGCCAACGGCGTTATGCCCTGACGGGTAGGAGCCGTCCTTGGAAAGCATGGGCTCTTCGGCGGGCGTGCAAGTCGGCTGGTGGTTGACCATGAAGGGCCGGGCGCGCGCATATTTGTCTTTTACGCCGTAGGTGGATAGTCCCGCATCGGCCAGGGTCCGGCGCAGCAGCAGGTAGAGCCTGGGCGTCTGCTCCTGCGATACCGGTGCGTCCAGGGCGCAGGAGAAGACATCGGCGGCCTGGGGGAATTTCAGGTTGGCGTCCTGGGCCGCCAGCCGCCAGCGCGCCGTGCCGCGCAGGGGCAGGTTGGCACGCGCGATCTCGTCGTCCAGCGCCTGGGCGGCTGAGCCGGGCGCGGGCGGTGGCGGTACGAGTGCCAGGCTGTCGGGCCGTGCCTGCGCCGGCAGGTAGCCGGCAAGAATCCCGGGCCGGATCTCCGGCACCGGGGCTGCGGCACTGCCTTGTCCCTGGCTGGCGCATCCGGCTACGATCAACGCGCCGGCCAGCACGGACAAAGGCGCGATCCCGTTGATGAATGGCGCAAACTGCTTGGATGAATGGCGTGTCTGCATCTGATAGGTGTTCCCCAGTTATCCCCGTCGGACCGGTGTGGCACCGGCAAGCCTGGCCGCCGTGCTCCCTTTCACGGCGGCCAGGTTGCTATGCGTGCCTGGTTAAAGCCCGGTGTCAGGCCGCCACGTCGAACATCTTGCGCAGAGTCGATTTCAGGATTTTGCCGTTGGCATTTCGCGGCAGCATGTCGGGGCAGAAGACGATTCGCACCGGTACCTTGAAGGCCGCCAGCCGCTCGCCCACGAACGCCTGCAGTTCGGCCTCCGTCGCTTGCGCACCCGACTTGAGGCTGACCACCGCCGCCGGTTCTTCGCCCAGCGTGCGGTGGGCGATGCCCACCAGCGCCGCGTCCATCACCGCCGGGTGATCGTACAGCGCGCTCTCGACCTCGATGCAATAGATGTTCTCGCCGCCGCGGATCAGCATGTCCTTCATGCGGTCGACGATATAGACGAACCCTTCCTCGTCCAGCCGCGCAATGTCGCCGGTCTTGAGCCAGCCGTCGATGAACGTCTGCGCGGTAGCTTCCGGCTTGTTCCAGTAACCGCGCACCACATTGGCGCCTCGCACCATCAGTTCGCCGGTTTCGCCGGTGGGCAAGCCGCGGCCGCGTCCATCCACCACCTTCATCTCGCCAATGGGCAGTGCCGGCCCGCCGCTTTCCGGGCGCGCCACATATTCCTCGGCGCTGTGGCTGGTGAAGGTGGCCGAGGTCTCGGTCATGCCCCAGCCGATGCCGGGTGCCGAGTGCGGGAACACCTCGGTGATGCGGCGCACCAGTTCGGCCGACGCGGGTGCGCCACCGTAATTGACGTTTTCCAGCGATGACAGGTCGAAGCGCTCGCGCTCCGGATGCTCGATGATCTGCCATGCGATGGTGGGGACACCGCCAGCCGCCGTGCAGCGCTCGCGTTCGATCAGTCCCATGGCGCGCACCACGTCCCAGCGGCGCATCAGTACGATCTTGGTGCCGCTGGCCAGCGCGCCGTTTAGCACCGCCATGCAGCCGGTGACGTGGAAGAAGGGCACCGACAGCAGCATGCCTTTCTGCGGCGCGGCAGGGTCAGGGGCCGGGATGGTTTCGCCACGGCGCAGGCAATTGCGCATCGGGCTGAACGCGGCGGCCACGGCTACGTTGGTAGCATTGCGGTGGGTGCCGAGCGCGCCCTTGGGCTTGCCGGTGGTGCCCGAGGTGTAGAAGATGGTGGCGTCGTCGTCGGCGTCGAGCGGAATGACCGGCACCGGCAACCCGGGCAGCGCGGCCCATTGCGCGGGGGTGCCGATCAGGCCTTCCAGCGCCGCGATGCGCGCGTCGGCCTGTGGGGCAGTGGCGCGGCTGACGTAGATCTTTTCCAGCGCGGGGCAGCCCGGCAGATGCTCCAGGATGCGGCCCAGGCGCTCGTCGTCCACGATGGCGATCTTGCTGCCGGAGTCGGCCAGGCCGTATTCCAGTTCGGCGCCGGTCCACCAGGCATTGAGCGGCGTGACGATGGCGCCGGCCAGCAAGGCGCCATAGAAGACCGCCGGCCATTCCGGCAAGTTGCGCATGGCCAGCGCAACGCGATCGCCCTTGCGCACGCCGTCGCGGATCAGCGCATGCGCGATGGTCAGCGCGGCACGGCCGAACGCGTCATAGGACACGCGTTCGTCTTCATAGACGACGAAGGTCTTGTCACCCAGCGCGCGGGCTTGCAGGAAAAGGTCGCGCAGCGTGGGCGGCGCGTTTTTCCAGACGGTGGTGGAGATGCTCCGGATCACGCGCGTTTCGGTTTCGAAAGGGGCGCCGGGAGCGGTAAGGCGGGCGTGCGCTTCGGCCAGGCTGATGGCCGGCCAGGACGTAGCGGTTTGCGGGTTGTTCGACATCGATGCCTCCCTGACTGCATGGCAGGATGGGCAGCGCTCTGGCGTGCCGGCGAGGCACGCATGCCCGCGCGCATCGCCCGCCCGGCGAGCCGGGCGGCAATGGGTGCGGGCACGGTGCGCCGCGGCTCAGGCCTCAAGCTTCAGGCTTGGAGCGAGCCCGTAAAGGGAACAACGGGTACGGCGTGGCTCAGATCGTGACGCCGCCGTCCACCACCATGGCCTGGCCGGTCATGAAGGTGCTGGCAGCCGAGGCCAGGAATACCGCGGCGCCGGCGATTTCCACCGGTTCGCCGATGCGGCGCAGCGGCGCGCCCTGCGTCGACAGCTTGTAGCGCTCCGGATCTTCCCACAGCGCCTTGGCGAAATCGGTACGGATCAGGCCCGGTGCGATGCAGTTCACGCGCACGTTGTGCGGACCGAACTCCACCGCCAGGTTGCGCGCCAGCTGGAAGTCGGCTGCCTTCGAAACGTTGTACACGCCGATGGTGGGCGAGCCGCGCAGGCCGCCGATGGACGACACGATGATGATCGAGCCGTCCTTGCGCTCGATCATCTGCGGCGCGACCATCTGAATCAGCCAGTGGTTGGAGATGACGTTGTTGTCCAGCACCTTGCGGAACTGCTCGTCGGTGACGCCGCTCATCGGGCCGTAGTAGGGATTGGAGGCGGCGTTGCAGACCAGCACGTCGATCTTGCCGAACGTGCTGTTCGTTGTGTCGACCAGGTGCTGGAGATCTTCCTTGGAGGAGATATTGGCCGGTACGGCGATAGCGGTGCTGGCACCATGCCTGGCATTGATGGCATCGACGACTTCCTGGCAGGCCTCGGCCTTGCGCGAGGAAATCACCACTTTGGCCCCTTGTACCGCCATCTGCTCCGCGATGGCACGGCCAATGCCGCGTGAAGAGCCGGTGACGACGGCAACCTTGCCGGTCAGGTCGAACAATGACATGCGTGTCTCCTGGTGTCCTGGTCCTCGCGGGGCGGGACCAGATGTTCTGTAAAGGGCGCTATCGAAACTTCATATTGGCAGCATCGCCGGATGCGTGTTCTGCACAGCGGATCATGTCGCGGTGCCGCGCGGCCAGGCCGCTGATCGCGCGCCCGGCAATGCTACCGCCCGGTACATTATGGTTGGGCGCTATCGCGCAGTCCACACACAAATCTGCGGCTGGCCCGGCTTATCAGCGTTTTTTCTTTTGGCAATGAGCGCGGTGCATAGCGTGCGTGCGATGCGCGCGCGAGGGTATGCTTGCAACGCGCCCGGCTTGCAACGCGTCGCGGGGCCAAACCAATCATTCAGGACAAGGTAAGCGCCACATGCTCTGGCAAATCAGGAATACCGAGGTCTACCTGCTCGGGGCGATCCACGTGCTGGATGCGCCGTTATCGGCCCTGGAGCGGGCCGCTGAGCAAGCCTGGCACGCATCGGCCCGCATCGTCTTCGAGGTAGCGCTGGACCGGCAACCGGATTTCGGCGCGGCGTATTTCCCGGACGGCGATGGTCTCAGCCAGCACCTGCCGCCTGCCACGTTCGAGCAGGTGCGGGCGCTATGGCTGGACTTCGGGCTGCCCGGTGCTGAGCTGGAACACCTGCGGCCCGTGTTTGCCGCAATGCACCTGCAGTTCGCGCTGGCCGCGCGGCACGGCATCCTGGCGCAGTATGGCGTCGATCGTTTCTTGTGGACGCGCGCTACGGTGGAAGGACGGGCCACGGATGCGCTGGAAGACGGTACCGACGCGCTGCGCATGCTGCAGGGCGTGCCGCTGGATGAGCAGATGTCGATGCTGGCCTTCTTCGCCGAGCAACCCGAACTTGCCGCCGCGGAGCCGGCCGACATGGTGCGGTGGTGGCGGCAGGGGCAAGCCGAACCGTTCGCCAGGCTGCTTGCGCAGCGCCGGGCACAGTGGCCGTGCTCGCTGGCGGTCCTGGTCGACGCGCGCAACCGGCAATGGATGCCGAAGATCCGGTCGCTGATCGCGGACCGCGTACCGACCCTGATCGTCGCGGGCGCGCTGCATATGGTCGGGGACGCGGGCCTGCCGGCGCTGCTTGCAGCGGCAGGCTTCGAGGTCCGCGCTGAATCGGGCTGAAGCCGGGTATCGGCGCACCTAGCCTGGCCGCCGCGCCGCTATCAGCGCGGGCAGCATCTGCGTTAGTTGATCCCGGTCGGCGGTATCCAGCGCGAGGCCGAAGCTGTCCGCCAGCGTTTCGACAATTGCCGCCGGGGTCTCCAGGCGCTGGCGTTGCGCGCTGCCATCGCCAGCGCGCACGGTAAGGTCGTCGTTGATCAGCGTCAGCCGGCTGTCGCCCCGCGAGCGCGCCATGGTCAGCGCGTTGCGGAACAAGCTGCCGGGATGGGTTGAGGTGTACCAGTTGCGCGGTTCGAAATCGATCGCCTGCTGCGGCGAAAGATCGAATCGGTAGAGCTTGAGCCAGCCGTTTGCGCCGCCGACTTCCAGGTCGTAGAGATGAAACGCGGCGCCGGGCGTATCCACCGCGGCCAGGCGGTAGGGGAATGCTGTATCGGCACGCTCCGTCTGCGGCAGCGGCATCGCGCGATACGGATTGGGGCCGCCGAAGCCCACGTCCACGATATAGCTGTGATGTGCCGCTTCCACGCGCAGCAGCATATGCGATTGCATGGTGGGCACATCGTCAGGGATATTCCACCGCACCCGCGCGGCGAGCGCTGTGACGCCATAGCCAAGCGTTAGCAGCACGGCGGCAAGCAAGGTGTTCTGCTCGAAACAGTAGCCGCCGCGCGCATGCGTGACCAGCTTGTCGAAGACTGCGTCCAGGCCGATGCGGATCGGGCGCCCGAGCAGCACGTCGACATTTTCAAACGGAATATGCACCAGGTGCGCGGCAATCAGGCTGTCGAGCGCCGCGCGGTCCGGCTGGCCGGGTCGCGGATGGCCGATGCGCTCGAGATAGGCGTGCAGGCAGATGTCATCTAGCGTAGTCATGTGGTCATGTGGTCATGTGGTCATGTCGATGTTTGCCTTGCGCTACCCGCGCAGGCCGAAGTATCGGGAAGTCTTGGCGGGTTCAGTCCAGCGCCAGCAGTGCCGGCAGGTCGAGCAACTCGATGTCGGCGTAATGCAGCCGCAGGAGCCCTCGCGTTTCGAGCTCGCGCAGAGCCTGGTTGACCGTCTGGCGAGACAAGCCGAGCATCTGGCCAAGCTGTTCCTGCGGGATGTGTACGGAGCGGCGCTCCAGTCCGGGCAGGTTGCCGTAAGCCTGGGCCATGGCCACCAGCCGGCGCGCGGTGCGCGCGAGCGGGGGCAGCAATTGCGTCTCTTCCACGTAAAGGAACGCCTCCCGGGTCTTGGCTGCGAGCAGCTTGCCAAATTCCCGCCACCATTCGGGATGCGTGGACAGCATCGCATAGAGCCTGTCGCGCTGCAGGTGCAGCACGGTGGCCGCGCTGGTGGCGTGGGCATCGTGCGTGCGGGCCAGTCCGTCAAAAAGGCAGATCTCGCCAAACCAGTTGCCCGGTTCCAGCAGGCCGAGCAAGGCCGCCTTGCCCGACTCGCTGTGGGTGTCGATCTGTACCGTGCCGGCCACCACGGCGTAGATACCATCAAAAGCGTCGCCGCGGGCAAACAGCAACTGGCCGGCCGCGAGCTTGCGGCTGACGGCGTCCCGCAGCAGGGTGTCCTGCAGAGCCGCCGGCAAGGTGCCGAACCAGTTGCCACCACGCAGGACGCGCAGCGGATCCGGGGACGGCTCCTGCCGTTCGCGGGGCGCCAAGCGCATGATGATCTCCTTTTATCGGCGCTGTGCCGGATTGTCAGAAACCGGACAGACGGGCTTTTCCCTGCCTATTACTATACGGCCACAACAGGCGGCCACCATAAAGCAGCCGCGAGAACTATGCCCCGGCAGGAGGAGCCCCGTGAAGACCCTGATCGACCACTTGGCCAACTACGCAGCCTATCACCGCGACGCGCGCAACGTGTTCACCCATTTCATCGGCATTCCCATGATTGTGCTGGCCGTGACCACGCTGCTGGCCCGCCCGGCCATGACGCTGGGCGAAGGCCCGGCGTACCTGACCCCGGCCATGGTGGTGTATGGGTTGTCCTGCCTGTTCTACCTGCGCCTGTCGGCGGGTTTCGGGCTGGCAATGACACTGATCCTGGCCGGTTTCGTCTACCTCGGCGACGCGATCGCGGCGCTGTCCACCGGCGTGTGGCTGGCCTGGGGCGTCGGCCTGTTCGTGGCGGGCTGGCTGATCCAGTTTATCGGCCACTATTACGAAGGCCGCAAGCCAGCGTTTGTGGACGATCTGGCCGGACTGCTGATCGGGCCGCTGTTCCTGGTGGCGGAAGCCGCCTTTGCCGCAGGCCTGGCGCGGGAGACACGAGAGGCCGTCATCGCCCATGCGCAATGACGGCAGGATCCTCCTGCGCGCCGCACTCCAGCAGCCAGCCGCGTAGCTGCAGGACCTTGTCGTCGGGTGCCAGGCCGCGCCGGTGGGCGAAGTAATAGGCCTTGCGATTGTCGATGCCGGCCGGCAGCGTGGTGAATGGCACCACCAGCTGGCCCTGCGCCAGTTCCTCGGTGATCAGGATACGCGGGATCAGGGCTACGCCGACGCCGGCCGCCGCCGCCTGCGCCAGCATGGTGTAGAGGTCGTAGCGCGGGCCGCGCAAGGCTTGCGCCGGCTGCGCCGCGCCCGCGGCGGCAAGCCAGTCGCTCCAGGCGCGCAAGCGCGTGTTCAGGTGGAGCAGCGGAAGTTCAAGCAGTTGATCCAGGCCCAGTTGCTTGCGGCGTCCCAGCAGGGAAGGACTGCACACCGGCACCGAAGGGCCTTCTCCCAGGATGCGCTCGCCTTCGGTCCCCGGCCACAAGCCCTCGCCGTAATAGATCGCCGCGTCGAAAGCGGTATCGCTAAGCTCGAATGCCTCGGTGCGCGCCGACAGGTGCAGCGTCAGGTCGGGCAGGGCGCGGGCGAGCAGCGGCAGGCGCGGGATCAGCCACTGGCTGGCAAAGGTGGGCCCGATCGCCAGCTCGATGGCGCGCCCGCGCGGGCGCTGGGCCATTACATCCAGCGTGACCTGCTCGATCTGGTCGAGCCGCTCCCGCACTTCCTCGGCATAGGTCCCGCCCGCCGGCGTCAGCACGATGCGCTTGCGGATGCGGTGGAAAAGCGGCACGCCAAGCCGCGCTTCCAGGCCGGCGATCTGCCGGCATACCGCGCTTTCCGTTACCGCCAGCTCGTCCGCGGCGCGGGTAAAACTGCCCAGCCGTGCCGCGGCCTCGAACATCTGCAGCGCCGTGAGACTGGGAATGCCTTTGCGCATAGTGCGTTTTTGGAAGGAAGTTGGTGCGAAGTTATCAATTGTACGAAGTCTGCCGCGGTCGCACAATAAGACCCGCCCGGAGGCCGCCGGCCCCCGCCACCCCCCGAAAACAAACGAATTCAAGCGCATTGACCATGACGAAGCCGAATCTGCAACGCCTCCTCGAGACCGTTTGTGGCGAGACACAAGCAGCCGAGTTGCTGCAATTGATGAATGTTTCCCCGCAACTGCTGTCTTCCAGCAGCGAACAAGCCAGCCGCGCCGAAGTAGCGCAGGCGCTCAATATGGTGCTGTTCGCTGGCATCCTCGAACGCGTGCCGACGGGCATGGCCTATACGCGCGACGTCATCGAGGCGGGCGGCCAGGTAGTGTTCGACCACGGCGCGCTGCGCACGGTCAAGTGGGAATGCGGCGACCTGCCTTCGGGCGAGATCGCCTTCACCCGCATCCTCGCCCCGCTGGGCTACCGCCTCAACGGCATCTATCCGCTCGATCGCATCGGCATGACGGGCCGCTCCTACGCGCATGCCGACCTGCCGGACGACATCGCCCAGTACTTCCTGAGCGAACTGCACCCCGAGCGTTTCAGCGCGGCATTCCAGGCCGCGGTATCGCGCGTGGTGTCGGCGTCCGCCGACCCGCTCGATGACGATGCCGTGGCGCAACTGGCCGTGCTGGAGCGCGATGCCAGCCTGCCGATGGCCGACGCGGCACGGCTGGTGCCCAAGCTGGCCGCCTGCTTCGACCGTCATCATGCCGAGCCGGCGCTGGCCGACTACGAATTGCTGCTGAAGGAATCCGCCGAGATGGCCTGGATTTCCACCGAGGGCAATGCGTTCAACCATGCCACCGACCGCGTGGCGGACGTGCGCGCCGTGGCCGACGCGCAACGCGGCCTGGGTCGTCCGATCAAGGATACGGTGGAAGTGTCGCGCTCCGGGCGGGTTCTGCAGACGGCGTTCAAGGCGGACCCGGTGGAGCGCCGGTTTGTCGGCACCGACGGCATCGTGGTAAAGCGCACCGTGCCGGGCTCGTTCTACGAGTTCATCACGCGCGATTTCGTGCCCGCCTCGGAAGCCGCGGGCGGCACGCTGGACCTGTCCTTCGATGCCGGCAATGCCCAAGGCATCTTCAAGATGACGGCTGCCTGCTGACAGGCAAGGGCGGGCCTGTCATGCCTGGCCCGCCGGCAGCCGCAGGCGGGCCAGCAGCCCGCCCAGGTCGCTGCCGCCTAGCGCCAGTCCTCCTTCGTAAAGGGCTGCCATCTCGTTGACGATGGCCAGCCCCAGTCCGCTGCCGGCAGCGGACTCATCCAGGCGCCCGAAGCGGGCCGTAGCCAGTTCGCGCGCTTCGGGCTGCATGCCCGGACCATCGTCTTCCACCACGATTTCGAGCATGCCTGCATGCTCCGCGAGCCTGACGCGAACGCGTGTGCGGGCCCACTGGCAGGCATTGTCGAGCAGGTTGCCGAGGATCTCGATCAGGTCCTGGCGGTCGCCGGCAAAGTGCCCGTTGCCTTCCACTTCGATGACGATCTCGCGCCCGCTGTGCAGGCGGGTAAGCGCGCGCGCCAGCTCGGCCGCTGCCGGACCGGCCTCGATACGGGCACCGCGAGCACTGGCCGCACCGGCCGCGCGCGCGCGCGCCAGGTGGCGATCCACCTGCCGGCGCATGGCTTCGACCTGCGCGGCGGTGGCGCGGGCCGCCTCGCCGGGCAACCGCCCGGCTTCGTTGGCAAGGACGGCAAGCGGTGTCTTGACCGCATGGGCAAGATCCGCGGCCTGGCGCCGGGAGCGCTCCAGCGCATCGGCGTTGCGCGCCAACAAGGTATTGATTTCATTGACCAGCGGCACTACTTCGGTCGGCCACGCTCCCCCGAGCCGGCGCTCCCGGCGCGCCTGTAGCGCGGCCAGTGCCTGGCGCAGCCGCGCCAGCGGCGCCAGGCCAAATTTCACCTGGGCCGCCACCGCCAGCAGCAGGCCGGCCCCGAGTGCCGTCAGCGACCAGCCCAGCAGCCGGTTGAAGGCCTGGCGCGCGGCGCGCAGCTCGGTGCGGTCCAGTGCGACCGAGAGCGTCACCGGCGTGTCCGCCGACGCCAGCACGATCGGGCGCGATACCACCAGCAACGATTGCCCGTTGGGGCCGGGCCGGATCTCCGCATGGCTGCCCGCCACCTGGTTGTCTACCGTGGCAGGCATCTCGGCATCCCAGAGCGAGCGCGAGCGCAACGTGGCACCCTTTGCCTGCGCCTGCCAGTAGGCGCCGGAATAGGGCAGTTCGTAGCGCGGATCGGCCGGCGCGCGGGTCAGCGCGAGCTTGCCGTCGGGACTCCAGTCGAGCGCGGCGGCGAGGCTGGTGAGCTGGTTGTCGAGCTGGCGGACATAGGTCTCGTTGACATGCCGCGCGAACAGCGTGGAGAGCAGCCAGCCGGTGCCGCCAAGCGCGGCGGCCAGCCAGATAGCCGCGACCGCGAGCAGGCGGATGGCTAAGGAGTGGCGCATGGATCAGGCGGTGGGCGGGCGCAGCCGGTAACCCTGGCCGCGCACCGTCTCGATCACGTCGACGCCGAGCTTGCGCCGCAGCCGGCCGACGAACACTTCGATCGTATTGCTGTCGCGATCGAAATCCTGCGCGTAGATATGCTCGGTCAGCACCGCTTTGCTGATGATCGCGCCCGGGTGGTGCATCAGGTAATCGAGCACCTTGAACTCATGCGCGGTCAGCACCACGGCGGCGCCATCGACCGTCACCACGCCTGTGCGTGCGTTCAGGCGCACCGGTCCGCAGGCCAGTTCGGGCGCGGCCATGCCGTGGGCGCGCCGGATCAGGGCGCGGATGCGCGCCAGCAACTCTTCCATGCGGAAGGGCTTGGCGAGATAGTCGTCGGCCCCGGCATCGATGCCTTCCACCTTGTCGGTCCAGCTATCGCGCGCGGTCAGGATCAGCACCGGCAGGTTCACCTGCGCCGCGCGCCAGCGGCGCAACACGGATAGCCCGTCAAGGCCGGGCAGGCCAAGATCGAGCACCACGGCATCGTAGGGCTCTTCGGCGCCCAGGTGCCAGCCATCGACGCCGTTGGCCGCCGTATCGACCGCGTAGCCCGCGTCGACCAGGCTTGCGTGGATCTGCGCGGCCAGCGTGGGTTCGTCTTCTACCAGGAGGATGCGCATGGGGGATCAGGATTTCTTGCGGGCCTGCTCAAGGCCGTGTCCCTTGGCCTTGAGCAGGGTGGCGGTCTTGGCGTCGTATTCCAGCTTGGCCACCGAGCCGCCCGGCAGCAGCAGCTTGACCTCGTATTGCCAGACGCCATCGTCGCGGTCGAGCTTGACGCCGATCACATCGCCCGCGTATTGGGCCGATACCGCTTCCAGGATGCGTGTGAGCGGCAGGATTTCGCCGGACTGCACGGCCGCCCGGGCGCGGTCGGCATCCTTGTCGGCGTGGGCCGGCGGCGCGGCCGCCAGCAGCATTGCCAGGGCGGCCGCCAGCGGCAGCAGCGCACGCGCCGCGCGCTGCTGCCGGGTGGGCGAAGTGGCAGTGCGCGCAGGACGCGCGCCGCGGAATGGAGGCAATGGCGTAAGGAAGCGGGGCAATACGGGAGCGGGCAAGCCTTGGTCGATCGGAGCAGTGTGCCTGGGCCTGCCTGAACGGAAGCTGAACGGCGTGCTCAGCCTCGGTTCAGGCTCGGGTTACCACAATGGACGCCGTTCATCGTCACGCTCACCGCTAAACAGGAGTCAGGCCATGCAAGGCGTCCGCATCCCCAATGATAGTCCTTCCGGCATCGACCACCGCGCCACGCGCGACGGTCTCGCGCTGGCCGCGGCCGTGCTGGTCGTCCTCGCGGGCGTTGTCGCGCTGTTCTGGGCGCAGGCCGATGCCCGGGCTGTGCTGCACGAATGGAAGCACATGGACAGCGGCCTGTCGATGATCGTGCTTGGCGCGCTGGTGCTCGGACCGCTGCTGGCTTTCGGGCTGGACGACTGAGCGCGCAGCCTTGGCACCCCGCGGATTTCCGGCGGGTTTTCCATGTCTGGACAACGTCCGTTCCATGGTCCTACACTCGACCCGCAATAAAAACGCACGACCGTTCGCATTTATTGGCTCCGCGCATGATGGACCATGCGCGCGGGGCATGACCGCGAAGTGCGATTCCACAGGGTCAATCCACCAAGGAGACATGGCATGGAATCAAAGAACGTCCCGCCGGTTGCCGAGCTGTTGCGAGATGCGCCGAAAAACTGGGGCAAATGGGGCCCGGACGACGAGGTCGGTTCGCTGAACTATCTCACCCAGGCGGAGGTGTTGCGCGGCGTGGCCTCCGTGCGCTCCGGCAAGACCTTCACCCTGCAGATCCAGATGGGCAATCCCGCCGGCGACCCCGTCTGGCCGGGACGTTCGCAGGCGCGCCGCCTGAACGTGATGGACAAGGGCCATTACCTTTGCGGCAAAGGTCCGAAGTTTCCGGGCGAAGGCGAGTACGCTGACGACATGATGATCATGTACCTGCAGGGCTCGACCCAGTACGATGCCCTGGGCCATGTCTGGTACGGCGACCAGCTGTGGAACGGCTACGATGCCAGGTCCACCGTCGGCGGGCTGGACAAGGCCAGCGTCCTGCCGATCGCGGAGCGCGGCGTGGCAGGGCGGGGCGTGCTGATCGACATGGCGCGCCATCGCGGCAAGGATGTGCTCGACCCTGGCGAGACCTTCACCCACCACGACCTGCTGGCCGCCGCCGAAATACAGGGCGTGCGCATCGAGAAGCGCGATATCCTGGTGATCCGCACCGGCTGGATCGGCTCTTTCTACAAGCGCGACCAAGCCGAGCTCTACCGCAATTTCATCGAGCCGGGCCTAACCTATAGCCCGGGGCTGGTCGAGTGGTTCCATCGCATGGAAATCCCCAACCTCGTCACGGACACCATCGCCAACGAGGTAACTGTGGACCCGGTATCGGGGATGGCCCTGCCGCTGCACAACGCCCTGATGCGCAACCTGGGCGTTACGCTGACCGAGATCGCCCAGCTCGATCCGCTTGCGGCGGATTGCGCCGAAGACAAACAGTGGGCCTTCCTCTATACGGCTGCACCGCTCAAGGTCGTGAACGGGAGCGGCGCACCGGTCAACCCGGTGGTGATCAAGTAAGGCCCGGCGGCCTGCCAAGCGGCGGTGCCCAAGGGGCATCCCACGCCGGGCGGCCGTCAGTCCCGTTCTGGCCAAGCGCTATCCTGACACTACCCGCCGCGCATATCGAGGTGCCTCATGACGCCCTATGAAGAAAAGCCCTGGCTTTCCAGCTACAACGCCGGCCAGCCGCACACCATTACCCCGCAATTTGCCGACGCGCTGACCATTTTCCGTGCTGCCGCAAGCCGCGCGCCGGCCAGTCCGGCGCTTCACTATTTCGATGCCACGCTCACTTATGGCGAGCTCGATTCGCTTTCCGACGCGCTGGCAGTAGCGCTGTCATCGCGCGGCTGCACGCGTGGCGAGCGTATCGCGCTGTACTTGCAGAACGTGCCGCAGTTCGTTATCGGCCTGGTCGCCGCGTGGAAACTCGGCGCCATCGCGGTGCCGGTCAACCCCATGAACCGCGCGCGTGAACTGCGTTTGGTGCTGGCCGACTCCGGCGCCAAAGTACTGATTTGCCACGAATCCCTCTATGCGGATGTGGTCAAGGGCCTGTTCGAAGCGGAGCGCGGCGGCCAGGCCGATGCCGGCATGCCCCTTGCGCTGCCGGCGGTGATCACCACCTCCGAACTCGATTTCCAGACGCGCAACGATTCCCGCCTGCTTGGCGCAGCCAGGCGCCAGCCCGCCGAAGGCGTGCCCGACATGCTGGCGCTGGTGCAGGCGCATCACGGCCAGCGTCCGGCGCCGGTCACGCTGGCGGCCAACGATATCGCGATGCTGGTGTACACATCCGGCACCACCGGGGTGCCCAAGGGCGCGATGAACACGCACGGCAATGTCGCTTTCAATGCGCAGGTGTACCGCGACTGGATCGAATTGCGCGAAGGCGGTCCGATCCTGGGTGTGGCGCCGCTCTTTCATATCACCGGCCTGGTGGGCCACATCGCCGCGGCTTTCATCTGCGCCGCGCCGCTGGTGCTGGCCTGCCGCTTCGAGCCGGGCGTGATTCTAGAAGCCATCCGCGACCGGCGGGTGGCGTTCACCATCGGCTCGATCACGGTGTTCATCGCGCTGATGAACCATCCCGATGCCACCCGCGCGCATTTCGCCACGCTGGACAAGATCTATTCGGGCGGCGCGCCGATCCCGCCGAGCGTGGTGGAGCAGTTCCGCGGCAAGTTTGGGCACTATATCCACAACGGCTACGGCCTGACCGAGACCAATTCGCCCACCCATGTGGTGCCGCTCGGCCAGGAGGCGCCAGTGGACCCCGCGTCCGGCACGCTGGCGATCGGCGTGCCCGCCTTCAACGTCGATTCCTTTATCGGCGACGACGCGGGCGAACCGGTGCCGGTGGGCGAAGTCGGCGAGATCATCTCGCGCGGGCCGATGATCGTGCCGGGGTACTGGAACAAGCCGGAAGAGACGGCCAAGGCCATGGCCGGTGGTTATTTTCACACTGGCGACGTCGGTTTCATGGATGCGCAAGGCTGGTTCTACCTGGTCGACCGCAAGAAGGACATGATCGTTGCCGGCGGCTACAAGGTCTGGCCGCGCGAGGTGGAGGATGTCCTGTACACCCATCCCGCGGTGCGCGAGGCGGCCGTTGTGGGTATGCCAGACGCCTATCGCGGCGAGACGGTGAAGGCCGTCGTCAGCCTCAAGCCGCAGGCGAGCGTCACGCCGGAAGCACTGCAGGCCTGGTGCAAGGAGCGCATGGCGGCCTATAAATACCCGCGCGTGGTGGAAATCATCGATGAGTTGCCGAAGACGGTGACCGGCAAGATCCTGCGGCGCGAGCTGCGCGGTTGAGGCCGGAGCGCGCGCCAGGGACGCTCCGGATCCCCGGCGCGCGCGAGCAAGCGAGCGTGGCAAAAAGATAAAAACACGCGTTTAGCCCTTGTATATAGGGTCCGGCGACCTATCCACTGCTGCGTCCGCGCGACAGAACAGCAGGCCGCGAGAGACAAAACCTCAAAAAACACCGGGGAAAACCCCGGTTTTTGCGTTGGCATGTGCGAAAACCCCTTGACGTCCCGTAGTTTCCGCTATGATTCAGTCGATGCCGCACGCCGATAGTCGATCGACGAAGCGTCGAGCGACATCGGATGCCACATCCCGTGCGACATCATTCTGTTCAACTCATCTTTATAGATATGGCGACCAAAGCGAATCCGACCGCGAAGACTGCAACCAAGACCGCTGCCAAGAAGGCACCGGCAACCAAAGCTGCACCTGTAAAGGCTGCTGCCAAGAAGGCCGCGCCGGCCAAGAAGGCTGCTCCCGCAGTTGCCGCGGTAACCCCGCGTCCGCTGAAGGAAACCTTCAACAAGTCGAGCCTGGTCGCTCACCTGGTAGCACAGACCCAGCTGGAGGCCAAAGCCGTGAAGACGGTGCTGGCTCATCTGGAAAACACCATCGTCAGCGCGCTGCACAAGAAGGGCGCAGGCGAGTTCACGCTGCCCGGCCTGATGAAGGTTACGGCCCAGCAAGTGCCCGCCAAGAAGAAGCGCTTCGGCAAGGACCCGTTCTCCGGTGAAGAGCGTTGGTTCCCGGCCAAGCCCGCCAGCGTCAAGGTCAAGGTGCGCCCGCTGAAGAAGCTGAAGGACGCAGCAGCTGCCTGATCGGGGCCTGTTTCCAGCTTGAAAAGGAGCCGCTAGCCGGCTCCTTTTTTGTTTCTGGCGTTTTGGCGTTTGCACCGCGGGCATACCGTGTGCATTCGCAGGTGCGCCGTAGTGCCTCAGCCGGCCGCGAATGAAGCCGGTGCAATACTCCGGGAGATCGTCATGCCAAGCATCCAGTACCGCCTGTGGCGGCTAGCCCTGCGCCTGGTCCGGCGCAAACACCGTTTTTCCAGTGCGCAGGCGCTGCACGAAGAGATTCGCCGGCGCCGCAAGATCGGCCGGGCGGATCCCACGCCGCGCTTGCTGGCGCGCCATGAAATCAGCATGGAACTGGTTGCCGGCGTGGAGGTCTACACCGTGCGCCCGCGGGGCACCGACAGCGGCCGCCAGATTCTCTACCTGCACGGCGGCGGCTACGTATTCGATATCGTCAGCCAGCACTGGGACTTCATCGGCAGGCTGGTGGATGCCCTTGGCGCGACGGTGATCGTGCCGATCTATCCGCTGGCGCCGGAGCATACCTACCGCGACGTGTTTGCCGGGATGCTGCCGCTCTACGACAAGATCGTGCAGCGCCAGCCGCCCGCCAGCCTGACCGTGATGGGCGATTCGGCCGGCGGCGGCATGGCGCTCGCGCTGGCGCAGATCGCACGCGATTCGGGGCGTGCGCTGCCCGGCAGGCTGGTGCTGATGTCACCGTTCGTGGACGCGACGGGGAGCAATCCGGGCATCGATGCGCTCGAACCGCTGGACCCGATGCTGTCCAAGCCAGGCGGCATCGAGTGCGGCCGGGTCTATGCCGGCGGCGATCCCGTCACGCTGCCGCAGGTCAGCCCCATCTACGGCAGCCTGCGTGACCTGCCGCCGGTGACGCTGTTCATCGGCACCCATGACGTGCTGCTGCCCGACTGCCGCGCCTTCCGCCTGCTCGCGCAGGAACAGGGATTGCCGCTGCGCTACTACGAATACGAGGGCATGTTCCACGTGTGGATGCTGTTGCCGATGCCGGAAGCCGACGCAGCGTTCGCGCAGATCGTAGCCGCCGTGCAGGCCGACGACAGCGCACAGCGGCACCCGCCGGGCCTGGCCCCGCTCTGCGCGGAAGCGCAAACCGCGGACAACGCAGGGCAACGGTAGCGCCCGGGGGTGCAACCCGGCGGGAGCGGAGGCCGCGAGGAACGGCGATAATCGCGGGGTTGCCGGCCAGTTGCCGGCCTTTAGGAGTCCCCATGTTTTCTCGTCGTTACGGCGCGGTCTGGCTGACCGTGCTCGCGTTGCTCGCGCTGGCGGCACTCGCCGCCATGCAACGGATTTCCCCGGCATGGCTGGCAGCACCGGTCGCGCTGCTGGTGGTCGGTTTGTGCGACGTTGGCCAATCGCGCCACTCCATCCTGCGGAACTATCCGATCTGGGGCCACCTGCGCTTCTTCTTCGAGTTCATCCGCCCGGAGATCCGCCAGTATTTCATCGAGGACGACACCAACGAGATGCCGTTCTCGCGTCAGCAGCGCAGCCTCGTCTACCAGCGCGCCAAGAACGAGGTCGACAGCCGGCCCTTCGGCACCGAGATCGACGTGCGCCTGGCTGGCCACGAGTGGATCAGTCATTCGCTGGCGCCGACCCGCATCCCCTCCGCCGACTTCCGCATCACCGTGGGCGAGGGCCGCGCCCAGCCTTACTCGCTATCGATCTTCAACGTCTCGGCGATGAGCTTCGGTGCGCTGTCCGGCAACGCGATCCGTTCGCTCAACCGGGGCGCGAAGCTTGGCGGCTTTATCCACGACACCGGCGAAGGCTCGATCTCCCCGTACCACCGCGCCGAAGGCGGCGACCTGATCTGGGAGGTGGCCTCCGGCTACTTTGGTTGCCGCCGCGCGGACGGTGGCTTCGATCCCGACAAGTTCGCGGAGCAGGCGCGCTCGCCCCAGGTCAAGATGATCGAGGTCAAGCTCTCGCAAGGCGCCAAGCCGGGCCATGGCGGCGTACTGCCGGCGGCCAAGGTCACGCCGGAAATTGCCGCCACGCGCGGCATCGCCCTGGGCGAGGACTGCATCTCGCCGGCCACGCACAGCGAATTCTCCACGCCGCTGGGCCTGCTGCAGTTCGTCGACCGGCTGCGCACGCTGTCCGGTGGCAAGCCGACCGGGTTCAAGCTCTGCATCGGGCACCCGTGGGAGTTCTTCGGCATCGTCAAAGCCATGCTGGAATCCGGCATCCTGCCCGACTTCATCGTCGTGGATGGTGCCGAAGGTGGCACGGGCGCGGCGCCGCTGGAGTTCGTCGACCATATCGGCGTGCCGCTGCAGGAGGGGTTGCTGCTGGTTCACAACACGCTGGTCGGCGTGAACCTGCGCGACAAGATCCGCATCGGCGCCAGCGGCAAGATCATCACGGCGTTCGACGTGGCGCGCACGCTGGCCACCGGTGCTGACTGGTGCAACTCGGCGCGCGGCTTCATGTTTGCGCTCGGCTGCGTGCAGGCGCAAAAGTGCCATACCGACCGCTGCCCCGTGGGCGTGGCCACGCAGGATCCGGTGCGCCAGCGCGCCATCGTGGTGCCGGACAAGGCGGATCGCGTAGCCAGCTTCCACCGCCAGACGCTGCATGCGTTGCTGGAAATCCTGCAGGCAGCCGGCCTGCATCATCCGGCCGATCTCAAGCCGCACCATATCGTGCGGCGTATCTCGCCCAACGAAGTGCGGCTGATGTCCGAACTGCTCAAGTTCCTGATGCCGGGGGACCTGATCAACGGGAATTTCCGCTACCAGCTCTACGAGAAGTATTGGCCGCTGGCGCGCTCCGACAGTTTCTCGATGTAAAGCGCCGCGCTAGCGGGCGGCTTGCGGAGCCGGCAGGCGGGCGCGCCCGTGCTGGCGGAATGCGCTGGGCGCCTGCCCAACATGCTTGGCAAAGAAGCGCGCGAAATACGCGGCATCCGCAAAGCCCAGCGTCGAGGCGATCTGCTTGATATCGAGATCGCTATAGAGCAGATCGCGCTGCGCCTCCACGATCAAGCGCGAATGGATCAGCTGCAGCGCGCTCCTGCCGGCAAGCTGCTGGCAGATGCGGTTGAGCTGGGTGGGCGAGATACCGAGCGTGTCGGCGTAGCCCGGAAGATCCTGGTGGTTCCGAAAACGTGCCTCCACCAGTTGCTGGAACTGCTGAAAATGGCGTGCGGTCCTGCCCGCCGGCTGCGCCCCGGTTGCGCCCGCGCCCGAAGCGCGCCGGGCAATACCGACCAGCAGCAAGGACAGCAGCGCCGACAAGGCCGCGCCGCGCCACAGCGATACCGCGTTCATCTCCGCACGAAACAGTTCCAGCGCCCCGGCAAGCACGGTGGCGTCATCGCGCTCGCTGCGGGCCGGGTCACCGAACTGGTCATGGTAGGGCCGCTCGAACAGCGGCAGCGCATCCGGCACGCCAGCCAGCAGCGTGTGCAGGTAGTGATCGGTCATGGTGATCACGATGCCGTCCACGTCAGGCGTAAACCGAAAGCCATGCACGCAGCGCGGCGGCACCGTCACCACGGTGCGCGAGCCCAGCGGGTACTCGCGATCGTCGAGCAGCGCGCGGCCGCCCCCCTGGTGCACGTAGAGAACCTGGAAGAAGCGCTCGTGGCGGTGCGGCTTGATCTCCCAGTCGTTGATGCCGCTGCGCTCCGGGATCGACTCGAAATGCAGTTGTTCCAGCAGGGGCTCGTTGGAGTTGACCCCATAGAGCGAGTAGGTCGGGACGGTTTTCATGGGGCGGGGGGCGGCACCGGGGTGCCAATTGTCCCGCCGGGGGGCGGATCTGTCCATCGGCGCTGCCGCTTGCCATGGCAGCGCGGCGATGGTTACTGATCCGCCTTGGCGCCCGACTTGCGCACGATCTCGGCCCACTTGTTGCCCTCCGCCACGGTGTAGCGCGCGAACTCGGCAGGGGAGGAACCTATGGGTTCGGCGCCCATGTCGGCGTACTGGCGCTGCACGTCGGGCTGCCGCAGCGCCTGCGCGGCGTGGGCCGCCAGCTTCTCCACGATCGGGGCCGGCGTGCCGCGCGGTGCCCATAGCCCGTACCAGGTGCTGATATTGAAGCCGGGCAAGCCCGACTCCGCCACCGTGGGCACGTCTGGCAGGGCACGCGCGCGCTTGAGCGTGGTGACGGCCACGGCGCGCAGCTTGCCGGCCTTGATAAACGGCATGGCCGATGGCATGGAATCGAACATCAACTGGATCTGGCCGCCCATCAGGTCGGTCAGCGCGGGCGAGCTGCCCTTGTACGGCACGTGCTGCATCGAGACATTGGCGGCGAACTTGAACGACTCGCCCGCCAGTTGCTGGGCCGACGCATTGCCCGCCGAACCAAAGTTGATGCTGCCGCCCTTGGCCTTGGCATAGGCGATCAGGTCCTGCACGGTCTTGACCGGCGAATCGTTGTTGACCACCAGCACAAGAGGCACATCGGCCAGCTGCGTGATGGGCACAAAATCGCGGAAGGCGTCGTAGCGCATCTTGGGGTAGATGCTCGGGTTGATCACATGCAGCGAGGCATTGGCCAGGATCGTGTAGCCGTCGGGCGCGGCCTTGGCGACCACTTCCGCGCCGATCATGCCGCTGGCGCCCGGCTTGTTGTCGATCACGACCGTCTGGCCGAGCGTGTCGCCCATCTTGACGCCGACCACGCGCGCCAGCAGGTCGGTGGGGCCGCCCGGCGGGTAAGGCAGCACCATGCGGATGGGGCGTTGCGGGAAATCGTCGGCGGCACGGGCGGGAGATGCGCCGAGGGCGGCAATGGCAGCCGTGGCCAGGGTCCCCAGCAAGAGCAGATGGCGTGCGCAACGGCGATGCTGGGTGCGGTGTGTACCGTGTTGCGTGTTCAGGACCCTGAATCGGAATGGCATGAATTTGTCTCCTTGATTTTTATCGCGACTTTGCCGACGACCTGCCTGGCTTCCAGGGCGCCCAGCGCCTCGGCCAGCCCGCTCATCGGGTACACCTTCGACACGGTCGGTCGAATCTTGCCCTCGCTGGCCCAGCCGCACAGCGTGCGCATGACGGCCTGCAGCGCAGGCGCATGCTGTGCCCGCTCGTTGGCGGGGGTCCAGCCGATATAGCGGCCTACAAAAAATCCATGCAGCGTCAGGTTCTTCACCAGCAGCAGGTTCAGCGGCGCTTGCGGGATGCGGCCACTGGCAAAGCCGATGCTGAGAATCCGCGCATTGGCAGCGGCCGCGCGCAGCGCCTGGTCGAACAGGTCGCCGCCTACGGGATCCACCACCACGTCGGCACCATGCCCGCCGGTTACGCGCTTGACGGTGGCGGCCAGGTCTTCCGGGGCCAGCGCATGCTGAGCGCCGCGCAGCAGGGCCTCCGCGCGTTTCGATTCGGTGCTGGCGCAGGCGATCACCCGCGCGCCCAGCTGGTGGGCGATTTCCACCGCGGCCAGGCCCACGCCGGCGCCGGCGCCGAGCACCAGCACCGTTTCGCCCGGCTGCACGGCGCCGCGCCACACCAGGCCGCAGTAAGCGGTGCCGTAGGAGAGCGGGACCGGCAGGGCTTGCAGCGCGCCAAGCGTATCGGGTATGGAGTAGACGGTGTACTCCGGCAGCGTGACTTCGTCGGCAAAGCAGCCCCAGTCGGCAATGGCCACCACGCGGTCGCCGGGGCGCAGGCGCGTGACGGCCGCGCCGCAAGCCACTACGCGGCCGACCGCCTCGGTGCCGGGCACGAACGGCAACGGCGGCTTGGTCTGGTAGCGTCCCGCGACCATCAGGCCGGTGGCGTGGCTCACGCTTGCATATTCCACGGCAAGCGTGACCGCGTGCGGATCCGCAAGCGCCGGCCGCGGGATGCTCGCCAGGCGGACGTCTTGCGCTTTGCCGAAGTGCTCGCAGAGCAGGGCGCGCATCATGCCGTGGCTCCCGCCGTGTTTTGGCCAGCCAAAGGGCTAGCCTGCCTGACAACGCCCAACTCCAGCAATCGGGCGAGCTTGTCAGGCGCTATGCCACATTCGCGCAGCACGGCTTCGGTGTGTTCGCCGACTCGCGGCGCTGCGGTGGGCACGCGCCGCATGCCCTTGGCCGGGATGCCGGCAAACGGCAGGGTACCCAGGCCAGGCTGCGCTACCGTCTGGAACGTCTCCTGCTGCGCGGCCTGCGGGTGATCGAGCACTTGCCGGTAGTCGCGCACCGGCGCATGGAGGATATCGTGCGCCTGAAGGATGCGCAGCCAGTGCCCCGTGCTCTTGCTGGCAAGCACCGCAGCCACGGCGTCCTGCAGCCACGCCGCATGCGCCATGCGGCTGGCATTGTCGGCAAAGCGCGCATCGTCCGCCCACGCCGGGCGATCCAGCGCCAGGCACAGCCTGCCGAACTGCGCGTTGTTCAGCGCCAGCAAGGTGAGGCTGCCGTCGCTGGTGGCAAACACGCCATTCGGCGCGCTCACCGGCCCGGCGGCCACGGCACCCTGGATGGCGTACTCGAGGATATTGTTGGCCTGCAGCGCTACGCAGGCGTCGAACAGGTTTAGCTCGACATGTGCGCCGAGGCCGCGGCGAAAGCGCCTGCACAAGGCAGCGGCGCAGGCTTGCGCCGCATACAGGCCGGTGGCCGCGTCCGCCAGCAGCATGCCGACGCGGCGCGGCGTGCCGTCGGCCATGCGGTTAGTGTGCATGAGGCCGCTGTCGGCCTGCATCACCGAGTCCGAGGCCGGATAGTCGGCATAGGGGCCGTCCGCGCCGTAGCCGCTGATCGACACATAGACCAGCGCCGGGTTGCGCGCGCACAGCGTGGCATAGCCCACGCCGAGCCGCTCGGCAACCTGCGGCCGGAAGTTCTGCACCACGATATCCGCTTGCAGCGCGAGGTCGAATAGCAGCGCCTTGCCGGCGTCGGTGGCCGCATCGATGCAGACGCCGCGCTTGCCGGCGTTGTACGCGATCGACAGCGCGCTGTGCTCCCCGCGCACCACGCCCACATGCCTGCCCCAGTCGCCCGCAGGCGGATCGACCTTGATGACCTCGGCGCCTTGTTGCCAGAGGATATGCGCGCAATACGGGCCCGCAATGCCCTGGCTGATATCCAGGATGCGCAGGCGAGAGAAGGGCAGCTCGTCAACCGCTTCGGATGAAGAGGCAGTATGTGAAGCTAGTGCGGATTGCAGGTCGGTCTGGGCCATCGGCAGGGATCTGGGAGTCGTAAGGTGGCGTCGGATGGCTTATGCTAGGGCGTACTCCTGGCCGTGACAATCCGCCGGCCTGTGCCACCCGTGTTGACTCATGATTGACAATAATCCCAGCTTCGACTTGAACCTGATCCGGCTGTTCGTCACGCTGGTGGAATCCAGAACGCTCACGGCCGCCGCCGCGCGCGGCGGCATGACCCGCTCCAATGTTTCGCGCCGTCTCAAGGCCCTTGAGCAGCATATGGGCGCGCAACTGATGCGGCGCACCACCCGCCATGTGGAGCTGACCGAGGCCGGGCGGCTGCTGTATGCGCACGGCGTTCGTATGCTCGATGAGCTGCAGGCGGCGGGCACCTCTATCGACAGCCTTGGCCAGACCGTGCGCGGCGACGTGCGGATCCGCCTGCCCACCGGACTCGGGCATCTCTACCTGGCGCAGGTATTACTGGAATTTGCCCGGCAATACCCGGCCATCTCCCTGCGCGTGCTGATCAACGACTACATCGGCGACCTGATTTCCGCCGAGGTGGATGTGGCGCTGAAGATCACCTCCCTGCCGCCGGAGGACCACGTGGCGCGCAGGATTTGCGGGGTAGGCTGGTGCCTGTGCGCAGCGCCGGCCTTCCTGGCTGAGCATGGGCCAGTGAGCCGCGCCGAGGATCTTGGCCACTGCGACCTGATTGCGCCGGCATCGCTCGGGCGGCGCTTTGATCTCAAGCTGAGACTGGCCGGCACGCCGCTGATCCTGCGGGTCGCCCCGCGCATCCAGTCCGGCGATTATCCCTTCCTGTTCGAGTCGATGATGGCTGGACTTGGCGTTGCTCTGTTGCCGCGCTATGCGGTGTGGCAGCAGATCGGCCGCGGCGAAGTGGTGGAGGTGTTGCCCGAATACGAACCCGAAGGCGTGGGCGACAGCATTTACATGCTGACGGCGCCGAACCGGTTTCCCACGCTGGCCACCCGCACCCTGATGGATTTCATCCGAGCGCGGCTGGAGAGCCAGGCGGGCAACTGGGTTGGGCGTGGGGCTGGTGGGGAGGTTGCGGCCGCTCGATAGCTTGGCGGCTCACACCAGCGAACGTGCGCCGGATGGGCTGCCCTGCTGGCGCCTTGCGACGCCCAGGAAGGCCGGCGCCATGCCGGCTAGCTGGTCGGCGGCTTCGCGCAGCGCCGGCAGTATCTCCCGTACGGCTTTCTCCTTTGCCGTTTCGCTCGACAGCAGGTTGGCGCTGATGGCGGCAACCACATTGCCGTCGTCGTCCCTGACGGGCACGCCAAGGCCGCAAATGGCCGCGTCGAATTCCCCGTCGACCCATGCGTAGCCCTCGCGCGCGACGGCTTCCAGGGCCGCAAACAGTTCGTCCTTGTCGTGCAACGTGGCGGGCGTATAGGCCTTGAACACGGTCGCTTGCGCATACGCCTCGAGCATCTCGCGATCCTGGTAGGCCAGCAACACGCGGCCCGGTGCCGTGGCATAGGCCGGCACGCGGCTGCCTACGCCCAGGCGCAACGACATGATCTTGCGCGACGGGATGCGCAGCGCGTAGACCACCTCCTGCCCATCGAAGACCGCCAGCGCGCAGGCCGCATGGCACACATCTGCGCGCGGCTGACAGACTTGTTCAAGAGCCGGACGCAGGCGCAATGGGGGGCGCTTGGCAGGCAGTGGGATGTATGCCTTGGACCGGTGCTCACTGGCGCCGAGGCACTTGTCAAGGCGCAGGCTGATCAGTTGCCGGTGTTCGAGCGGTTCCGTTGTGGTGGGCGGGATTGCGCGACGCTCAGCGGGCGGCCAGCGGATCTGGCGTGGCGAGCGGCGGACGCAGTGGCGCGTCCACCCGCGCAAGGTGAACACAACATGGAGGTCCTGGCGGAACTGGGCCTGGCCGAGGATGCGATCCTGCACTGGCACGCCACAGGCGTGGTCAGGTCCGCTTCCCCGGCATTGCCCGGGTGAGTGGATGACTAACGCCGGTGCTGACGCGCCGGCGTACTTCTGCGTTCCCCTTACTGCGGGCCCAACTTCTTGATCAGCGCATCCAGCATCGCCAGTTCCTGCTCGTCCAGATCCGTCAGTGGCGCGCGGACCGGGCCGGCATCGTGGCCGACCAGCTTCGCGCCGGCCTTGACGATGCTCACGGCGTAACCGGCGCGGCGGTTACGGATGTCGAGGTAGGGCAGGAAGAACTCGTCGATCAGGCGGTTGGTGGTGGCGTGGTCGTCGGCCGCGATCGCACGGTAGAAGTCCATCGCCGTCTTGGGGATGAAGTTGAACACGGCCGAGGAGTACACCGGCACGCCCAGCGCCTTGTAGGCAGCGGCATAGACTTCGGCGGTGGGCAGGCCACCCAGGTAGGACAGGCGGTCGCCAAGCTTGCGGCGGATACGCACCATGTTCTCGATCTCGCCCACGCCGTCCTTGAAACCGATCAGGTTGGGGCAGCGGTCCGCCAGGCGTTCCAGCATTTCCGCGTTGATGCGGGAGTTGCCGCGGTTGTAGACGATCACGCCGATATGAACCGACTTGCAGACTTCCTCGATATGGTTGGCAATGCCATCCTGGCAGGCTTCGGTGAGGTAGTGCGGCAGCAGCAGGATGCCCTTGGCGCCGAGACGCTGGGCTTCCTTGGCGTAGGCGATGGCCATGCGGGTGGGTCCGCCGGCGCCGGCAAGGATCGGCACCTTGCCCGCACAGGTTTCCACGGCGGTGCGGATCACATTGGAATAGTCGTCCGGCGTCAGCGAGAAGAACTCGCCGGTGCCGCCGGCGGCGAACAAGGCCGTGGCGCCGTAGGGGGCCAGCCATTCGAGGCGCTCGACGTAGGTCTCGGGACGGAAGTTGCCTTGCGCGTCGAAGTCGGTCACGGGGAAGGAGAGCAGGCCTTCCGAGACGATCTGCTTGAGTTCTTGTGGTGTGGTCATGATGGCTGGTCCTGAGCGCCGCAAGGGCAGGGTTTAGGGCAGTGGCTCTGGTGCTTTCCGGAGGTCCGCACATTTTCGAGATACGTCATCGTACAAGTAGGTTGACGATTGTGCAAGTGGATTTGTTTGGCACCAGCAGGGCACCGCACGAAATCCCGATGGCCGGCCTATGAGCGTCGGGGTCATGGCAAAACGCTGCGAAATGCCTGAACCGGCCTGAAATCTGCCTGAAAGCTAGCTTCGAACAGCGTGCAGCCGTCATACCGATGAACGCGCAACATGAGCGTGCATCGATCTTCCACGAACACTTCACCTCGGGTAAACACTGAATGCTGCGTGGGAAACCCGTTGCCTATAATCTCAGTTATACGACGACATATCACGCGGCCATGAAAGCTTCGGGGTGGCCGGTAGCCGGATAAGGGTACCGCCCATAGCCGTCGCGGCCGGCGCCGGAGACCCCATGAATCCAAGCAATACCCTCAGCGTGGCCGGGCAGGCCACCCGCCGCAGCAATGTCCGTTACTGGATCCTGCTGATGATCTTTGTGGTGACGACGGTGAACTACGCCGACCGCGCCACGCTTTCCATCACCGGTCCCGCGATGCGGGCGGAGTTCGGCTTCGACGCCGTGCAGATGGGCTTTATCTTCTCGGCTTTCAGCTGGGCTTATGTGATGGCGCAGATCCCCGGCGGCTGGCTGCTCGACCGTTTCGGCGCCCGCCGCATCTATGCCTGCAGCATCTTCCTGTGGTCGCTATTTACGCTGCTGCAGGGCTTTATCGGCGCGTTCGCCACGGTTGGCGCTGCCGTCACCACGCTGTTCGTACTGCGTTTCGCGGTGGGCCTGGCCGAGTCGCCGGCGTTTCCTGCCAATGCCAAGGTGGTTGCAAGCTGGTTTCCTACGGCCGAGCGCGGCACGGCGTCGGCCATATTCAATTCCGCCCAGTACTTTGCCGCGGTGCTCTTCACGCCGCTGATGGCCTGGCTGACCCACGCGCTGGGCTGGCACCATGTCTATCTGTGGATGGGCGCGCTGGGCATGGTGCTGGCCGGCCTCTGGCTCAAGCTGGTACGCAGCCCGGCTACCCATCCGGCGGTGAATCGCGCCGAGCTGGAGCATATCCGGCAGGGCGGCGGCCTGATCGAGATGAGCGGCGACGCCGGCAAGCAGGAGCAGGAACCCGGCGCCCGCTGGTTCTATGTACGCCAGTTGCTGTCCAACCGCATGCTGCTGGGCGTGTACCTGGGCCAGTACTGCATCAACGTGCTGACGTACTTCTTCCTGACGTGGTTCCCGGTGTACCTGGTGCAGGCGCGCGGCATGTCGATCCTGAAGGCGGGCTTCGTCGCGTCGCTGCCGGCCATTTGCGGCTTCCTCGGCGGTGTGCTGGGCGGCGTGATATCCGACGGCTTCCTGCGCCGCGGCTATTCGCTGACGGTGGCCCGCAAGGTGCCGATCGTCGCCGGCATGCTGCTGTCGGTCAGCATGGTGGCCTGCAATTATGTGGATAGCGAATGGCTGGTGGTGGGCTTCATGGCGCTGGCCTTCTTCGGCAAGGGCATCGGCGCGCTGGGCTGGGCCGTGGTGGCGGATACGGCACCGAAGGAAGTGATCGGCCTGGCCGGCAGCATCTTCAATATGTTCGGCAATATCGCGGGCATCGTAACGCCAATCGTGATCGGTTATATCCTTGCCACCACCGGTTCCTTCAATGGCGCGCTGGTGTTCGTCGGTGCCAACGCGCTGGTGACAGTGATCAGCTACCTGGTGATCGTCAAGGAAATCAAGCGCGTCGAACTCAAGCATCCCTGATGGCCGTGGCCGCGCCGTGTTGCGTGGCCAGGCTACCGGAAGCATTTCGCAAGGAAAAAGAACATGTCGGTTATCGATATCAAAGTAGAGCAAGTGGAGCAGCCGGGCACGCAGGTGCAAGGCACCCCGCTGTATATCCGCATCCATGAAGCGGATAACGTGGCTATCGTCGCCAACGATGGCGGTCTCCCGGCGGGTACCGTGTTTCCCTGTGGACTGACGCTGCGCGAGCGGGTACCCCAGGGTCACAAGGTGGCGCTGGCGGACCTGGCGGCTGGCGATGCCGTGGTGCGCTACAACGTGGTGATCGGCTATGCGCTGCATGACCTGCCAAGGGGAAGCTGGGTCAATGAGCGCGTGATCGAGATGCCGGTGGCGCCCGGACTGGACGACTTGCCCATCGGCACCCGCGTGACGGCGCCGCTGCCGCCGCTGGAGGGCTACACCTTCGAAGGTTTCCGCAATCCGGATGGCTCGGTCGGCACCCGCAATATCCTCGCCATCACCACGACCGTGCAATGCGTGTCGGGCGTGGTGGAGCATGCCGTGCGCCGCATCAAGGCCGAGTTGCTGCCGAAGTACCCCAATGTGGATGACGTGGTGGGCCTGGAGCATACCTATGGCTGCGGCGTGGCCATCGATGCGCCGGACGCCATCGTGCCGATCCGCACGCTGCGCAATATCGCCCTCAACCCCAACTTCGGCGGCACCGCGATGATGGTGAGCCTGGGTTGCGAGAAACTGCAGCCCGAACGCCTGATGCCGCCGGGCACCATGCCAGTGCAGACCGGCGCCGGCAACGTGGAGGTTGGCGTGGTGTGCCTGCAGGACGACCAGCATGTGGGCTTCGAGAGCATGATCGACTCCATCATGGCCATGGCGCACACCCATCTGGCCAGGCTCGACCAGCGCCGCCGCGAAACCTGCCCGGCCTCGGAACTGGTGGTTGGCGTGCAATGCGGTGGCAGCGATGCATTCTCCGGCGTGACCGCCAATCCCGCCGTGGGGTTTGCCACGGACCTGCTGGTGCGCGCGGGCGCCACCGTGATGTTCTCGGAAGTCACCGAGGTGCGCGACGGCATCGACCAGCTCACCGCGCGCGCCGCCACGCCGGAAGTGGCGCAGGCGATGATCCGCGAGATGGACTGGTACGACCGATACCTGGAAAAAGGCCGCGTCGACCGCAGCGCCAATACCACGCCGGGCAACAAGAAGGGCGGCTTGTCCAATATCGTCGAGAAGGCGATGGGTTCGATCGTCAAGTCGGGCAGCACCGCCATCACCGGCGTGCTCGCACCCGGTGAAAAGCTCAGGCAGAAGGGTTTGATCTACGCCGCCACGCCGGCCAGCGACTTTATCTGCGGCACCCTGCAACTGGCCGCGGGCATGAACCTGCACGTGTTCACCACCGGTCGCGGCACGCCGTACGGCCTGGCCGAAGTGCCTGTGATCAAAGTCGCCACCCGCAGCGATCTCGCACGCCGCTGGCACGACCTGATGGACGTGAATGCGGGCCGCATCGCCACTGGCGAAGCCACCATCGAGGACGTGGGCTGGGAGCTGTTCCGGCTGATGCTGGATGTGGCGAGCGGCCGCAGGAAGACCTGGGCCGAGCACCATAAACTGCACAATTCGCTGGCGCTGTTCAACCCTGCGCCGGTGACCTGAGCGAAGGGTGAGCCGGGGCATACGGGCGAGCAATCGGGACCAGTGTCCCGATTGCTTTACATTACCCGGGGACCAACCTTAAATGAGGAAGGATTCGACCCCTCCCAGCCTTCCTCAAGCCAGCCGGCAGCCGCTTTTCCCCCCTCAGTCCGCCATGCCGTCCTCCCTGCGGACATGACGCCGGAGACGGATCAAGCCGTGCTTCGTGGCGCCTTGCCGGTAGCGCGGCCGAACCCGAAACCGGGGATTCCGTCGCGAGGTGCATCATGGCTGATCTGTCCAGCGAGCTGGTCGAAGGCTTGAAGTCGAAATTGAGAGGCCAGGCGCTGCAGCCTGGCGATGCGGGCTATGACGAGGCCCGCAGCATCTGGAACGCCATGATCGACCGGCGCCCCGGGTTCATCGTCCGAAGCGCCGGCGCAGCCGATGTCATCCATACCGTGGCGTTCGCGCGAGACAACGGCCTGCTGCTCTCGGTACGCGCCGGTGGCCATAATATCGGCGGCCTGGCGATATGCGAGGGCGGGATCACGCTGGACCTGTCTGCCATGAAGTCGGTGCGGATCGACCCTACCGCGCTGCGCGCCTATGTCGAGCCTGGCGCGACGCTTGGCGATTTCGACCACGAGGCCCAGGCCTTTGGCCTCGCCACGCCGCTGGGCATCAACTCGACTACCGGTGTGGCCGGCCTGACGCTGGGCGGCGGCTTTGGCTGGATCAGCCGGAAGTACGGTTTGTCGGTCGACAACCTGGTCGGTGTGCAGGTCGTCACCGCCGACGGCAAGCTGGTGCGCGCCAGCGCCTCCGAACATCCCGACCTGTTCTGGGCCATCCGCGGCGGCGGCGGCAATTTCGGCGTGGTCACCCTGTTCGAGTTCGCGCTGCATCCGGTCGGCCCGGAGGTGTTCGGTGGCCTGATCGTTTATCCCTTGTCGCAGGCAGCTACGGTCTTGCAGGCACTGCGCGACCGTTTCGCCGGCATGCCGGACGAGCTGACCGTCTGGGCCGTGATGCGGCTGGCGCCGCCCTTGCCGTTCCTCCCGCCCGAAACGCACGGCAAGCCCATCGTGGCGCTGGCTATCTGCTATATCGGGCCGGTGGCGGACGGGCCGCAACTGGTCGAGCCCCTGCGCAAACTGGGCACACCCTACGGCGAGCATGTGGGGCCGATGCCATTCACCGCGTGGCAGCAGGCGTTCGATCCCTTGCTAACGCCCGGCGCCCGCAATTACTGGAAGTCGCACAATTTCGCCGGGCTCGACGACGGCCTGATCACGCTGCTGACGGACTACATCAACAAGCTGCCTTCCCCGTACACCGAGATCTTCATCGGCTCGATGGGCGGCCAGACCAACCGGGTGGCGGTGGATGCCACGGCCTATCCCAGCCGCGATGCCAACTTCGTCATGAACGTGCACGGACGCTGGACCGATCCGGCCGACGACGATGCCTGCGTCGCCTGGTCGCGCGAGGTGTTCCAGGCGGCAGCGCCGTACGCGCAGGGCTCGGTGTACGTCAACTTCCTGACGCAGGAAGAGGGCGATCGCGTCGGGGCAGCTTATGGGCCGAACTACGCGCGGCTGGCCGACGTCAAGCGCAGGTACGATCCCGACAACCTGTTCCGTCACAACCAGAACATCAAGCCTGCGTAGGGGTGGAGCCTGGCCTTGCCGCCGGCTCGCCGCCGACGGCAAGGCTGACCGCCAAAGGGGTTCCGCGGGCCAGCGTCTGGTAGACGACGCAGTAGCGCTCCGTCACGATTCAGAAATGGGAAAGCGGCCAGAAGCAGCCTAGCGGAATGGCAGCGAGGCTGTTGCAGGTCGTCCAGAAGTACGGTTTGGAAGTGCTTGCATGAACTTCAGGTCCCCCGCTTTCGCCACCGCTGGCAAACAAATCAACTGAACAATATCAAATCAACCGCGCCCCCGGCCACGCCCCCGACATCACGATATTCCGCACCGACTGCCTGACCGTCTGCATTATGTCCCACAGCTCAGGCACCGGCGTCCGGTTGCGCGCGGTGGCAAGCGCCACCTGCCGCGTCACCACCGGATCCACCAGCCGCGCCGAATGCAACCGGCCTTGCGCCACGCGGTCGGCCACCGCGGCAAAGGGCAGCAGGGTGGCGCCGCAGCCATCTTCCACCAGCCGCATCGATACGGTATTGGAGGCATCGCATTCCAGCGCCAGTTGCAGGCTCGCGCCGGCCCTGGCCGCCAGCGACTCGGCCAGCACGCGCAGGCCGTGTCCGGTGCTGGGCAGGATCAGCGGCACCTCGCCCAGCCGGCGCACCGGAAAGGTGGGGCCGAGATGGCTCCACGAGGTTGGCGTGACCAGGGTCAGGTCTTCTTCCAGCAGGATGTCGACCTTCAGCGCGCCTTGCTGCTCGGGCAGATAGAGGAGGGCGACGTCGATCTCGCCCGCCGCCAGCCAGGCCAGCAACGGGCTCGCCAGCCCTTCGACAAAGCGAACCCTGGTGGCGGGAAAGCGCTGCTTGAGCGCGGTGCCGATGCTGGCGAACGCGGTGTTGGCAATGGTAGGTTGTGCCGCAATCACCAACTGCGCCGGACCCTGCGCCGACGACGCGCGAATGGCTTCGCGCGCCTCCGCCAGCGTGGCCGCTACCTGGCGCGCGTAGACGATCAGGGTCTGGCCGGCTTCGGTCAGCACCACGCCGCGCCCGCTGCGGTGGAACAGGCGGGTGTCCAGTGCCGCTTCCAGCCGGGCGATCTGACGGCTGACGGTGGACTGGTCCGCGCCCATTTCAAGCGCCGCGCGCGAGATGCTTTGCGTATTGGCCACGCAGACGAAGCAGGCCAGGTCCTCGGAGTTGAGCGCGGTCATGCGGTATGCGCGGGCAAGTTCAGGCCTTGGCCGCGGGCTGGTCGCCGATGGCGTGCCCGGCCATATGTTCCAGCGCCCGCACCAGGCCGGAATGGTCCCATCTGGCGCCGCCAAGCGTGCCGCACACAACATTGAACAGTTGCTGGCACGAGGCGGTATTTGGCAGGCTCACGCCCAGCTTGTGCGCGGTCGACAGCGCCAGGTTGAGGTCCTTCTGGTGCAGTTCGATGCGGAAGCCCGGATCGAAGGTGCGCTTGATCATCCGCTCGCCATGCACTTCCAGGATGCGCGAGCTGGCAAAGCCGCCCATCAGCGCTTCGCGCACGCGGGCCGGGTCGGCGCCTGCCTTGGCGGCCAGCACCAGGGCCTCGCCCACGGCCTCGATGGTCAGCGCGACGATCACCTGGTTCGCCACCTTGGCCACCTGCCCGTCGCCCACGCCGCCCACCAGCGTGATGTTCTTGCCCATCAACTGCAGCAACGGCAGCACGCGGTCGAACACGGCCTGCTTGCCGCCGGCCATGATCGACAGGGTCGCGGCCCTGGCGCCGACTTCGCCCCCGGAGACGGGGCCGTCCACGTAATCGCAGCCGAGCGCTTCGATTCTTCCAGCGAAGACGCGCGTTTCTATCGGCGAGATGGAACTCATATCGACCACGACCTTGCCTTTGGAAAGGCCTTGCGCCACACCGTTTTCACCAAACAGCACGCGCTCCACGTCGGGCGTGTCGGGCAGCATCAGGAAGATCACATCGCTTTGCCGCGCCACTTCGGTGGCATTGGCGCAGGCCTGGGCGCCGGCATCGAGCAGGGCCTTTGGCGGGCCGCTGCGGGAGTGGACATAGAGCGTATCGCCGCCGGCCAGCAGGTGTTGCGCCATGGGCGTGCCCATCACGCCCAGTCCGATAAATCCGATCTTGCTCATGTCAGTCCTCTCGTCTGTCGTCTGTCGTCCGTTGGGGCCGCGCGCGGCGCCGCTTCAGGTGGATGCCGCTCTTAGCCGGCGAAGCGATCGTGCAGCGCTTGCGTGGCGCTGCGGAAGATATTCTGGTCCAGGCCCACCGCCACGAAGCTCGCACCCATATCCAGGTAGCGGCGCGCGTCGGCTTCCACCGGCGTCAGCGTGCCGACCGCCTTGCCCGCGCGATTGGCGGCGTCAAAGATGCGCGCCACCTGCGCCTGCACCTCGGGATGGTTGGGGTTGCCGAGATGGCCGCAGGCGGCGGCCAGGTCCGACGGGCCGATAAAGATGCCGTCCACGCCTTCCACGGCACAGATCTCATCGGCGGCATCGACGCCTTTCCGGCTTTCGATCTGTACCAGCACGCAGATATTGTCGTTGATCTGGCTGAAGTACTCCGGCACGGTGCCGTAGCGGTTGCTGCGCTGGACCATCGACACGCCGCGCACACCGGCCGGCGGGTAGCGGGTGGCGCTGACGGCGCGCTCGGCCTGTTCGGCGCTCTCGACAAAGGGAATCAGGAAATTATAGAAACCGATGTCCAGCAGGCGCTTCATCACCACCGGATCGTTTACCGGCGGGCGCACCACTGGCGCGCTCACGCTGCCTTGCAGCGCCATCAGCTGCGGGATAAAGGTGAGCACATCGTTGGGCGAGTGCTCGCCGTCGAGCAGCAGCCAGTCGAAGCCGGCCAGGCCGAGGATCTCGGTAGTGGTGGGATTCCCCAGCGAGCACCAGCAGCCGATCACGCGCTTGCGCGCGAGGATGTCGGCACGGAAACGGTTGGGCAGCGGGGAGGGCAAGTTCGAATTCGGCAGCGTTGACATGTCGTTTAGTGTTCCTGTTTATTGAGGCGCGGCGCGCGATAGCAGATGGGGGCTGCGTCAGCCGGTGATGCCAATCTGCCACGGCGCGAACTCATGGTCGCCCAGGCCGAGCAACTCGCTCTTGGTGCGCTGGCCGGAGGCTGCCGCCAGGATCCGCGCGAAGATGTGTTCACCCATGCTTTGGATGGTAGCGGTACCATCGAGGATCTCGCCGCAATTGACGTCCATGTCTTCTTCCAGGCGCTGGTACATCGGCGAGTTGGTGGCGAGCTTGAGCGATGGCACCGGCTTGGCGCCGAACATGGAGCCGCGCCCGGTGGTGAAGCAGATCAGGTTGGCGCCGCTGGCGATCTGCCCGGTCGCCGATACAGGGTCAAAGCCGGGCGAGTCCATGAAAACGAACCCTTTTTTCGTGATCGGCTCGGCGTAGCGGTACACGCCCATCAGCGGGCCGGTGCCGCCCTTCATCGACGACCCCAGTGATTTTTCGAAGATATTGGCCAGCCCGCCGGCCTGGTTGCCGGGGCTGACGCGGCCATTGATCTGCACGTCGCGGCCGGCGGCGTAGATATCCTTCCACCAGCGGATGCGCTCGACCAGCTTCTCGCCCACCTCGCGGCTGGCCGCGCGGCGCGTCAGCGTGTGCTCAACGCCATAGATCTCCGGCGTTTCCGACAGGATGGCCGTGCCGCCGTGGCGCACCAGGATGTCCATGGCCGCGCCCAGCGCCGGGTTGGCCGTGATCGACGAAAAGCTGTCCGAGCCGCCGCATTGCAGGCCGATGCTGATGTGGCTGGCCGACACCGGCTGGCGTACGGCACGGTTGGCATCCGGCAGCAGTGCCTGCACCGCGGCCACGCCGGCGGCAATGGTCTTGCGGGTGCCACCAGTGTCCTGCATGGTGAACGCATGCAGCCGGGGCCCGGGCTCCAGTCCTTCGGCCTTCAGCAGCGCGTTGACCTGGTTGCGTTCGCAGCCCAGCCCGACCACCAGCACGGCTGCCAGGTTGGGGTGGCGCATATAGCCGGCCAGGGTCCGCTGCAGCATGGCCATCGGCTCGCCGCTCATCTCCATGCCGCAGCCGGTGCTGTGGGCAAAGGCCACCACGCCGTCCACGTTGGGATAGTCGGCCAGCCGCTCGGGCGTGAACCATTCGGCGATCTTGTGCACAACGGTGGCCGAGCAGTTGACAGTGGCGACCACGCCGATAAAGTTGCGCGTGGCCACGCGGCCATCCTCGCGCACGATGCCGTCGAAGGTGGCTTGTTCCGCTTCGGGCAACAGCGCTACCGGCACAAAGTCGCGCGCATGGGCGTAGTCGCGGTCGAACTCGCGGAACTCGATATTGTGTCCGGACACCAGCGTGCCCGGCGCGATGTCGGCGCCGGCAAAGCCGATCGTGGTGTTGTACTTGAGGATGGGCTCGCCCCTGGCGATGGCGCGCGCCGCGATCTTGTACCCGGCCGGCACCTGGCTGCGGATGCTGAATGCCTCGCCGGGCACGGGCGTGCCGATGCTGAGTTCGGTACGCGCGATCAGTACGTTGTCCTGCGCGTGCAGGCGGATCACCGGGGCGGCGGGTTGGGTGGCGGACACGTTATCTCCTGGGGGTTTCTTCGCGAATGGATATGGCGTGGCCTTTCGTTGGCGCCTGCCGCACGTGCGGCAGGCGCCGAGGCCATCGTTGTTGCTGGTTATTGCCGGTTCCCGGCGGGCCGGCGCAGCGGCCCTGGCGCAGCCTCAGCGTGAGCCGCTGACGATCTGCTTGGTAAAGCTGGCGCGTTCCATCTCCACGACTTCCACGCTGACCTGCACGCTGTCTTCCGGGCTGCCGGGCCGTACGGCTTCGGCGATGACTTCGCAGACCGCCTTGCTGAGCGCCTGGCGCACCGCCAGTTCGCGCCCATCCAGGATGTGCAGGCGCGCATGCACGAAGGCGCGTTCGCGTGCTTCGGTGCCCTGGCGGAAGGAAGTCAGCGTGATGCAGCGCGACTTGATGTCGGGTTCGTTGAACTGGCCGGAAGCCAGCAATGCGGCATTGGCTTCGTCCAGCAGTTCCTCCTGCGAGCAGGTCAGGCGGGTGTTTTCGGTGATCTCGATAATAAGGTGCGGCATGGTGGCTAGGCCTCGGTTTGTCGGTTTATCGCCCGGAACAAGGCGGATCAGTCCACTGCCAGCCGCGACAGCGGGCCGGGCGATTTCCCTCGCGCGGCCTGCACGCGTGCCGCGGCATCGTCGAGCTGGGCGAGCGTGCCGCTGTCCACGGGCATGAACTCCGCGCGGGCGCGGCGCCACGCGCGCTCGGGCTCGCCGGGCAGGAGGATGGCATCGGTGCCGGGCTGCAGGTGCGAGGACCGCAGCCAGTCGACGAAGGCCTGCACCTCATGGCCAAAGGTGGTGCTGCTGCCCAGGCGCGCCGGGTCGAACACGATGGCCAGCATATTGTTCCAGACCGCATGCTCGTGGGTCAGGGTCTCCGGTCGGATGGTGTGGCCGCCCGTCACGGCAGCGCCCAGCAGTTCGCACATGACCGCCAGCACATAGCCCTTGTGCTCGCCGAAGGCGCGCAGCGCGCCTTGCGGATCGCCTGCGGGCGGGAACATCACGGCGGGGTCGTCGGTGGGCTGGCCTTGCGCATCCAGCAGGCAGCCCGGCGGCACCGGCACGCCCTTGTTGTTGGCCACGCGCACCTTGCCCAGCGCGATCGCACTGGTGGCGAAATCCATCACCAGCGGCTCGGCGCCGGCCACCGGCACGCCGATGGTGAACGGGTTGGTGCCATAACGGGCCTCGTAGCCGCCATGCGGGGCCACGATCGGCTTGGACAACACGTTGACGAAGTGGATGGAGATCATGCCGGCCGCGGTGGCCTGCTCGGCCCAGTGCCCGACCCGGCCCAGATGGTGCGAGCGGCGCAGGCCGAGCACGCACACGCCGTGCTCGCGCGCGCGTTCGATTGCCAGGCCCATGGCCTCCTCGGTCACCGCCTGGCCCATGCCGCGGTTGCCGTCCAGGCTCAGGATGCCGCCGGCCTCGTGCACCACGCTCACGTGCTGGTTCAGCTGGAGCTGCTCGCCCAGCCAGGACAGCACGTACTTGGGGATCATGCCGACGCCGTGGGAATCGTGGCCGGACAGGTTGGCGCCGACCAGGTGATCGGCGGTGAGGCGGGCCTCGCGCGCGTCGGAACCGGCGGCGAGCCAGAGATCGACCACCCACTGATGGAGGGCGGCGGTCGGAATGCGGTGTTCACTCATGGGCTTCAGGGGGAAAGAGGGAAGGGGTCACAGCCGAAATCAATTGGCCATCATAAGCCGCCGGGCTCCGCTTGGGTACCCGGCAAGGCACCCGAGCCATGCGCTGGCGTCATTCCGGCCGGATATTCGCGGTCTTGATCAGTTGCGCCCATTTGGTCACTTCGCTCTTCTGGAAAGCGCCCAGTTCGGCCGGGCCCGCTCCGGACGGCTCGATCCCCAGCGCGGCGAGGCGGGCGCGCATGTCGGGTTCCTGGATGATCTTGCCGATGTCCGTGGCAAGGCGGTTGACGATGGGCGCGGGCGTGCTGGCGGGGGCGAACACGGCTTGCCAGGAGACGATCTCGTAGCCCTGCAGTTTCGGCCCGCCGGCCTCGGCCACCGTTGGCACGTCCGGCAACTCGCGCGCGCGCTTGGCTGCCGTCGTGGCCAGGGCGCGGAATTTGCCGGACTGGATCATCGGCATGGCGGCCACGCTGTTCTCGAACAGCACGTCCACCTGGTTGCCCAGTAGCGCCTGCACTGCCGGGCTGCTGCCTTTGAATGGCACATGGAGCAGCTTGACGCCTGCCATGTTGGCGAACAGTTCGCCGGCGAGGTGCTGCGAGGTGCCGTTGCCCGCCGAGCCGAAGGAGACCGTACCGGGCTTGGCCCTGGCCGCCGCAATCACGTCCTGCACGTTCTTCCACGGGCTGTTGGCATTGACCACCAGCAGGTTGGGCAGCGTGCCGATCAGGGCCACCGGCTGAAAGCTCTTGATCGGGTCGTAGGGCATCTTCGGGTACAGGCTCACATTGATCGCGTGCGAGCTGATGGTGCCGCCCACCAGGGTGTAGCCGTCAGGCGCCGCCTTGGCGACGTAGTCCGAGCCGATATTGCCGCCCGCGCCGGCCCGGTTTTCCACCACCACCGGCTGGCCGATCATCTGCGACAGGCGCTGGCCGATCAGGCGCCCCAGCACGTCAGTGGTGCCGCCCGCGGCGAAGGGCACGACGTAGTTGACCGGCCTGTTCGGCCACGCGTCCTGCGCATGCGCCGGCAGGACGCTGGCCAGGGTGCCCAGCGCGGTAAGTGCGGCGAGTGCGCAGGTCCAAAGCCTGGCGAAGCGGCGGGAAGGCTGGAGTGACTGGCCGGGTTGCGGGCGCATGGGCATATCTGGGTCTCCTGATCGTTTTTGTCGAAGCCATCTTCCGTTCCGCTGCCTCGCCGCACCGCCATGCCTGGGCAAGGGGTGCGGGGGCAGGGCGGGATCGCCTGGCAACAATCTACACGCGCCCGGCAAGCGCAGCCTTGCGTTTTACGCATAGCAGAAATGCGGCGTATGCCAGGCGCACAAGGCGTTCGCGGCATAACAATCCATGCATTCCCGGCTATTCCGGATTCGCCGGACGGTTTCCGATGCGCTCGTGCCCAGGCACCGCCCGGCATCTGTCCGATTGCACCGCACCATTCCATATCATCATGACCAGCCAACCCGTTGCAGCCACCGCGCTATCCTCGTCATCGCCCGCCAGGCTGGCCCGCTCCGGCGGCCGCGTGCTGGTGGACGCCCTGCACATCCATGGCGCCGAGCGCATTTTCTGCGTGCCGGGCGAGAGCTTCCTCGACGTGCTGGACGCCTTGCATGACCAGCCCGCCATCGACCTGATCGTGTGCAAGCACGAGGGCGCGGCGGCCAATATGGCCGAGGCCGACGGCAAGCTCACCGGGCGCCCCGGCATCTGCTTCGTCACCCGCGGACCGGGCGCCACCCATGCCAGCATCGGGGTGCATATCGCCGCCCAGGATTCCACGCCGATGCTGCTCTTCGTCGGCCAGATCGCGCGCGGTCACAAGGGGCGCGAGGCCTTCCAGGAGGTGGACTACGGCGCCATGTTCGGCTCCATCGCCAAGTGGGTGGTGGAGATCGAGGATCCGGCGCGCATCCCCGAACTGGTGGCCCGCGCCTTCCAGTGCGCTACCTCCGGCCGGCCCGGTCCCGTGGTGATCTCGCTGCCGGAGGACGTGCTGGACGGCCTGTGCGAAGTGGCCGATACAGGATGTTATTGCCCGGTGGAGGCCGCACCGCACGCGGCCGACGCGGCAGCGCTCGCCGTGGCGCTGGCCGGCGCGCAGCGTCCGCTGATGATCGCCGGCGGCGCCAACTGGAGCGCGCGCGCGGCGGCCGATTTCGCTGCCTTCGTGCAGCGCTGGAACCTGCCGGTGGCATGCGCCTTCCGCCGCCAGGACGTGTTCGACAACCGCGACCCGCACTACGTCGGCCACCTCAGCCTTGGCGTCAATCCCGCGCTGGCGGAACGCGTGCGCGACGCCGACCTGATCCTGGCCTTCGGCACGCGGCTGGGCGACATCGCCACCGATGGCTACACCTTGCTGGAAGTGCCGCGCCCGCGCCAGCGCCTGATCCACCTGCACGCCGACAGCGCCGAGCTTGGCCGCGTGTACCAGCCCGAACTGGCCATCCATGCGGGCATCGAGCCCGGCGCCGCCATGCTGGCTGCGCTGACGCCGCCCGCCGCCGTGCGCTGGGGCGAATGGACCAGCGCCGCGCGCGCCGCGCATACCGCCTTCGCCATGCCGGCCAGGCCGCACCCGCAGCTCACGGGCGTGGACATGGGCGCGGTGATTGCGCACCTGGACCGCGTCTTGCCCGACGACGCCGCGCTTAGCAACGGCGCGGGCAACTACACCGTCTGGCTCCATCGCTTCTACGCCTACCGCCAGCCGCGCACCGAGCTGGCGCCGACTTGCGGCGCCATGGGCTACGGCCTGCCCGCGGCGGTTGCCGCCAAGCTGCGCGACCCGCGGCGCACCGTGGTGTGCTTCGCCGGCGACGGCTGCTTCCTGATGTATCCGCAGGAACTGGCCACCGCCGCGCAGTACGGCGTCAACCTGATCGTGGTGGTGGTCAACAACGGCATGTACGGCACCATCCGCATGCACCAGGAAAAGCGCTATCCGGGCCGCGTCAGCGGCACGGCGATCCCGAGCCCGGATTTCGTGGCGATGGCGCAGTCGTGCGGGGCCTGGGCCGAACGCGTGACGCAGACGGAAGACTTTGCCGCGGCCTTCGCGCGGGCACAGGCGGCGGGCAAGCCTGCGTTGCTGGAACTGGTGACGGATCCGCGCCAGATCACGCCGGCGATGCGCATCGCCGATTAGCACCGCCATTAGCACTGCCCGGACAAGAAGACACCCCACATAAGACAAAAACAGGAGACACGCCATGACCGATGCCACGCTGGCCGACCTGCGCAGCCGGTTTGCCGGCCGCTTGCTGACCGCGCCCGAGGACACAGCCCCGTTCCTCACCGACTGGCGCCGCAGCTGGACCGGCCGCGCGCTCGCGGTGGCGCAGCCGGACACCACCGGGGATGTGGCTGCGATCGTGCGCTGGTGCGCGGCGCGGCGGGTGCCGCTGGTGCCGCAAGGCGGCAATACCGGCATGGTGGGCGGCGCCATTCCCGATGGCGGCGGGCGCGCGCTGGTGCTCTCCACGGCGCGGCTGAACCGCATCCGCGAGATCGATCCGCTCAATAACACGCTGACCGCCGAGGCCGGCTGCATCCTGGCCGCCGTCCAGCAGGCGGCGCAGGAGGCGGGGCGCCTGTATCCGCTGTCGCTCGGCGCGGAAGGCAGTTGCACCATCGGCGGCAACCTCGCCAGCAACGCGGGCGGGGTGCAGGTGCTGCGCTATGGCAATACGCGCGAGTTATGCCTGGGCCTGGAAGTGGTCACGCCCGACGGCGAGATCTGGGACGGCCTGCGTGGCCTGCGTAAAGACAACACCGGTTACGACCTGAAGCAGCTCTTTATCGGCGCCGAGGGGACTCTGGGCGTGATTACCGCCACTACCCTCAAGCTATTCCCCCGACCGGCCGCGCGCATGACCGCGCTGGCCGCGGTGAGCGATCCGCATGCGGCGCTGCGCCTGCTGGAACTGGCCCAGCGCCGGCTGGCTGCCACGCTGACTGCGTTCGAACTGATGAGCGGCGTGTGCGTGGCACTGGTGGCACACCATTTCCCGGACTGCCGCGCGCCGTTCGACCAGGCGCATCCCTGGTACGTCCTGCTGGAAGGCAGTGACCCGCACAGCGAAGCCCATGCCACGCAAGCCTTCGGCGAATTGATGGAAGAGGCCTTCGAGGCTGGCATCGTGTCCGATGCAGCCATTGCCGCATCGCTGGCGCAGTCCGATGGCCTGTGGCGGATCCGGCATCACCTGCCCGAGGCCCAGTCGCAAGAGGGCGACAACCTCAAGCACGATATCTCGGTGCCGATCTCGGCCATCGGCGAGTTCATCGCCCGCACCAGCGCCGCCATCGTGGCCGCGCATCCGGGGGCGCGCGTGCTGGCCTTCGGCCACCTCGGCGACGGCAACCTGCACTACAACGTCAGCGCGCCGCAGGGCATGCCGCAGCCGGAGTTCGTGCGGGCCAACGGCGCGGCGATCAGCGCACTGGTGTATGAAGCGGTGCACCGCGCGCGCGGATCGATCTCGGCCGAACATGGCATCGGCCAGCTCAAGGTCGACAAGAACGCGCACTACAAATCCGCCGTGGAAATGGCGCTGATGCAGAAAATCAAGCACGCGCTGGACCCCCACGGGCTGATGAATCCGGGGCGGCTGCTGCCGGATCCGTCTCATTGAGCGCACCTCGCATGCCACGCCGGGCCAAGCACCGGCATGACCCTGGGGCCGGCAGCATGGCCACTACAAGAACCACAAAGGAGACAACCATGCATCAAAGCTTCAAGCCTTCGCGCCGCGCGCTGCTGGCAGCACTGGCTGCGGCCACCGCCTGCGCGGCGTTGCCCGCGCAGGCGGATACCTATCCCTCCAGGCCGATCCGCGTGGTGGTGCCATTTGCCGCCGGCGGCAATACCGATATCGTGGCCCGCCTGATCGGGCGCGACCTGCAGAAGGCGCTGGGCCAGCCGGTAGTGGTGGAGAACCGCCCCGGCGCCTCGGGCAATATCGGCGCCGACATCGTCGCCAAATCCGCGCCGGACGGCTACACGCTGCTGATGGGCACGGTCGGTACCAACGCCATCAACGCCAGTTTCTATCGCAAGATGCCTTACGATACGGCGAAGGATTTCACGGCGGTGGCGATGGTCGCTTCGGTGCCGAACATCCTGGTGGTCAATCCCTCGGTGCCGGCCCGCAACGTCAAGGAGCTTACGCAGTTCGTGAAGAGCGAGAATGGACGCGCCACCTTTGCCTCGTCGGGCGCGGGCAGCTCGATCCACCTGTCGGGCGAGCTGTACAAGGTGATGACCGGAACCGCGATGGTGCACGTGCCGTACAAGGGCAGCGCGCTGGCGGTGACGGACCTGATGGGCGGCCAGGTGCAGATCATGTTCGATAACGCGCCGACCTCGCTGCCGTTCGTCAAGTCCGGCAAGCTCAAGGCGCTTGCGGTCACCGGCGCCAGACGCATGGCCGCGCTGCCTGACTTGCCTACCATGGAAGAGGCCGGCCTGCCGGGTTTTGTCACCGGCTCCTGGTTCGGCCTGTTCGCCCCGGCCGGCACGCCGCGCGAGATCGTGGCGAAGGTCAGCGACGCCGTGATGGCAGCCATGCGCCGGCCCGAATTCCGCGAGCAGCTGGTCAATGCCGGCGCCGAGCCCGATCCCAGGCCCAGCACCGAATTCCAGTCCTTCGCCCTGGCCGAGAAGGTGCGCTGGGAAAAGGTGGTCAAGGCCGCCGGCGTATCGGTCAACGAGTAAAACCAGAGGCGTGCCCGGCACGCCCGACCTGACGGAGCCTCTATGCAAAGCCAATCCACAGCCACTGCGCGCCATGATGCCGCTGCGCTGCGCAGCATGGCGCAGGCCATGTTCGAGCGCGCGGGCATGCCCGCCGAGCGAGCCGCCGACGTGGCAGACATCCTGGTCGAAGGGGACCTGATGGGCCACGATACGCATGGCCTGCAATTGCTGCCTACCTACCTGGCCGAGATTGAAAGCGGCAGCATGGCGGTCAGGGAAGACTACGAGGTGCTGGCCAATCGCGCCGCCGTGGCCACCTGGGACGGGAAGCGCCTGCCGGGGCCGTGGCTGACGCTGCGCGCCATGGAAACCGCGATGGCCCGGGCACGCGACTACGGCACCGGTACGGTCACGATCCGCCGCTCCCACCATATCGCCTGCCTGGCGGCTTACCTGGAGCGGGCAACCAAGGCCGGCTTCGTCATGCTGCTGTTTTCCTCGGCGCCCGGCGCGGCCACCGTGGCGCCCTTTGGCGGTATGCGCCCGGTGTTTTCCCCCAGCCCGCTGGCGGTGGGGTTTCCCACGCCGGAGGGCCCGGTACTGATCGATGTCTCCACCTCCATCACCACCAATGGCCTGACCGGCCGCCTGTACAAGGAAGGCAAGCGGCTGCCGCACCAGTGGCTGATCGACGAACACGGCAATGCCAGCGACGACCCAGCGGTGCTGTTCCCCCCGCACTCGGGTTCGATCCTGCCGCTGGGCGGACTCGATGCAGGCCACAAGGGCTTTGCGCTGTCGCTGATGGTGGAAGCGCTGACCGCCGGGTTGACGGGCCATGGCCGCGACGATCCGGGCAAGCGCTGGGGCAATACCGTCTTCCTGCAGATCCTGGATCCGGCAGCCTTTGCCGGCGAGGACGCCTTCGCCACCCAGATGGGCTGGGTGGCGCGCGCCTGTACCGGCAACCCGCCGCGGCCCGGTGTGGAGCGCGTACGGCTGCCAGGGCAGGGCGCGCTGGAGCGCAAGGCGCGCCAGTTGCGCGATGGCGTGGCGCTCAACCCCGTTATCCTGCCGCAGCTGGCGCCGTGGCTGGAAAAATACGGTATGGTGGCCCCCCCGCCGTTGGCTTGATGCGGGCGGGCGGCTGCCGGGTGGATGACAGCCAAGGCACCACCAGGGCCGGGACCGGGGCTTAGCGGTCCTGTGCGCGCAGCACCGATTCGATCTCACGAATGCGCTCGACCAGTCGCGGGCGCACCTTCTCGAGCAATTGCGTGGCTGGCAGGATGGCCGTGGGGCCGCTGCAGGACAGCGTCATCGGCGGCAGCGCCGGGCCGGGGCGGAAAGCGGCGGCGATCGAGTTGATGTCGGGCAGCCATTCGCCGAAGGATGTGGTGCAACCCAGGCGCTGTACGTCCGCGCGGCTGCGCTCGACGATGGCCTCGGCACTGGCGGCATCCATCCCGTCCTGGTGCCGGAAGGCAGCGAGGGCCTGGCGTTGTTCGCCAGCGGGCAGGGCCTCCAGATAGGCACGCCCGGCAGCCGAGGTCAAGCCGGAAATCCGCGTGCCGACCGCCACCCGCAACGTCAGGTATGACTCCGACTGGCAATTCTCGTAGATCAGCATCTGCGCGCGGTCGCGCACGATCAGTGAAGTCACGCCCTGTGACAGGTCGGCCAGTTCCTGCATATACGGCCGTACCACGGCGAGCACGTCGACGCCGCGCTGCGCCGCAGGCGCCAGCGCCAGCGCCGAACTGCCGAGCTGGTACTTGAGCTGATCCGGGTCCGGCCGCAGGTAGCCAAGCTCGGTCAGCGTATGCGTAAGGCGCGACACGGTCGACTTGGGCAGGCCGCAGCGTTGCGCCAGCTCGGCATTACCCAGGCGCGTCTCGAAGCTGCGGAAGCAGGCCAGCACGTCCAGGCCGCGCGCCAGCGCTGTCACGAAATGCCGGTCTTCCTTGTGCTGGGGCGCGTCGTCGGTCTGCGGGTCGCTCTGCGGTTCGGACATGCGGTGGCCTCGGCGGCGTCAGGGTTGTGCTTCAGCCCGCGCTGGCCAGCAGCTCGCGCAGTCTGGCCTTGAGGATCTTGCCCGACGGCGCGGCCGGCAGGTGGGCCACGACCCTGACCTCGGCTGGCATCTTGTAGGGCGACAGACGCTCGCGCAGGAAGGCGCGCAGGGCGGCCTGGTCCACTTCCATGCCGTCGCGCACTTCGATAAAGGCGATGACTTCCTCATTGCCTTCCACCGCGCGCCCGACCACCGCGGACTGCAGCACGGCCGGGTAGGCGTTGATCGATTGCTCGACTTCCTCGGGGTACACGTTAAAGCCGGAATGGATGATGATTTCCTTGGAGCGGCCCACGATGGACACCGCGCCGTCCGCGTCGATGCGGGCCAGGTCGCCGGTATGCAGCCAGCCGTCGCCATCGATCACCTGCGCCGTCAGGTCGGGGCGGCGGTAATAGCCCTTCATCACATTGGGGCCGCGCACCAGCAGTTCGCCGCTGCCGTCGGGCAGCGGCTCGCCCAGGCGGATCTCGACGTCAGGCACGACCGGACCCACCGAGCAGTCCGTGCGCGGGGCTTCCACCCGGGTCTGGCAGACCGTGGGCGAGGTTTCGGTCATACCGTAGCCGTTGTGCAGGATGATCCCGAAGCTGGCTTCGAAGGCGGCCTTGAGCGAGGCCGTCAGCGGCGCGCCGCCGGATTGCGCCATGCGCAGCGCGGGCGCCTGCAGCGGCGTGGCCTGGGCGCGGCTCCATTCGATCAGCTTGGCGTACATGGCGGGCACGCCGTGCAGCACGGTGAGTTGCTCCGCGACCAGCGCGTGCGCGAGTTTTTCCGGGCGGAAGCGCGGCTCGTAATAGACGGTGGCGCCGTTCGAGAGCGGGCCGACCAGCAGCACCGACAGCCCATAGACATGCGAGATCGGCAGCACGCCGTAGACCCGGTCACCCGGCTGCACGCGCGCCTGCATGCGGTTGGAGCGGCCAATGAACATCAGGTTGGCATGCGTCAGCATCACGGCCTTGGCGGCGCCGGTGGTGCCCGTGGTGTAGATCAGGGCCGCGACCTGGTCGCGCGCCGCCGCTTCCACCGGCTCGGCCACGGCGGCCTGGTCGGTCGCGCCCAGCAGCAGCCGGCCCACGTGCGGCCATTCGGCCGGCTGTGCGCCGCGTGCCAGGCCGTGCTCGCGCGCTTCGGGATGGGCGCTGTCGAGGTACAGCGCAATGCGCGCCCCACAATGCTCGACGATGTTGTCGATCTCGCGGGCGGACAGGCGGGCGTTGACCGGCACGGCCCATGCATCGAGTGCGCTCAGCGCCAGGATCAGCACCGCGCAGCCCACGCTGTTCTCTGTCACCAGCACCACGCGATCGCCGCCGCGCACGCCTTGGGCCGCAAGGGCGCGGACAGTCTCGGCAATGGCGCCGTCCAGTTCGCCGTAGCGCAGCGACCGCTCGGCATCCATCAGCGCCACGCGCTCGGGATGACTCTGGACCCAGGGGCCAAAGGTCTGGTGCAGGCGGGTAAACGAGGAGGAGGGGGCGGCAGCCGGCGCGTGCGCGCCGGACATGGTGTTGCTACTCATACAGTCTCCGGGTAAGGCTTCCGGCGTGGGCCGCCGGATTGTTCGATCGCCGGATATTCCCATCGATCGCCTTGCGCGTCAACCGCATGGTGGAATTACAGTTCTGCATTGCAGAACTGTAATTCGATTGCCATGACATTCGCCACTCAGGCCGCCTCCCGACGGCCGCCCTCAGAACCGGAAGCGAGCCACCCCGGCCGCCAGCCCGGCCGCTTGCTGGTCCAGGCTGGCGGCCTGCGCCGTGACGGCTTCCACGAGTTCTGCGTTCTGCCGGGTGGTCTGGTCGAGCTGGGCCACGGCCTCGCCGACCGAGCGGATGCCGCGCGCCTGTTCGTCCGCCACGCCGCAAAGCCGTTCGGCCAGCGCATGGCTTTGAGCCACCGCCTGCTCGATGCCGCCCATCGCGCTGACCACTTGCCCGCTCAGGCGCGCCCCACGGGCGATCTCCTCGCTGGCGTGGCCAATGGTGGCCCGAATCTCGCGCGCGGAGGTTGCGCTGCGCTGCGCCAGCCCGCGCACTTCCTGGGCCACTACCGCGAAGCCGCGCCCGGCCTCGCCCGCGCGCGCGGCTTCCACGGCGGCGTTGAGCGCCAGGATATTGGTCTGGAAGGCGATGCTCTCGATTACCTCGACCATTTCCGTGATGCTGCGCGAGTGCTGGTTCACCGCCTCCATGGTGCCGCTCATCTGGCCGACCACCGCCATGCCAGCGTCGGTGGCTTCGCGTGCCCGGAGCGCCATCGCGCTGGATTCGGTGGCCTGCGCGTGGGCCTGCCCGACCAGCGCGGTAAGTCGCGCCACGCTGTCGGCGGCGGCGGCCAGCGCGGCAACCTGCAGCGCGGTACGGCGGGACAGATCCTGGTTGCCATGGGCAATGCCTTCGCTGGCCGCGGCGATTTCGGCGCCGGAAAGCTGGATGCCTTCCAGTACGCCGGCCAACTGGTCGCGCATGCGTGCCAGCAGGCACATCAGGCTGTGCTCGTCGCCCGCCCGCACGCGCACTGGCTGCTGCAAATCCCCCGAGGCGATGCGGCTCGCCACCTTGGCCGCGTCGGCCGGTTCGCCGCCCAGCTCCGAGAGCAGCAGGCGCGAAGCAAACCAGGCCAGCGCGGCGGCCGCCGCCAGGCTCGCCACCAGCATGGCCCCCATCACGGCCTGGGCCCGCAACTGGCTGGCGGCCACCGTGGCGACCGTATCGGCGGCCTGTCGCTCCTGCTGCTTGCGGGTGACTTCGACCAGCCCGGCCAGCTTTTGCAGCTGTTCGCCCAGGAAATGGCCCTCGACCGAGACCGAACTGTCGAACTGCAACGCATCGAGCGGCTGCTTGCGCAGCAGGGCGACGTAATCCCGCAGCATTGCGGCGGCACTGTCGCGCTCCTGCTGCAACGCCGGGGCCTGCGCGGGCGCCGCGTTGCGAACGATCGACAGGGCCTGGTCGAGGCCGCCGAGGGCGCTATCGATATCGGCCACCGCGCCATCGCGCTCGCTGCCGCTGGTGGCCATGGTCAGCGCCAGCTGGGCACGGCCAAGCCGGGCCAGCGCCGATTGCGCGCGTTCCGCGGCGATGGCGCCCTGCATATCCCTCTGGTAAAGCGTATCTGTCATCTGCTTGACCGAAACCAGGCTGAAAATGCCCGTCAGCCCGACCACGGCACCAAACACGTAGACCAGCGCGAACGCGGCGCACATGCGCGCGGCAAGCGGAAGCCGGCCCAGCCAGGACGGGGTGCGCCAGCCCATGCGGCGTGGAAGACTGAGTTCGATGGTTTGCGACACGTTGAGACTCCGATGGACCGGGCGGTCCACTTGCTGACCCTGGGGTTCCGCCATCCCGCGCTTGCGGCGGGCGGCGGCGTGGATTTTATTTGCCTCGTATCCTGGCCGCCGGCTGTGACGCATCCATGACATCCCGGCCGCCCGAGGGGGTAATCGCTTTTGTCATCCCGACGACATATTTTTGACATGAAATAGAGGGAGAGCCACTTCGGCTCACCATTTATTCACGCCTGGCGCCGCGCCTTTCCACGTCACGTTCACTTCGTCAATGCAGATTGCCTCTCCCCTGGCCGGCACGCCCGTGCCGCGGCTGCGCTTGCCGCCGCTGCACGCCGTCTTCCAGCCTATCGTGGCCTTCGGCACCGGCGAGATCCTGGGCTATGAGGCATTGGTTCGCGGCCCGTCCAACTCGCCGCTCGCCATGCCGGACGCTTTGTTCGGCCTCGCCCGCAACGAGGCCGAGACCGTCCAGATCGAACTCCAGGCGGCGCGCACGGGACTATCCGGTTGCCTGGCGCGCGGCTTGCGCGGCAAACTGTTCCTCAACTTCAGCGCCATGGCGCTGCGTTACCTGCTGGCCGAAGACGGCCGCGCGATGCGGGCACTGGTGACGGACAGCATCGCGCCGGAGCGGGTGGTGATCGAGGTCACCGAACAGACCCCCATTGAGGATGCCGAGCGTTTTGGCCAGGCCATGGCCGTGCTGCATGCGTTGGGCATGCAATACGCGCTGGACGATTTCGGCACCGGCCACGCCAATCTCGACCGGCTGATCCACCTTGCGCCGCACTTCACCAAGCTGGACAAGTCGCTGGTGCGCGGCATCGGTAGCTGCTCGCGCCGGCTCGAGGTCGTGCGCACGGTGCTGGCCCTGGTGAAGGCGCTGGGTGGCGCGGTGATCGCCGAAGGCATCGAGGACGCCGACGAGCTGGCGGTGCTGCGCGACCTGGGCGTGCCTTTCGGCCAGGGTTATTACCTCGGACGGCCGGAGCCGCAGCCGCTGCGGGAAGTCGGGCAGCAGGCCCGCCAGGCGCTGGTGTCCAGGCAGATCGCCGTGTTTCCGCAGGCCGTACGCTCGGCGCATCCCGGCGTGTCGGTGGCAAGCTGCTGCGATCCGCTCCCGCCGTGAGCCCGGCCACCAGCAACAACGAACTGCTGGCGCTGTTTCACGCGCATGCGGGACTGCACGCGGTAGCGGTGGTGAGCGAGGACGACACACCGCTGGCCATCGTCAACCGGCACTACTTCATCGACCGCTTCGCGGTGCCGTTCCATCGGGAGCTGTATGGCAAGAAGGCCTGCATCGGCATGGCCAATCGCGCGCCGCTCTGTTTCGACTTGAGCGCGAGCATCGAGGAAATGGCGCAGGCGCTGTCGGGCGAGGACCAGCGTCCGCTGGCCGACGGCTTCGTCATCACCGAGCAGGGGCGCTACGCCGGCCTTGGCACCGGCGCCGACCTGATCCGCGCGGTGACGGAGATCCGCATGGAGGCGGCGCGCTACGCCAACCCGCTGACCTTCCTGCCGGGCAACATGCCCCTGAACCGCCATATCGATCGCCTGATCGAGGCGGGCGCGGAGTTCCATGCCTGTTATGTGGACCTCAACCATTTCAAACCCTACAACGACCAGTACGGCTACTGGAAGGGCGACGAAATGCTGAAGGGAGCGGCTGCCATCCTCACGCAAACTTGCGATCCCACGCGGGATTTCCTGGGCCATGTGGGAGGAGACGATTTCCTGGTGCTGTACCAGAGCCCCGACTGGGCGGAACGCACGCGCTCGGCGATTGCGCGTTTCAATCGTGCGGCACGCGAGATGTATGACGACGCCGACCGCGCGGCCGGCGGCATCCATGGCGAAGATCGCCGCGGGCAGGCCATGTTCTTCCCCACCGTGTCGATGGCTGCTGGCGCGGTGCGGGTCGGGCCATGGGTGCTGGAAGGCATTGCCGGGCTGCCCCGCCTGGGCAGCAGCCATATCGGCGCGGCAGCGGCCATGGCCAAGCGCGAAGCCAAGAAGGCCGCCAGCGGTTTTGCCGTGATCGACCTGCGCGACCTGATGCAAAGCGGCCGGCCTGGGGCCTGACGGGCGCCGCCGCGGCAGCGGTCAGCCGAACCCTTGGGAGCTCGGCGCGGCCAGCCCCGGACCGGTTTGATCGAGACGATAGCCCTGGGCATAGATCACGGTGAGGACCAGGCCGTTGCGGGGACAGAGCCGCAGCGTGCGGCGCAGGCGCGAAACCAGGCTCGCCAGCGCGCGCGACGACGGCGGCAGCGGGTAGCCCCATATCGCCAGCTCGATATGCGTGTGCGATAGGACGCGTCCGACATTGGAAAACAGCAGCGAGGCGAGATCGAACTCCTTGGGCGTCAGCGGCAGCCGCCGGCCCTGGAATACGGCCTGGTGAGAGAGGCAATCCAGTGCGTAAGGACCGACCTTGATGGCACGGTCAAGCGATTGCCGGCGCGAGGCAGTGCGGCGCTGAAGCGCATGCAGCCGGGCCACCAGTTCCCGTGAGCGCAGGGGGCGGATCATGTAGTCATCGGCGCCGGCCTGCGGGGTATTGACGACGGAGTCTTCGTCTCGCCGGCTGGAGAGCACCATGACGGGCACCTCGCAGCGCCAGGCGCCACGTACCGCGCGCACGGCATCCACGGCGGGCATGTCCGCAAGCTCTGGCGGACTCTTCCCAATGCGGGATTGGCGTGATCCCAACGTCTCCCGGCATTGCGCATGGCCGTGCAAACGCAGCGCGGATTGCTGCGACGTACGTACACAATTTGTCCACAATTGCCAGATCGCGTTATCCACAGTTTGTGTGGATAACCAAGTCCGGTGCGTCGCGTTCGCCCAATAGTGGCGGTTGTGCATCGGCCTGCCTAATTTTTGGACAGTATCGTGGGCGACGGCTAGCGGGTGACAGTTGCCGGGGGAGCTCAGCGCGCTTGCGCGCGCAGCAGCAATCGCGGCAGGGTGGCCATGCCATGCAACAGCAAGCCCGGGTAAAGAAGAGCGCCGAGCCAGTCGGGGCGGGGTTCCGGCAGTGGGCCGGCCAGCGCCAGCGCCCCGGTCAGTCCTGCCCAGGCGAAGCCGCCCCAGCGCCGGCCGTCGCTCATGGCGCCCAGGGCGATGGTGGCGGAAAAGATCAGCCCGAACAGCAGCGCCTGCCGCCGGGCCTGCCAGTCGCCGTCGCGATGGATGTAGTGTGCGCACGGTGGCGAACAGCAGTAGGCCGCCCAGGCCGATCCCAAATTCCAAGGACCCGCAACGTCGTCAAACTCCCGATTTGGTATAGCCGTGTTTACCGCCCGCGGGGCGGCAAACACAATCCCGCGATGCGAAGCGAGCCGTCAAGGTGTACCAGGCCGGATGGGGCGCCTCGGGATCCGGTGAAAAGAGCGGAAAAGAGGGACCCATGTTTGAGTATCGCCTTAAGGCGATGCGAGTTTGGGTCCCGGCCGCTCTTTTCGTCGGATCCCGAGGGGGTGTCGC